>JBCBVM010000027.1:0-54031 GCA_039817645.1 Pseudomonadota bacterium | reverse complement strand
GGACAAGGGCTATGGCCACTTCACCACGCGCCAGAACATCCAGTACAACTGGCCAAAATTGCAAGACATTCCCGACATGCTCGACCACCTTGGGACAGTCGGGCTGCACGCGATCCAGACCAGCGGAAATACCATTCGCAACGTCACCGCAGACCATTTTGCCGGGGCGGCCGCCGATGAGGTGGCAGACCCGCGCCCTTATGCGGAACTGCTGCGGCAATGGTCGACAGACCACCCGGAATTTCAGTTCCTGCCCCGTAAATTCAAGATCGCCGTCACCGGGTCCGCGCAGGACCGGGCCGTGACCCGCGCCCACGATATCGGGCTAGTCCTCAAGGAGGTGGACGGCCAACGCGGGTTTGAGGTGATCATTGGCGGGGGTCTGGGCCGCACACCCATGATCGGCAAGACCGTCCGGGACTTCCTGCCGGAGGCGGATCTGCTGCCATATTGCGAGGCGATTGTCAGTGTTTACAATCGCTTGGGACGCAGGGACAACAAGTATAAGGCGCGGATCAAGATTACCGTCCATGAGAACGGCCTCGATGAGATCCGTGACAGGGTCGAGGAAAGATTTGCGGAGCTGCGCCCCCTCTTCACTGGCGTGGATCAGGCAATGCTGGCGGAGATCGCGGCGCAGTTTGCCCCGCCGACCTGGCAATCGTCCCCGGCTTTGCGTGATCAAAACGACCCTGTGTTCCAGGCCTGGGCGGACACGAATCTGACGCCGCACAAACGCGACGACCACGCCATCGTTACCATCTCCCTCAAGGCCCATGGGGACACACCCGGCGATGCAACGGCCGCGCAGATGCGCCTCATGGCCGACTTGGCAGAGAAGCATGCCTATGGCGAATTGCGCATCAGCCATGAGCAGAACGTCATTCTGCCCCACGTGCCCCGCGCGGCCCTGCCCGCGCTCCACGCGGCTTTGAAAACGGCAGGGCTTGGCACGGCCAATCTGGGCCTCGCCAGCGACATCATTGCCTGCCCCGGCATGGATTACTGCGCCTTGGCCACGGCCCGGTCCATCCCCGTGGCGCAACAGATCGCCACGCGGATCGACGCGCTGAAGATCGAGCATGATGTGGGGGAGCTGAAGATTAAAATCTCGGGCTGCATCAACGCCTGCGGGCACCACCATGTTGGGCATATTGGGATTTTGGGCCTCGATCGCGCGGGCGTTGAAAACTATCAAATCACACTTGGCGGGGACCACACGCAAACCGCTGCCATTGGCGAACGGGCAGGCCCCGGCTTCGCCTATGATGAGATTGTCCCCGCCATAGAGCGATTGTTGCTGGCCTATCTGGACCTGCGCGACACGCCCGACGAACGGTTCATCGACGCCTATCGCCGCCTTGGCGCCGCTCCGTTCAAGGCCGCCCTCTACCCGGAGGTCCAGCAAGATGCCGCTTGATAGCCATGCCCGTCTGCGCCGCCATGCCGAAGGGCTCAACCAAGCCTATGCCCATCACTCTGCCTTCGCGGTGATGTCGCGGGCGCTGGATGATCCGGCGGTTGGCCCCGTCGCGCTGGTCTCCTCCTTCGGGGCAGAATCGGTGGTGCTTTTGCATATGCTGTCCGTCATGGACCGCACGCAGCCCGTCCTGTTCCTTGAGACGGGCATGCTCTTCCCCGAGACGTTGGCGTATCAGCGCGCCGTGGCAGACAGGCTGGGCCTCCGCGATGTGCGTTTGATCCGCCCGGATAGCGGTGATCTGTTCCAGATGGACCCAGACGGCGACTTGAACACCCGCGACCCCGATACCTGCTGTACGATCCGCAAGACGAAGCCGCTGGAATTGGCGCTGCAGGGGTTTGACGCCTGGATCACGGGGCGCAAACGCTACCAAGGCGGACAGCGCGCCGATCTGCAGTTCTTCGAGGCCGAGGCCGGGAAGCTGAAGATCAACCCCCTGGCCCATTGGACACCCAAAGACGTGGCGGATTACATGGAAAACAACCGCCTGCCACGGCATCCCCTGGTGGCACAAGGGTATCCGAGCCTGGGGTGCGCCCCCTGCACCAGCAAAGTCGCCCCGGACGAGGATCCGCGCGCGGGCCGTTGGCGCGGGCGGGAGAAGACCGAATGTGGTCTGCACTTTGCAGCCGGGCGCGTGGTGCCAGGCGCGATTGTCGCAGGTTAATCGAATACATCTCCTTCGGGCGACAACCGCCTGGTTTGAAAGGCTATCCCATGCCCATTATCCGCGATACCGGCTTTCACGCCGAAGATCTGAACCTGAGCTTTACGCCCGTGGCTGACCTTCCGGCCAATGGCCCCCTTGCCATTGATCTGACATCTGACGCCGATCTGGCGCCCGTGTTTGCCCGCCTGGTCGACACCACGGCGATCCGCGTCGATTTCCCCAGCTTTGCCGATGGCCGCGGCCTCACGATCGCGCGGCAGGTGCGCCAAGCGGGCTTTACCGGACGCCTCCGGGCCAAGGGCCATGTTCTGGCCGATCAATACACCATGGCGCGCCGTGCCGGGTTCGATGAGGTGGAAATCGACGACACCCTTGCCGCACGACAGCCCGAGGCGCAGTGGCTGGCACGGGCGGATTGGCAAGCCCACGACTACCAAGCGCGCCTGGGGCGCTTGCGCGCGGGTTGACCCCCACAGATGACCGACTGTCATCTTTTCCTGACACAGATCAATGACTATAGAGACGGAGGGGCGCATCTTCGCGCCCATGATGAACATGACCGAGCAAAGCCCCGTGAACGATCAATCCGCCGCGCCTGTGAAGGCGACACCCGCCCTGCCCGATGCGCAGACCGTGACCTCGGTTCAGCACTGGACGGACCGCCTGTTCAGCTTTCGCACGACGCGCCCCGCATCGCTGCGGTTCCGCTCTGGCGAGTTTGTGATGATCGGGTTGATGGGGGACCCGCACCCAGAAACGGGCAAGCAAAAGCCGCTGTTGCGGGCCTATTCCATTGCGTCGCCGTCTTGGGATGAGGAGTTGGAGTTCTACTCCATCAAGGTCCAGGACGGCCCGCTCACCTCCAAACTGCAGCATATTCAACCGGGCGATCAGATCATCCTGCGGCCCAAACCTGTGGGCACCCTGGTCCATGATGCCCTGCTGCCGGGCAAGCGGCTGTGGTTCTTCGCCACAGGCACCGGGTTTGCGCCCTTTGCGTCCCTGTTGCGGGACCCGCAAACCTATGAGGATTACGAGGAAATCATCGTCACCCACACCTGCCGCGACGTGGCGGAGTTGGAATATGGCCGTCAGTTGATCGACACCCTGCGACGGGACGAGATGATGGTCGAACTGCTGGGCGAAGAGGGATTGGCCAAGCTGAAATATTACCCCACCACCACGCGCGAACCGTCGGCCAAGATGGGCCGCATCACGGATCTCTTGAAATCTGGCGAGGCGCAGCGCGATCTGGGCGTGGATACTATCTCGGCCGAGACGGATCGGGCCATGGTCTGCGGCTCAATGGGGCTGAACCTGGACCTGAAGGAAATCCTGGAAGGCTTCGGACTGGAGGAAGGCGCGAATTCCGACCCGAAGCATTACGTGGTTGAGAAAGCCTTCGTCGGGTAAGGACCCGTCAGACAGCCCCTTAGGGTATAAATAAGAAAGGCCGGAGCGGATCACCGCCCCGGCCTTTGCCATTGTACTGAGCTAACTGTCTATTCGACGTTGAACTGTGATTTCAGCGTATCGATCACGGCACTGATGGCTTCGGGGTTGTCGCGCGCGCCCTCAATGGCCGTCGTCAGCGTCCCTTTCACGATCGCGTTCAGATCCGACTCCTGGACATAGGCCAGCACGGCGTCCGCATCGAATGTCTCCGGCGTCAGCAAACCCTCAAGGCTGTCAGGCGCGGCGGCGGCGCTATCGGTCGCGGCATCTGTGGCATCGCTGGCGGCGTCTGTCGTGGCCTCTGTCGCCTCCGTTGCCGTGTCAGTCATCGCTTCGGTTGTGGTATCTGCGGCGTCCGTCGTCGCATTGGCAGCGTCGGTGGCAGTGTCAGACGCGGTATCAGCCGCGTCCGTCGTCGCATCTGTTGCCGCGTCCGCGGCCTCATCAACCGCGGTGGCTGCATCCGTGGCGGCGTCCGTCGCGGCGTCAACTGCGTCGGTGGCGGTGTCGGACGCAGTATCAACGGCATCCGTGGCCGCATCTGTCCCCGCGTCCGCGGCCTCATCGACCGCTGCGGCTGCGTCGGTGGCAGCGTCCGTCGTGGCGTCAACTGCGTCGGCGGCGGTGTCGGTTGCTGCGTCCACGGCATCGCCCGCTGCATCCGTCGCGGTCGCCGCAGCATCAGCGGCTTCATCCGTTGCGGCATCGACCGCATCGCCGGCGGCATCTGCGGCATCCGTCGCCGCATCCGTGGTGGCATCGGCCGCATCTGTGGCCGCGTCGACTGTGTCTGACGCAGTGTCGGTCGTCGCATCCGTAATCGCGTCGACGGCATCATCGGCCGCATCGGTCACAGCATTCACGGCGTCGGTTGCCGCCTCCGTGGCCGCATCCACGGCCGCATCGGCCGCGTCACCAGCGGCGTCCGCCGCGTCTTGGACCGCGTCGCCAACTGCTGTCGTCGCATCCTCCACGGTATCACCGACCGCACTGGCCGCATCCTCCACCGCATCCGTGACCGTCGTCGCGGCGTCGGTGGCCGCATCCGTCGCGGCATCTGCCGCATCGGTGGTGGCATCGGTGGCCGCGTCGACGGCGTCTGCGCCTGCATCCACGGCGGCATCCGCCCCCTCGGTGACCGCGGTCGCGGCATCGTCCGCCGCCTCCGTCGGAGTTTGCCCGCCGAACTGTGTGAAACCGATCCATGCCAGGGCGGCGGCGACAACCACGGCAAGGCCTACAATCACGTTACGTGACATCCTACGTCTCCCATCCAGACGAATCCAAAACTGGCCGTTGCTTGGACCAAGCCAGCGCCCTCCGCAATGCAGAAGCGCCCAAAGCGCCACAACCGGCGACCATCCCCGGCCCGCAGCGCACGATCCGCGCTTGAAGCAAAGCGCCGCAGAGGTTACCTTGCGACCCTGAGTTCGAAATGGCCACAAAGGATCACGACCATCGCCCGCAGACCCCACAACGCGCCCCCGCAGCGCGATACCGGACCCCGAGTTAACGACCGCATCCGCGCCGTAGAAATCCGCCTGATTGGCGCCGAAGGTGAAAACGTCGGTGTCGTCAGCCCCGCCAAGGCCCGCGCCATGGCCGAGGACGCCGGTCTCGACCTGGTCGAGATCAGCCCGAACGCCACCCCGCCCGTCTGCAAGATCATGGACTTCGGCAAGTTCAAATACGAACAGCAGAAGAAAGAGGCGGAAGCGCGCAAAAAGCAGAAGACCATCGAGGTGAAGGAGGTGAAGTTCCGCCCCAACACCGACACCCACGACTACGAAGTGAAGATGCGCAACGTGTTCAAGTTCCTAGAGAACGGGGACAAGGTGAAAGTGACACTCCGCTTCCGCGGGCGTGAGATGGCGCACCAAAACCTGGGCCGTGAACTGCTGGAACGCGTCGCCGAAGACACCAAAGACGTCGGCAAAGTCGAAAACTTCCCAAAGATGGAAGGCCGGCAAATGGTGATGATGATTGGTCCCGCCGCGCGGTAGCCGCGCATTCAACCACGGACCATCCAGGGCACCTTCGGGTGCCCTTTTCTATGGCCGCTGTCCATGATCCCGATCATGGCGCGGTGGACGCGCCTGGCGCAGACTGGCCCCCAGAAGGAGGGACCCCATGTTCAAAACCATTCTTTGTTCCTACGATGGCTCGGACCACGCGCAGCGCGCCTTGGCCACGGCGGCTCATCTGTCCAATACCCTGGATGCGCGCCTTCACATCTGCCACACGCCACAGCGAGACATACCGCCCATTGTCGTCGGTGCGCTGATCGCCCCGTTGGCGCATCCGCCCTCGGACGCGCAGATGGCCGAGGCGACCCGCCACCTCATGGCCGATGCCTCGGCGCGTGCCAAGGAAATGGGGGGTCAACAAGTGGTCACCCATGTGGGCGGGACTGATCCCGCCAAGCACGCCTTGTCGCTGGCCAAAGATATCAACGCGGATCTGATCGTGATGGGCCGCAGGGGGCTTGGCACTGTTGGGTCGCTGGCCCTGGGCTCCGTCAGCCAGGCTATTTCCCATGGCACCCGATGCGCATGTTTGACTGTTGTCTAAAGCGGTTGTCGCCTGTCAGTGCGCCTGCGCGACCGCGCGGGCCGTCATCACGCGCACAAGATGGGCGCGGTAGGCGCCGGTGCCGTGCAGATCGTCGATCATGTCCGACGCGTCGGGGGCGGTCAGCGCCTTGACCGCCCCGGCCGAAAAGTCGGCGGACAGCGCCGTCTCCGCTTCGGGCCAGCGGAACACGCCATCGCCCGATGCCCCCGTGATCGCCACACGGACCCCGTCCGAAAACTTTGCCACGAAGGCTGCCACAAGGGCAAAACGCGACGCGGGTTGCAGCATTTTGGCGTAGGCGGCCACCTCTGGGACGGGCAGCTTCACTTCGGTGATGATCTCCCCCTCGTCCAAGGCCGTCTCGAACATGCCTTGGAAAAAGTCATCGGCCGCAATCTGCCGTGCATTTGTCAGGATCGTCCCGTTCGAGGCCAAGACCCCCGCCGGATAGCACGCGGACGGGTCATTGTTCGCCAAGGACCCGCCGATGGTGCCGCGATTGCGTACCGCCGGGTCGCCGATCCGCCCTGCCAAATCCGCCATGGCCGGGTAACTGCTGTGCAACTCCCGCGCGACCTGCGCATGGGTCGTGGCGCCACCGATGCACACCCGCCCGTCATCGTCCATGCAGATGCCCCGCATCTCGGCAATGTCAGACAGGGCCACCAACGCCTCCGGCTGTGCCAGGCGCGCTTTCATCGTGGGCAGCAGGGTCTGACCACCGCC
Source organism: Pseudomonadota bacterium (assembly GCA_039817645.1). Lineage (GTDB taxonomy): Bacteria > Pseudomonadota > Alphaproteobacteria > Rhodobacterales > Rhodobacteraceae > Jannaschia. Next base: position 47,123 of record JBCBVM010000027.1, on the reverse strand, counting down.
AAGGGCCTGGGCCTCGTCGTCGGCCAACGCGGCCACGGCATCCACGATGGTTTTCGGCTTTTTCAATTCGAAATCATACATGGCGTGCCTCAGATCGGTTCTTACGGGTCTGGTGTTCAAGGTTGGGGGCGCGGCTCCTCCCTTCCGCGCCCCCGGGGACGAGGCGCCGTGCGCCAAGTCCCTATCTCATGCTTCTATTCCGCGGCTACCGCGTCGACGGATTGACCCGACGCCGCCATCACCGCTTTGACGATGTTATGGTAGCCGGTGCAGCGGCAGATATTGCCCTCTAGGTAATGGCGCACATCGGCTTCGGTCGGTGTGGGGTTTTCCTTCAGCAACGCCGCCGCAGACATGATCATGCCCGGTGTGCAAAACCCGCATTGCAGCCCGTGATACTCCCGAAAGGCCTCTTGGATCGGCCCGAGGGAGCCATCGGCATTGGCCATCCCCTCGATGGTGGTCACGTCCGCACCATCACATTCCTGGGCCAGGACCGTGCACGCTTTGACCGCGGCCCCATCCACATGGACCACGCAGGCGCCACACTGGGACGTGTCGCAGCCCACATGGGTGCCCGTCAGGCGCACCCCTTCGCGCAGCCACTCGACCAACAGCGTCCGACCTTCGGCATCTGCCGTCCGGCTTTCACCATTTACGGTCATTGTGACGTGGGCCATGGCCGGTCTCCCCTAGAGTGTGGATAACAAAGCACAGCCGGACGAGACTGAAAACACCCAAATTCTCAAACTGCCTTGTCTCGCGACGGTTGCTCAGAATTTCAGCGGTTTAGCCTGCGTTCGCGGGGCTGCGGGCGCGTCGGGATCTCTTTGAGCAGCCCGCCGACGCCCATACCGGGGATGTCGATTTGATCCAGGGGGACGCCACAGACGACCCGTTCCATCACCCAATCCGCACCATTGAGCGCGGGAGAGCGGGCACAGCCAGGCAGGCCAATCACCGGCTCCGCACCCACCTGCCCCAGAAAGAGCAGGTTGCCTGGGTCCACGGGCATCCCGTAATGCAGCACCGTGCCCCCCGCCGCGCGCACGCCTTCGGGGGCCACATCGCGGATGTCACACGTGGCCGAGGCCGTCAGGATAAGACGCAAACGTCCCGGAGCCTTGCCAAGCGCGTCGGCGATGTCGGGCGCGGCATGGGGCACGATTACCCTGTCGGACAGGTCCACGCCGAACCGTCCCAACCGCTCTGCGATTGCACGGCGGCCTTTGTCGGATGGGGTGGCGTCGTCAATGCGGGTTTCGATCAACGTGGCGGAGGCAATGGTTGCGGTCTGCAACGACATGGCCCCCCGGACCAAATCGCACGCCCGGTCCAACAGATCCTTCGACACACCGAAGGGGATGATCTTGATCGTCGCCACCAACCCGTCTGCGGGCAGTCTTTGCCATTCGGGCACCGTTGCGATCGTAATGCCTGGGTCCACCCGGTTCATTGCTTCAAGGGCCCACGCGTCCAGCGCGACGATCCCGGCATGCGCGGCCCGCAGGTTCACGCGGCCGGTCCCCGCCCCTCCGGCAACCAGACCTGGCCCCGCCACCGCCTCGGCCAGTTGCAGCGCGGCGGCATCCTCGGGCACATCGCCCGGGTCCAATTGCGCCACGATGACGGTGCGGACGTGATTGGCGCGCAGATCGTCCAAATGGGTCTGGGTCAGCATCGTACCCTTGGGGATCTTATAGGTCCGGCGTTCGGGCGGCGCAGGGTCCGCGGCCAAGGTGCTATGGGCCAACACCGCCCCCAAGGCCGTGTCGATGGGAACGGGGCCAAACTTCATCCCTGGCGGAGGGTCTGGGTCATGGCCGCCAAGATGGCGATTGCAATCTCACCCGGTGTCTTCGCGCCGATATTCAGGCCGATGGGCGCATCCAACCGTGCCATGGCTTCGGCGCTCAGCCCCGCTTCGGCCATCCGCGCGACCCGTTTGGCATGGGTCCGAGTTGACCCCAAGGCGCCCACATAGAAAGCCGGGCTTTGCAGGGCCACCTGCAGCGCGGGGTCATCCAGTTTCGGATCGTGGGTCAACAGGACCACGGCGCTGCGCCCGTCGGGGTTGAACCGCTCCATGGCGTCGTCCGGCCAATCGTGATCCAGCAGCGTCGCTGGGAACCGATCGGCCGACGCAAACGCCTCTCGGGGGTCGATGACGGTGACGGCATATCCCGCCAACCGCGCCATGGGGACCAAGGCCTGGGCAATATGCACCCCGCCCACCACCGCCAACCGCAGGGGCGGCGCGTGAAGCGTGACGAATGTATCGCCATCGGGCTCAAACCCGCTGAGGTCTTGGCGCAGCCGATCCTCCATCGCGCTCGGCCCAAGAAGATGCGCCTGGCCAGACGCGACGCTGGTCGCTTGGCCCACCACTTCGGCGCGCTGGCGTCGGTCCACCAGATCTTCCAGCACCACAGGGGACAGGCCGCCGCCCACAGGCTCCAGCAGGATCCGGATCGTGCCTCCGCAGGCCAGACCCACCGCAAAGGCCTCATCATCGGTCACCCCGTATTCCAAGACGCGGTGCCGCTTGTCCCCCATGGCATCCAAAGCCTCGGCCACGACCGCCCCTTCCACGCACCCGCCCGAGACGGAGCCCACAAGCTCCCCATCCTCGGATATGGCAAGTTGCGACCCTTTGGGCCGCGGCGCACTCCCCCAGGTTTCGATCACGGTGGCCAAGGCGGCCTGTTTTCCCTGCTTGTGCCAGCCCAAGGCCGCACGTGGGGCGTTATCCAACATCATGCCGCATCCTCCTCCAGGGCCTAGGATGACGCGCCTGCCGGGGGCCGACAACCCCTGCCCGGCGCGGCACCTTGCCAAGGCCAGCGGGCCACGCGACACTGCCGGGGACCGAACAAAAGGGGGCAGCATGCGATTTTTGGCTGTGCATCTTGTGGCGCTGGCGACGGTGGGCGCCGCCCATGCCCAATCATCCGAGCTTGTGGCCGCGGCCCGGGGGGTTCTGGCACAATGGCAACACCGGTCCTTTGACGCGGATCGAGAGTTCTGCGGCTTAATCGGCATCGATGGCGCAGGCCGGTTCGTGGCCACCACCGCACGGCGCGGGCGCAGAGACAGTTGTACGCTCCCCGACTTTCGCGGCGACATCGAAACCGTGGCTTCAGTCCACACCCATGGCGCCTACGAAGATCCGGGCGCCGAAATCCCCTCCCCCGATGACGTGCTGGCCGACGCCGATGAGGGGATCGACGGCTTCGTGGCCACACCCGGCGGGCGCCTGTGGTTCGTGGATGGCCAACGCCTGGAAGCCCGGCTGATCTGTGGCGAAGGCTGTCTGCCCCAGGACCCGGGCTATGACAGCGACGACGTGGGCCCGGTGGACAGTCGCTACACATTGCAAGGGTTGGAGCGGTTCTTGAACGAGTAGCGGACGGGGCGCACCTGTCGCGTTGCAGCCCATCACCGGATGCCCTAGCTGACCTTAGAAAGACCAATGGAGGACGCCATGAAGGACATTGCACAGACCGGCACCGGCCCTGACCTGGCCCCGTTCCAATGGGACGACCCGTTCCGCCTCGAAGATCAGTTGGGCGAGGATGAGCGGATGCTGCGCGACGCGGCCCTTACTTTCGCGCAAACCGAATTGGCCCCGATCGTCCGCGACGCCTACGCGCAGGAAACCGCAAACCCCGCCCTGTTTCGCAAGATGGGCACGGCGGGCCTTTTGGGCGTCACCATCCCCGAAGAATATGGCGGCCTCGGCGGGTCTTACGTGACCTATGGCCTGGTCGCGCGGGAAATTGAGCGGGTCGATTCCGGCTATCGGTCCATGATGTCGGTTCAATCGTCGCTCGTGATGTACCCAATCCACGCCTACGGGACAGAGGAGCAGCGGCAGAAATACTTGCCCGGTCTGGCGGCGGGCACGCTGATCGGGTGTTTCGGCCTGACCGAGCCCGATGCAGGCAGCGATCCGGCAGGCATGAAAACCCGCGCCGAGAAGACGGCAACCGGCTATCGCCTGACGGGCGCCAAGATGTGGATATCTAACGCACCCTTCGCCGATGTTTTCGTCGTTTGGGCCAAGTCCGACGCCCATGGCGGCAAGATCAAAGGCTTCGTCCTGGACAAGGGCATGGCAGGCCTGTCGGCGCCCACGATCAAAGGGAAGCAATCCCTTCGCGCCTCCACCACCGGAGAGATCGTGATGGACGGCGTCGAAGTGGGCGAAGACGCGCTTTTGCCCAATGTCAGTGGTCTGAAGGGGCCTTTTGGTTGCCTCAACCGCGCGCGCTACGGCATCGGCTGGGGCGTCATGGGCGCGGCAGAGACGTGTTGGCACGCCGCCAGGCAATACGGGCTGGACCGCAAGCAGTTCGACAAACCCCTGGCGCAGACCCAACTGTTCCAAAAGAAGCTGGCCGACATGCAGACGGACATCGCGTTCGGCCTGCAAGGCGCCTTGCGTGTCGGACAGTTGATGGATCAGGGGCTGGCCGCGCCTGAAATGATCTCTCTGATCAAGCGCAACAATTGCGGCAAGGCGTTGGACATTGCCCGCATGGCCCGGGACATGCATGGCGGCAATGGCATCTCAGAGGAATATCAGGTCATCCGTCACATGATGAACCTGGAGACGGTGAACACCTATGAGGGCACCCACGACATCCATGCCCTTATTCTGGGGCGTGCGCAGACGGGCTTACAAGCCTTTTTCTAGGTCTAGCCCGAACACGGGACGGATGCGCCGAACCCGAAGGCTCGGCGCATTTTGCGTTTAAGCTTCGGCTTTCTCAGCCTCGATGGAAATGATGATCTCCACCTCGTCGGACACGAACGGGGCAAAGTTGCCCGCATCGAAGTCCGAGCGCAGGATGGTCGTGGTCGCATCAAAACCCAGCCATGGCTTGTTCGCGCGCGGGTGATCGCCTGCCTGATTCAGTTTCGTGTCCAGTACGATGGACTGCGTCACGCCGCCCAGGGTCAAATCGCCGGTGATCAACGCCGTGTCTTCGCCGGTGACCTCGATGGATGTGCTTTCAAAGGACACCGTCTGATTGGCCGCGGCGTCCAAGAAATCTGCGGATTGGAAGTGCTTGTCCCGCGCTTCCCAGCCCGTGAACATCATCGTCAGCGGCATCGAGACAGAGACGGACGATGCGGCAGGGTCGTCGGCGTCGAATTCGATGGTGCCCTCAAACCCCGAAAACATCCCGAAGGTCGTCGAAAACCCAAGATGATTATAGCTGAACAGGATCTGGGAATGGCTGGAATCAAGCGTGAATGTCTCCGTGTCGGCAAGGACCGGGGTCGCCAAAAGTAAGGTTGCAGCGGCAAGGGAGGTGCGGATCATCAGAATCTCCTGACAGTTGGGTACGGTGCTTTTCAAAGTCGGCTTGTTTTCACGAAAGGCAAACCGGTGCCGGTCAACAGACCGTGTGCGCCCATGCAGGCCAAAGTATCGTCACCGGACCTGTTGTGGTAAGCACAGGCCATTGGACGAAGATTATTGATCGAGACCCCATGGCGACGCATCTGATGGTTTTGGTCCACGGCATTGGCGAACAGGTGCCTGGGCAAATGGTGGACGATGTGGTGGGGGCCGCCCGGTCCGAACTGGGCCTCACCGCGCCGGTCTTGCACGAAACCGTCAAACACGCCGAAGCGCTGGAGGCCACTGGCGCGCCCCCGCCCCGCCAACTTCCTCTCCATGACTGCCACATCCGACGGATCAAAGCCCAAAGCCAGGACGACCTTCTCTTTGCCGAAGTCCACTGGGCCGACCTTTCCGCCGCTCCGTCCGGTGCCTTCACAACCCTGGTGGATCTGCTTCGCCTGATCCTTGGGCTGGGCTATCTGGCCCTGGACAATGCGCAGAACGGCACCATCCGCGAATGGCCTCTCATCGCGCGGCTGGTCACGACCTTCGTGGCCTTGTTCTATGGCGTGATCGCACCCCTTAACCTGTTCCTTTTCTTCGGGGCGTTGGTCCTTCTGGGCGATGAGTTCCTCTTCTCGCTCACCTCAGATGGGATCACGACCGAGATCGTTTTGGGCAGCTTGGGCGCCATCTTGGCTGGGGGCGGCTGGCTCTATGCCCGGCGCGAAGGCGGGAAAAGCGCGATGCAGATGCCCACCTATCTGACCCGCTGCCTGGGCTACGGCCTGGCGTTCCTGGGCACGCTCAGCTTGTCCATCGCCTTGCTGACACTGTTGGGGGCGGACCTGAACTTCGGGCGTCAATTTATCCCGGAATGTGCCAACCCGTCCTTGTCCCACATGGCGGGGATCAGCTGTTTTGTCGCCGCCTCGGTGGGCGCGCTCCATGTGGCCTGGACCGTCGCAGTCGTCCTTCTGGTCCTGATTTCGGTCCTACGGGCCGGAACATTCTGGAAAGACTTCGGGGTGAAGCGGGCGATCTATCTGTCGATCTGTGCCGCCATGCTGTTGTTCTGGCTGACGATCACCGTGGCCCTCTGGTCCCTGTTCCAAACCACCGCGACGGAGTTTCTGGCCCGCGATCCCTTCGATGGCGTGGGGCCACCCCGGGCGCCGGTTCTGTTGCTGGAAATGCTCCGCCTGCACTTCGCGCCGGTCTCTGCGTCGCTGACCTATGTGGTGCCCGCACTTTTGATCCTGTTCGTGTGCGCCGGCGTCATTTACGGCGCGCGCGCCGCGTCTGCGTCCCGCCTGGCTTTGGCCCCCGACAGCCCCCGGGACCGGTGGCTGGGGCGCCTCCTCCTGAATCCGATCCTGAACGGCGTGCTGACCCTGTCGGTGGGGTTGGTGGCCCTAGGCGTGGTGTCCGGCGCCCTGGGCGGGTTGCGACCCTTGTTCGAAGATGGGGACGCCTTCACCTGGCCCGCCTTGGTGGAACGCCTTTACATCTCTCTGCAATCCCTCGACCTCCAGATGCGGCAGATGGACTGGCTGATCACGCCCTTCGTAGCCGTCCTCGGCGTGTTTCTCGTCCGCTTTCCGGACACGGTCGGCGGCGTTGTGGGCATCGCGCGGGACATCGTCTCCTACTCCACCCGGTCCCACGCCTCGAACCCCCGCCTGTCCCCGGATCGCAGCACATATCTCCACCGCGACCGGATCCAGGCCCGGTTCGAGACAGTGGTGACCTGGCTGCTGGACCAGAACACGGACGTCACGCGCATCACGGTCCTCTCCCACTCCCAAGGGACGGTGGTGGCGCATCAGACATTGCAGGGGATGGACCTGCGCCTGCCGGTGACGCTTGTGACGATGGGCAGTCCGCTGGGCCATGTCTATGCCCACTATTTCGGCCAGAATTACCAGATCCTCCGCCCCTTCTCGGTCAGCCGTTGGGTCAATATCTTCCGGGCCGACGATTATGTTGGCACCTGGATTCGCGGCGCCGGGGCCGAAGTGACGAATGTCCGCATCGATACCGGCGGCCACCTCGGTTATTGGACGGATCGAGAGGTTTGGGGCACCCTCAAGGCCCTGTCGGTCATTGCGCCGGATCGTCCGCCGAAACCAGTGCGCACGGCAAAGACTGCGGCGCCAGCCGCCCAGGACACACCCGCCAACCTGCCCGCCCCACCCCTGCCAAAAGAGAAGACCCTGTTCGACTATGTCCGCGGCTGGCTGCGATAGGGCGCAAACCCCCTTGCGCGGCGGCCCCACATCGCTATACGCCCCCTATCCCGCCACAGCTTTTTGACAGCGTGGCCTCTCGTGATCGGGCGGCGGGTGTGCCCCGATCTATGAAACACGCTCAGACATACAGGAGCGATCATGCCGCTTTATGAGCATGTGATGATTGCGCGTCAGGACCTGTCCAACGCGCAAGCCGAAGGCCTTGTGGAACATTTCAGCACCGTCCTCGCGGACAATGGCGGCTCTGTCGTCGAAAGCGAGTACTGGGGCGTGAAGACCATGGCCTACAAGATCAACAAGAACCGCAAGGGCCACTACGCCTTCCTGCGCACCGACGCACCGTCCGCCGCCATCCAAGAGATGGAGCGCCTGGCGCGCCTGCATGATGACGTCATGCGCGTGCTGACCGTGAAGGTCGACGCCCATGAGGAAGGCCCCTCGGTCCAGATGCAGAAACGCGACGAGCGCTCCGAGCGCCGCGAACGCCGATAAGGAGAGACAGATATGGCTGCCAAACCTTTCTTCCGCCGTCGCAAGTCCGATCCGTTTGAGGGCCCCAACGCCCCCAAAATCGACTACAAAGACACCCGCACCCTGCAGCGCTACATCTCGGAGCGTGGTAAGATCGTGCCCGCGCGCATCACGGCCGTGTCCGCCAAGAACCAGCGCAGGCTGGCCCGTGCCATCAAGCGCGCCCGGTTCCTGGCCCTGCTGCCCTACGCAGTGAAATAAGGAGACTTCGATATGCAAGTGATCCTTCTGGAACGCGTGTCCAAGCTGGGCCAAATGGGCGACGTCGTCGACGTGAAGCCCGGCTACGCGCGCAACTTTCTGCTGCCCCAAGGCAAGGCGCTGACCGCGTCCGACGCCAATGTGGCCGCGTTCGAGGGGCGCAAGTCCCAGCTTGAGGCGCAAAACCTAGAGGCCCGCAAAGAGGCAGAGGCGGCCGGTGACAAGCTGGGTGGCCAGCAGTTCATCATCATCCGCTCTGCGTCTGACGCCGGTGCGCTCTATGGCTCCGTCACCACACGCGACGCGGCGGATGCCGCCACCGAGGCGGGCTTTACGGTCAATCGCGCCCAAGTGGCTCTGCAGCGCCCAATCAAAGACTTGGGCCTGCACGCCGTGACGGTCGTTCTGCACCCCGAAGTGGAAGTGGAGATCACGTTGAACGTGGCCCGCTCCAACGAGGAAGCGGAACTGCAAGCCTCCGGCAAATCCATCCAAGATCTCGCCGCTGAGGAAGAGGCCGCCGCCGAGTTCGAGATCGCCGAACTGTTCGACGATATCGGGTCCGCCGCCGACGATTTGGACGATGGCCCCGTGGCCACACCCGAAAGCGAGACCAGCGAAGACGAACAGCCCGACAGCTGATCGTCAGGTCGAAAATAGACAAAGGCCGTCCCTCGGGGCGGCCTTTTCATTGAAGGCGTCCGGCCCCCGCGATCTCAAACCCGTTGGGACAGTGCCCGCGCGATCAAAGCGCCGCCGCAAATTGTTCCGCCGCATCGCGGATCATCGCGCGATCCGTGCCCCCGATCAGCAGGAAGCCATAGCCCCCATCGATCCACGCCGCCGCCTCCAGCCCTTCACGCCGGGCCAACGCAATGGCCGTGTCCTGGTCTTCGGGTCGCTCTATGATGCACAGGGCAACCGGCGTGCCCGCTTCGGTCGCAAAGGCAAGCTGGATCAGTGGCACGCCATCGAACCCAAGCACTTGCCCGCGGGCATAGGTCAGGCCCTCCACCTCCGGCAAGGGCAGGTCCAGCCCCAGAACAAAGCCCAGCCGACCCAACTGTGCCAATCGCTCCGCCTCCGACGGGACGGCCTTGGGCAAGGTTTCCGGCACGTACAACGCCTGATAGGACGCCACATAGGTCATCCAATCCCGCTCGACCGCCCCGGCGGCCGGGTTCCATTGGCCGATCCCGAACCCCAGAACCAAGGTCGCCACGCTGGCCGCAACCAGCGCCAATCGCGGTCGACCCCGCGCTGGCGCGTTGGATGGCAAAACCGGCATTTTCGGCGCCTCATTCAGCAAGGCGCCATAGGCCGCCTGCATGGGCCCCAAGGCCGCGCCCAGGGCCTCCAACCGGTCGGACACGCCGCCGGACCCTTGCGCCAAGGCAGCCGTGATGCGCGACGACACGTCGTCAGATGCCTCTCCATCCAGGTAGGCCGTCAGTTCCTCGTCGGTGAAATCACCGTTAGCCATGGGCCTGTTCCATGCTCTCTTTCCCCATCGCGTCCGCAACCTTGCGACGCGCAGATGACAACCGGCTCATGATGGTCCCGATGGGAACCTCCAAGATCTCCGCCGCCTCCGCATAGCTATAGCCATCGCAATAGACCAGCAGGACTGCGGCCCTCTGGGCTTCTGGCAGGCCGTATATGAAAGATAACACTTCAGTGGTGAAAATATTCGTTTCGGGCGTCGGTGCCGGATCGGGCAGGTCCAGGCTCTCGACCGGCATAAGGCCCCCGCCGCGCCGCACAGCCTGCGCGCGGATTTCATTGAGCCAAAGGCGATGCGCCATCTTGAACAACCAACTGTCCAGCCGCGTTCCCGGCGTAAAGCCGTCTGCCTTCTCCAACGCGCGCAAGCACGTGGCCTGGGCGAGGTCAGACGCCATCTGCCGATCCCCCGCCTGCATCAAAGCAAAGCGCCACAGCCGAGGGTAGAGCGCGGGCAACCCTGATCGCACCTCTTCCTGCGCAGAATTTTTGTTCCCAAACCGAATAAATCTATCTCCTTTCGTGTTGTTGTGGCGGAACGCATCTGCTGCGCCAAGTAACTTTGGAGAGATTGTGACATGAAACCCGTTGTTCTCGCGACCCTGGTCGCCTTCGCCACGGCCCTGCCCGCCCTGGCCCAAGACACGCCTGCCCCCGACGACGCGGAGGTGTATTTCATCAACATTGAAGATGGCGACACCGTCACATCTCCGATCCTGGTGAAGTTCGGCCTGCGCGGCATGGGCGTCGCGCCTGCGGGCACGGAACAAGAAAACACAGGTCACCATCACCTTCTGGTGAACAGGCCCGCTTTCGGATCAGAGGACGCGTCCGAGCTTGAGTTTGGCATCCCCGCCGATGATCAGCATATCCATTTCGGCGGTGGTCAGACAGAAACGACCGTCGAACTGGCCCCGGGCGAACACACGCTGCAAATGGTTCTGGGCGACCTGAACCACATCGTCCATGACGCACCCGTCATGTCCGACGTGATCACCATCACTGTGAAGTAACGCATGCGACCACCCCGGGCGCCGCACACCATGGGCGCCCGGGGCCTTGGGCTCACATCTTCAAGCGTTCGCCTTTAGGATCATACATCGGCTTGAACGCGACTTCGGCGGCAACCCGACGGCCCGCGACTTCGATCTCATAGGACGAGGCCAAGCTGTCATCGATGCTCTCGCCCTTGCAGGGCACATAGCCTAGCCCCATGGCGCCCCCCAAATGGTGGCCATAGGCGCCCGACGCGATGTGGCCCACAATCTCCCCGTCCCGAACGATGGGTTCGTTGTGGTACAGCATGACTTCAGGCTCGGTCAGTTTGAACTGCAGCATCCGGTTGCTCAGCCCCTCCTCCCGCTTGCGCAGAACGGCATCGCGGCCAATGAAATCGCTGTTCTTCTTGGTCTTCACCGCAAAGCCCAGCCCAGCCTCGACCACGTGATCCGCGGGCGTGATATCATGACCCATATGCCGGAATGCGCGCTCCATCCGGCAATTGTCCATCGTATGCAGCCCCACGGGACGCGCGCAGGTCTCTGCCTCGATCATCGTCTCCATGACATGGGCCGCCATGTCCGACGGGATATACACTTCCCACCCAAGCTCGCCCACGTAAGACACCCGGTGCGCCCGGGCCAAGCCCAGGCCAATGTCGATGTCCTTCGCCATCCCAAACGGGAACGCTTCGTTCGAGAAATCGGCGGGGCTAATGGCTTGCAGCACCTCGCGGGACTTCGGCCCCATGATCGCCAAGACCGCCTCGCCGGCTGTGATATCGGTAATGAACACCGCGTCATTCGGGTCTTCATGGCGGCGCAACCAAGCCATGTCTTTGACCAGCGTCGCCGCAGGCGTCACCATCAGATAGCTGAACTCCGACAAACGCGTGACGGTCACGTCCGCCTCAACACCGCCCCGGCTGTTCAGCATCTGCGTGTACACGATCTTGCCCGGCGGCACCGACATATCCCCCCCGCAAACGCGGTTCAGAAAATCCTCGGCGTGCAGGCCATCGATCTTGATCTTGCCGAATGACGACATGTCATAGAAGCCACAGCTTTCGCGAATGCGGCTATGTTCATGGGCGGCATTGGCGAACCAGTTTTGGGGTCCCCAGCTGTACTGATATTCCCGTGGCTCCCCGGGCCAAGCGAACCAATTCGCCCGTTCCCATCCGGCAAACTCCCCGAACACGGCGCCCAGCTCGGCCAGTTGCGCATGGAACGGCGACCGCCGGATGCCCCGCGCCGTCTCCTTCTGACGGAACGGCCAGTGGTCCTGATACAAAAGGCCCAGGCTCTCGGTCGCGCGTTCCTTCAGGTAGCGACGGTTGCGTTGGAACGTCTGGTTGCGCGCGATATCCACATCGACCAGGTCGAACGGCATCTCTCCGCTTTCCATCCACTCGGCCAGCGCCATGCCAGCGCCCCCTGCGGATTGAATCCCGATGGAGTTGAAGCCCGCCGCGACCCAGATATTGGGCACCTCTGGCGACGGCCCAAGGTTATACGCATCGTCGGGCGTGAAGCTTTCGGGGCCATTGAAGAACGTGTGGATACCCGCCGTTTCCAGCATGGGAACCCGCGCGATGGCCTGTTCCAAAATCGGCTCGAAATGGTCGAAATCTTCGGGCAGCTGGTCGAACTCGAAACTCTCGGGGATGCCATCCATGCCCCACGGCTTGGCCTTCGGCTCGAACGCGCCCAGCAGGATTTTGCCCGCATCTTCCTTGTAATACGCACATTCATCGGGAACGCGCAGGACCGGCATATGCTGCAAACCGGGGATGTTCTCGGTGACGATGTAGAAATGTTCGCAGGCGTGCAAAGGCACGTTCACACCGGCCAATTGGCCCACTTCATGGGCCCACATGCCCGCCGCGTTCACGACGTCGCTGCACGCAATCCGCCCCTCTTCGCCGTTCTGCTCAAAGCGGATGCCGGTCGCGCGACCATTATTGACGTCAACGCCTGTGACCTTCACGCCTTCGATGATCTTCACGCCGTTCTGGCGCGCACCCTTGGCCAGGGCAAGCGCGATATTGGCCGGGTCCCCCTGCCCGTCGCCCGGCAACCAGACGCCGCCATGGACACCATCCAGGCTGATATGGGGGTATTTTTCCTTTACCTCGGCAGGCGACAATTCCGCCACCTCGACCCCGAAGGCCCGGGCCATGGACGCGTTGCGCAACAACTCCTCCTGCCGCGCTTCGGTCAGCGCGACAGACACCGACCCATACTGCGCCAGCCCGGTGGACACACCCGTCTCGGCCTCCAGGTTGGCGTAAAGGTCCGCCGAATACTTCGCCAACCGTGTCGCAGGCGCCGAGGACCGCAACTGCGCGATCAACCCCGCCGCATGCCATGTCGTGCCAGAGGTCAGCTTTTTGCGCTCCAGCAGGACAATATCCGTCCAGCCCTTCTTGGCCAGATGATACGCCACGGAACAGCCGATAACCCCGCCGCCGATGATGACGACGCGGGCGTTGGTTGGGATATCCTTAGTCATGCCCGGATCCGTTCATTCTCTGGGTCCCACAGCGCGCCATCGGCATGGACCTCTGCGTTGATACGTTGGCCAAAGGTTTCGACCTCGACAGTGCTGCCCACGGGCGCGTCCGCTTTGGCCAGCATGGCCATCGCGACTGGTTTGCCCACCCGGTGGCCGTAGGCCGATGACGTAATCTCACCGACGATCTTGCCCCCGACATAGACAGGCGACATGGGCAGCGGGTCATAGCCCAGGTCGTCCAGGGTCAGCACATGCAGGCACTTTTCCGGGTCCGGGCCGCGATCTTCCATGCGGATGAACCGATCCGCCCCCACTTCGCGCAAGCTATAGCCCGGCGACAGGTCACTGCCCCAGGCGCGATAGGCCTTCTCGATCCGCATGGAATTCAGGGCCCACATGCCAAACGGCTCGGCCTCGGTCCCCATAAGCGCCTCATAGATTGGCGCGATGGCCTCCACCGGCGCGTGGATTTCCCAGCCAAGCTCGCCCGCGAAACTGACCCGTTGCAGGCGCACATCATGGCCCTGGACGGACGCTTCCTGGACCGACAGCCATGGCGCCGACAGGTCCGCATTGGTCAACTGCGCCAACACGTCCCGCGATTTGGGGCCCGTGACCAACAGGCAGGACATGTCTTCGGTCCGATCCGTCAGGGTCAAGCTGTCGGGCATGGCAAAGGTCAGCATATCCCGGTCATGGTCGCGCGCCACGGCGGCGGTAATCAGAGTGAAGCTGTCATCCGTCCACCGGGCCACCGACATCTCGGTCTTGAACTTGCCCGTCGGCCCCTGGAAATAGCACAGCGTCATGCGTCCGACCTTGGGCAGGCGCCCGGCGATTTGCGTGGACAGCCAATCGGCCGCCCCGTCCCCCTTCAGATCGAACCGAGAGAAGCCGCACAGGTCCAGCACCCCGCAACCATCGCGCACGGCCTCGACTTCTTCGCGCACCCGGATGTGCCAGGGCCCGTCCCGGCCCCATGTCTGGGTCGGCTCAAAGGACAGATCATCGCCCGGCTTTGCGAACCAACAGGCCCGCTCCCACCCGCCAAATGGGTTGGTCTTGGCCCCCTGCTCCAATAGCTTGGCATGGATGGGCGACGTCAGCATATCCCGCCCGGCGGGCCAGTGCATGTGCGGGAAGTGCATGCCGTATTCGTGGCCATAAACCTCTTCGGCCTTGGCGCGGGTATACGCCTTGTCGGACGCGTAGGCCCCGAAGCGGCGCGGATCCACGTCCCAACTGTCCCACTCGGTCGCGCCATGGACGATCCAATCGGCCAACACCTTGCCCGCGCCGCCCGCCTGGGCGATCCCGAAGGTGAAGGCGTTGGCGTCAAAGGCGTTCTTCACCCCTGGCATCGGTCCAATCAGCGGCAAACCGTCGGGCGCATAGGGGATCGGACCATTAATTACGGCACTGACGCCAGCGGTGCCAAGCGCGGGCACCCGTTCCATGGCGTCGGCGATGTAATCCTCCAGCCGGTCCAGATCATCGCCCCACAGTTGGAAACTGAAATCCTCCGGCATGCTGTCATCGGGCGCGGAATCGTTCCACATGGACACGCAGTTGCGCTCATAGGGGCCCAGGTTCAGGCCGGACTTTTCCTGGCGCAGGTAATAGCTGATATCGGGGTCGCGGATCATGGGCATCTTGCCACCATGGTCCTTGGCATAGGCCTCGTACTCGGCGATCGGCTCGGTCAGCATGTACTGGTGGGACATGACCGCCATGGGCAAAGGGGGGCGCCCATAGGGCTCGAACCACTCGGCCACGCGCGCCGCATAGTACCCTGCCGCGTTGACCACATAGTCACAGGCGATTTCCCCCTGCTCGCAATGAACGACCCAGCCGTCACCCGCCTTCGTCACGCCCGTCACCGGACAATGGCGGATGATCTTCGCGCCCAGATCGCGCGCGCCCTTGGCCAGGGCCTGGGTCAGTTGCGCGGGGTCGATGTCGCCGTCCTCCGGGTCCCACAGCCCGCCCTCCAGGTCGTGGGTCTCCATCCCCGGATGGTAGTTGGCCAGGGCGGCGTTATCGCAGATCTCCATCTTCAGGCCCTGGATATCCCCCATGGCCCGCACATGCTCAAATTCCTGCAACCGCTCTTTGGAATGCGCCAGGCGGATGGCCCCCGACACGTGATAGTTCATCGGATAGTCGACGCGGTCGCCCAACTCCCGATAGAGCGCCATGGAATAGCGCTGGATATTCATAATCGCCCAGGACGCGGCGAAGTTCGGGCAATTGCCCGCCGCATGCCAGGTGGACCCCGCGGTCAATTCGTTGCGTTCCAGCAGGACACAATCGGTCCAGCCTTCCAGCGCCAAGTGGTACAGGGACGAGACGCCCACGGCGCCGCCTCCGATGATCACAACGCGGGCTTTTTTGGGGATGCTCATGTGCGATGCCTTCCTTTGGCCCCGCAAAGGGGGCGTGGGTCCAGGGGCGCGTGGCCCCGGCTTTTGTCAGGGAAGGGATCGGTCTGGCGGGGCCTCCATGGCAGCCATGACCGCAATCGCCACGCGAAAGCCGACCCGGTCTATCCAGACCTGGTGCGGGGTCAGCAATAGGGTGTGCGCGTCGCGTGCGATCAAGATCGATCCTCCGCACGAGAGGGTTCAGCAACTGCGCCCCTGGATCAAGAGGGTGACATTTCTGGCGCTATGATTTTCCCATGCGATAGGTCCAGTTGG
The DNA here is from genome assembly GCA_039817645.1 of Pseudomonadota bacterium. Taxonomy (GTDB): domain Bacteria; phylum Pseudomonadota; class Alphaproteobacteria; order Rhodobacterales; family Rhodobacteraceae; genus Jannaschia. The sequence goes on along the minus strand of JBCBVM010000027.1, from coordinate 31,065 downwards.
CCAGGCCATTGGCAGGGATGTGCCCGTGCGTTAGGCCCTTTGCGAAAGAGACGAGGCCAAGATGCACAAAGTTCTGATCCTGAACGGTCCCAATTTGAACCTGCTGGGCCTGCGTGAGCCCGAGATTTATGGCGCCGACACCCTTGCCGATGTGGAACGGCGCCTGGCCGAAATGGCATTGGCCGACGTCACATGCCATCAATCCAACCACGAAGGTCAATTGGTGGACTGGATCCAAGGGTCCCGCGGCACCCAAGACGGGATCATCATAAACCCCGGCGCCTATGGCCACAGCTCCATCGCGCTCCTCGATGCCTTGCGCGCCTTTGACGGCCCGGTGGCAGAGGTGCACGTCACCAACATCCACGCGCGCGAAGCCTATCGCCACCACTCCTATATCAGCGCCCGCGCGGATGCCGTCCTTTGCGGCCTGGGGGTCGAAGGCTACTTCGCGGCCCTGCGCTGGATCGTGGGCAAGCTCTAGCGGGAAGACATCAGCGCCGTACCGGGTGGCATCTCACTGGCACGGGCGCATGTACAACGGGTGCGGCGCAGTCGTCGCTTCGCCGCCCGACAGCAGTGGGCGCCCAAGCCCCCGACGACGCCCGTTTTCCGCAAACGCGGCTGACGCGGCTTGCGCCCGCAGGCGAGGCGACGATAGCAGCGCACGATCCCCATCTCGCGGAACGGCAGCCGGCCCTGCCAAGGCCCCCATCCCACCAGAAGACCCATGAAAGACGTCATCTGCTTAACATTCAGCAGGCAGGCAAACGCGTCCCCTCACGGTCGCGTCCGTTGCAGACATCGCCACCGGTCAGACATGCCCAAAACTGGGCAATCCAGCCGAGGACCTGCCAAGCCCCCCCGAGCTTCTAAGCCACCGCAAGAAAGGTCGACGCAGCCTGGTTTATGGCCCGCCGAGTCTCGCCCACCGTCAAACAGGTCCGCGCCGCAGGTCCGTTCAGAAACTCGGGGACGGTCGCCGGAGGCAGCATTGATTGCAAAACCCTCCGGTCTTTCCCGGTCAGCCCCCGCTGCGCGACCTTTCCCAACAAAAGGGACTCGGCCCAACATCCATTCGCGCGGACAACCTCATGCCGGGCGCATGCAAAATGAACCCATTTCATCGTCTGACGGCCCATCATATGCCGGATGCCGGGCCGTTCGGTCAGACCCTTGGCCGGAACGAACACCTCCCCCGAAAACAAAGGCTCCAGCTGCCCGGCGCCGCCCGCAAGGATCCTGTGTTGCGGCGACACGATAAGGTCCCTGGACGGTAGCCCCCGCCCCAAAGACCCCGCCCGGATCAGAACCGGCCGTGCGTCCGTGTCCAGGCGACCGAACGCCTGCCGCCTGCTGCGACACCAGAACACCGGTTGCGCCCCATGGTCGCGCGTCAAAACCAGATCCCCGGGCCGCAGCGCCTCAACCGGGCGCGGGCCCCGGACCGTGTCGATCAGCGTCCCCGGGGCATAGCAGGGCGGCGTATCCGCCTGCCCCGCATTGAACTGCGCATCGGCCGCCTCCCCACTGTCGGTCGTATCGCCATCATCATTGTTGTCGGTGTCGGTTGTGCGGTCGATCGTCGTCGTCTGGCCCGTGGCAAAGGTGCTGTCGGTCGAAAACACCATGTTGCCCGACGACAACCCCGCGAACGGTCCACTGCTGGGCGGCCCGACTTCGTCATTCGTGGTAAAGAACGTGTCCCCGGCTTCCTTAACCTCGTCGCCGCCGGTTTCTTTGATTTTCGATCCGCCATCGACGTCGAAATCGTACCGCACGTCGTCGCGCACAACCGTGACCCGTGCGAATTGAACCTCGTCCGGGTCGAACGTGCCATCGGGCCGGATGTACTGATCGGGCACCTCGATCTCGACGATGTCCGAGGGCCCGAACGGCGCATTTACCCCCGTGAACTGAGACGAGCTGCCGGTATCGTCGATACCGTCAAAGAACGCGACCTGGTCGCCAGAGAAGTACAGAACTGCCATCTTGGGAATGACCAGTAATCGACGAAAATTAACATCTGATTATCTGACGTCCCAGTCTTGGCTAAGTCGCAGCGCCTTTGGACCGGTCTTATCCCGCTCAGCACGAAACCAAACCCGCCTGCCCCCGGCCCCGATGATCACCCGGTGAGTTTGGCCAAATCCCCGTCCAGACAGATGGCGCCCAAGGCCGCCAGATCACCGGCGACGTCCGCCCGGCCGGGCAGGTGCAGCACGAACAGCGATTTGCCAAGCGCATAGGCCATCCCCGCCTCCAACAACGCGCTGGTGCCCACATATCCGCCAACACCGTTCCTGTCGAAATTCGCAATCAGAACCGCATCTGACCTGCGCATTTTGTCCAGATGATCCGCGACGAAGACCGCTTTTGCCGCCTGCCCCGTCAGGCCCTCCAGCCGCGGAGCCATGTCAGGCGCCGTCCCCCGGGCAGGCGTCTCGCAGACATGCCCAAGCGCGCGCAGCGCTTTGCCAAGGGCCTCGATCTGCCCGATGGCAGCCATGCTCCCCGAAAGACAAATCTGCATCCACGCCTCCCGCCTTCGGGCGTCCCCATCACTGGGAAAACTCCGCCCCCAATGCGGCCATCAAAGGCTGAAAGATCGGAAAGGACGTGGCAATCGGGCCCGCGTCGTCCACCGTTATGGGCCTGGCCGACGCCAGGCCGCAGATCAGGAAGGACATGGCGATGCGGTGGTCCAGATGGGTGGCCACGGTCACACCGCCGATCACACCGCCCGGGCCGCGCCCCTCCACGTCCCACCAATCCTCGCCGTCGCGCACCGTCACACCGGCCGCCCGCAGGCCGGTGGCCATGGCGTCGATGCGGTCCGATTCCTTGACCCGCAACTCCCGAACGCCACGCATCACCGTCGTGCCTTCGGCATTGGCCGCCACCACCGACAGGATCGGATATTCGTCGATCATGGACGCCGCGCGCTCCGGCGGCACCTCCACCCCTCGCATGTCCGGCGAGAATCGCGCGCGCAGGTCGGCCACAGGCTCCCCCCCTTCCTCGCGCGGGTTTTCATAGGTCAGATCCGCACCCATCTCTCGCAAGGTTTCGAACAGACCGGCGCGGGTGGGGTTCAGACCGATATTGGGCACCACCACATCCGACCCCGGCACAATCAGCGCCGCACAAACGGGAAACGCCGCCGAGGAGGGGTCGCGCGGCACGGTAATCGTCTGGGGCTGCAACTCCGGCTGCCCTTGCAGATGAATGACCCGGCCCGCCTTGGTCTGCTCCGTCTCGACGGTGGCGCCAAAGCCGCGCAGCATCCGCTCTGAATGGTCGCGCGTCGCCTCCCGCTCGGTGACGACGGTGTCTCCGGGCGCATTCAGACCGGCCAACAGGACCGCCGACTTGATCTGGGCACTGGCCACGGGCGTCGTATATTGCACAGGGATCGGGTCCCGCGCGCCCACCAACGTCATCGGCAACCGCCCGGCAGAGCGGCCGAAGGCCTGCGCCCCAAACAAGGCCAACGGATCCGTGATCCGCGCCATGGGACGGGACCTGAGACTGGCATCACCGGTATAGGTCACCGCGAAGTTATGGGTTGCCGCCGCCCCCATGATCAGCCGGACACCCGTGCCGGAATTGCCGCAATCGATCACATCCTCCGGTTCCAGGAACCCGCCGACGCCCAAGCCGTTCACCAGCCACGTGTCTCCGTCTTTTCGGATGGTGGCGCCAAACGCCCGCATGGCCTTCGCCGTGTCCAGGACATCTTGCCCCTCCAACAGCCCCGTCACCCGCGTCTGCCCCACGGCCATGGCCCCCAGGATCAGGGATCGGTGGCTGATGGACTTGTCGCCCGGCACATCCGCCGTACCGGTCAGCGTGGCGCCAGACCGGCTGGTCAAGGGAAAGCTGGGTCCGTGGCTCATGGGGTCCTCCGTTTGGCACGGGCGTCCTAGACCGCAGGGCCGCCAGCGTCCATGCACCTTGGCACCACGGCGCGCCAAATCGGGGAAACGATACAGCAGACCGCCCGCCGCCCCCCCACGCAACCCGTTGATCGGGCTTCGCAACGGCCCCCAGTCTCGGCCCGCCTGCCGCCGCCCCTGCACCTGGACCGCGAACACGGCCCCGTTTGACGGGTCGGGCGAATCGATCCATGTATTTAGGGCTGCCCTTACGTCAGGGCGGCACGGACACACACGTCCAATGGGAGGATACTATGAAAAGACTACTGACCGGCACGGCGCTGGCCCTTTCGGCGACCGCGGGGACTGCCTTCGCCGACGCCCATGGCACCACCGCTTGCCTTATCACCAAAACCGACACCAACCCGTTCTTCGTGAAGATGCGCGAAGGCGCCACCGCCAAGGCCGAGGAACTGGGCATCACCCTGAAATCCTTCGCCGGTCAGGTGGATGGCGACCATGAAACCCAAGTGGCGGCCATCGAAACCTGCATCCTGGACGGGGCGTCTGGCATCCTGATCACGGCATCCGACACATCTTCCATCGTCAGTTCGGTGCAACAGGCGCGCGATGCGGGCCTGCTGGTCATCGCCCTAGACACGCCGCTCAACCCCATCGACGCCGCCGACATGACCTTCGCCACCGACAACTTCGTCGCCGGAGAGTTGATCGGCCAATGGGCCGCCGCCGCCTTGGGCGATGACGCCGCCAACGCCAAAATCGCCATGCTGGATCTTGCCGTCAGCCAGCCCACCGTTGGTGTCCTGCGCGACCAAGGCTTCCTGACCGGCTTCGGCATCGACGTCAAAGACCCCAACAAATGGGGCGACGAAGACGATCCGCGTATCGTGGGCAATGACGTCACCCAGGGCAACGAAGAAGGGGGCCGCCGCGCCATGGAAAACCTTCTGGCCCAAGACCCCGAAATCAACGTGGTCTACACCATCAACGAACCCGCCGCCGCCGGTGCCTATGAGGCACTCAAGGCCATCGGGCGCGAGAATGACGTGTTGATCGTGTCCGTCGATGGCGGCTGCCCCGGCGTGCAAAACGTGGCCGATGGCGTCATCGGCGCCACGTCGCAGCAATATCCGCTGCTGATGGCGTCGCTGGGCATCGAAGCCATTGCCCAATTCGCCTCCGATGGCACCCTGCCCGCCCCGACCGACGGCAAGGACTTCTTCGACACCGGCGTCGCCTTGGTCACCGACCAGGCCCAAGACGGGGTCGAAAGCATTTCCGTGGACGAGGGCAAGAACCTCTGCTGGGGCTAACCCCACGGCACCAAGCCATCTAGAACCCGGCGGCGCGGGACAACGCGCGCCGCCGGGCGTCAGTCTCAAGGGGGCGGGACCATGACCGACACAAAATCCGACAGCTATGAGACCGCGATCAACCGCAGCGATGCCGTCGCCGAATTCGATGACCCCCACCGGGGCTTTCTGGGCACGGTCCAACACGCCCTCCACGTGAACCCCGCCCTGGTGCCGCTGATCGTGCTGGTGGTTTCAATCCTGGTCTTCGGCCTTCTGCTCGGCTCCCGCTTCTTTTCCCCCTTCGCCCTCACGCTGATCCTGCAACAGGTGCAGATCGTGGGCATCGTGGCCGCCGCCCAATCGCTGGTAATCTTGACCGCAGGCATCGACCTCAGCGTCGGCGCCATCGCCGTCATCTCCTCGGTGATCATGGGGCAATTCACCTTCCGCTATGGCATCCCGGTCGAACTCTCCGTCGCCCTGGGCCTGATGTTCGGCACCGCCATCGGCTGTCTGAATGGGTGGCTTGTGGCGGTAATGAAACTGCCGCCCTTCATCGTGACCCTTGGTATGTGGCAGATCGTGCTGGCCGCGAATTTCCTCTATTCCGCCAACGAGACCATCCGCAGCCAAGAGATCGAGGCCAACGCCCCCCTCCTCCAATTCCTCGGCACCACCTTCAAGATCGGCGCCGACGACACCGGGCGCGGCGGGGCCACCCTGACCTTCGGCGTGATCTTCCTGGTTCTGCTGGTCCTGGTCCTGGCCTATGTGCTGCGCCACACGGCCTGGGGCCGCCATGTCTATGCCGTGGGCGACGACCCCGAGGCGGCGCAACTGTCCGGCGTGGACGTGACCAAGACGCTGATTTCGGTCTACGGCTTGGCCGGTCTGATCTGCGCTGTGGCGGGGTGGGCCCTCATTGGTCGAATAGGCTCCGTCTCTCCCACCTCCGGCCAACTGCTCAACATCGAAAGCATCACCGCCGTCGTGATCGGCGGCATCTCCCTCTTCGGGGGGCGCGGCTCCATCCTCGGCACGTTCTTCGGCGCGCTCATCGTGGGGGTCTTCACCCTCGGCCTGCGCCTTCTTGGGGCGGATGCCCAATGGACCTACCTTTTGATCGGTGTCCTCATCATCGCCGCCGTCGCCGTGGACCAATGGATCCGGAGGGTCAGCGCATGACCCAGCCGATCCTGAAGGGCCGCAACCTGGTCAAGCGCTATGGCAAGGTCACCGCCCTGGACCATTGCGATTTCGACCTGATGCCCGGTGAAATCCTGGCCGTCATTGGCGACAACGGCGCAGGAAAGTCCAGCCTTATCAAAGCGGTCTCCGGTGCGGTTCAACCCGACGAGGGAGAGGTCTGGCTCGAAGGCAAGAAGGTCACATTCCCCACGCCCATCGCCGCGCGCGAAGCTGGGATCGAAACCGTCTATCAAACCCTCGCCATGTCGCCCGCCTTGTCTATCACAGACAACATGTTCATGGGCCGTGAAATCCGCAAACCTGGCATAATGGGGCGTGTTTTCAGACAGTTAGACCGCAAAGCCATGGAAAGTTTCGCCCGCGACAAGCTCAGCGAACTGGGCCTCATGACCATCCAAAACATCAACCAAGCCGTCGAAACCCTGTCCGGCGGCCAACGCCAAGGCGTCGCCGTCGCCCGCGCCGCGGCCTTTGGGTCGAAGGTCATCATCCTGGATGAACCCACCGCCGCCCTTGGGGTCAAAGAAAGCCGCCGGGTGCTGGAACTGATCCAAGATGTCAAGGCGCGCGGCATCCCTATCATATTGATATCGCACAATATGCCCCATGTGTTCGAGGTGGCCGACCGCATCCATGTGCACCGTCTGGGCAAGCGGCTTTGCATGGTGGACCCGAAGGATTACACCATGTCCGACGCCGTGGCCTTCATGACCGGCGCCAAAGAGCCCCCCGCCCAGGCGACCGTCGCGTGACCCCACGCATCGGCCCCCTCCGCGACCGCATTGCTGCCCTCGACGGACCGCGCGTCCTGGTCGCGTTGGTGGGCCCCCCAGGGTCCGGCAAGTCCACCCTGGCCGACGGCCTGGCGGAACATTTGGACGCCGCCGTTTTGCCCATGGACGGCTTCCACCTGGACAATCGCCTGTTGCAGCCGCGCGGGCTTCTCCCTCGGAAAGGCGCGCCCGAGACGTTTGACATCAACGGCTTGTCCCGCATTCTTCAAGCGCTGCGCAGGGGCGAAGACGTGGTCCACCCGATCTTTGACCGCAGCCGCGAAATCGCCATCGCCGGCGCGGGCATCATCCATGCCGCCACGCGGATCGTCCTTGTCGAAGGCAATTGGTTGTTGCTGGACGCCCCCGGCTGGCGCGACCTGGGTCCCTGGGACCTCACCGTCCATCTGGACGTGCCCGAAGACACGCTCCGCACCCGGTTGGAGGCCCGCTGGGCGCATCTGCCCGAGGCGGAGCGCCGCGCCAAGATCGACGGCAACGACCTGCCCAATGCGCGGTATGTCCGCGACGCCTCTCGCGCCGCAGACATCGTTTTCTCTTAGTGCCACACCCAGTTAAGACGCGACGGCCTTCATAAACCGATCTTTGATGACCACCGGATCCATGGTGATGACGGGCATCTTCGCATTCCCGCTGTCACATTTCACGATCATGACGGTCATCTTCTTGGACGCAATCGCCGTTTCCAGCGCGGCCTTGGTGTCCACATCTTGGACCTCGACCACGTTGTCGCATCCTGCCGCGCGGGCCATTCCTGCCAGCGACGTCTTCTTGCCCGTATAGGTGGGCTGGTCGCCCGTGGACCCATAGGACCCGTTGTCGATGATCATCAGAATATAGTTGTCGGCCACGTTGTTCGCGATCGTCGGCAACGTGCCCAAATTCGTCAGAACCGACCCATCCCCATCGATGGAGATCACGGTCTTCGGCTGCGCCAGCGCCAGGCCCAGACCAATGGACGACGCCAGCCCCATGGTGCCCAGCATGTAGAAATTCGTGGGCTGGTCATCGATGGCGTGCAGTTCCTGGCTGGGAATGCCGATGTTACAAACCACAAGGTGATCCCGCAGGATCGGCGCGATGTCTTTCAGGATTTCAGAACGGATCATTGGTCGCCATAGCCTCCCCAGAAGTTGGCATCCGTCAGGATGGCCACGGGCTTGTTGCACATGAAGGTGTATTTCAGGATGTTGTCCAACTCCTCCACGTCCTTTTGCCAGTGGAAGTGGTAGGTCGGAATGTTCAACTGCGCCAGCAGGGCCTTGGTGTGCACCGCCATCTCCACCTGACAGGCCACCGGCTCCCGCAGCTCTCCGCGGTAAGAGATGATCATGGGCAGGGGCATCCGGTAAAACTGGATCAGCGTTGCCAACGTGTTGATCGTCACCCCGATGGCCGTGTTCTGCATGATGATCGCCGAGCGTTTGCCGCCCATGAACGCCCCCGCGCACAGCCCCATCCCCTCGTCCTCTTTGTTGGACGGGATGTGGTAAATCTCGTCCCGGGTGTCGATCTCTTCGATGACCCCGGCAAGCTGTTTGCACGGCACGGTGGTGACGAAACGCACGTCATTGGCGATCAGGTCGTCACAGATCTTCTTGTCTATGGTCAAGGGCGGCTCTCCTGCTGTCCGGCCCTTCGGTTGGGCACTCGGATGGCTTGGATGTAAACGCTTACATTCCATGGGACAAGGGGATTCTGGGGACCCGACATGACCGAAAACCGGTCACACGCCGCCCGGTACTTTCCAAAGCATTTGATGTGGGTCTGGCCGCCCCGCCCGCGCCAACTCGGGCAAACGATCCACCCCGGCATGGCGGTCCGCTTGTCCGCCGCAAGACGGTGGCGCCCATGACGCGCCAATGGCCTGATGTTTGATCGCCATTCCTCGGTCACGCACACGTGCCGGGGAGGGTCTATGCCAGGTCAGTGCAGCTTCGCAGCCACGGTCTCAATTGACCCGTCGATCAGCTTGTTGGCATCCGCGGCACTCATCTGCGCGGCGACCACGTTGCCTGCGGCGGCGGTGGCCACGGCGATGGCCTGGTCGCGCACTTCCTTTACGGCCGCGGCGCGAGCGCTGTCAATCTGGTCCTCGGCGGCGGCCAACCGGCGCGTCACGCTGGCCTCCAGGTCCACCTTCGCCTGTGCCGCGGCGGCCTCGGCTTCGGCCTTGGCAGCGGCGATGATCTCATCGGCCTGATCGGCGGCTTCTTTGGTCTTGCGCTCGAAGGAGGCAAGCACCGACTGCGCCTCTTCGCGCAGGGCCTTGGCTTCGTCCAGGTCGTTGCGAATGCCCTCGGCCCGCTTGTCCAGCATCCCCATCAGCAGCGCGGGCACCTTGGCCCAGACCAGAATGCCGATGAAGATCAGCAGGCCCAAAAGAACCACGAAATCTGTGTTATAGAGGCTGAGACCCCCACCGGCGGCCATGGCAGGCGTGGCGGTCAGGGCGGCAATGGGCAAAACGTAACGCATGGGCTCAGACCTTCTTCACGGCGGCGTCGACCGCGGCATTCACGGCGCTGGCCTCGTTCTTGCCCCCCAGGGCCGCCACGATCTCTCCGGCGACGTCGCGGGCCACTTGGGCCACACTTTCGGCGGCGCCCGCGCGAATGTCGGCGATTTGCTTTTCACTCTCGGCGGCTTTGGCGGCAATCTGCTCGTCTGCCGCCGCAATGGCTTTGTCCAGATCGGCTTGAATGGCGGCGCGGGCCTCCGCGCTGATCCGCTGGCCCTCGGCCCGGGCATCGGCAAGCGCCTTGGTATAGGCTTCCTCGGCGGCGACGGCCTGGCGCTTCAGGTCTTCGGCGGCGGCGAGGTCGTTGGTGATCGTCCCGTTCCGTTCCGCCAGAACGGCGGCGATGCGGGGCAAGGCGATCTTGGACAGGATGAAGAAGATGGCAAGCAGCGCGATGGCCAGCCAAATGAACTGATTCCACATCCAGTCCGGGCACAGCTGCGGCATCCCAATGGCAGAGCCATTGCTGACACAGGCGGTGGCGGATTCGGTGACGGCGGAGTCGTCGGCCATGGTCTTCCCTCATCAGGTGGCCCTGGCGGGCCGGGTCCTTGGGCAGGGGGCGCGTGTCCCCCCGCCCAGCGTAAGGATGGTCTTCGTCTGTCTTAGACAGCGAACATCAGCAGCAGCGCAACCAGGAAGGCAAAGATGCCCAGGGCTTCTGCGAAGGCGATGCCGATGAAGAGCGTGGCGGTCTGACCACCCGCTGCCGAGGGGTTGCGCAATGCGCCGGCCAGGAAGTTGCCTGCCACGTTGCCCACACCGATGGCGGCTGCGCCGGAACCGATTGCTGCGAGGCCTGCGCCGATATGTGCGAGTTCACCTTCCATGGGGTATCTCCTTACGATTGGAAGTTAGTATCTGGTCCGCCACGGGACGGATGTTTCGGACGTGCGGGCCGACCTGGCCCACCCGGTTAATGGTGCGGGTGCAGTGCATCTTTCAGATACACGCAAGTGAGGATTGTGAAGACATAGGCTTGGATGGCCGACACCAGCACTTCGAGGCCGTACATCGCGGTGATCGCCAAGATGGACAGGGGTGTGACCAAGATGCCGATACCCGCGCCTGTTGCGATCAGAGGCGCAAACCCGGCGAAGACCTTGATCACCGCATGGCCCGCCATGACGTTGCCCGCCAAACGGATGGAGTGGCTGACCGGGCGGACGAAGTACGAAATCACCTCGATCACAGCCAGGATCGGCCGCAACGCTAAGGGCGCAGACGACACCCAGAAGAGGCTCAGAAAACCCGCGCCGTTCTTCACGAAACCCACCACCGTGACAGTCACGAACACCAGCATGGCCAGCACGCCCGTGACGGCAAAGTGCGACGTCGTGGTGAACGATCCGGGGATCAGGCCCAGGAAGTTCGCGAACAAGATGAACAGGAACAGGGTGAAGATGTAAGGGAAGAACTTCAGCGCGTCCTTGCCCGCCACATCCTCCACCATTTTGTAGACGAACCCATAGGCCAGCTCTGCCACCGATTGGCTGCGGCTGGGGACGATGGCCCGTCCCTTGGTGCCCAGAACGAACAGCAGGAACACGCAGGCGACGGCCAAGGCCATCCACAGTGTCACATTGGTGATCGTCAGGGCCCCAACCGCGTCGCCCGCCGTGCCGAACAGCGGCTTGACGATGAATTGGTCCATCGGGTGGAAAACGAGACCGCCGCCTTCGGATGGTTCAGCCATGTTTGCCCTCGTCTGTCGCGCTGTCGCGCTCGGTTCCTGTGGTCGGGGCACCGGCCCCGGGGTCTTGCAAGGCCGCTTCGGGATAAAGCTGCCCCTGTATTTCTTTCGCGGACGCGATCATCGTCTTCACACCGGCGGCGAACCCCAGCAACGTGAACACGACCATCAGCCACGGTTGCGTGCCCAGCAGGGCATCAAGGCCGTAACCAATGCCGAACCCAAGGCCCAACCCGGCCACAAGTTCGATCACCATCCGCCAGGCAAGCTGTGCCTGGGAATAATGCTCCTCCATGTGATGCGCGTCCGCCTCGTCGCCCTTCGCCGCAGCGATCCGCGCCTCAAGGGCGCGCAAACGGTCGGCATCGGGATCGTCAGGCAAATGCAGTCCCCCATGGATGTCACCCATCGGTCTATGGCGGCACCCTAAGCGTGTCAACACGCCGATTTAGCGTTATAAATCATTAGGTTATTTGACGTTTCCCCGCGGGGAAACGGGTCCAAAGCCTCCGGTTCGTTATTCAACCAATCCGTTGAATGTCCTTGACGCCCCTGCCCCGCTGCGGCACCGGTCGGCCATGGTGGATGCGGTTTCTACGATCTTTGCGGCCTTGGCGGACCCCACCCGTCGGACCATCCTGTCGATGCTGCTGGAAGACGACATGGCCGTGACCGACGTGGCCGCGGGGTTTGAGATGTCCCTGGCGGCGGTGTCCAAGCATATCGGTGTGTTGGCGCGGGCCGGACTGATCCTGCAAGAACGGCGGGGCCGCGTGGTGTGGTGCAAGCTGGACCCGGACGCCCTACGCGACGCCTCTGTCTGGATGCAGGCCTTCGGTCAGTTCGAGGGCGTGGACCTGGACGCGCTCGAGGTGTTGCTGGACGGGATGGAGGCCCCCGCCCATCCCGACCTGATGGCGGATCTGCTGGCCGCTGAACGGGCCGTCTGGACCGCCCTTTGCACTGGTGACGCCGCGGCGGACCGCGCCGCCCTGCACGCCGATTTCCTTGGTGTCTACCCCGACGGTTTTGCCGACCGCGCGGCCCATGGGGCCCAACTGGCCGATGGCCCCAGCATCGACACCTTCACGCTCAGCCAAACGCGCGTCCTGCCACTGGCCGAAGGGTTGGCCCTGCTCAGCTATCGCGCGACGTTCCACAGACCCGGTGGGGCGGAGGAAGTCATGTGGGTTTCCTCCCTCTGGCGGCGACAGGGGGGCGATTGGGTCAACTTGTTCAGCCAGGACACCCCGGCGGTTTAACCATCTGGCGCAGCCGCGCAGGATTTGCTTCTGTCCCACGGCACAAGTCAGGGGGACGCCATGCAGATTGTCGTGGCAGGCGCGGGCATCGTCGGCATGTCCTGCGCCATTTGGCTGCAAAGGGACGGACATTCCGTGACCGTGGTGGACCGCGCCGGGCCCGCGACGGGGACCAGCCATGGCAATGGCGGCGTTCTGGCGGCAGGCGCCGTGGTACCCGTGACCGTGCCAGGGCTTGTGCGCAAGGCGCCGGGAATGTTGCTGGATCCGCAAAAGCCGCTGTTTCTGCGGTGGGGGTACCTGCCCCGTTTGCTGCCGTTCCTGGTGCGCTATCTGGGCCACGCCACGGACGCCCATGTGGACCATTATGCGGCGGCGATGCAGGGCCTGCTGCGCGACAGCGCGGACCAGCATGGCGCCTTGGCCAATGGCACCCCGGCGGCCAAGTACCTGCACCGCGATGACTATCTGTTCGGCTATGCCAGCCAAGCGGCTTTCGACGCCGATGCCTATGCCTGGCAGAAACGGCGCGACGCAGGCGTCCGGTTCGAGGTGGAGGACGGCGCCGACTTCGCCCAATGGGACCCCGCCTATGGCGACGCGTTCCAACGGATCGTGCGGTGCCGCGACCATGGCCGCATCTCGGACCCCGGGGCCTATGTCCAGGCCCTTGCCCAGCAGTTCCAGGCGGACGGCGGCACGCTGATCCTGGCAGAGATCACCGATCTGGACATGGACGGCCCTGACATCCGCGCGCTTCAGACGACCAAAGGCCCGATCACCGGGGACCGGATCGTGTTCGCCCTTGGCCCTTGGTCCAAGCCCATCGCCCAGAAATTAGGCGTCACCGTCCCATTTGAGAGCGAGCGCGGCTATCACATCGACTTCCTGGCGCCGTCGATCATGCCCCGGGCGCCGGTCATGGTGGCGGCGGGCAAGTTCGTATTGACCCCCATGGAAGGACGCCTGCGCGCCGCTGGCATCGTGGAGTTTGGGGGGCTGGACGCGCCCGCATCCAAAGCGCCTTTCGCGTTGCTGCGCAAGCAGGTCCGCGCCCTGTTGCCCGCCATGACCTGCATGTCCGAAGTGACCTGGATGGGCCACCGCCCCGCCCCCGCCGATAGCCTGCCGCTCATCGGGCCCACGGCGCCGGGTGCCACGTCCTATCTGGCCTTTGGCCATCAACACGTCGGCTTGACAGGTGGTCCGAAAACGGGTCGCATCATTGCGGATATGATTGCGGGCAGGCAGGCCAACGAAGACCTGAGCCCGTTTGATCCGTCAAAATACCGGCGCCGCTAACGCGCCACCCAACGGGAGAGATACCATGAGAACGATCGCCTTTTTGGCCGCCAGTACCGCGTTGCTGGCCGGACCCGCCCTGGCCGACGGCCACGCCCAAAGCTGGGACATGCCCATGGCCTATTCCGCCACAAACTTCCATTCCGAGGCAGGCATCGCCTTCGCCGACAAGGTGCGGGACTATACCGATGGCGCCATCGACATCACGGTCCATCCGGGCGGGTCCCTGTTTGGGGGCGGCGATATCAAACGCGCGATCCAGACCGGCCAAGTGCCCATCGGGGAACGCCTGATGAGCGCCCATGCCAATGAAAGCCCGCTATTCGCGTGGGACAACATCCCGTTCGCCGCGACGACCTATGAGCAGAATGAGGCGTTGTGGCAGGCCGCGAAGGGCCCCGTCTCGGCGGAGCTTGAGGGCCAGAACCTGCACGTCCTTTATACCTGTCCTTGGCCGGGTCAGGGGTTCTACTTTGCCAAAGAGGTGAATTCCACCGAAGACACCCAGGGCCTGAAATTCCGCAGCTACAACACCGCGACCGCCACATTCGCCGAAGAGATGGGGATGATCCCCGTGCAGGTCGAAGCGGCCGAGCTGTCCCAAGCATTGGCCACCGGCGTGGCGGAGGCGTTCATCTCCTCGGGGGCGACCGGGTATGACCGCAAAGTGTGGGAACATCTGACACACTACTACAAGGTCAACGCCTGGATGCCGCGCAACTACGTGATGGTGAACAAGCAGGTGTGGGATGGGCTGGACGCCGATACCCAAGCCGCCGTGACCAAAGCGGGAGAGGAGACGGCAGCGGCCTGCATCGCCCGGTCCGAAGAATTGTCGGATTTCTATTTCGAGGAATTGGCCAAGAACGGCATGACCGTGACCGATGCCGCAGGCACCTTCGCGGAGGAACTGACGACCATTGGCGACAAGATGACCGAAGGCTGGCTGGCCGATGCGGGCGAGGACGGCAAGGCCATCCTTGAAGCCTACATGGCCAACTGACCACGGCGCGGGCGGGGCTCGGTCCCGCCCGACCCCGCCGTGTGGTGGTGGAGCGGTCCTTGTCTTCCGCGGGAGCCTAGGTTCCGGCCCAAATTCCGGTCGGGACCCTTGTCGCCTCGGGCACGTCCTCAACCTGCAAACCACCCAAATGCCCGGCCCAGGTCCAAGGCCAACCTTTCGCGTGACGACCCAAAGAACGCTCTGCCCCACGCATGTCTGAGAGCTGTCTTGGGGTCGTAAAGAGCCCGAAGTGACTGATGCTGCGCTTCGCACCAATGTCGGGTTATAATGTTGCGGCCAAGAACGTGTCAGAACCAGTGGGAGTTCTGCTTGGGGTTTGTGGCACAAAATTTTCAGAGATTTCGGTTGATCGCAGTTGAGCGACCAAAAACGATGGCTTTTACAGGGTGCTAGATAGCGATTATGCCCAAGTGTTTTTGACCCAGGAAAGCCGGACTTCCAAAAATTCGCGTATCGTTGGGTTGTGAGCGGGGTATCCTATTGTATTGACGTCCCAGGGTGACAGTACTTTCGGTTCCGATCCTTTCGCATCGGGAAAAAAGAGGCATGTCCGGTGGTGCCCCCATTCAAGCATTTCATAGCCGAAAACCGTCAGCGCAGCTTCGTCGGGAACGCCCTCTTCAATTACGATACCCTCTTCCTCAAGCAACGGCTCCAAATCCAACATATTCATGGGCGTGGCTCCGGTCACTCTCTTGATGGCTTCATCTAGGAATGCAGAATTGTTTTCGCCGGCCGATCCAGGCTCTGTTACTGGATCAAAGCGCTTGACGTCGGACCATACGGACCTGACCGGGTTCAATAGTTCAGTCGCACCGCACCAGCGTTCACCGGGGTAAAGGTTGGTCGCCCCGTCAAGAATTGCATAAAACTCAAACGCATCACCAACCAAGGTTACTGTCCTGGGTCCCAGTATAGTGGCCAACTCTGTCACAGGCTTATCGCGATACACGATGTTAGAATATGGTGCGGAAAATGGACAATCTGCAAACATCTCATCTAGCTTAGGTTCCGCGGCCTGACGGATGGCTTCGATCAGATCTCGCATTTACTGTCTCACATTCGTTCTTCGCGTAATGATCTCAATAGCCGTGAATTTCGGATATTGCGGAGGCTAGCTCACGTTAGTCATGCTGCAAACCCTTAGAAAAAGCGCGGCTTTCGACTCTTTCTGTTTTGCCAAAGCAGCCCTTGGCATAGTCATATTAAACGGCATCTCCGTCCGCAAACCGGACCCTCCGACACCTTCCGACCAGATCGTTGTTCGGTCTGAGACAGAAAGGCGTTGCGTCGGACGGGTGTCGCGACGGAAAGTGAGGAGCCGTACAGGATTTACGGCATCTTCGGTTTTGGACCGGTGGGCAATCGGTGCTGGACGAAACGTCTCAGATGCCGCGGACTAGCGTCGTCGCGCCACTTCGCGGTAGAGGGCCGCTGGCGACACACCGATCTGATCCGCGACCTTGATCCATTCGCCTTTTTGCGGTCCGCGGTGCAGGTCCAGCCAGGCGTCCAACCTGTCGGAGACGCGGCGCAGGCGCAGGATTTCGATACGCGCGCGCAGCGCTTGGACCTCTTGCGCATGGGTTTCGATGAGGCTCAGGGCCGCTTCCGGGCGTTCCCGCAAGGCTGACAGAAAAGTCTCGCGCGAAACGGCGGCCACCTGGGCTGTCGTTCGTGCGACCGCATCACAATGATACTGCGCGGCGCATAGGGACGCCTCTGCCAACGGATCGCCCGCCATCGCCACATGCAGAGTGAGCGAGGTTCCGTCTTTCATCGGCCGCTCCAGCGCGACTTCGCCCGATCGCACGAGGTACATGCGGCTGACGCGATCCTCCCGCCGGAATAGGACTTCTCCTTTCGCGAGGGCGCGCAATGGCGCGTCGTCGAATATATGCTGCCAATTGGACATGATAGACATCATACGCGCCTTCGGACGGATCCGGTAGGGTGTGATAGAACCCCAGCGAGGACTAGAAATGCGGTTAAAGGTGATCCTGGCGGCCACGGCCATTATGGGCGGCGGCGCCATTGCGTTGGCGCAAACGATGCATAGCGGTCATGGGGCGGCCATGGATCACGCGTCACACGGTCAGGGCACCCGCACGACGGGCCTGGGGCTGACCGAACCGGGGCAAGGTGCCTTTGCGGCGCTGTCCGAAGTGGTGCGCGTGCTGGAAGCCGACCCGGGCACGGACTGGTCCCGGGTCGATCTTGCGGGCTTGCGGGCGCATCTGGTCGATATGGACCGGCTGGTGTCGGATACTGTCGTGACGGAAACAACCCTGCCCGACGGGTTGTCCATGGTCGCGACGGGCGATGCGGAGACGATTGCCACGCTTCGGCGGATGGTTCCGGCCCATGCCGCGCAACTTGCGCGGGACAAGCGCTGGACGGTTGCAGCCTCGGAAGCTGACACCGGTGTCGCGCTGCGCGTGACCAGCGACGCCCCGGCCGTGGTCGCCCGGATAAAGGGCTTGGGCTTCTTCGGGTTGATGGCAAGCCAGGACCATCACCGCGAACACCATCTGATGATGGCCCTGGGGGAAGACGCCCACGCGCATTGAGCGCCCGCGACAGGACGTCCCGCGGCTGACGGCTTGCAAGGACGCATACAGCCCAAATAGGTATGGCGGATGAATTTGACCCGGCCCTTTCGCGGTGTTCCGGTCCCGCTGGCCGCTTCGGTCTTTGGGGCGATGGACGGAGGTGTACGTGGGACCTGCCGAGATGTCCTTGGCGCCGCAAGCCCGATGCTGACCGGCTTAGGGCCCGGCGGTCCTTTTGGTCCGTTCTGCGCGGAGTGATGGCTATGGTGTCCCCCGTGCGGCGATCCCTTCGTGGCAGATACACCGGAACGGGCCTTGCCCGTGGACATCCCGTCAGCAGGGATCCGACGACATGCTATGACGGGCCGGCGGTCGGCGGTGACGCGGGTGGGCGTGCGGTCTTTGACGGTGCGGGTCCGTGAACCGGACCGTGGCGTCCGGCCTGAGGGGCGCGATGCTTGTCGGCATTGCTGTCGTCGCCTTCGGGTGGGGCACCTGGGCACCGGCCCAGACCATATTGATGCCGTCTGACCCGGATGTGGTGGCCCTTGGGCAGACGGTCTATGCGGGGCACTGCGCCTCTTGCCACGGGGCGACCCTGGAGGGTCAGCCGCATTGGCGCATGCCGGGCCCGGATGGGCGGTTGCCCGCGCCGCCCCATGACGCAAGCGGCCACACCTGGCACCATGACGGGGATACGTTGTTCCGTCTGACCAAGTATGGCACCGCCGCGCTGGTCGGCGACCCGACCTATGAAAACAACATGCCAATCTATGAAGGCGTGTTGACGGATGATGAGATCATCGCCGTCCTGAGCTATATCAAGTCCATGTGGCCGCAGGACATCCGCGACCACCACGATGCATTGGAGAACAGGTAATGACGCGTCTCATTCTGGCCCTTGCGGCCATGGTGGCCCTCACCACGGCTGCGCTGGCCCATTCCAAGACCGACGCCACCACCCCCGCAGAGGGCGCGACGGTTGACACCGTGGAGGTGATCGCGATGCGCTTCGACGATCCGATGCGCATCACTGCGATCACCCTGACTGGCCCGGATGGCGAGGTAGACCTGGTCCGTGAAACCGGGTTCGACCCGGTGATGGAGTTTCGCGGCATGCCAGGGGGCGCGGTCGCGCCGGGGGCCTACACCGTCGAATGGCGCGGGTTGGCATCGGATGGCCATCCGATGCAGGGCAGCTTCGGCTTCACGGTTGCCGACTGACCGATGGAAGGGTTGGCCCCCATCGACGGTTGGGCGTTTGTTGCGATCCTCGCGAAAGCGGCCGGATATGCGGCGGCGCTGGTCGCGATGGGCGGGCCGCTTTTTGTCGCAACCTTCCGGTCTGCGCCTGGGGGCGCGTTGCGCCTTGCCCGGATGCTTGCGGCGGGCGCTGCGGTGGTGGGTCTGGCGGTGCTGGCGGTGCGCTTCGGCATCCGGTCGGCCCGCATCTCAGGCATGGGCTTGGACGGGGCTGTCGACCCCATAATGTTGGGCCTTGTCTGGGACAGCCCGCTTGGGACGGCTGCACTCTGGCATGGTGTGGGCGCGGTGTTGATCTTGGGCATCTTGATCGATGGCGCCATGGGGCTGTCGGCAAGCCTTTTGGGCGCACTGCTGGTGGCGGTGTCCCATGCGGTGGTTGGGCATTCCCTTGGTGATCCGCGCTGGCTTCTTGGCGGGCTGGTGGGTGCGCATCTACTGGCCGGGGCGTTCTGGGTCGGCGCATTGGCGCCTTTGCACCGCGCGGCGGATCTGGCGGGCAGCGCCGCCCTGCTTCACCGCTTCGGCACGATTGCCAGCGGAGCCGTCGCGGTCCTGGTCCTTGTTGGCCTGACATTTGCCTGGCTGATGATCGGCTCCCTATCCGGTCTGGTCGGAACGGCCTATGGCTGGACTTTGATCGCGAAGCTCGCCCTTGTCGCCGGTCTTCTGGGGCTGGCCGCGGGCAACAAGCTCCGCCTCGTCCCTGCCCTCGCCTCCGGCGACCCGTCGGCGTCCGGCAGATTGCGCCGCGCGATCCGCATGGAAATGGTCGCCGTTGCTCTGATCTTGCTCGCGACGGCCACGCTGACGTCGATCACCACGCCCCCGGTGAACCTGTGATTGGAAAAACCAACATGAGACGCACCTCAAGACGCACATTTCTGACGGGGACAGCCGCCATTTGCGGAACGGCCTTTCTGCCGCGCGCAGCGGGGGCCGAGACGGCCCTGCCGGTCCTGCGGGCCACCCCGTCCAACGCACAGCTTACCCCTGTCGGGTACCCGGCGACGCCCGTCTGGGCCTACGCGACCGGGGGCGCGGGCGTGATCCCCGGCCCGGAAATCCGCGTCACCGCTGGGGGGCGGGTCGGCTACCGCCTTCAGAACGATCTGCCGCAAGGGACGGCTGTCCATTGGCACGGCATCCGCATCGAGAACGCCATGGACGGCGCCGCCCCGCTGACGCAGGCCCCCGTGCCGCCGGGCGACAGCTTCGAATATGACTTCGTGGCGCCCGATCCCGGCACCTATTGGTATCATGCCCACAATCACAGCGCGGAACAGGTGGCGCGGGGCCTGGCCGGGCCCTTGATCGTTGAGGATCGCGACCCATGGCTGGGGGAGCCTGGGGCGGCCACGCGCGAGGTGACGCTGGTTTTGGATGACTGGCTGCTGGATGCTGATGCCGCGATTGTCGAGGGCCGGTGGGACGACTTGCACGCGGCGGCCCATGGCGGGCGAATGGGCAACACGGTGACGGTGAACGGCGCGGCCTATCCCGACCTGCCCGTGCAACCGGGCGCGCGTGTGCGGCTGCGCCTGATCAACACCGCAACGGGGCGCGTGATGCCCGTGGCGCTGCCCGGTCTGTCCCCGCGCCTGATCGCGCTTGATGGGCACCCGGTGCCGCCGCGCACGGCGGAGACGGTTCTGCTTGGGCCCGCGCAGCGCGCCGATGTGGTGATCGACATGCCCGCAGACGCGACGGAGGCGGGCCCGCTTCTGCTGGATCCGGGCAACGGGGACTGGGTCGACATCGCGGCATTCACGCCGACCGGCGCGCCCGTCGCGCCCCTGGGGGCGGACGTCAGGCCCCTGCCCGCCTGGGGCACGCTGCCCGCGCCCGACCTGTCGGACCCGCAGCGCGAGGTCCTGCTGATGGAAGGCGGCGCCATGCGCGGCATGGCGGAGGCGCGTTATGGGGGCGAGACGATGGGGTTCCGCGATCTGGCGGCCCGCGGCATGGTCTGGGCGTTGAACGGCGTGGCAATGGGGATGGAGGCCCCGATGTTCAGCGCAGCCCTTGGCCGGACGGTGCATCTGCAGATGACGAACCGATCCGCGTTTCCCCATGCCATCCACTTGCATGGCCATCACTTTTCCGTGCTGTCCCGCAGCGGTGCCCTGAACACGCCGGGCGATGTGCGCGACACCGTGCTGATCGGCGCGGATGAGACGCTGGAGATTGCGTTTGTCTCGGACAATCCGGGTGTGTGGATGCTGCATTGCCATATGCTGTCGCATCAGAAATCCGGGATGATGGGCTGGTTCGAAGTCGCTTGAGCGGCTGGGGCGCCGTCGCATAGGCGAGCGCAGGCCTTGTGCAACAGCCTGATTCGTTCGTCGGACTTGGCCCACTTTGCCCACGCGTCGCCGCTCTCGATTGCGGCTTCGACGGTGGGGTCAGGGTGTTGTTCGTGGACCAACTTTGCTCGAGGATCTCCATGCAGTCGCGGCGCCCCTAGACCATTTTGGCGGCGCCGAGCGCCTCCGCTGCGCGCGGTGACAAGGGTAAACGATGCGATTGGTCATTGGCATATCGAGCCGACCCTAGGGTTGTTCTGCGCAAGGCGCATCCTGGCCATGTCTGCGGGTGCAACCATTGCCTTTGCCGCTGGCCGTGACCTCTTTCGAGCGCGGAACCCGGTGGGCGACGTCGCCTGGCAAAGCGCGATGACCCGCACTACGCCCCCGCGGTCCCGACCCGGGTGTGCGACCTGTCGTTGGCGGGATCGAGCCCATGTTGACCGATGCTGCGCCAAGCGTCGGAGGGTGCAAAGCTCCGCCTGCAGGCAATGGTGGGAGAAAGGTCGCTCCTTAGCCAGTCTGACGTCCGATTGCTTTGAACCACATGCCGTAGGGAAGACACCTGAGACGTTTGAGCTTGGAAGGCAGCTTCTTGGGAAACGCAATCTCAAAACGATCTGATTGGAAGCCTGCCATCATCAGATCAATCCCCTCATCGAGTTCGACGAGGATCGGCAGCGATCTGTCCTCTCGATCCGCCATGGGTGTGCGGACGGAAGCCGGGTTAACCACCTGTACCTTAATGCCACGCGGTTTCATGCGCAGGTAAAGGCTTTCCGCCAAACTGATTACGGCCGCTTTGCTTGCCCCATAAGCAGTTGAAAAGGCGAAACCACCGTAGCCGGCGACGGATCCAATCAGGACGATGTGTCCCTTTTTCCGTGAGATGAGATGCGGAAGCAGAGGGTCTAGGCAGTTTGCCGTCCCGATTGTGTTGACCGCAAAATGTTGCGCAAAGAGTTCTGCGTCAAAAGGATCGATGACGTCTGGCTTGAAGAAGCCAGAATTCAGAACCGCAAGGTCAATTGGGCCGAGCCGCTCTGTCATTTCCTCAACGGCCTGCTTCGTGACAGACAGGTCGGTGACGTCAAGAGACACGGGGGGATGCGTCCGGACCTGTCTTGCGTTTCGTCAGCTTTTGCTTGCAGTTCCGACACACGGCGCGCGCTGGCGGCCACAACCCAACCTTCTGAGCAAAGACTCAAAGCCAGCGCTTTGCCGAAGCCAGAACGGGGACCGGTTACCCATGCGATGCCACGGTGTGCCTCATTTGTCGTCGACATCAGATCCACTCTTGCTCTTCGTTGTTGGCATGGCGGTCGACACCTCTGCCATTGGATCGCCCAGGATTGTGAGCATGGGGCGTCAGCCATCACGGGCAACTCGGCGCGTAGGCGCCTTTGCGCGCCGCAATCGCGACCGCGCCTTTGG
Source organism: Pseudomonadota bacterium (assembly GCA_039817645.1). Classification (GTDB taxonomy): domain Bacteria; phylum Pseudomonadota; class Alphaproteobacteria; order Rhodobacterales; family Rhodobacteraceae; genus Jannaschia. The sequence goes on along the minus strand of JBCBVM010000027.1, from coordinate 8,511 downwards.
TGTGATTTTGCAGGTATCGCGAAGCGACCAGAGCGGTTCGGAGGGCACACGAGCCGTCGACACCTTGTTCCCGCAAACCGGACCCTTTCGCATCGTCCGGCCAGATCCTTCGTGGGCCTTTGACAAAAAGGCATTGCGTCGGGCGGGAAGGTTACTCACACTCCGCTCGGATGAATGACTGGTCCCCTGTCCTGGGTCTTCCGCTTTGGGTGTGGCTCTTTGTGTGCCCAAGCCTGCTGGCTTTGGGCGCGCTTGTGGCGGGGCCCGCGCTTGGCGGGCTGTTGCGCCCGATTTGGCGGGTGCTGGATGGGGTTTACCTGGCCGCGGGCGTGGTTGCCGCGGGGTTCATGGTGACCATCCTCGCCCTGATCGTAGCCCAAATGATTGCCCGCTGGACCGGCACCCCCTTGCCCGGAACCACGTCGTTCGCAGGCTATGCCATGGCGGCCACCTCGTTCTTTGCCCTGGCCCATACGCTGACCCGGGGCGCCCATATCCGGGTCTCGATCCTTCTGAACGCCAACGACTTCACGCGCCGCTGGCTGGATCTGTTCGCCGTGTTCATGGGCGCGGTGATCGCCACCTATTTCGCGCGCTTCGCTATCAAGGGGAATGTCTTCTCTGAGATGCTGAACGACCGGACCCAAGGGCAGGACCAGATCCCCGCCTGGGTCGAACGGGCCTTTGCCCTTGATTTTGAGGGGATGGAGACGGCCGAGGGGCTGGTCTACACCCCCCTTTGGATTCCGCAATTGGCCATGTCCATCGGCACGGTCCTGTTGGCGCTGTGCCTTTGGGACATTCTGATCCGCATGTGCGTCACCCGAGAGACGCAGATCGTGTCGGAGGCCGTGGAGTGACCGAAGCTTACGCCACCATCGTCTTCCTGTTCATCCTGTTCACCCTACTGGGGTCGAGCATCTGGATCGGCTTGGCCCTGATGGGCGTGGCTTGGGTCGGGATGGAGTTGTTCACCACCCGCCCCGCAGGCGACGCCATGATCACCGTGATCTGGGCCCATTCGTCGTCTTGGACGCTGACGGCTTTGCCGCTGTTCATCTGGATGGGAGAGATCTTGTATCGCACGCGGCTGAGCCAGGACATGTTCCGGGGTCTGGCGCCCTGGATGCGGCCCCTGCCCGGCGGGTTGCTGCACACCAATATCGCGGGCTGCACGATCTTTGCCGCGGTCTCCGGCTCCTCGGCGGCGACGCTGACGACCGTGGGCAAGATGTCCATCCCAGAGCTGCGCAGGCGCGGCTACCCCGAATATATGATCGTCGGCACGTTGGCAGGGGCGGCGACCCTGGGCCTGATGATTCCGCCGTCGCTGACGCTGATCGTCTATGGCGTGTCCATCAACGAGAGCATCATCCAACTGTTCATGGCGGGCATCTTCCCGGGCCTGGTGTTGGCGGGCCTGTTCATGTCCTACATCGTGGGCTGGCATTTCGTCCGCCGGTCGGAGCATCCGCCGCCCGAGCCTGGCATCGGCCTGGGCAAGATGCTGGCGGAAAGCCGGTTTCTGATCCCTGTCCTGGCCCTGGTGTTCACGGTCATCGGGTCCATGTATTTCGGCTGGGCCACCGCGACCGAGGCCGCCGCGGTGGGGGTCATCGGCGCGTTGATCTTGGCGGCAGTCCAAAGATCGCTGACGCCAGAGACCTTCTTTGCGTCGCTCATGGGCGCCACTCGCACCAGCGCCATGATCGCGCTGATCCTGATGGGCGCGGGGTTTTTGTCGCTATCCATGGGGTTCACCGGCCTGCCCCGCGCGCTGGCGGCGTGGATTGATGAGCTGGGCCTGTCGCCGATCACGCTGATCGCTGCCCTGACGGTATTCTACATCATTCTGGGCATGTTCCTGGACGGCATCTCCTCGGTTGTGCTGACCATGGCCATCGTGGAGCCGATGATCCGACAAGCGGGCATCGACCCGATCTGGTTCGGAATTTTCATCGTCGTGGTCGTCGAGATGGCCCAGGTGACGCCGCCCATCGGGTTCAACTTGTTCGTCCTGCAAGGGATGACCAAGCACGATATCGGCTATATCTCCAAAACGGCACTGCCCATGGTGGGGCTGATGCTGTTGATGGTGGTGATCCTGGTGATCTGGCCGGAACTGGCCACATGGCTGCCGGACCGGTTGTCGCAGCGGGCGCCGCAATGACCTGGGGCGACGCGCGGCTTGGGGGGGTGGACGGGCCTCTGGCCCCTGGGGTCGCGGGCCGCCCGTGACCCCGCCCCGTGTCACCGTCTTGCAATTGGACACCCGCTTTCCGCGTATCCCGGGCGATGTGGCTTGCATGGACACCTACGCCCGCCCGCCCCAGATCCTGCGGGTGGCGCAGGCAGGCGTGGCGCGGGTCGTGGCGCCGGATCCCGAAAATGTGGACATCGCACCGTTCCTGGAGGCCATGGACCAGGCGACGGGGGACGTGATCGTGACGTCCTGCGGGTTCCTGGCCCCGTTCCAGGATCGGCTTGCCGCCGCCACGGACCGCCCGGTGATCGCGTCCGCCCTTGGGGCGTTGGACCATATGGCAGGCGTGCGGCCAGAGGATTTGGCCATCCTGACTTTCGACGCGGCGGCCCTGGGGCCCGCCCATTTGGGGGGCCGGGCCGGGTATTGCGCGTCGGTGCTGGGCCTGCCGGAAGGCGGCCACCTGCGCCTTGTGATCGCCCAGGACGGGCGGAACCTGGACCCGGGCCGCGCCGCCCAGGAGGTCGCAGCCCTGCTGCCCCACCACGTGACGACGGTTCTGTTGGAATGCACCAATTTGCCACCCTACAAGCCCGATCTGCGGGCGGTGCGCGACGTGGTGATCCATGACATCCTGACGGAGATCGAGCGGCGCGCACCGGGGGCCATCGCCCCCGTCCACTTGTGACAGCGCGCGGGTAAGATCGTTCAAGAACGATCTTGGGCGAAAACTCTTCCGGAAGAGTTTTCAGCGCGCCCGTTGGGCCGTTCGAGACAGGGCAAATCGACAGGTCTCCTGCCCCTGTTGGGCGGCGCACTGAACCTCTTGGAAGGTGCAGTCGGGATGCACCAGGATCTGGTAGAGGCGCCCGAACACCGCTGCGTGCCAGTGGCAGAGACATGTGGCGCAGGCTTCGCCCTGGACGATGGGGTTTTGCGCGATCTCGAACTGCCAGGGGGTGACGACCCGGAACGTGCCGGAGCCTGCGAAGGTCCAGGCGTGGCGGGCGATGGCGCGGGACAGAAGATGCGCCGCGGGACCGGCGGCCAGGAACGTTAGAAGGCGTTGCGCCCCCGTGGGGATACGGTGGGCCAAGATGTAATCTGCCGTGCGCCGCCCCGCCTCGGACGCCAAGTGGGGCGCCATTTCCGGCTCCTCCAGCCGCAATTGGCGATGCAGGCGCGCGGCATCTGCTTCGGGGATCATGCGGGTGCCGTCTGGCGTCTCGAATAGGCCCGCATGGGCCATGAGCTGTGCCACCCTCTCTGGCCCGCCGATCCGTTCGATCAGGGGGAGGAGTTGCAGCACGGCCTTGGGCCCGATGAGCGCGGTCGGGGCATCCCTAGGCCTCCTCCAGATGCTGGTCGCCGCCGCCACCGGGTTTCAGATCCGGTGACATCCGAAGGTCGGCCCGTTCTTTCATTTGTGCGCGCACGGCGTCGCGCCGTTCCTTGGCTTTGGCTGCACGGTCGGCGGAGGCTTCCCAATCGTCCACCTGTGCCTCGGCCAGTTGCCGTGTCCGGTCAAAGTGGAAATCCACGGAGTTCTTGGTCTGCGGGCCCCAATAGCCCGCTTTGCCCAGGTCATAGAACGTCCGCCCCACGCCCGCCTTGAGGAACGCATAGAGACAGCCCAGCAGGTAGCGCCGCCGGAACCCGGTGCCGCGCCACGGGTAATGGAAAAGCGCCTTCTTCATGTAGAAGCGGCGATAGTTCTTCATGACGCCGTCCAATAGTGCGCCGCGTTCCATTTGGGCCGGTTTCAGGATGGGCGTCACGAAGTTATACTTCGAAAAATCAAAGACTTCCACTTGATCCTTCAATTCCTGAAAAAGGGGTGTGAAGGGCCAAGGCGTGTACATGGACCAATTGGCCAGATCGGGCTGCCAATCCCAAGCCATTTGATAGGTCTCCTCCAGGGTGTCTGGCGTCTCATTGTCGAGGCCCACGATAAACTGTGCCTCCACCAGGATGTCCGCATCGCGCAGCAGGCGAATGGCGGTCCTGTTCTCGTCGACCTTGGTTTCCTTGTTGAAGACATCCAGCTGCATCTGGGCCGCCGCCTCGGTCCCTAAGGACACGTGGACCAGACCGGCCTGGCGGTAGAATTTCAACAAGTCTCGGTCGCGGTAGATGTCGGTGACGCGGGTGTTGATGCCCCATTTGACGCGGCGCGGCAGGCCGCGGTCGATCAATTCCTGACAGAAGGCCACGAATTTCTTCTTGTTGATGGTGGGCTCTTCGTCCGCGAGGATGAAAAAGCCCACACCGTGCGTGTCGACAAGGTCCTCAATCTCATCGACCACGTCCTTGGGGTCGCGCACGCGGTAGTCGCGCCAAAACTTCCATTGGGAGCAGAAGGAACAGGTAAAGGGGCAGCCGCGCGCCAAATTGGGGATGGCGACGCGGGTGCCCAAGGGGATGTAAATGTATTTGGACCAGTCCAGGATGGTCCAGTCGGGCTTGATGGCGGTCAGGTCCTTCACGGTCGAAGCCGCTTGTGTCGCCACGATCTGATCCCCGTCCCAGAAGGCCAGACCCTTCATCTTGCGCCTGTCGGCGGGCCAGCGCCCGTCGCGGATGGCGGTCATGAGTTCGGTGCAAATCTCCTCCCCCTCGCCGCGGACGATGACATCGACCCAAGGCGCCTCGGACAGGACTTGTTTGTACATGAAGGTCGCGTGGACCCCGCCGAGGACACGCACCGCGTCCGGAGCGGCCTGTTCGGTGAGGCGCAGCACCTCCTCGGCGCGGTAGATCGACGGCGTGATGGCGGTCACACCCACCACGTCCGGTGCGATGTCGCGGATTAGGGTGGTGAGGTCGGCGTCGGAGAGATCGTCGGTCATGGCATCGATGAAGTGGATGTCGTCAAAGCCCGCCTGCCGCAGATGACCGGTCAGGTAGGCGACCCAGGCGGGAGGCCAGGTGCCTGCAATCTCGGCCCCGCCGGAGCGGTAATTGGGGTGAACGAACAAGATGCGCATGGGCCAGCCTTTCGGTCGATGTAAACCGAGGCTGACATGAATTTCAGATCATTGTGTTGACATGCATCAAAGCCGGGCGAAGACGCCGTCTCAGACTGTCACCGCGCGCAAAAGGTCGTCGCGGGCAATCTCTCCGGCGCGACCGCTGAGTTTCTTGGCGCCGCGTTCGAGGACCAGGAACTGATCGCCAAGGGTGAAGGCGAAGTCGAAATATTGCTCCACCAGGACAATGGCCATTTCGCCCCGTTCGCGCAGCTTGGCGATGACGTCGCCGATTTGTTTGATGATATTGGGTTGAATGCCCTCCGTCGGTTCATCAAGCAGGAGGAGCTTGGGCCGCGTCACCAACGCGCGGGCGATGGCCAATTGCTGTTGCTGCCCCCCGGACAGGTCCCCGCCGCGCCGCGCCAGGAAGTCGGACAGAATGGGGAACAGCTCGAAAATTTCGTCAGGTATGGAACGTGCGTCGCGCGGCAGACAGGCGAAGCCCGTTTCCAGATTTTCCTTCACGGTGAGGAACGGGAAAATCTCGCGCCCTTGGGGGACATAAGCGACGCCTTTTTGGGCCAGCGCGTGGGCCGTTGCGCGGCCGATCTGTTCCCCGGCCAAGTGGTAGTGCCCGCCGGAGCGGGCATGGGTGCCGGAAATCGCCTTGAGCAAGCTGGTCTTGCCCACACCATTGGTGCCCATGACGCAGGTCACTTCGCCCTGGCGGGCGGCCATGGACACACCATGGAGGATCTGACTGCCGCCATAATGCAGGGTCAGGTCGTCGATCTGAAGGATATCAGCGGCCAAGGTACACCTCGATCACCTGTTCGTTGGACGTCACATGGTCGAGGGAGCCTTCGGCCAGGACCGACCCTTCGTGCAGGACGGTGACCTTGCATTCCAGGCGGCGGACGAAGTCCATGTCATGTTCCACCACGACGACGGCGCGGGTCTTGGCGGCCTCCACCAGGATATCGGTGGTATGCTGACGCTCGGACGGGGTCATGCCCGCGGCGGGTTCATCCACCAGCAACAGCTTGGGGTCTTGGGCCAGCAGCATCCCAATCTCCAACCATTGCTTTTGGCCGTGGCTCAATTCGCCCGCCTTGCGGCCAAGGGCCGGGGTCAGCCCGATCTCCTCGGCCAGGTCGGCGACTTTGGCATGGTCGGCGCGCGCGGGACGAAAGCGGAGGACGGCAAAGGGGCTGCGGTTCTTCTTGAGGGCCAGCATGAGGTTGTCGGCAACGCTCTGATCTTCGAACACAGTGGGGCGCTGGAACTTGCGGCCCACCCCGGCCTGGGCGATCTGACTTTCGGACATGGACAGGAGAGACTGGGACTTGTCGCCCCACAGCACGGTGCCCTCATCCGGGCGGGTCTTGCCGGTGACGATGTCCATGAAGGTGGTTTTGCCCGCGCCATTGGGGCCGATGACGGCGCGCATCTCGGCCGGACCGATGGTGAAGGTGAGGTTGTTGATGGCCTTGAACCCGTCGAAAGACACCGACACGCCCGAAACTTCGAGGAGGGCGCTCATTTCTCGGCCTCCTGTTCGCGCAGGGCGCCGGGATCTGGCCCAAGGTCGGCCCCGTGGCGGTTCGGGCTGATGCGGTCGGTGACGAGGTCCACCAACCCGCCGATGCCCTTGGGGGCGAACAAGGTGACGGCGACGAAGGATAGGCCCAGCAGGATCGTCCACCAATCCACCCATTGGATCGTATAGACGCCGAGGTTGATATCGGGCGCCTGCCCGCCCGTGAACCAGGTGGAGAGGAGCGACACAAAGGCCGCCCCGATCACGGCGCCGTACAGCCGCCCACGCCCACCGATGGCGACCCAAACGGCCAAGTAGATGGATGCGATCGGGGCCAGTTCCGCCGGGTTCACGATGCCTGCCTGGGGGTAGTACAGCGCGCCCGCCACGGCAGCGATGATCGCGGTAAACGTGAAGATGAACAGCTTGTAGCCTTCGACCGAGTAGCCCAGGAACCGAACCCGGCTTTCATCGTCGCGGATGGCGCGGATGACGGACCCGAACTTGCCCGATACGACCCAGGCACACATCAGGTAGGCCAGCCCAAGCGCCAGGGCCGAGGCCCAGAAGAACCACATGGACACCGTGGCCTGGGGCACGTCGCTGAGGCCCGGTAGGTTTTGCAGGCCCGACAGGCCATTATTGCCACGCAACCCGCTGTCATTCTGAAAAAGGTAAAGCGACAGGGCCAGGGTCATGGCTTGGGTCAGGATCGACAGGTAGACGCCCGTGACGCGGGACCGAAAGGCCAGCCAGCCAAACACCAGCGCGATCAGGCCAGGCACCACGACCACGGCGGCCAGTTGCAGCGGCAGGGAATGGGCAACGGCCCAGATCGGCGGAAATTCGGACGCGCCGACGACGCCGAAGATCTGGGCCGCGATGCCGTCGCTGATTTCTTGGGGCGTGGGCGGCAGGGCGGCGGCGGACAGGCTTTCGGCCACGATCAACTCGGTCCGGGCATACATCAGCCACATGCCAATGGCATAGCCACCGATGCCGAAGAACGCCATGTGGCCCAGGCTGAGGATGCCGCAATAGCCCCAGACCAGATCCATGGCGAGCGCGACGAGGCACAGGCAAAGCGTCTTGCCCAATGTCTTGACGAAACTGGTCGAGATGACGCCGACGCCGAACCCTTCGGCCAGAATCGTCACGCCCAGGGTAAAGGCGGCCAGACACAGCAGGAAGATCAGGACCGAAGGGTGGCGCGCGACAAACGGGCGGCGGCGCGGGGCGATGAGGGCGGCGTCAGACACGGGCGCCCTCCCCCCATCTGCGATGGGTCAGTAAACCCGCTGCGATGCCCGCGATAGGAAAAACCCATGCCCGTCGGCGTTGGTACAGGAAAAGCCCGTCTTTTGGGAGGTGCAGGTGATGCGCCCGAATGTGGCTGTGACCCCGTACTGCGCCACGTCCGAATAGCGCGATGCCCGACCGGACGGGGGCCCACAGGATGCGCGGACACTGCCCCTTTCGTCCATGTCGACATTGAACTGCCGCCCGGCGGGGCATCCTGGTCGCCCGTTGTGGTTGATGATCGTGCAGCCAAGGTCGGCACCCCCGCCCTGACCGCTTTGCAGCGATCCGTTGCAGTAAATGTTGGCCGATGGCGTCCGAAAGCCCAGGCCGTCTGCCGACGCCGGTCCTGCGACGCATAGAAGTGCGGCAATAACGCGAAACATAGGAATCCCCTTTGTCCAAAATGACGCAGAACATGTTCCGGCAAGAGGTCAGAAATTCAAGCATTTCACGCCTCCGCCGCGCGGCCCTTGAGGGCATTATCGCCCTCAAGG
>JBCBVM010000026.1:0-54255 GCA_039817645.1 Pseudomonadota bacterium | reverse complement strand
GGGCGGCTTTGCCCCCTATCGGCGCGGGCTTCTGGCCCTTTGCCGCCGCGGGGGGGCTGGCGCAGATTTTGGCGACGGTGTGCCTGGTGGCGCTGTTCGCGCGCCGCAACTTTGCGGTGGCCATGGCCAAAAGCGCCCAGACTGTCACGACCTCGCCCAACAACAGGAACCCGGCCACCACGGTCAGCAGCACCGCGGTTTTGGAAAACGCCATGCCCACCGCAAAGTTGCGGCGCGCGAACAGCGCCACCAGGCACACCGTCGCCAAAATCTGCGCCAGCCCCCCCGCGGCGGCAAAGGGCCAGAAGCCCGCGCCGATAGGGGGCAAAGCCGCCCCCGAGGCGGACAGCCAGATCAGGACGCCAATGGCAATGGGCACCGGGGCATAGACGAAGCGCGCAAACGTCGCCGCCGTCGGGCTGAGCCCCGCAAGCGACAACCGCTTTTGCAAATAGAACCGTGCGGCCTGAACCGTGGCGGCGAAAAGGGTTGCGAATAGCCACAGGGACATGGCCGCGCTCTGTCATGTCCGCGCGCCCAAGACCAGCCTTCCCTGCGCCCCAATGTGTTCGCCAGACCGGAGCAATGGGGAAAAAACCGTCCGATTGTAACGTGATACGCGACAGGGATGGTAAATTGTGCCTTAAACATGCCGCGATTCCGTGCCAAATGTGTCTAAATTCTGCCGAGGTCCTGCCCCGATGTTCACACATTCCCGTCACTCTGACGCGAAACGCAGGTCCTCTGCCCGGGGACTGCACTGGGTTATTCGCCAACTCGACAGCGCGGCCGGCGCCGTGCGCCAAACCTCGTCCTTGGAAGCATGGTGCCTTTTGGTGGGCCTGGGCGGCATGGTCCTCGCCCTGGGCGTGACCGTGGCGCAAGCGACCTTCGCGCCCCTGGTCGTCACCGAATCCGCCCTGCGCCGCGCCGCCATTGCCGCCGATTTCGACCGGTCGCTTTGCCCCGATGGGTGGGCGGACACCCACGCCGACTTGTTGGGCCTGAGCGAGGCGCAAGTCACGGCATGGTATCTGCGCGAATCCTTCGAGATGACCGATCAGGATGTGATCACAGCAGCCGGGATGTACCTGTCGAACCCCAAAGACTTCCGCCAGATCCAAGGCCCGGCACTGACGCGCAATCAGATCGTGCTGTGCATTGCCGAGTCGCGGCGCCTGACGCAACCTTTGGAAGAGCTGCTGCCGCCCCACCTGCGCACCTAAAGCGTTTCGCGAAAAACCTGAGGCACCAGATTTTTGCGAAACGCAGCAACATCAATGCCTTGTTGAGACGTTTTTCGCCAAACCTATTTCAGGTTTAGCGAAAACCGCTGTAGGGCTTTCCCGGTGCAGTCTGAACAAAACTGGGGCGTCCCGGCAGGGTCACTTCCAGAAGCTCCAAATCGTCCGAACAGAGCTGGTACTGCGCGTCCTGCCCCGGTGGCAAGACAACCGCGTCCGCGGCGGTCAACGTGTGGTCTTCTCCGCTTGTCCGAAGGACACACATGCCCGCGCGGACGAAGGTAAAATAAATCTCGCCCCCGTGCCGGAAGGGCGCGGTGGGACCGCCATCGAACCGTAGAACCCGGACCCCGGCCACATCGCCGGTATTTTCCGCAATCGTCGTGTCCCGGCTGACAAAGCCCGCTTGCCGCGCGGGCGTCCACACCGCCGCGTCCGCCTTCTGCCAAACGAACCGCTGCCCTTGGAACAGCCGATCCCGCGCCAACCGGTCATTGGGCAAACGCATCCCGTGGTCGATGGTGGTGACATGCACGGCGGGCACGCCGATCTCCACCACCTCGATCTCGTCCGAGGCGCAAAGGACGCGGTGCCGAATTTCGGGCGGTTGAACGACACATCCCCCCGCGTCAAGCCGGAAGGGCGGCCCCTGATCCTCATAGACCAGATCGACCCAACCCTTGTGGCAGAAGATCAGTTGGAACCCGACCGTGTGGTAATGGACCATATCCGGCACCGGCCCGCCATCGGGGATGCGGATGTGACTGGCGACGATGGCGCCGCCCAGACGGTCCGGTACCAGGTCCCGGTACTGCATGCCCGCCCGGCCGATCACCCATGGCGCGCCGTCGGCCAGTCGCCGGACGCCGAACCCGTGCTGGACCTTTGGCATGGACAAGGCGGGCACCATAGGACCGAAACGGACCCGCGTGCCACCGGGCGACACCTGCGCCGCCCCCTCCCCGGCCAGATGAACCGCCGGCGCCCCCGTGGCCTCCCGTTCAAGGCGCAGGGTCATGGCCCCTCGGGATACCACGGCCACGGCGGGGTCATCGGCGGGCCAGATCGCCTCAAGACGGAACCCCTGCCCCTGCCAGAACGCCAGTTCTGCCCCGAAATCAGGGGCTGGGACAATCACGGCGGCGGCGGTATCAGTCATGGGCACAGGTTCAGCATGCCCCTGCGAAACGGTCAAACCCCGTCTGGCCTTTCGATCCGGCGGTACGCGTCGACCTGCACCATGGACCGAGGGAGGGGCAGCCATGACCGATCAACAGGATGACGGCCACGCCGCCATGCGCCGACACGCGCTGGACTATCATCAGCGTCCCAAGCCCGGCAAACTTGAGATCCGCCCCACAAAGCCACTGGCCAACGGGCGCGACCTGGCCTTGGCCTATTCCCCCGGCGTCGCCGAAGCCTCTGCCGCGATCCACGCCGACCCCGGCACCGCCGAGGCCTATACCGCGCGCGGCAATCTGGTGGCCGTCGTCACCAATGGCACGGCCGTTTTGGGCCTTGGCAACATTGGGGCCTTGGCATCGAAACCCGTGATGGAAGGCAAGGCCGTCCTCTTCAAGAAGTTCGCCAATATCGACTGCTTCGATATCGAACTCAACGAAAGCGACCCCGAACGCCTGGCGGATATCGTTTGCGCGCTGGAGCCGACCTTCGGCGCCATCAACCTCGAAGATATCAAAGCGCCCGACTGTTTCGTTGTGGAAAAGCTGTGCCGAGAGCGGATGAACATCCCCGTGTTCCACGATGACCAGCATGGCACCGCCATCGTCGTCGGCGCCGCCGCCCTGAACGCGCTTCGGCTGACGGGACGCGCATTCGAAGACATCAAAGTCGTCTCCACCGGCGGCGGGGCCGCGGGCATCGCATGTCTGAACATGCTGCTGAGCCTTGGGGTCCAACGCCAGAATGTCTGGCTTTGCGACTTGCACGGTTTGGTCCATGAGGGCCGCGACGCGGACATGACGCCGCAAAAGGCGGACTATGCGCAGCCGGGCGGCCCCAGGACCCTTGGGCAGGTGATTGACGGGGCGGACCTGTTTCTTGGCCTGTCTGGTCCCGGTGTCCTGACGCCGGAAATGGTGGGCAAGATGGCGGCCAAACCCATCATCTTCGCCTTGGCCAATCCCAACCCCGAAATCGCCTATGACCTGGCCAAAGAAACGGCGCCCGACGCCATCATCGCCACGGGGCGATCGGACCATCCCAATCAGGTCAACAACGTCCTGTGCTTTCCCTTCATCTTTCGCGGCGCCTTGGACGTGGGCGCGACAGAGATCAACGAGGCCATGAAAATCGGCTGCGTGGAGGGCATCGCTGCCTTGGCGCGCGCCACCACATCAGCCGAAGCCGCAGCAGCCTATCAGGGGGAGGAGTTGACGTTCGGCGCCGACTACCTGATCCCCAAACCGTTTGATCCACGCTTGATGGGTGTCGTCGCCAGCGCGGTGGCCCAAGCCGCCATCACCTCTGGCGTGGCGCGGCGCCCGATCCCGGATATGGCGGCCTATAAGGCCACGCTGGATGCAAGCGTTTTCAAATCGTCCATGATCATGCGCCCGGTCTTTGCCGCCGCCGCCCAGGCCAAGCGGCGGATCGTCTTTGCCGAGGGGGAGGATGAGCGCGTCCTGCGTGCGGCCCAGGCGGTCATGGAGGAAACGACCGATGTGCCCATCCTGATCGGTCGCCCCGACGTGATCGCGACGCGGGCGGCGCGCGCCGGCCTGACACTTGAACTGGGCCAGAATGTCGACATCGTGAACCCCGAAAACGACCCCCGCTATCGCGCCTATTGGGAAACGTACCATCAGATCATGGCCCGCAAGGGCATGCCGCCCGATCTGGCCCGTGCGGTCATGCGCACCAACACAACCGCCATCGGCGCCGTCATGGTCCAAAGGGGCGATGCCGACAGCATGATCTGCGGCACGTTCGGCCAGTTCCTCTGGCACCTGCGCTATATCACCGATGTGCTGGGCCAGGACGGGCTGCACCCCGTCGGTGCACTTAGCCTGATGATCCTGGAACAGGGGCCCCTGTTCATCGCCGACACCCATGTGCACGCCCAACCCACCCCCGAACAGGTGGTCGAGACGGTGATCGGCGCCGCACGCCATGTGCGCCGCTTCGGGGTGGAGCCGAAAATCGCGCTCTGCTCCGGCTCTCAGTTCGGAAACCTCGACACCGCCTCTGGCCGCACCATGCGGGCCGCCCTTGCGCTGCTGGATGCGGCCCCCCGCGACTTCCAATATGAGGGAGAGATGCATGTGGATTCCGCCCTGGACCCCACGCTCCGGGCGCGCTTCCTGCCCGATGGCCGACTTGAGGGGGCCGCAAACGTGCTCGTCTTCGCGTCAACAGATGCGGCGGGGGGCACGCGGAACATCCTGAAGGCCAGTGCCAGCGGGCTGGAAGTGGGTCCGATCCTGATAGGCATGGGCAACAAGGCGCATATTGTGACCCCATCCATCACCGCGCGGGGGCTTTTGAACATCTCGGCCCTGGCGGGCACACCTGTGGCGCATTACGGCTAAAACCAAGAAAATGATGCCGGGGGGCGCACAGTCCGGCGGCTCAAAACCAACCGTTTCGCAGGGCGCCACAGGTCAAGGATGGCAAGAACAAAGTCTTGACTTTGTGTTTCGCACGCGAAACATCTGAATTTAATACTTTTTTAACTTCTCACTGCGCCATCTTTCTGACGCGACCCTTTGTCAAAGCCCAGTTATGAGCTTGATCCCGCTTCCTTATCGCCCGGATATCTGGCGGACCGGTGCTTTCCCTGCACCCTGGCCCCAGACATCGGACGCGATCTACGAGACGTTGGCTGCATTGCAGGCGCGGGGTGCAAACTATGCGGTTGTGGCCCTGCCGGACGAGGGGGACGCGGTCCGCGACCGCGGCATGTCCTTCGTCGCGGGCGCAGCGGACAACCTGTTTCTGGACCCGGACATGGATCGCGCGGTGGACCTGGCATCCGCCACGCTCGACTGTTTGCGCCGACCCACGGCGGAAAAGATCGCAGATTTCTATGCCCTTGTGATGCAGCATCCCGTGACGTCGACCCTGGATGACGTGCTGCCACGGGTGGCGGCGGCGAACCCGGCCCGGGACCGGGTTCTTCCCTTTTTCACATGGCTGGCCACATCCGCGCCGGACCGGGAACCCGTGAAATTCGCCATCGCCATGCTGGGCCTTTGCAAGGAGCCGAACAGCCTGGATCTGATCCGCACCTTGGGCGGCCATGAGGAATTCACCAAATGCGCCGCCGTCGCCATGGGGTCCATCCTGGGAGAGAAGCTAGCCTGGCGCGATTGGTGGGCGCTGGCGAAATCCGTCCGGGGGTGGGGCCGCATCGATCTGGTGGAACGGATCGCGCCTTTGGGCGATGCAAATTTCCGCCGCTGGCTGGTGCGGGATGGCTTCCAAAACTCGATCATGAACGAATACCTGGCCCATATCGCCGCTGTGGATGGTGATTTGTTGGGTCAGTTGCGCGCCCCGGACGCCCTCAGCGACCGCCCCCGGCTGCGGGGCGCGTCCCAGATTTTCATCGCGCTCGTGTCCGGCGGCCCCACCCAGGATATGTACGATTATGACGACGGGGCGGAGGCCGCGTTGATCTGGCTGGACCTTGCCGCGCAACGCCCCACGTGCGAGCAGCGCGGTCTGGCCGCCCACAAGCTGACCCGCTTTGCCGCGCGCGATGACTGCCCGTGGCCCGCAAAACAGCGGGAGGCGGTGCAAACCAAAGCCGCCGCCTATCTGGCCCGCGCGGATCTGAAAGCGGTGGTCGAGACGGCCCTGATGGACGGCACCCCAAAGGAGTGTTGGAGCGCCACGCAGATCGCGCAAGCCGTGGGCCTGGACGCCTGGCCCTATCTGATGGCCCGGCAGGAAAAGGACCCCACCGCGCGGTGCTGGTACGACCTGATGCAAACCCGCGACCGCACGCGGGTCGCCATGGTCGTCGACCTGGCGGAACGGCAGTTGGACCTGGACGCGATCACCACGGGGGCCGCATCCGAAATGGGCGTCGGGCCGAAGTTCCAGGTGCATATGTCCCTCGACTTCGTGGTGCAAGACCTGCGCCACCATCCCGGCCTGGGCTGGACCCTGATCGAAGCCGCCTTGCAAAGCCCTGTGGTGCGCAACAGGAATATGGCGGCCCAGGCGCTGGCCGCGTGGCCCAAGGGCGCCTGGCCGGACGGGGCCGTCCCCGCCTTGCGCGCCGCCATTCGCATCGAACCCGAAGAGACCACGCGCCAAGCGATGGAGAACGCGCTGACGCCCGATCTGTGACGCGGGCGGCCGGGCGTTAACCGCGTGGCCGCATCTCCGCCCGGAAGACGGTCCGAAGATGCACCGCATCGGGCCCATCCACCAAGCGCAGCGTCCGCAAATGCGCCCAAAGCCGCGCCAGTTCCGTGTCCTGGCTGACCCCAGCCGCCCCGTGCAGTTGGATCGCCATGTCGCACACGTCCAACGCGACTTTGGGCACGAACACCTTGGCCTGGCTGATGAAGGGGGCGGCGGCCTTCATGTCGCCCGTGGCGGCCTGGGCCGCGTCCATCTCGGCGGCGGCACGCAGGCACATCAGGCGCGCGGCCTCGATCTGGATGCGCGCCTCGGCCAACCGATCGGGGTTGCCACCAAGCTGCGCCACATCCTTGCCGAAGGCGAACCGCGATGTCCCGCGCGCGATCGCCAAGTCCAGCGCCTTTTCCGCCATACCGACCGCGCGCATGCAGTGGTGGATGCGACCTGGCCCAAGGCGCCCCTGGGCAATCTCGAACCCTCGACCGGGGTCCAACAGCATCGCATCCAGCGGCACCCGCACCTGGGTGTAGCGGATGTGCATGTGACCATGGGGCGCCTCGTCATCTCCGAAGACCTGCATGGGTCGCACCACCTCCACGCCGGGCGTGTCGCGCGGCACAACCACCATGGAATGACGGCCGTGGCGCGGCCCGTCCGCATCGCTCAGGCACATGACGATATGCACCGCGCAGCGGGGGTCGCCCGCGCCAGTGGACCACCATTTCTCTCCGTTCAGGACCCAGTGATCGCCGTCCCGCAGGCAGGTCATCGCGATGTTCGACGCATCCGACGACGCCACCTGCGGCTCTGTCATCAAATAGGCAGAGCGGATCTGCCCCGCCATCAACGGGGCCAGCCAGTCCCGCTTCATGGCCTCCGTCCCATAGCGGGCGAACACCTCCATATTGCCCGTGTCCGGCGCGTTACAGTTGAACACCTCGGGCGCCAGCCAAGCGCGGCCCATCTCCTCGGCGATCCAAGCGTAGTCCACGGTCGTGATCCCAGGGCCGCCCGGCAGATGGGTGCGCCACAGGTTCCAAAGCCCGCGGTCCTGCGCCTTGGCCTTCAGCCCCTCCAAAATCTCGATCTGGCGCGGGCTGTGGACCCAACGGTCGCCCGTGGCCCCGGTTTCGGCATGGAATTCCGCATCCAGGGGGGCGATGTCCTCTCGCACCATCTGGGCCACGGCGTCGCGCAGGCGCTGCCCGGTCTCGGTCAATCTCAGGTCCATGGAAGTCTCCCTCCGGCGCACTCTTGCCACTTGGGGCCGGACGCGCAACCCTGCGCCCATGGCCGACCTCTCGCAGGATATGCTGGCGTGGCTGTCCACCCATTTGCCCGGATCCCCGCAGGTGACCGGCGCCCGTCGGTTCGGCACGGGCCAGTCCAACCCGACATGGGCGCTGGACACGGAAACCGGCCCCCTGGTCCTGCGCGCCAAACCCCCCGGCCCCCTGCTGCCCAAAGCCCATATGGTAGAGCGGGAATACCGCGTCATGGCCGCCTTAGCAGGCAGTGAAGTGCCCGTGCCCAAGGTCCTGCACCTGGAGGAAGGGCCGTCCCCCCTGGGCCGCACGTTCTTCGTGATGGAGCATCTGGACGGGCGCATTTTCTGGGACCCGTGTCTGCCCGATATCCCCGATCCGGGCGCAATCTACGGGGCCATGGGCGATGTCTTGGCGGCACTGGCCCGCGTGGACCCTATCGCCATCGGCCTGGGCACCTATGGGCGGCCGGAGGGATACTTTGCGCGACAGGTCCAGCTTTGGGGCCGCGCCTACGCCGCAGCCACCCCCGACCCCGCCCCGGCGATGGGAGCGTTGGGCACCTGGCTGGCCGCGCAACAGGTGGGTGAGGGACCGCCCGGCCTGGTCCACGGGGATTTCCGCCTCGACAACATGATCTTCCACCCGGCGGAGCCGCGGGTGATCGGTCTTCTCGATTGGGAGTTGTCGACCCTGGGCCCGCCCATCGCCGATCTGGCCTATCAAGTCATGCAGTGGCAGTTGCCCAATGCTTCCCCGCTGAGGGGTTTGTCCGGTGTGATGCGGAGCACTGCGGGGTTGCCTTCGGATGCGGCGTATCTCGCCCGATATGCGGGCGCGTTGGGCCATCGCACCCTACCGGACTGGCAGGCTTGGCTCGTCCTCTCCGCCTACCGCTTGGCCGCGATCCTTGCCGGTGTCGGCGCGCGGGCGCGCGGCGGGAACGCGTCGAACCCCACCACCGCCGAAGCTTACGGTGCCATGGTGCCAGAGGTCATTGCCATGGGCGAACGCTTTGCTGCCGGGGATGTGCCCTGACGCGACACAAGACGACATGCGCGCCGCGGTCAGAGGACCAGATCCGGCGCGCCCACCTCATGCCGCATGCGGGCCAGCACATCGACACCCATCTGGTCAAGCAGGCCCAGCGTGTCGGTCGGCAACCAATTCTCGGCAATCAGGCCCTGCGCGTCGAAGCGATAGAAATCCATCACCCGCAGGCGCAGCGCTTTGCCCGTTGCGGGCAGACCCAGATAGGGCGCGCCCGTATGGGTGATCGCCACATCGCCACCCGTGACCGCGAACGGCCCGTCCGACACCCGCACGAAATGCCCCGCGCCGCGCCGATCCGGGAAGGCGCGCAAAAACGGGATCTGATGGTGGGCGCGAAACCCCTGCACCCCGCGACAGGCGCCAATGGCCGCCGAGGCCCAATACATGAAATCCGGGGCCCAATGGTGCATGGGCATACTGTCGATCGACCGACCGTCGAACTTGTGCAGCGCGTCATGCATATCCAACACCCGCGACAGGCTGTCCTGCCCCCCGTCTTCTGGGGCGGGCGCCAAACGAACGCCTTGCCCGCCCTTGGGCGCGGGCCAGAAATGCGGCGCCCCCAGGGGACGCGCCAGGGGCCACACCCCCGCTTGCATCATCAGGCCCGCAATGTCCCAGACCAGCCAGGACTGCGTGATGCGCCCTTGGGCCATGTGATGCGCCTCACCATAGGGCAGGCAGACCACGCCGCCGGTGGGCGGAATCCCCAGAAACGGCCGCTCAAACGTGCCCAGATAGCCGCCCAGCGTCGCCACCAACGGCGTGGGACGCGGGCCCGGCAGCCGCGCATCGGGCCGGTTCTGGCCCATCAGGAAGATGTCGTCGCGCCGCTCCAGATCCGGCATCGCCGCGCGCAACGCCTCCCAAATGGCCCCTGCCGCGTCCCGGTCCCCCTGGCCGAACGGATGCACCGCCGCGACCCTGTGATCCGGCGCCAGCGTCCCCAGATCGCCCAATGCCAAGGCCTGCAGCAGGTCAAATGCGTCTTGTCGCGTCGCTTTGTCGGGGGTCATGGGGCCGCCTTTGCATAGGAATGCAAATTCCTTGCCGCAGGCCCGCCAACCTGTCTAGGGTGATCGGAACACCAGGGGGATCTGATGTCAGATATTCAACTCAAAGCCGTGACAAAACGCTGGGGCGACTTCGTGGGGGTCCAGGAGTTTGACCTCAACATCAAAGATCAGGAGTTTCTGGTCCTTCTTGGCCCCTCGGGTTGCGGCAAGACGACGACGATGCGGATGATCGCCGGGCTGGAGGATCCGACCTCCGGTGACATCTTGATCGGCGGCGAACGGGTCAACGACCTGGACCCCAAGGACCGCGACGTGGCCATGGTGTTCCAGTCCTACGGCCTGTACCCGAACATGAACGTCTACGAGAATATCCGCTTCCCGCTGAAGGTTCGCAAAGTCCCGGACGAGGAACATGATGAGCGCGTCAAGCGCGCCTCTGCCATGGTGGAGCTTGATGACTTCCTGCACCGCAAACCCGCTGCCCTGTCCGGCGGTCAGCGTCAGCGCGTGGCCCTGGCCCGCGCCATCGTGCGCACGCCCAAAGTCTTCCTGATGGACGAGCCGTTGTCGAACCTGGACGCCAAGCTGCGCGTGTCCACCCGGGCGCAGATCAAGAACCTCAGTCACGAACTGGCCGTGACCACCATTTACGTGACCCATGACCAGATCGAAGCCATGACCCTGGCCGACCGCGTGGTGGTGATGAAACAAGGCATCGTCCAGCAGGTGGGCACCCCGACCGAGATTTATGATCGCCCCGCCAACACGTTTGTCGCGGGCTTCATCGGCTCTCCGGCGATGAACCTGATGGAAGGAGAGGTCATCGACGGCATCTTCCAGGGAATGGGCGTGGAAATCCCCGGTTTCAGCGGCGTCAAAGGGCCCGTCATCTGCGGCTTCCGCGCCGAAGACGCGGCGGTGGCCCCCGACGGCACGGGGCAAGTGAACGCCCCCGTCTACTCCATGGAGTTGCTGGGCGACTCGACCATGGTGACCGTCCGCGCCGGCGGCGCGCTGGTGGCGGTGAAAGCGGCCAAGGATTACCGGACATCGATCAAGGCGCCCTTCTCGGCCCAGGTCCCCGCCGAAATCTGCCACCTGTTCGACACCAAGACCGGAGAGCGCGTGGCGTGATCAAATGGGGCCTGGCTGTCCTCCTCCTCGGTGCCTTTGGGGCGACCGTCTTTGCAGGGCGGGGCCTGTTGGCCGACAGCCCGACGTGCCAGGCCGCCAAAGACATTGCGGCGACCTATAACGGGCGCGCGCCGATGCCGGTGGACCGGGTGACGACCCTTCTGGCCATCGAAGTGGATTGCGGTGCCCAAATCTTCACCTATCGCAAGCAATTGACCGCGTCGCCCGGCGCCTTGCCACCCGGGTGGCAGGGGCGGATGCAGGCGCAGCACAACGCGCTTCACTGCAACGCACAAGGGCTCGCCTCGGCCTCTGGCTGGACGGCGCGGGACGTCATCGCAACCCCGGACGGCGCGGTCTTTGTCACCTTCCAGACCACCCCCGCCGATTGCAGCTAAGCCATGGTGGCAGAGGCGTTTGACCTGATCGTCGTGGGCGGCGGTGCGGCTGGGGCCACCTGCGCCGGGCGCCTGTCGGAATTGCGCCCAGACCTGTCCGTCGCCGTCATCGAGGCCGGGCCCACGGACCGGCACCCTTTGGTCGAGGCGCCGTTTGGCCTTGTGTGGTTGATGGGCTCCGCCCGCGACTGGCGGTACAACTCCACACCCCAAGCCGCCTTGGACGGGCGCACGATTGCCATCCCAAGGGGCCGGATGCTGGGGGGCTCGGCGTCGATAAACTCCATGGTTTGGTTCCGTGGTCGGCGCGACGATTTCGACAGCTGGGGCGACGGTTGGCACTGGGACGACGTCGCGCCCCATTTCGACGCCATCGAGGCGCGCATGACGCCGGAGCGCCTGCAGCACCCCCATCCCTTGTCCCAAGCGATTGACCAGATCCATGGCGGCCCGCCGACCCCAGAACGGGTCAGTTCCGGTCCCTTTATCGTCAACATGCGCCATGGCCGTCGTTGGTCCCCGGTGGATGCCTTCTTGCGGACGCGCAAGGTGATGCGGCGCCTGGGCTGCACCGTGGATCGCCTTTTGTTCGACGGGGACCGCGCCTGTGGCGTGCAGCTTGACGATGGGCGCCAGATCACGGCGCGGGCCGGTGTGGTCCTCAGCGCGGGGACGATCGGCTCCCCGCTCCTGCTCATGCGGAGCGGCCTCGGCCCGGCCGACCAGGTGCGCGCGGCGGGCCTCAAAGTCGGGCGTGACATGCCCAATGTCGGCGCCCATCTTCACGACCATCCGGGCGTGGCCGTCCACCATGAAGGGCCGGGGTCCGGGCGCGGTCTGACCCTGGCGCAGTTGCCGCGATGGGGCATAGCCCCCTTGCAATGGGTTCTAGGTCTCGGGGGGCCGCTCGCGTCCAACACCGTGGAGGCCGGGGCGTTCCTGCCGCTGGAGCCGGACGGCCCCCCGCGTCTGCAGGTGCACTTCATCCCCATGCGCCTGGGCCATGGTCCGCGCAGGATCGGATGGGGCGCAGGCTACTATGCCGATATCTGTCTGATGCAGCCCCGGTCGCGGGGCGCCTTGACCCTGGCCCCGGACGGAACCGCGCAAATTGACCTCGGCCTGCTGTCTGATCCCCAAGACAGGACAAACCTGCGGGCGGGCCTGCGCATCCTGCGGCGGTTCCTGGCCGACGCGCCTTTCGGGCGCCGCCGCGCGCCCGAGGTTTTCCCAGGCTGCGGCGACAGTGATACCGCGCTGGACGCCCATCTGAACGCGCGTCTGGGCACGGCCTATCATCCCGTGGGCACCTGCGGCATCGGGCGCGTGGTCGACCGAGACTTGCGCGTGCCCGGTGTCGATCGTCTGTGGGTCGCCGATGCCAGCGTGATGCCGCGCATCACATCGGCCAATACGAACGCCCCGTCGATCATGGTCGGTCACCGCGCCGCCGAAAAACTGGCGGCAACGCTCCGGTAATCTCTGTCACGATTTCGGGGCGAATATGAAATATTAAGTCAGCCTTGTTGACACATTATGGGTCACCCCTATTGACCTATCCCATGACCAAGACCTTTGCCCCCCGCTTCGCTGACCGGATGGCTGCGGCCTCCGCGTCTGAAATCCGTGAACTGCTCAAAGTGGCGGATCAGCCCGACATCCTCAGCTTCGGTGGCGGCATCCCGGACCCTGCTCTCTTCCCTTCGGCGGCCATGGGTGGGGCCATTGCCGACATCCTGTCGGACCCTGCCCAAGCGGCCAAAGCCCTGCAATACTCCGTCAGCGAGGGCGACCCCGACCTGCGCGCCTGGATTGCCGCGCACATGACCCACATGGGCTGTCCTTGCACCCCCGAGAACGTCCTGATCACCAGCGGCGCCCAGCAAGGCTTGGACTATCTGGGCCGCCTGTTCATCAACCCAGGGGACGCGGTTCACATGCCCTGGCCCACCTACCTTGGCGCGCTGCAAGCCTTTGCGCCCAACCGCCCCCGCCATGTCCGGCTGGACATCCGCGCCAACACCCTGCCCGAAGATGGGGGGCGCAGCGCCCTGGCCTATGTCGTGCCCGACTTCGCCAACCCCACCGGGGAAACACTGGACGCCGCCGACCGCCAGACGCTGCTGGATATGGTGCGGGCCCGGGACATGATCCTGATCGAAGACAGCCCCTATCGCGCGCTCCGCTTCGAGGGGCAGGCCCAGACACCGATCCAAGCGCTCGACATCGCGCAATGCGGCAGCATGGAACACTCACGCGTGGTCCATTTAGGGTCCTTCTCCAAGGTTCTGGCCCCTGGCTTGCGCGTGGGTTGGGTCTGCGCGGCCCGCAGCATCATCTCTCGCCTGGTGTTGATGAAACAGGCCAGCGATCTGAACGCGCCGCGGCTTAACCAAATGGCGGTCTTGTCCGTGGCCCGCGCGGGGCTGGATGCGCAGGTTGCCCGCGCGGTCGACCTGTACCGCACCCGCCGCGACGCCATGCTCAGCGCGCTGGCGCATGCCATGCCGCCCGGCGTCACCTGGACCACGCCCGCCGGCGGCATGTTCCTCTGGCTCACCCTTCCGCCCGCCATCGACGCCGCCGCCCTTCTTCCCCGCGCGATGTCCGAGGCGCAGGTCGCCTATGTCCCCGGTGCGGCGTTTTTCCCGGACCGCCGCCATGGCAATTGCATGCGTTTGAGCTATTCCCTTGCAGAGCCCGCGCAAATCGCTGCGGGCATGACCCGGCTGGGCACCCTGCTGCGCCGGGAAATCGAACAGCAGAAAGTAGGTATGCAATGAAAGGGTCTCGCCCCGAACAGGCCGTGCTGACACGCGACACGGACATGTCCAAGACTGCCGAAACCAAGGCCGTGATCGAGGCCATGGTCGACGGCCTCAATGACCATCGCATCGGCGACATCGGTGAATTCTTCGCCGAGAGTTTCCGGTGGCTGGGCAACCAAGGCTGTGGCACCAAGACCGGCCTGCGGGAGTTTCAGAGCAACTGGCAAAAGCCGTTCCAGGCCGCCTTTGGCGACAAGACCTGCGTCGATGAAGCGCGGTTATATATGGGCGAATGGGCCGCCGCCTTTGGCCGTCAAGAAGTCACCCACCGGGGGGACTTTATGGGCATCCCCGCCACCGGCAAACGGATCGAAGTCCGCTACATGGACTTTTGGAAAGTCGTGGATGGCAAGATCGTCGACAACTGGGTCATGGTGGATTTTCCCCATGTCCTTGCACAGTTGGGCCAGGATGTGTTTGACGGCCAGGGCTGGGAAGCCTTCGACCGCGGAGAGAAAACGCCACCGACCCCGCCCGAAGGCTAAGGCCGCCGCGCCTAGACTTCAGTGGCGATGGTCACCTGATCGCGCCCGCCCGCCTTCGCGGCGTACAGGGCGCGGTCGACCACCTGCAACGCATGGCCGCTGGCGTCGTCCCGGTCTTCCAACATGGCCACGCCCAGCGACATAGTCACCGACAGCATCCCGCCATCTTCCAGGGGGAAGCGCAGATCCGCGATGGCTTGGCGCAGCCGTTCCGCCACCGTACGCACTTGATCCAGGCTGGCATCGGGCAGGACAGCCAAAAACTCCTCCCCGCCGATGCGACAGACAAGGTCCTCGGCGCGCAAATTCTCCTTCAGGACTTGCGCCGCGCGGGACAACACTTGGTCCCCCATCAGGTGCCCGTGGGTGTCGTTCACCGCTTTGAAATGGTCCAAATCCATCAACACGACCCCGGCACGGATGCCTTGGGACCGGGCACGGATGGCGACCCGTTCCAAGTGGTGCAGGCCGTAACGCCGATTGTGCAGCCCCGTCAGCGGGTCGATCACGGCCAAGCGCAGGCCCGTCTCCAACGTCTCCCGCATCCGGTCCGCACGTTTCTTCCGGGCCAACTGCGTGCGGATCCGCATGGCGATCTCATCGCCGGGGAACGGGCGATAGACCACATCCGCGGCACCCAGGTCCAAGGCCGTGGCTGCACGCTCGCTATCACCAGTGGGCAAAATCACAATGAAGGCCGCGTGCTTGCTCGCCTGGCGCGACCGCAATTCCGACATCAGCCGCAACCCGTCATTGCGCGCCGCCAGATCCGCCTCCAACAGGAACAGGTCCGGCGCCCCATCCTCTGGCAGGACCAGCGCGGCATCCCGATCGATCAGGGCCACTTTCTCTCGGAACAGAGGGCGCAACATATCGCGCTGGCGCATTAACCACGCAGTATCTCCGCCTTTGATAAGCCCGATATGGCCGTCCAGCATGGGCGTCTGCGCCTGGAACACGGCGCCAGGTTCCGCCATCCCCGACCGCAGATCCATGTCGAGCAATGCACCGCCGTGCATCTCATAGGTCCGCTCTTCCTCTCGGGTGCGCAACAGACTGCGCACACGGGCCAAAAGGGCAATCTCGTCCACGGGTTTGGACAAGAAATCGTCGGCCCCTGCCGACAACCCGTCCATCCGCGCCTCTTGATCGTCGCTGGCCGTCACCAGAATGACGGGGATCGACGCCAAATCAGGCATGGCCCGGAGGCGGGCGCATGTCTCTGCGCCGGTCATGCCAGGCATCATCATATCCATGATAATGACGTCGATATTGCCCTGCTGGGCGATCCGAAGCGCCTCCTCTCCGGATTGCGCGCTGACCACGTCATAGCTGGCCGCCGTTAACTTGACCTTCATCACGATACGGTTGGTAGCAACATCATCGACGATCAGGACACGCCCAGGCATATGCGGCTCTCGATTTGAATGGTTATGTGGTTAACGGGACAGACAAGAAGGTTATGACACTATGAAAGTTAACAAATGGTTTCCGCGCAGGGAAACTTCTGAACGATGATGCAAAATCAAGCCGAAATCGTGGCACTCCGCGCTTTGGGGTGGTTGGCCGAAAATGAGCTTCTCGACGCGTTTCAGGCTACGACAGGGGCCGACCAAGATCAAATCCGCGCCGCCGCCGCCCAGCCGGACTTTCTGGGCGCCGTGCTCGACTTCGTCATGATGCGCGATGACTGGGTGCAGGGCGTCTGCGATGCCCAAGCCCTGCCCTATGACGGGCTGTTGGCGGCGCGGGCGGCGCTGCCGGGGGGTGACCTGCCCCATTGGACCTGACACCCCCCTTGGCGACCCCTACGGCTGGAACCACCAGATGTCGGGCTGAAATCCGATCCAATCCCCGTAAAGTGGCAGGCGATCCTTGAAATAGGTCAGCTTGGCGTCATGGGCGATCCAACTGACTGGGTTGTGCCAGATGGGCACGACATAGCGCCCCGCCGTCAGCACCCGATCCAGGGCCCGAACGGCGGCGACATAGTCTTCCTGGCTTTCGGCGTTCAGCATGGCCGTGATCATGGCCGCAATCGCCGGATTGTCCGCCCCCATCCAGTTGCGCGTGCCGGGCGTGGTCACGCCCTCCGGCCCCCAATAGGCCAGCTGCTCATTGCCTGGGGACAGGGACACGCCCCAACGGTTCCAGGTCATATCGAAGTCATAGACCTGGGTGCGTTCCTTAAACTGCGCCCCGTCCACACTGACGACATTGGGGGTCAGGCCCAGCCGCTCCAACGCTTGGACATAGATGTCCACGATGCTCTGCACCTCGGAGGAGCCGTTCTGGATCAAGATCTCAAACGACACGGGACCGTTGGGGCCCACCAACGCGCCCGTGTCAACGGTGTATCCGGCATCGGCCAACAGGGCCGTCGCCTGCCGAATACCGCCGCGATTGGACTCCCGCCCGTTGGTGACCGGCAGGGTATACCCCTCCAGCGTGCCAGGCATCAGGCTGGACGCGAAGGGTGTCAGCAACTCCGCCACGCGCCCGTCGGCGGCCCCGGCCCCCATGCCCAGGGGTGAGTTCGCGAAGTAGGACGTGATGCGCGGCTGCGCGCCGCCATTGATCACGCCGTTGATGTATTCGAAATTGAAGGCCAAAATCATCGCCTCGCGCACGCGCCAATCGGCGAAGAAGTCCTTGCGCGTGTTCATCACCAGACCGGTCATGCCCGTGGGCCGCTGATGGGGGATCTCGGACTTCACGACATCGCCAGCGGCCACGGCGGGGAAGTCGTAATCCCGCGCCCATTTGGCAGCGTTGGTCTCCCGCATGGTGCTCAACTCCCCGGCTTTGAACGCCTCGAAATGGGCCGTGGCGTCGCCAAAGAACTCCATCCGGATTGTGTCCACGTTGTTGGTGCCCACGCGGAACGGCAGATCTGCGCCCCAATAGGCGTCGTTGCGCGATAACTCCACAAACCGGCCCGCGTCGAAATCGGTGATGACATAGGGCGCGCTGGTGATGGGCACCTCGCCCAAGCCGGAGGTAAAGAACACATCCTCCCGACCCTCCCACTGCGCTTTTTTGAAGATGGGGCGCAGGCCCAAGGCCATCAACAACTCCCGATCGGGTGCGTCGATGGTGAACCGCACGCCATCGGTCCCGATCTGTTCAACCACGGTCACCTTGTTGAAGGCGGCGCGGTAGCGGCCATGGGCGCCTTCTTGGCCCAGGATGTTGAAGGACCAGATCACATCTTCCGGTGTCACCGGCGCCCCATCGGAAAACTGCGCCTTGGGGTGGAGCGTGAATGTGATCTGCGTCTGATCTGCGTTGGTGGCCACCGACTGCGCCAGAACGCCGTACAAGGTAAACGGCTCATCATAGGACCGCCCCATCAGCGACTCGTAGGCGATAAACCGCAACTGCCAGGGCACACGGCCCTGTTGGATGTGGGGGTTCAAGCTGTCGAAGCTGCCCACTTGGCCGTCCGAAAACGTGCCGCCTTTTGGCGCATCCGGGTTCACATGGGACATGTGACTGAAGCCCGGCGGTTGCGCGGGCTGTCCATAAAGCGCAATGCCGTGGCCATCGGCCCAAACGCCCGAGGATGTGGACAGAATCGTCCCCACCAACGGCACGATTGCAAACCGGCGAAACCCCGCAAATATGCGGAAACGATGGACTTTCATATTGGCGACAATCCCCCAGAGGCCTGTATTCGTTCACCGGAATGGTACTTGGCGGGAATCCGCGATGCAAAACTTTTGCTTGGCCTCTCAGTGGGAAAAGGCTATACCAATGGCACTGCTCGATAGGTTTCTTGCCTGTATGAAACCTGCCTCAATGACTTAACGCCGGCCTTGTGCCGGCGTTTTTTTGTCAAGGGGGTGCCCTAGCGTCACCATCCTTTCGCCCAGAAACCGCCATATTTCATGGGCGCTTTGCCGCCGGAACGGTTCCCTTTGCGGTTGCAGCAATTATAGTCGCAGCAACCCGGATCAGTGCAAACGGAGCCCCCATGACACCCGAATCCCCCCTGGCTGGAAAGACCGCCATCATCACCGGATCGAACTCTGGCATCGGGTTGGGCATCGCGCAAAGCCTGGCGCGGGGCGGCCTGAACGTGGTCCTCAACAGCTTCACCGACACCGATGAGGACCATGCCATCGCCGCCGAAATCGCGGCAGAAACCGGGGTCACCGCGCGTTATATCCAGGCCGATCTGTCGAAGGGCGATCAGGCGCGCAAGCTGGTGGAAGAGGCCGGCGTCTGCGACGTGTTGATCAACAATGCGGGCATCCAGCATGTGGCCCCGATCGACGAATTCCCCGCGGGGAAATGGGACGCAATTATCTCAATTAATTTGACTTCTGCGTTTCACACGACGGCAGTTGCCCTTCCGATGATGCGCAAAGCGGGCTGGGGACGGGTGATCAACATCGCGTCCGCCCACGGGCTTCGTGCGTCGCCTTACAAGTCGGCATATGTGGCCGCCAAGCACGGGATTGTGGGCATGACCAAGGTCGTGGCCCTGGAAACCGCGCGGGAGCCGATCACGGCCAATGCCATCTGTCCGGGGTATGTGCTGACCCCGCTGGTGGAGGCGCAGATCCCGGACACCATGGAGCAGTATGACATGGACCGGGAGACGGCGATCCGTGACGTCCTGCTGACGCGGCAACCTTCGAAGGAATTTGCGACGACGGATCAGATGGGGGGCACCGCGCTGTTCCTGTGTTCGGACCACGCGGCACAGATCACCGGCACCACGATCAGCGTGGATGGTGGATGGACGGCCGTATGAATGGCAGGGCCGCAGGGTGCGCGCGATGACGGTCACCGTCGCCAAGCCCAGCTTTCCGACGCGCATCGCACTGATCCTGATCGAGCGGGCGGAACGGCGGCTGGGCGTGTCGCTGGACTATGTGCGCCAGATTGCCGAGGCGGATTTGGGCCTGCTGAAGCGGTATAACCGCGTGTTCGGTTTTTTGGACCCGAACCACCATGTGCCCCGCGATGCGTATGCCGCCGCGCGCATCCGCGGTGCGTTGGCGGCTGATTGCGGGACCTGTGTCGAAGCGGAGGTGAATTTGGCCCGCAAAGCCGGTGTGCCCCGCAAAACCATCGACGCGATTCTGGCGGGCGACATGGGCTTGCCCGCACCCTTGCCCGCGATCCTGCACCTGTCGGATGCGGTGACGCGGACCCGCGAAGACGCACCGGAGGCCCGGCAGGAGATCATTGCCCATTTCGGTCAACGCGGCCTGATCGAGCTTAGCTTTGCCATGAACGGCGCAGCGCTTTTGCCCGGCATCAAGCGCGCCATGGGCCACGCCACCGCCTGCGACCTTGGCGCCATGGCCCGCATCCGGCCGGAGGGTGACGACACAGCCTGACGGACACCCACGTGGGGCGCCATGCCTATGCCGCAAATCCCATGTTGTCTGCGACATAGCCCGGCCATTCGGTCACGCCCCCGTGAACTACGGATTGAGGTGAGGCGGGAATTGATATTACGTGGCTCGGACGGTGAGCCAAGGAGTGGCCTGTGTGAACATGATTGGTGAAACCCTGACAGAGGCCATGATTGCGGGCTCTAACATTGGTAATTTGACGCTGACGAATTCTAACATCGGGACGTTTCTGGCCACCGGGGTCAATCTGGGTCCTGCGACGGTGGCGGATGCGAATATCTCTGGGATCAGCGTGACCGATTGCACCCTGTCCGGGGGGCGGATGGCAGATGTGGATCTGCGGGACATGGACATCACGGATGCCAATATCGACGGTTTGACCATAAACGGGCATTCCATACCAAAGCTCATTGCCTTTTGGGAGAAGCATCATGGCGCGTAAACCCGCCGATGGGCCAAAGCGGCTCAACCTGGCGTTGCAAGGCGGCGGCGCCCACGGGGCCTTCACCTGGGGCGTATTGGACGTGCTGTTGCAGGACAGCCGGATCGAAATCGCGGCCATTTCCGGCACGTCGGCGGGGGCGTTGAACGGGGCCGCGATCAAATGCGGTCTGGCGCGCGACAGTCGAGACTTGGCGCGCGAGATGCTGGAATGGGTTTGGACGAAGGTCGGCGCCCTGACGGATGATCGCCTCTCCCCCTGGCTCAACGCGTTTTCCCCATTCGCGGTCAGCCAAGCCATTGAATATTCCCCCCTCTACCAGGGGATCGACATGCTCAGCCGGGCGGTATCGCCCTATTCGGTCACCGATTCTTCGGGTCTGGCCTTGCGGGAAATTGTCGAAAAGCTGGATTTCGCGGATGTCTGTTCCAAGAAGGGGCCAGATTTCCACGTTTGCGCGACCAACGTTCGGACCGGCAAGATCCGGGTGTTTACCAAAACGGACATCACGGCGGAGGCGATCCTGGCCTCTGCCTGCCTGCCGACCTTGTTTCCCGCGGTGAAGATCGACGGCGATTTCTATTGGGACGGCGGGTATACGGGCAATCCGGCTTTGTTCCCGCTGTTCGACCTGAAACTGCCGCGGGACATTCTGATCGTGAACATCAACCCGTTGGAACGACCGGAATTGCCGGTGACCGCGCGGGACATTCAAAACCGTATCAACGAGATCAGTTTCAATACGTCGCTTTTCCGGGAATTGCGGGCCATTGAGTTTGTGCAGCGGTTGATCCGGAACGGGAAAATCCCGGATGGCGCCATGAAGGATGTTCTGGTCCATATGATCGCCGACGACACGCTGATGCGGCAATTGTCCGTGGCCACGAAGACCATCCCGAACCCGGTCGTGATCTATCAATTGCGCCAAGCAGGACAGGATGCTGCGAAGGCGTTCCTGGACCGCGACTTCGACGACCTTGGCGTGCAATCGACGATCGACTTGGAAACGATGTTTGCGTGATCACCGGCCCGGCGCACGGTTGCGCAAAGGGTCAGTGTGGGGCAACCTTTGCACGGACGAGAGAAGGAGTGCCCCGATGATCCGGCTTGTGCGCGCAATTGCGTTGACCTGTGCTGTGTTGGCGCCTGTGGGCGCGATGGCCCATGATCCGCTGCCCCTGGGGCGCGCCTATGATCCGGGGATCCAATGGTTGGACCGCCCGACGCCCACGCGCCCGGGCCAATGGCGCATTCGGATGGTGCATCACGGGGCCACGCGGCAGGCGTTCTTGAACACCAATCAGACCTATATCTATCAGCGTGCCTACGAGATGGAGCTGGCCCGGTTGAGCATGCATATGTCGATCCACCGCGCCATTCCGCGGGCCCGGCATACGGCGTTCCATGCCGTCACCCGCGCCTATCCAAATGTCACGCTCGAACGGTTGGGCCGCCACGACGTTCTGGGGGCGCGGATTTTGAACCCGCAGTGATGGGTCCGTCAGCCCAGGGATGTGACCCACAGGATCGACGCATCCTCGGGTGAGGTGCTGACGACGTTGTGGCCCATGGTGGCATCGTAATAGGCGCTGTCGCCGCGTTTCATCTCGACGGGTTCATAGAATTCGGTGAACAGACGAATGGTGCCCGTGAGGACCATCAAGAACTCCTCCCCATCATGGCGCACCCAGCCGTCGAATTCCTCGAAGCTGCGGGCCCGGATGCGGGCGCGGTATGGCAGCATCCGCTTGGTCGTCAGCGCGCCTGCCAGCATTTCGTGTTCATAGGTGGTGGTCAGGTGGGCTTGCCCTTCGCCGGCACGGGTCAGGGTGCGGCGGCCCATGATCTGATCCTTCTTGGGCGGGGTGAACAATTGGGGGACGCTGATCTCCAACCCGGTGGCCAGCTTTTTGAGCGCGTCGAAGGTGGGTGACATCTGGCCGTTTTCGATTTTGGAGAGGGTGGACCGCGCAAGGCCCGCTTGATTGGCCGCTTGCTCCAACGTCCAGCCGCGCGACTTGCGCAGGTCCCGGACCCGGGGGCCCAGGTCGAGGGGTTCCGGTTGCGCGGTCTCTCCGCTTTCGCGGGCCAATCGGATCAAAGAGGGTTCGTGCATTTCATCCATGGATCGGGTCTAGGGCGCGGGACACGCGCGATCAAGCGGTGCGGGCCGGTTTGGGCGGCCAAACACCGTCTTGCGCCGGACAGTTTTCCCTGAAATCCTGGTCCTGCCATGGGCAAGCACGTTCAATACGACGCGGGTGCCCGCGATGAAATCGCTGCGTTCTTCCAGAACCGTGCGGCGGCGTTGTCCCGTGGGGATGACGCGGCCTTCGCAGCGGCCTTCCAGACGCCGCTGACCGTTCCCGTGGGACGGCATCAGAAGTTCTTTGCTGCAACACAGGCAGAGATGACGGGGATCGTAAACCAGTATCGCGCGAACCTGCTGGTGGAATGCTATGATCAAACTGTGTGTCAGGTGATCCGTTACGCGACCGCGCCGGGAGGGGCGGTGCAGACCTTGGTCCGTTGGCGCCATTTGAACACGCGCGGGGCAGAGATCACCCGCATCGACGCCGATCACGTCAGCATCAGACAGCATGACGGACATTGGGTCGACCGACATGTGCAGTTCCTGTCAGAGCCGAAACAGCGACTGATTGCAGGCCTGCCGATACATCACGTGCTGCGAAAGGGTGAGATCAAACACCTTCTAGGATCATGATCTGCGCGTCGCCTGCGCCGATGCGGTGTTTTCGCGCCGCCTGGTAGGCGTCGGAGTGATAACAGGCCAAGGCGGCCTCCATGCTGTCGAACTCGATGATGACGTTGCGGGGGCGACTGTCCCCCTCCAACGCCTCGATCTGGCCGCCCCGGGCCAGGACCTTGGCGCCGTGGGCTGCAAACGCCTCGGTCGCGCCTGCCGCGTACAGGGCATAGGGATCTGGATCGGTGACCGTCACATGGGCAATCCAATAGGCTTTGGGCATGGTGTCCTCCGGAAGATGGTGCGAGGAGAGGCGGTTTGTCGCGCTAAGTCCAGCCTGTGCTTCACATTCCGCCCAAATTTTACCGTTTGATAAAAGCGGGTCTTGTGGCAGGCTCCGTCAAATTGCTTGTTACGGCGGAGCCTATGATGACAGACCAGATGCGCCTTGATGGGATCGTGCCCGGTCGCCTTGGCCCAGAGGATCTGGCCCGAAATTTCGAGGATTTGCATCCCCCCCTTGACGCACATGAGGCCCTGGTGGCCGCGGATCGCTGCTACTTCTGCCATGATGCGCCCTGTATCACTGCCTGTCCGACAGATATCGATATCCCCCTATTCATCCGCCAGATCGCGACGGGCACACCGGAGGCGTCGGCGAAGACCATCCTAGAGCAAAATATCCTGGGCGGCATGTGCGCCCGCGTCTGCCCGACCGAGACCCTGTGCGAGCAAGTCTGCGTTCGCGAAGTCGCAGAGGGCAAGCCGGTGGAGATCGGGCGCTTGCAGCGATACGCCACCGACACCCTGATGGAGAAAGGCGTCCACCCGTTCAGGCGGGCGCCCGACACCGGCAAGCATGTGGCCGTTGTGGGGGCCGGTCCCGCCGGGCTGGCCTGTGCGCACCGCCTGGCGATGTATGGGCACAAGGTCACAATCTTCGACGCGCGGCCCAAGCCGGGCGGGCTGAATGAATATGGGATCGCCGCCTATAAGACGACCGATGATTTCGCCCAAGCGGAGGTGGAATGGCTGCTGAAGATCGGTGGCATCGCCATTGAGCACAACATGCCAGTCGGTCCTGAACTGACGGTGGCACAGTTGCGAGAGGACCATGATGCTGTCTTCCTGGGTGTCGGGCTTGGGGATGTGGGCGCGCTCAATCTGCCAGGAGAGGATCTGCCAGGGGTCGAGAACGCCGTCGATTTCATCGCCGCCTTGCGGCAGCAGCAGAACCTGACCCGCCAGGCCGTTGGGCGCCATGTGGTCGTCATCGGCGGCGGCATGACGGCGGTCGACGCGGCGGTGCAATCGAAACTGCTGGGCGCAGAGACGGTCACCATCGCCTATCGCCGCGGCCGCGACCGCATGCCCGCCAGCCGGTATGAGCAAGACTTGGCCGCCGCCCAAGGTGTGCGCCTGATGTTCAACGTGGTGCCCAAAGCATCCCAAGGCACGGACAAGTTGCGGGCCGTCGAATTCACCTATGTGGATGATGAGATGCGAGAGATGGACGAAACCGTGACCCTGCGTGCGGACCAACTGCTGCGCGCCATCGGGCAGAAGCTGACGGGTGTCGACCATCTGGCCCGGGCTGGCGGCAAGATCGCCGTGGATGACAACGGGAAGACGTCGCTTGAGAATGTCTGGGCCGGCGGGGATTGCGCTGCGGGGGGAGAGGATTTGACCGTCACCGCCGTGGCCGATGGGCGCGATGCCGCCGAGGATATCCATAGGGTTCTGTCGCAATAGGATGGGCGGTTGGTCGGATACCGCGCGCGCGCAGGCGGTATGTGCCCAGGGGGTGCTGGCCCTGGCGCTCAGCGTCCCTGCCCTGGCCGAGCCGGGCCAAATGGTCGGTACCTGGTGCGCGGGTGACGGCACCACCCTGACCGTGGAATGGCAGCAGCTTGGCGCCAATGAGCACACGATCTGTGACCCGGCAACGCCGGTGCGGCGCGACCAGAGGGCTTGGTCCAGCGCGCTATCCTGTCGGAACGTGTATTGGCTGGGCCGCAACGCCGATGGCAGTGACCACATCCAGCAAGTGGCCGTCCAGGATGTCACCGGGATCGCCGCGCGTCTGACCGCCGATGACCGTCTGTCGGTGCGCGTGACCGGGGCAAGGCCCTGGTCGGACACATTGGATCGCTGTGATGGGTGACCTTTGATGCTTCGGGCCTATAGTGACGGGCAGGCGCCCCGTCTGACGGAGACCCAGGATGGTCGACAGCACACTTGCATTCCTTTCGGCCAATCCAGGATGGCTGATCGTGATCGCCTTCCTCATGGGTTTCGTGGAGACGATGATCGTGATCGCGATTTTCATTCCCTCGACCCTAATCCTGGTGTCCATCGGGGCCCTGGTCGCCACCGGAGAGATCGCCTTCTGGCCCTTGTTCGTGGGCGCCGCCTTGGGCGCGTGGACCGGGTCGTCCACCGCGTGGTGGCTGGGGTGGCAGTTCCACGAACCCGTCCTGGCGTGGAAACCCTTGGCCCGCAACAAACGGGACATCGACGGCGCCCGGCGCGCCTTGAAGAAATGGGGCGCCTATGCCGTGTTCGTGGGCCATTTCCTGGCCCCGCTGCGCGGTCCGGTGTTCTTGCTTGTTGGCGCATCGGAAATGCGTTTTCGCCGCTTCTTTGCGGCAACCGCCGCGGGTGGCACAGTCTGGGCCTATGTGACGCCCAAAGTGGGGGAGCTGGGCGGACGCCTTGCCGCCTGGATCTTTTGACACCGCCCGCCGCCACCCCGACATCCCCTGACAGGAGATATGCAAATGGCTGACCTGACCTCTGACTTTGTGGGGATCAAGAGCCCGAACCCGTTCTGGCTGGCCTCTGCCCCGCCCACGGATAAGGAATACAACGTCCGCCGCGCCTTTGAGGCCGGCTGGGGCGGTGTCGTGTGGAAGACGCTCGGCTCTGAAGGGCCGCCGGTGGTGAATGTGAACGGCCCCCGGTATGGCGCGATCTATGGCGCGGATCGGCGGCTGCTGGGCTTGAACAATATCGAGTTGATCACCGACCGTCCGCTGCAAACGAACCTGGACGAGATCAAGGCGGTCAAACGCGACTACCCGGACAGGGCCATGGTCGTGTCCATCATGGTCCCCTGCGAGGAGGACGCCTGGAAGGCGATCCTGCCCCGTGTGGAAGACACGGGCGCCGACGGGATCGAGCTGAACTTCGGCTGCCCCCACGGGATGAGTGAGCGTGGCATGGGATCTGCCGTGGGGCAGGTCCCTGACTATATCGAGATGGTGACCCGCTGGTGCAAGCACTACACCCGCATGCCCGTCATCGTGAAATTGACCCCGAACATCACCGACATTCGCAAACCGGCGGCGGCGGCCAAGCGGGGCGGGGCTGATGCGGTGAGTTTGATCAACACGATCAACTCCATCACCTCGGTCGATCTGGACGACTATTCGCCGGAGCCGTCCATCGACGGCAAGGGATCCCACGGCGGGTATTGCGGCCCGGCGGTCAAGCCCATCGCCCTGTCCATGGTGTCAGAGATTGCGCGACATGCTGACACGCGCGGCCTGCCGATTTCGGGCATTGGCGGGGTGACCACATGGCGGGACGCCGCGGAGTTTCTGGCCCTCGGCGCGGGCAATGTGCAGGTCTGTACCGCCGCCATGACCTATGGCTTTGGGATCGTGAAGGAGATGATTTCGGGCCTGGGGCAATATCTGGACGACAAGCACATCGCCCTGCCCGATCTGGTGGGCCGCGCCGTGCCCAACGTGACGGATTGGCAATATCTGAACCTCAACTACGTGACCAAGGCGCGGATCGACCAGGACGCCTGTATCAAATGCGGGCGCTGCTATGCGGCGTGCGAGGACACGTCGCACCAGGCGATCTCCATGAGCGCCGACCGCGTGTTCGAGGTGGTGGACGCCGAATGCGTGGCCTGCAACCTTTGCGTGGATGTGTGCCCCGTCGAAAGCTGCATCACCATGGAACGGCTGGCCCCCGGCACCGTGGACCCGCGCACCGGCAAAGTTGTCCAAGACGACTATGCCAATTGGACGACCCATCCCAACAACCCAGCCGCCCAAGCCGCAGAGTAATCCGCCCGGCCCCACACCAGCCGTGCCCAGTCCTTAGGCCCTCTGCCAAAGCCTTACCCACGCGCGAAAGAAAGCGGCGTGGGGCGCAAACACCGCCTTGACATGACGCAGCGTAAGGCGATGTTTACCAAACGGAAAGGATGGACCTCAGCTCACAACGGGGCCACGCCGGACCGGAAGGGGTTGGGATGGCATTTTCAAAGCTTCAGGGACGGCATTTTCGGAACCCGCTTTTGTCGACATCGACACTGGCGTCGACCAGCACGGATGAGTTGCGGCTGAGCGCGGATACCGGGCAATTCCTTGCGTCCAACTGGAAACTGCCGTTTCGCCGCAAGTCCCTGGAAGAGACCTTCACCTATTCGATGTTGCACTTCATCGAAGGCATCGTGACCTTCTGTCGGCTGGGCGACGGCCCGGTGATCACCGGGCCGATGTCGGGGTGCTACTTGTTTGCGTTTCGCCAGGGCGTCCACCGGTTGGTGGCCCATGTGGGATCGTCTGACAATGACCTGGCCAAAAGTGCGGCGGCCAAACGCGTCTGGGCCGCCCATGCTGCCCGGGACGACGTGACCGAGGTTTTGGGCTTCAACCCGGCGCGGGACATTGGCGCCAAGACGTTGACAGGATTTCAGAAATCCGGTTTGGCCGTTGATCTGGTCGGCTTTTGGGACCCGGACGGCACCGCCTATCTGGGGGCGTTGGCCCTGGGCAAGCTGAAGGATGATCCGGTCACACTTGTGCATGTGCAGAAAGCCAAGCCGCGCCCGTGGGACGTGATCAAGGCGGAGGATGTGGGCTTTGCCAGCGGGGCCGCCGCGTCCCCAACCCTCACGTCGGCGGCGGAGTAAGCATCCGGCGGAAATGCGTGTCCAAATGCGCACGCGCCTCATCCCACGGGTCGCGTTTGGGGCCCAGCACCGCGCGCACCTGCACGTCGAAATCTGCGTAGTGCTGCGTCAGGGCCCAGATCGAGAAGATCAGGTGATGGGGGTCCGACGGCGCCAAGCGCCCGGCTTCCATCCACCCTTGGATCGTCACGACCCAGTCATCCACCATCCGACGCAACTCCCCAGCCAACTTGTCTTGCAAATGGGGCGCACCGCGCAGGATCTCGCCCGCGAACAGTCGGCTTTCACGCGGGTAGTCATGGGCCAAGTCAACCTTGCGGCGCACATAGGCCAACAACTCCTCCACCGGCTCGCCCGCCGGGTCCATCGCGCGAAGCGGATCAAGCCATGTGTCGAGGAGCGTTGCCAAAAGCTCCTGATAGACCGCCTCTTTCGATGGGAAGTAATAGAGCAGGTTCGGCTTTGACAGCCCGGCGGCCTGGGCAATCTCATCCAGGGTCGCGCCGCGGAACCCGTCGCCTGCAAAAACCTCCAGCCCGGCCTCAAGAATGCTGGCGCGGCGGTCACGCTGGATGCGTGTTTGCGGTTGATCGTCTGGCATAGGGCCTCGGTGCGCGGTCAGGGGACGGCTGATGGCCCGTAAGGTTGCGCGATGGTTGACTGGTTGCAACCCCATGATAGCGTCCAAAATAGAACAGCGTCAAAGCGTGGGGGAACGTATGGCAGCCGCGGGACAAAACCTTCGGATCAACCCGGATCGGCTGTGGGACAGTCTGATGGAAATGGCCAAGATTGGGCCGGGCGTGGCCGGGGGCAACAACCGCCAGACCCTGACCGATGCCGATGGCGAAGGGCGCCACCTGTTCCAGGGCTGGTGCGAGGCGGCGGGCGCCACCATGGGCGTTGACAAGATCGGCAACATGTTCGCCACCTGGGGCGGCGCGGACCCGGACGCATTGCCGGTCTATGTGGGCTCTCACTTGGACACGCAGCCAACGGGCGGCAAGTATGATGGCGTCTTAGGCGTCTTGGGTGGGCTGGAAATTCTACGCACGCTCAATGACTTGGACGTGCGCACCAAACATCCGATCGTGGTCACCAACTGGACCAACGAAGAAGGCACGCGCTTTGCCCCGGCCATGCTGGCCTCTGGCGTGTTTGCGGGCATCCATACCCAAGACTGGGCCGAGGACCGGACCGATGCAGAGGGCAAGCGTTTCGGGGACGAGTTGGATCGCATCGGCTGGCGCGGCACAGAGGAGGTGGGCGCCCGCAAGGACAAGATGCACGCGTTCTTCGAATTGCATATCGAGCAGGGCCCCATCCTGGAGGTGGAGGGCAAAGATATCGGCGTGGTCACCCACGGCCAGGGCCTCAGTTGGACGCAGATCACCATTCTGGGCAAAGACAGTCACACCGGCTCCACCCCCATGCCCATGCGCAAGAATGCTGGGCTGGCCATGGCGCGCATCCTGGAGGAGGTCGACAAGATCGCGCTGAGCCACGCGCCACATGCCGTGGGCGCCGCGGGGCATATCGATGTCTTTCCGAATTCGCGCAATGTGATTCCGGGGAAGGCGGTGTTCACGGTCGACTTCCGATCCCCCGACGGCGCCGTGATCCAGGATATGGAGGCGCGCTTGGACGCCGCCGCCAAACGCATTTGCGGCGATATGGGGCTACAGGTCACGTTGGAGAAAGTGGGCGGGTTCGATCCGGTGACGTTCGACCCGGATTGCGTGGCCGCCGTCCGCGCCGCCGCGGAGCGTTTGGGCTATTCCCACCGCGACATCATCTCGGGCGCGGGGCATGATGCCTGCTGGATCAATCGCCTGGCACCGACGGCCATGGTCATGTGCCCCTGTGTTGACGGGCTCAGCCATAACGAAGCGGAAGAGATCACCAAGGACTGGGCCCGCGCGGGGGCCGATGTCCTGTTGCATGCCGTGCTGGACAAGGCCGAGGTCGTGGCGTGACGTCCAGAATTGTGGCGCACCCGGTCGGGAAAGTCCCGCCGTTCCGCCCTATCGCCCCTGGACCATCCCATGGCGCAAACGCTTGGGGCACGGCGACAAATGCGCAAGCGCGGCCCCGAAAGCGGCCACTGCACAAAGGCAGCAATGTGTCAGAAACTTGGGGGATTTCCTCGAACTCTCAATATTTTACGGCCGCCGAAATCTTGACCGGGACCGGACGGATCACCCACATATGGTCCCATGTTCAACGGGGCGACCACCCCGATCGAAAGGTTAGGGTAAGGTATGCCAGACTCGTTGTTGTTCCGGATTGTGATGTTCGCGACAGTGTCGTTTTCCCTTCGCGTGGCCCTCGACGGGACGGCTTATGGGCTGAGCGAAGACCTGGTGGTCGCCGCCGCACAAACCACCGCAGTGGCGACGCTGGTCTACGGCTCGCTCCGCGGTGTCTACGCCTGGGCCCACACGGCGTAAGGTTCCATCCCTGGTCCGCGGGGTCTACTGGGCACACGGGGGCGACCCCATGCTGACGCGGACGCACCCCACCGAGGCGCAGTTGCGCATCGACCTGGCCGCGTGTTTCCGGCTGGCCGCGCGCGCCGACTGGCATGAGGGGGTGGCCAACCACTTCTCCGCCGCCGTGTCAGACGATGGCCAGACGTTCCTGATCAATCCCCGCTGGGTCCATTTTTCGCGCATTTGCGCGTCAGACCTGATCCTGGTGGACGCCAATGACCCATCGACCATGGACCGGCCCGACGCGCCGGACCCGTCGGCTTGGGCCATCCACGCCGCCCTGCATCGCCGCCTGCCCCAAGCGCGCGTCGCATTGCATCTGCACCCGCCCCACGCCACCGCGTTGGCGGGCCTCAAGGACCCGCGGATCAGACCCATCGACCAGACGACCGCGCGCTTCCACAACCGCCTGGCCTATGATCTGGCCTTCGGGGGCATCGCCCATGACACCGACGAGGGGGAACGGATCGCCAAAGCCATCGGCCCCTACAGCGCTGTGCTTATGGGCAACCATGGCGTCACGACCTTGGGCGCCACCGTGGCGGAGGCTTATGACGCCCTCTACCATTTGGAGAGAGCCGCGCGGACGATGGTGCTGGCCTACGGGACCGGCCAAACGCTGGCGGTGATGGACGACACCTTGGCCGAGCAAACCGCCGCCGGGTGGGAGGTCTACAAAGAGGCCGAGACGGCCCATTTCAACGAGATGAAACGCGTCTTGGACGCAGAAGGATCGGACTACACCACATGATGCGCCTGCTTGCCGCCGCCCTGACGGCCACCCTCCTCCTGTCTGGCTGTGTCACCACGCCCACGGCGTCGATCCGGCCCGGTCTGACCGCCGCGCAAGTGGCCAACCCGATCCCGAAGCCCGGCGGCCTGACCTATCGCTGGGTCCTGACACGTTCTGACGATGCGGACTTCCAAGCGGTCATGCGCCTTCGGTCGACCCGTCTGTCAGGCGGCCGAACCCGCTATGACGGCGCCGTCTCCATTGCGCTGCCACCCGGGGCGGACCTGCCCGCCAATGCCAACGAGATCTCGCGCCAAATCGCGGACCGTGTGTTTGGGGACCCCAATGCAGGGGTGCGGTTCCGCGACGATCGGATCGAAATTCCGGCGTCTTTCACGATGATCCCCCAAGGGCAGATGACAGCGGTCCGGCTGTTGGCGGCCGCCACGCGCCATCAGCCCCATGACTGCTTTGCCGTGCTGGGCACCTGCAGCTATACCAACATCACACGGCTCGGGGGCCGCGATGTGCGATCCCGCGTGGATGTCACCACGACCGAGACCGACGGCATCTGGCGCGCAAACTTCCGCTCCTCTCGCGGGGATACCAGCCGTCAGGTCTACTCCATCGACCAAAACGGTGTTCTTCTGGATGCGCTTTTGTTCGACCGCGAAGACGGTCGCAGCGTTGTGACGAAGTTCCAACGCCAATGACCCCGAAAGAGGGCCCCTTGCCATGACCATGCCGCTCAAATCCCCCGTCCTTTTGGCCGTCGCCGCGTTGGCTTTGGCCGCGTGCAGTCAGCCGCCGGCGCAGCCCCTATCCCCTGTGGGCTATGTGCCGCTGGACCACGACTTGCCTTTCGCGGCGCGCACCCTGCTGCCCCGGGCGGTGACCTTGGCAGACGTGCGCGAAAACAATGGATGTTACGCCTACCTGTTCGAAGGGCTTCTTTACCCCATCCGGCGCCCCGATGGCGGCCAGTATTGTGTTGGATGACCCCTTGCACTGCCGCCGCCCCAACACACTTGCGCGGCATCATGGCGAATAACGGGCTGCTCTCTGTGGCGGCCGCGCCCCTGGCCGATATGGCCTTTACCGAGGAAGAGGTCGGCCAAGCCGCGTGCCGTAACGCGCCCCTTCCTGCCGACCGCCGGCCGCCTGCCGAAACCGCCCTGCGATACGATATCGAACGCGACGCTTTTCCTGACGGGTCCGAAGGCGGCCCTTTGGGACATGGCAGCGCCGCGCATGTGGCGGGGACGGCTCGGCGCGGCAAACGAACACCTGACCCTTTCATCGCCCGTTGGAGGACCCCATGAGCAAAGTCATCAAAAACGGCACCATCGTCACCGCCGACCTGCAGTGGAAGGCCGATATCCTGATCGAGGGCGGGCATATCGCCCAGATCGGAGAGGGGCTGACCGGCGACGAGGTGATCGACGCCACCGACGCCTATGTCATGCCCGGCGGCATCGACCCCCATACCCATCTGGAAATGCCCTTCATGGGCACCACCGCGGCGGAGACGTTTGAGTCCGGCACCTTCGCCGCCGCCGCTGGCGGCACCACGATGCTGGTGGATTTCTGCCTGCCCGGCGAGGACGGGTCCCTGCTGAACGCCATCGATGCCTGGGACGCCAAGTCCCGCGATCAGATCTGCACCGATATCAGCTACCACATGGCCATCACCGGTTGGAACGAGCAGATCTTCAACGAGATGGACGAGGTCGTGAACAAGCGCGGCATCAACACCTTCAAGCACTTCATGGCCTATAAGGGCGCGCTGATGGTGGAGGATGACGAGATGTTCGCGTCCTTCAGGCGCTGTGCCGAACTGGGCGCCCTGCCCCTTGTCCATGCGGAGAACGGGGACATCGTGGCCGAGCTTCAGCAGAAATACCTGGCCGAGGGGATCACCGGGCCCGAGGGCCACGCCTATTCCCGCCCCCCCGAGGTGGAAGGCGAGGCCGCCAACCGCGCCATCATGATCGCCGACGCGGCAGGCTGTCCCTTGTATATCGTGCACGTGTCCTGCGAGCAGGCCCATGAAGCGAT
This sequence comes from Pseudomonadota bacterium, assembly GCA_039817645.1. GTDB lineage: Bacteria > Pseudomonadota > Alphaproteobacteria > Rhodobacterales > Rhodobacteraceae > Jannaschia. The sequence continues at coordinate 20,758 of JBCBVM010000026.1, read as the reverse complement.
CCGCCGCGCCCGCCAAAAGGGCATGCGGGTCTACGGGGAGCCGCTGATCCAGCACCTGACCTTGGACGAGTCCGAGTATTTCGACAAAGACTGGCAATACGCCGCCCGCCGGGTCATGTCCCCACCGTTCCGGTCCAAGGACCATCAGAACGGGTTGTGGAACGGTCTGGCCGCCGGGTCCCTGCAAGTGGTCGCCACCGACCACGCCGCCTTCACGGACGAACAGAAACGCATGGGGCTCGACAACTTCGCCATGATCCCCAATGGCACCGGCGGCCTAGAGGAACGCATGGCCATGCTCTGGACCAAGGGGGTCGAGACGGGCCGCCTGACGCCCGAGGAATTCGTGGCCGTGACCTCCACCAACATCGCCAAGATCCTGAACATCTATCCGATGAAAGGCGCCATCATGCGCGGCGCCCATGCCGACCTGGTGGTCTGGGACCCGAGCATCCACCGCACGGTCTCGGTCGCCACGCAAAAGTCCATCATCGACTATAACGTGTTCGAGGGCATGGAGTTGAAGGCCGCCCCCCGTTTCACCCTGTCGCGCGGCGACGTCGTCTGGGCCCACGGCCAGAATTCGCAGCCCCAGCCCGGCCGCGGTCGCTTCGTCAGCCGCCCACCTAATGCAAGCGCCTCGCAGGCAGCGTCGAAGTGGAAGGCGCTGAATACTCCGCGGAAGATTGAGCGCGACCCGATGAACATTCCGGCGGGAGTCTAAGTCAGTTCGTTGGTTTACCGAATTGGAGAAGCGCACTGCCGCGTCTGGTGGTTCGAAGGCTTCTGGGAGGAGATGCGGCACTATGCATTTGTGGGGGCCTATGCCGATTACGGCGAGGAGCCGTTCCGCAATCTCGGGCAGCTGAGCAAGGAGTTGCGCAACAGGGAGATCGAATTCACGGCCGACCATGGGCCGCACTGCCTTTTCGTGAAGATGCCCCAGAAGGGCGACAATCGGGACTACGATGACCTCGGACCGATGACGTCATCCGGCATCCTCGTGTCGGGCGCGATGATCGATCTGCTATCTGGTTTCGACCTTGGTGCGACGCAGGTGCTGGAACTGCCGATGTACGAGGCGCGTGGCAAGCCGCGAAGCTCCTCGGACATGTTGGAGGAACCCGACTATGACCGTCCTGTGCCGGGCCGCTGGGGGCTGCTGCATGTGCGGGAGACGAAGAACGCACTCTATGATGCAGGGTGCGAGGGGGTCGACTTCGAGCTCCGGAAGCATTGGCTGCCAGAGCCGCCCTTGATGGCTGGCGTTCCGTTCCGCAGCAATAAGACGGTCCTCGCGCTGGACGCGACCATCGCCTGCGCCGGTCCCGACCTTTGGCGCGAGGAGCGGATCGACGACATCCCCTTTATCTCCGACCGCTTGCGCCTCGCCATCGAGCAGTCTGGCTTGAGCGTTCCGAACACAAAGTGGCTGAAGGAAGCCCGGCTCCACGACCTTTTCGAAGACAATGGATGATTTGAGATGAGCAATACGAAGCTGACGTTGCAGCAAGCGTAGGGTGGGCATCACCATGCCCACCACCCCGTCCATTCCGTGATCGGTGGGCATGGTGATGCCGACCCTACGGGGTTGCCATCCCTCCAATACACCCGCACCCTCCGCACAATGACCACAATCTCCGCCCAATCCCTCGACCTCACCTTCCAGACCGGTGACGGCCCCGTCCACGCCCTCCGGGACGTCTCCCTCGACATCGAGGAAGGCGAGTTCGTGTCCTTCATCGGCCCCTCCGGCTGCGGCAAGACCACCTTCCTGCGCTGCGTCGCCGCGTTGGAGGAACCCACCGGCGGCACCCTCACCGTCAACGGCCTGACACCCGATGAGGCTCGGAAAGCGCGGGCTTACGGCTACGTTTTCCAGGCCGCCGGGCTCTACCCGTGGCGGACCATCGGGCGGAACGTCACCCTGCCGTTGGAGATCATGGGCTACTCAAAGGCCGACCGGGCCGCGCGTCGCGATGCCGTCCTCCAGCTCGTGGAACTGGACCAATTCGCCAACAAGTACCCCTGGCAACTCTCCGGTGGCATGCAGCAGCGGGCTTCCATCGCCCGCGCACTGGCGTTTGACGCCCCAATCCTGCTGATGGATGAGCCGTTCGGCGCGCTGGATGAAATCGTGCGCGACCGCCTGAACGAAGAACTTTTGTCCCTTTGGGCCCGCACCGAAAAGACCACGCTGTTCGTGACCCATTCCATCCCCGAAGCCGTCTATCTGTCCACCAAGATCGTCGTCATGTCCCCGCGCCCCGGGCGTATCACCGACATCATCGACAGCCCCCTACCGCGCGACCGCCCGCTGGATATTCGCGACACGCCCGAATTTCTGGCCGTGGCCCACCGTGTCCGCGAGGGCCTGCGCGCAGGGATGGAGGGCGGGATGGCGGCCGCATGAACCAGAAATACATTCAATCGGGTTGGGACATCGCGGGTATCCTCCTCGGTCTCGTCATGTATATCCGAGAGCCTTTCCCCTTCGGCGGCTCCTGGATCGGGGCGGTGGCCCTTTTGGTTCTGGGCCTGTCGGTCTATCGTCTCTGGCAGCGTTGGCGCCCGACCCCATGATCCTGCGCCGCGCCTCCGCCAGCGATGCCGATGCCTGCGCGGCCATCCTGAACGATTGGATTGACCAAACCCCTTGGATGCCCCGCATCCACAGCCCCGCCGATGTGACCCGCCACTATCGCCAGACGGTCTTGCCCAAGCGGGATGTGCGCGTGGCCGGTGACCCGCCCCAAGGGTTCATCGCCATCGATGACACGGACGGCCTTGTGACCGCGTTGTATGTGGCCGCGACGGCCCGCGGCGGCGGCCTCGGGACGCGACTGATCGCGGATGCGAAACGCCGCCATGGCCACCTCCGCCTCTGGACATTCGCCGCCAACAGCCGCGCCCGCCGGTTTTACCGCGGCCAGGGGTTCGAGGAAGTCGACCGCACCGACGGAGAGAATGAGGAAAACCTGCCCGACATCCTGCTGACGTGGCCGGGCCACGCAAGATGACCGACTCGTCCCTAACCCCCGCGCGCAAGATCACCCAAACGCCAGGGCGCGTGCCCCTGTTCTTGGCGCGCGCTTGGGCGGCTCTGCTCCCAGTGCTGACGGTCGTCGCGGTCCTTTTGGCGATCTGGTACGCGGCTTGCATCCCCATGAATGCGGCGCAATCGGCGCTGCAAGCGGAACGCGCGGGCGCTGAACTGACGACCACCGCCGCAGACCGACGCACCATGTCCGGCCTTGCCGTTGCCCTGACCCACCCGTCCGAGGCCTTGGCCGGCGCCTTCGCCCAAGAGCGCCCCCGCCTGCCCGCGCCCCATCAAGTCATCGCCGAGTTATGGGACACCACCTTCGGCAAAAAAATCACCTCCAAACGCTCCCTGGTGTTCCATGCAGGCATCACGCTGGCGCCCACCTTGCTGGGCTTTGCCATCGGGTCCTTTGCGGGCATCCTACTGGCGATCGGTATCGTCCATTCCCGGGTCATGGACCTAAGCGTCATGCCCTGGGCCATCGCGTCCCAGACGATCCCGATCCTGGCCATCGCGCCGATGATCATCGTGGTGCTCAACTCCGTGGGCATTCAGGGTTTGTTGCCCAAGGCCATCATCTCGGCCTACCTGTCGTTCTTTCCCGTCACCGTCGGCATGGTCAAGGGCCTGCGCGCGCCCTCGCCCGCCGACCTGGACCTCATGCGCACCTGGAGCGCATCCGGCATGCGCACGCTGATCTCTCTGCGGCTGCCCACCTCGCTGCCGTACTTGTTCGCGTCCCTGAAAATTGCCATTGCCGCCGCCCTGGTCGGTGCCATCATTGGAGAGCTGCCCACGGGCGCCGTCCGCGGCTTGGGCGCACGCCTGTTGGCCGGCAGCTATTACGGCCAGACCATCCAAATCTGGTCGGCCTTGATCGCCGCCGCCATCGTCGCGGCGGGACTGGTCGCCATCGTGGCCCTGCTGGAACGGGTGACCCTTCGGCACATGGGGCTTGCGCGATGATCGCCCCGACACTGCGTTTCAATCGGCCTGAGCGTCTGCCCAGGGGATGGCGCGCCGACCGGCACCGTCGGCTTCGTTCCTGCCCAAGTCTGTTTCTCGAACGGAAGGCGACCAGATGACCGGTTGGGCAAAACGCTCCGAACATTGGCTTCCCTGGGCCGTATCTGCGGCCTGCCTATTGGCCGTACTGACGCTGTCTTGGTTGCCCGTGTCTGCCCCTGTTTGGAAGATCCTGCTCGTTTGGGCCGCCCTTTGGGTCTTGAACGTCCAACTTGCGCGCACACCCTTGGCCAAATGGGCCTCGCCCGTCTTTTTCGGCCTGACCCTTCTGACCCTGTGGGAGATGACGGTGCGCCTGTTTGCCGTACCCGAAGTGATCCTTCCCGCCCCGACCCAAATCGCCCAAGCCTTTGCAGCCAACGTGCCGATCCTGTGGGGCGATTTCGTCCAAACCGTCGTCAAGGGCGCCTTCACCGGGTGGGCCGTGGGTTCTGCGGCGGCCATCGGCACTGGCCTTCTTGTGGCCCGATCCGACTTCCTCAGACGCGGCCTTCTGCCCGTGGGCAACTTCATGGCCGCCCTGCCCATCGTGGGCACAGCGCCCATTCTGGTCATGTGGTTCGGCTTTGGCTGGGAAAGCAAAGCCGCCGTGGTGGTCGTGATGGTGTTCTTCCCAGTTCTCATCAATACCGTCGCGGGCCTGTCCGACACCACGGCCATGCAGCGCGACCTGATGCACACCTATGCCGCCAGCCCGGGCCAGGCCACGCGCCACCTCAGCCTACCTGCTGCCTTGCCGTTCATTTTCAACGGCTTGAAGATTGCCACCACCCTTGCCTTGATCGGCGCCATCGTTGCTGAATTCTTCGGCAGTCCGACCATCGGCATGGGCTTTCGAATCAGCACGGAAGTGGGGCGCTTGAACCTGCCCATGGTCTGGGCCTCTATCGTCACCGCGGCCTTGGCTGGCAGTCTCAGCTATGGCTTGATCGCAATCTTGGAAAAACGCCTAACCTTCTGGCATCCTTCCCAAAGGGCGCGCACCTAGACGCGCCAGACACTTCAACAGGAGAGAGAACACCATGAAAAATACGATCGCTGCCATTGGCCTCATGGCCCTGACGACGCCCGCCTTTGCCGATGGACATGCCGACAACTCCGTCACGCTTCAACTGCAATGGGTCACACAGGCACAATTCGCCGGCTACTACGTCGCGCTCGAGAAGGGGATGTACGAGGCCGAGGGCCTGGACGTCACCATCCTCCCCGGTGGCCCCGACATCGCCCCGCCGCAGGTTCTGGCCGGGGGCGGCGCGGACGCAATGCTGAACTGGATGCCGTCCGCGCTGTCGGCGCGCGAAAAGGGTCTGCCGGTTGTCAACATCGCGCAACCCTTCAAATCGTCGGGCTTGATGCTGACCTGCTGGAAAGACACTGGCATCACTGGACCCCAGGATTTCAAAGGCAAGACCATCGGTGTCTGGTTCTTTGGCAATGAATTCCCGTTCCTCAGCTGGATGAGCCAGGAAGGCATCTCGACAGACGGCGGTGATGAGGGTGTTACGGTTCTCAAACAGGGCTTCAACGTGGACCCGCTGCTGCAACGCCAGGCCGATTGCATCTCCACGATGACGTATAATGAATTCGGCCAAGTGTTGGATGCCGGTGTGACCGAGGACGAATTGGTCACCTTCAAATACGAAGACATGGGCGTCGCCACCCTGGAGGACGGCATGTATGTGCTGGAAGAAAACCTGGAGGACCCCGCCTTCGTGGAGAAGATGACCAAGTTCGTCCGCGCGTCCATGGAGGGCTGGAAATACGCCGAGGCAAACCCGGACGAAGCCGCCGAGATAGTGCTGGAATACGATGAGACCGGCGCCCAGACCGAGGCCCATCAAAAGCGGATGATGGGTGAGATCGCAAAGCTGACCGCAGGGTCAAACGGCGCGCTGGATCCGGCGGATTTCCAGCGCACGGTGGACACGCTGCTGGCGGGCGGCTCCGACCCTGTGATCACAGCCCAGCCCGAAGGCGCGTGGACATCTGTGATCACAGACGCCGCGCTGAACTAAGACCAAACAGAAAGTCGTCCCATCGGGGCGCCTTTCCCTCCTAAGGGGGCCAATCGCACCGCGGGCGGAAACCGACGTCGGTCCAGGTGTCCCCCTTCAACGCATCTTAAGGGCGCGGCTCTATGGGCTTGTCCCATGCCCGTCCATATTTCCGAGATCGACACACGTGGCGGCGCAGTCACTGATGTCCCCGACTATTCCATCTACATCTATGATGCGGATGGCACGGTCCACAGCGGGCCCTCCGGGCTGGGCACGCGCGACAACACGGTAAACGGGCACGACGTCTATGTGCTGGAACACCATCCCGAGGGCCCGCCCGGCATTCAGCGACTTCATGGTGTCGCCCTTGTGGGCGGATCCGGCGACGCCGTACACTTCCTGTCGCTCAGCTGGGCGAGGATCACCGCCACCGAAGGTCCCGCTTCTGGCAACACCAGCCGGGATATCGGGGCCCAGCCCAGGCACGGCAGCACCCAATCATCCGATGGCGGAGCGGCCTTTTCCCATATCGCGACACCCAATAAGGGGACAGTGCCCTGCTTTGCGCGCGGCACCCTGATCCAGACAGGACCGGGACAAACCCCGGTGGAATGCCTGCGTGTGGGCGACCTGGTTTGGACCCAAGGCCGCGGGTTTCGGGCCACACGATGGCTGCGCCATTCCACACAACCGCTGACCACACTTCGCCCCGGTCAGCGGCCTGTCCTCATCCGACACGGCGCCCTTGGCCAAAGGCAGCCGCGGCAGGACCTTGCCGTCTCCCCCAGCACCGCAGTCTTGTGGGTGGGGCGGGCCCCTGAACGGGGCGCCCGCCCGATCTTGCCTCACATTGCAGCAGGCCAAGCAAGCGTTGCGGAACGCCACCCGGCGCAGCGGCGTCCTATCGCGCCACCGGATCAGGTAAGCTCAGCCGGCTGGGCAACCATAGGGGACCAAGCGCTGGCTACCGCCCCTCGGCCAACTCCACATAGCGGGTCTTCAACAACCCGCGCGCGCGCTTCCAATCGAACACCTCAGCCCGGGGCGTCCAGTTGTAGCGCGTGTCGGCGCGGACGGCCTTCCATGTCAGGACACCGCCATCGCGCCACGGGTCCAGGACGATGCCGTCATACATGCTGGCCCCCTTTGCGCTGACGATGGCGGTGGAATGTTCCAGCCGCAGGTTGTTGTAATTGGCGATGGCTTGATGCAAGTCCAGGGTCCGGAACCCTTCGGCCTGAAGGCGCGCCTCTAAATCCAAGGCCCAGTGCCAGCAGAGGCCGCGCGGCTTGATCCCGGAATTCACCTTCATGTTATGGATCATCGGGCCATCGGTGATCTGATACGCGGCGCGCAACTCCGCCACCGAGACGTAGGTGACGCGCGCGGCCCGCGCCGATTCCTCCGGGTCCACGCCCGGGCCCATGGCCAAGATGGCATCGGTCAACGCCGCGATCTGGGCCTGATCGTCCCGCAAGGCGGACGCCGCGATGGAAACTTCGGGGCGTGCCACCTCCGCCAAGGGGACACCGCCGGTCTGGCCGGTCGGCGCACAGGCCCCAAGGCTCAAGAGCGCCAGGGCCCAAAGGAAGGAACGCGATTGCATCGTCATGGTAGCAGGGGTCCTTGGTCGAGTGTCGTCAGCGTCCTATCTGACCGCAGGCCCCATGTCGATGGACCCGCCCCTACACCCTTGGAATTGCACATTACTCTGCCGGGACAAGGGTGGTCACCCCCACCGCCCCCGCCCGCGCCAGTTCCGGGTCCAGCGTCATGGGAATATACTCCCCCCGGCGCCACAACTCCCCCAGGTCATCGTAGTGCCGCGACAGCGGGTGGCCGGATTGCCCCGTCGACGTGATGAACACGCTGCTTTCCGGGTCAGCAAAGTCGTAAACGCCCCGATACCCGGCGGCGTGGACGTTCACAAACGGCTCGGGCAGTTTGCCGGACAGACTCCCCCGTTGCAGGGTGTGGTCACCGCCAGAGCTGGACTGCCGAATGTTCACCACCGCCCCCAACACGGGCACGCCGCCCAAAACCGGGTGATCGTGGCGCGCCTCATGGGCATCCCCCCACCGCCACGCCTGCACATTGCCACCGTAGCGCTCTTCCAGGAATTGCAGCGCGTCATCCAACGCCAGCCGCGCCAGGTCGGAACAACTCTCCACGATGGATGACTGCGTGATGTCGCACCATTCCGACGCCCCCTCCACATCGCGGTAGACCCGCTCGATCAGCAGGGGTTGCAGCTGGGCATATTCCGCCGCCAAGGGCCCCAGATCGTCGCGGATCAAACGGTCCTGTAGAAACCGCATCCACGCGGCATAAATCAGCGGCTCTGGCAGATGCTCCGACATCTCTCCGTTCCAGGCCGCCAGCAGGTCCAGGGCCATCTGCCGCCGCCGTTCCGGGGTGCCCGCGGGCGCCGCCTCTCCGGTGAACCAAAGGTCGCGCCCCACCAACGGCAACAACGCCCGCGCCGTGACCGACACCACATCCAACTGCGCATCCACTAGGCTGTCACGGGTGTGGATGTTGCGCCCCCGGATCAGCCGCTCCATCCGCTGCACCCGCTGGCTATCGCCCCAGTAAAAGCTGACATGGTTCGGGAACGGGCGGTCAATGCTTTTGTTGTTGGTGTTTCCCAAAAGGCCGCCGCGCGGGTCCAGCCAAACCGGGTTTTCCGACGCTGGCAACAGCCCGCGCCAGCGGTTGGCCGCCACCCAGCCCGGTGCAGGGATGCGGCCTTGGGACTGATGGCCCGGGTCGCGATCCGGCTGGCGCCCGGCAATCGTCATGGCGATCCGGGTATCATGGGCGATGATCACGTTCTGGGCGGGCGCGATGGTGTGCCGCGTGGCCGCCAACGCCTGATCCATGGTCTGCGCGCGCATCATCTCAAGCCCCGTGCGCACGGATGTGTCCTCCGTACTCAGCCCGGTCCAGGACAGGGCCGCCACATGGTTCGCGGGCGTCACCGCGCCCAGGTCGAATTGCGACGCGGTCAGCACGGGCCCATTCTCCGTCCGACGCAGGGTCAACGTCACGGGCGGCGCGTCCTTGATCGTGATGATCGACGGATCCGTGTCAAAATCGGCAAAGCCCTCGGGCGTCTCGTACTCGTTGGGGTTGTCGGGGTTCAGACGTTCAATCAGGATGTCCATGTCGTCGAGATAGGCCGACGTCACCCCCCACCCAAGCGCCTCGGACCGCCCCGCCAGAACCACCGGCGCACCAGGGATCGTCGCGCCGATCACTCCGCCCGATTGCAACTGCACCCGCGCCAGATACCAGATCGTCGGCGCCGTCAGCCCCAGATGCGGGTCATTGGCCAATAGGGCACCGCCCGCCGCCGAATGCTCGGCGGTGACGGCAAATGCGTTGGACGCGCCCGCCAACCCGCGCTCTGGTATGGGCCAAAGGGGCGGCCGCTCCAGCGCCGCCCACTGGCGTGCGCGCAGGGTCGGAAACAGGGCCGCCGCCTGGGTCATCTCTGCGGTGCCGGTCCCCGGAATATCCGGATGCAGATCCCGCAGCCGCGCCTCGTCCAGCACCAGGGACGCCCGCGCCCGCAACACCTCCTCCGAGGCGTGGCCGCTGAGTTGCAACGCCATCAGCTTGAAAATCGCCAAGGTATCCGTGGGCTGCCAGGGCGCAATCTCCGGCGCGAACAGAAAGAACTCGGGCGCGCCGCGGCCCGAAGCCTCTTGGTTGACGGCCTCAATGCGCGCGTTCACCCCCGCCGCGTAGGCATCCAGCACGGCCCGCGTCCCCGGGTCCTGGGCCCGTACCGATTGGCGCGCCGCCGCATACAGGCCCAGGCGCCGCATCAGTTCGTCGGTGCGCAGCGTCTCAATCCCGAACAGCTCCGAAAGGCGCCCCTGGGCCGTTCGCCGCATCAACGTCATCTGCCACAGCCGGTCCTGCGCATGGGCATAGCCCAGACCAAAGAACACATCCGCATCCGTTTCGCCAAAGATGTGGGGCACATTGTGGGTGTTGCGCACGATCTCAACCTCGGCTGAAAGGCCACGCACCACTTTCGTCTGATCGTAGTCCGGCAACGACCGAGAGGCGAGCCAGAACACAAACGCCACCGCAAGGCCCACCAGGATCAACACAAGCGTAACCACCCGAAATGACCAGCGGAACAGCGTTTCCATGATCGACCCCTGTTGACCCCATGCCCTCGCAGGGCATCTAACCGGGGCAACGAACGGATGCAAAGGGAGCGCCGCAATGACACGTTTGGCATTTTTGGGCATGGGGGTGATGGGGGCGCCCATGGCCGGGCATTTGGTGGCCGCGGGCCACGACGTCTGCGTCTACAACCGGACCCTGGCCAAGGCCCAAACTTGGGTGGAGGCGCATAAGGGCACCCATGCTGACACCCCCGCCGCCGCCGCCCAAGGGGCCGAACTGGTCATGGCCTGCGTGGGCAATGACGACGACCTGCGTTCCGTCTGCCTTGGCCCCCAAGGGGCCTTTGCGACCATGACGCCCGGGACCCTGTTTGTGGATCACACCACCGTCTCGGCCGAAGTCACGCGCGAATTGGCCGGGGCCGCCACCGAAGCCGGGATCGCGTATGTGGATGCCCCCGTCTCTGGCGGGCAGGCCGGGGCCGAGACGGGGCAGTTGGTCATCATGTGCGGCGGCACCAAGACCGACTATGACCGGGCAGAGCCGGTGATGGCCGCCTATGCCAAACAATCCCGCCTCATGGGCGCCTTAGGGGCGGGACAACTGACCAAGATGGTCAACCAGATCTGCATCGCGGGCCTGCTGCAGGGGCTTTCCGAGGGGCTGACTTTTGCCCAGAAAGCGGGCCTTGACGGAGAGGCGGTGATCGACGTTATCCAAGGCGGGGCCGCCGGGTCGTGGCAAATGGTCAACCGCCACAAAACCATGTTGGACGGCGCATACGATCACGGTTTCGCGGTGGATTGGATGCGCAAGGACCTGGGGATTTGCCTAGGTGAAGCCGAAAACATCGGCGCGCCCCTGCCCGGCACCGCCCTGATCGACCAATACTACAAGGACGTGCAGGCCATGGGCGGCGGTCGGTGGGACACGTCCAGTTTGATGGCGCGGCTCAAAGCCCTGGGCGGCTAGGCCGCGACGGCCTGCCTAAGCCAGGGCCTTGCCCAGCCGAGGCAGTTTCGCCCGCTTCAGAAGGCCGCGCAGTGGCAGGTCCTCTCCGGCCATTTGCCGTGCCGTGGCGTGCACCTGCGACACGGCCGCCTCCACCGGCGTCGGGTGGGCCAACCACAGGTCCATTGCAAACCCGTCCGGGGCGCACACGTCCATCCCCTCCGCCCGTACATCCTGTTTGGGAAAGTCGCGCAGGTTCAGCGTCACCAACAGATCCGCGCCCCCATCGGACGCCGCGGCCAGAACATGTACGTCATTGGCATCGGGCAGGACCAATCGCGCCTCGGTTGCGACCCCCGGCTGTCGCTCCGCCTTGGGCCAGCGCGCCTTCAGCAGCGCAATCTCTCCGCGGGCCTGAACCTCCGCCTCTGCGCCCAACTTTCGCGTCGCGCGCGCCCATTCCTCCAAAACACGCGGCGACCAAAGCGGCTGGTACAGCCCTTCGGCCGCCAAGCCGAGCAGAACCTCTCGCAAGACGGTCGGGTACAGCACACAGGCGTCCAGGAACACCTTCACGGCATCACCAGAAAGGTCAGCGCCTTGAGGTATCCACTCTCGCTTAGGTGCGGATGGACCGGGTGGTCTGGCCCCGCAAACCCCGTGCGCACCAGTTGCGCCGCCCGTCCCGCGCGACCGATACCGCGCACGCAGGCGCCCTGAAACTTCGTGACATCCGCCGCGTGAGAGCAGGAACACAGCGTCAGGTACCCGCCGGGGACCACCAGCGACGCGGCCATGCGCGCCACCCGTTCATAGGCCCGCAGCCCGGCCCCCAAGGCCTGTTTGGCCGGGGCAAAGGCGGGCGGGTCGGCCACGACCACATCGAACGTCGCCCCGTCGCGCGCCAAATCGGCCATTACGTCAAACGCGTCGCCGCGGCGCACCGCGAAGGAGCCCCCTTTGCCCATGCACGCCGCACCCTCTTCGGCCAAGGCCAATGCCGGGGCGGATCCGTCCACGGCCAACGCTTCGGTGGCGCCCGCGGCCAAAGCCGCCAAACCGAACCCGCCCACATGGGAAAAAACATCCAGCACCCGTTTGCCCGCGCACAGCCCGGCCACAAAGGCATGATTTGGTCGCTGATCAAAGAACAGCCCCGTCTTCTGCCCGCCTGTCAGATCGGCCAGATACGTGGCGCCGTTCATGGGCACCGGCAGCGGTGCGACCACTTCGCCCCGAAGCCAACGGGTGGTTTCATCCAACCCCTCGGCCGCGCGTGCCCGCCCACTGGCGCTGAGCAGAACATGCGCCATACCCAACGCGGCCAAGGCATCGGCGAACAATTCCGCCCGGTGATCGGCCCAAGCGGCGTTGGGTTGCACCACGGCTGCATCGCCAAACCGGTCGATGACCACCCCTGGCAGCCCGTCCGCCTCGGCATGGACAAGCCGATAAAATGGCGCGGCATAGAGCGTGTCGCGATGGGCCGCGGCCGCCGCAATACGCGCCGCAATCCAATCCCGGTCGATGGCAGCATCCGGATCCGTGTCCAGGACGCGCGCGCCGATCCGCGATGTCAGATTGATCGCTGCGCATCCCAAGGGCGCGCGGTTGGCATCCTGCAACTCTACGATCTGCCCTGCCGGAATGGCGCGACTGCGCCGATCCAGCACCAAATCATCGATATACACCCACGGATGGCCATGGCGCACGCGCTTGGCATCGGCTTTGGGCTTGAGGCGCAGGATGGGCCGCGCGGCGTTTTCGGTGGGATCATTGGGGGCCATGGCCCCGCCTACCGCCCCGACTGGCAAGGTTCAATCACGTGGGCCCGGCAAACACATACCCACCGGGATCTGACGCCAAACCTCAGTCGGCGAATCTCAGACTTGTGCCGTGCCTTTCGGCACAGGCCGATTGCGCAGACGCGCCACCAGGCGCGCGAACAAATCACGGGTATAGGCGGCACGCAGGGCACGGGCGTTGCGTTCAATGCGAAGCGTATCAGTCACGTCGGGCCTCATAGGGTCATCTTTCTTTTGCGGGCCGGCGATCTGGCCCCGTTATCTCCCTCGTGGTCACACGTAGTCCCCGCAGCCCCGAACCACCAATGCCCTCCCCTCAACCCCGTTTTGCGTCAAGTGCATAGGAAGCGGACACGTCCGCCCCAACGGCAGGCATTCGGCAGGGACCGCAAACATCCGAATTTGCAAAGTGCGCCAATGCCGCGTCCTCCCGGGTCCACCCGTCTACTCGCGATCGGTCAACCCGACGGATCCCAATGTCATCCGACCCGTCAGAAATTCTACGCCGCGACATCCCGCCAGGATGGCAGCCTCGTTAAGGGCGGCGACCTTGCAGCCGAGGCTGGGCCAGGTGCTCCCCGTCGCCGACCTTCCAGGGAAAAAGCAGCAGAAAACTCAACCCGTCAGATCAGACACCGCTGCAGTGCCGCCCTTCGCTCAGGGCAGGTCCGGCAAATCCGGCAGGGGCGGCAAGTCGTCTAGGCTGGGCAACGGCTCCAACGCCGCGCCCCCGTCCAGCAAAGCGTCCATATCCGGCAAGGCGTCCAACGCGGGCAAGTCCCCGACCGCTGGCCCATCCGCCAATGCAGGCATGCCTACGTCGGCCGCCGCCAAAGCATCGCCGCGGCCCGCCGCTGGTGGCAAAGACGCGCGCGGCGACGGCGCAGTCAGGTCCGCCGCGGGCACCCCTTCTGTCGGCGCGACCTCTCCCTCCATTGCAGGGTCATCGGGGGTGCCGGTGATGCGCACGGCACGGGCGCCGCTCAACTGCCCCAACTTGGCAGAGATCTTCAGCGCGCGTGGCATCCGCATCCGACCCGGATTGCCCAAGCCGGATGTCCCGCTGACCAGGCGCAGCGCGGTCAACCCACCGGACTCCAACTCCAACGTATCGCCAACTTTAAGTGCGACCAAACGGGACAGCGACAGGTTGAGAGGTGGCAATACCGCGTCCAAGCGGACCGGCGCAGAGGAGACCACAGCCTCCATCGCCGCGGTCCAGATCGGGTCATGGGCCACGAACTCTTCGCCGTCTCCCGGCTCCGCCTGGCCGGGCAAGGGCAGGATCAGGCTGATCTGCGCCGCCCGCACGCCCTGCCCCAGCGAAATAGAGATATCCGTGCGCTGAAAAATCGGCGCGGTCAGCGTCATCGGCAGGGATTTCGGCCCGGCCATGAACGTCCCAAGGCGCAAGGGGCCGGGCCGGGCCCCCACATGGTCGCCCGGCAAACTCAGAAGGATTTCGGCCAAAAGATCTTGGGCAAAGGGCTGTGACAGCGCGGCGTCAATCCGTGTGGGGCGGCGCGGCGCGCGGGACGGGCCGTCCACCCGGCTGATGGTCTGTACTTCGATCAAACTGTCCACCAGGGCGGGATCGAACAATAACACGCCCGTCTGCCGCGCCTGGGCGTTGGCCGTCTCCTCCGGGTCCACCTCCTCCGGGTCGATCAAGAAGCACAACGCGTGGTCCGACACCTCCTCGAACACGATCTCGCCGCTGCCGATTTGGCTTCGCTGTCCCTCGACCGTCAGGCCCAAGGCCTCCAACCCGTCCGCCACCCGCAGGGTGGCCGCCGTGATTGCGCGCTGCAGGGCAAGGACGCTGCGGTCCTCCTCCGGCGAGGCATCGTCGCGGGACTGGGCCATCCGGCGCAAAAGGGGTTGGGACAAATCTTGAACCATGACTCCGGGCGGCTCATCACTACTGCCCGTCCCTTCTGGCCCAATGAGGTTAACAAAGCATTGTCGTGGGCGGTCTTTCCGCGGCCAATCGCCAAACTTCCGCGTTTGTCCCTATTCCGCAGCCCGCGCCCGCGCCTCGCTCAGGGGCACGCGCACCCGGAACGCCGCCCCCGGTTGGCCCGCCAAGTAGTCAATCGTCCCGCCCAATCGGTGCATCACCTCCCGGCAGATGGCCAAGCCCAGCCCGGCACTGCCCGCCGCAGCCTGGTCGCTCAACCGGGCGAACTTTTCAAAGATCAACCCCCGACTGCGCGCAGGAATTCCCGCACCATTGTCAACGAAATCAATGAGAACCAGCCCGTCTTGCACCCCCACTCGGATGGTCAAGGCCGGGTCATCGACTTCGCAATACTTGGCCGCGTTGGTGATCAGGTTGATGAACACCTGCGCCAAACGGTCCGGGTCGGTGGAGATGGACACGGCTTCGCCGCCACGGTCCCGATGGATCGTCAGCCCGACCCCGGCCTGGGAGGTGGAGGCCGTCACCGCGCGGTCCAGAATCGCGCCCAATTCCACCGTTTCCAGGTTCAACACGACCTGCCCATTCTCGAGCACGCTCAGGTCCAGCAGATCGTCCAACAGGCGGGTCAGGCGTTTGCTTTCGTCCTGGATGATCCCGGCATAGCGCGCGCTTTCCTCCGGGCTCAGATCGCCGGATTCCAATATTTCCGAGAACGCCCGAATCGAGGTCATCGGCGTGCGCAGTTCGTGGCTCACTTGGCTGAGGAAGGCGTCCTTTTGCACGCCCAATGCCGTCAGTTTCTCGTTGGCCTCCTTCAACTCTCGGGCGGTGCGGCGCACTTCCTTCTGCTGCGCCTCCAACCGGGCCGAATACTCCATGATCTGCGCCGTCTCATCGGCCACCGCCATCAGATCCTCTACCGATACGGCGGCGGATCCGGTGATCCCCGTGACCATGGCATTGGCCGTGGCCGCCCCGACGGAGCCTGCCAAAACCCGCTCCAACTGGTCGATCAGATGGGGCGTCACCTCGGGCAACTCTCCGGCGCGGCCCTGGCGCTCGGCCTGCTCGGCGAACAAAGCCTGGGCCTCGGTGGCGCCCAAGATGCGCTGTGCCATGATCAGCAACTCTTCCGCACCCGCCCGGCTAGACCGCGCCACTGGCGAGGCTTCGCGATCAAACGCATCCACGAACCGCGGCGCCTGCAACTGCTCCATGGGGGCGGGCTGCGTCAACAGCGACACGAGGCAGAACGCAAACGTGTTCAGGCCCAATGACACCAGCAAGGCCGATACCAGCGGGTCCCCCGACAGGCCGAACATCTGCTCCGGCCTCAGCCAGCCAACGCCCCATGGGCCTTCGGTCAACAGGCCATTCAAACTGCCCGCACCGTCAAAGACAGGCAACAGCATGGTCCAGGCCCAGAAGGCGAAACCCACCAACAGGCCCGCCACCGCGCCCGTCCGTGTGGCCCCTTTCCAGAACAGGCCAAACCCCAAGGCGGGCAGAACCTGCGCCATCCCCACGAACGAGATGAGGCCGATGGACGCCAAGGCCCGGGTGCCCCCCGTGGCGGAATAGTACAGATACGCCATGGCGATCACGACCAAGATCGACACCCGCCGTGCCCGCAACACCACGTCGCGCACATCGCCAGAAATTGTGGCCCGACTTTCCCCCTGAAAGGCCAGCCAGGCAGGCATCACCACATGGTTCGACAGCATCGTCGACAACGCCACCGACGCCACGATCACCATGGACGTGGCCGAACTGAAGCCCCCCAGGAACGCCAGCATCGCCAACCCGTTCTCTCCCTGCGACAGGGGCAGCGTCAGGACGAACAGGTCAGGGTTCGCGCCCGCCGGCAGCAACCGCAACCCGGTCACGGCAATGGGGACCACAAAGACGCACATGGCCAACAGATAGAGGGGGAACGCCCAGGACGCGGTCACCAGATGACGCTCGTCCGAGTTCTCCACCACCAGCACTTGGAACATGCGCGGCAGGCAGATGATCGCCGCCCCCGACACAAAGATCAGCCCGGCCCAACGCCCCGGCGTCGCCGACCAATCCGCCACCGGCGAGGCGGCGATGGCCGCCCCCACATCGCGGACCCCACCGTTCAGCGTCCAGACCACGAAGATGCCCACGGCCAGCAACGCGATCAGCTTGACCACCGCCTCCACGGCGATGGCACTGACAATGCCGTCATGGCGCTCATTGGCGTCCAACCGGCGGGTCCCGAACAAGATCGTGAACAACGCGAGCCCCGCCGCGATCCACAACGGCAGACCGCGCAGATCCTCGGCCGCGGTCTCCGGCGCGGCAAACACGGCGAAACTGGTGGTGACTGACTGCAATTGCAGCGCGATATAAGGCGTCGTGCCCAAAACCGCCAAAATGGTCACCAACACCGCAATAAACGTGGACTTGCCGTACCGGCTCGACACCATGTCCGCGATGGAGGTCACGCGCTCTGCCCGGCCGATCCGCACCAGCTTTCGCAGGAACCACCACCAGCCGACAAAGACCAGTGTCGGCCCCAGGTAGATCGTCATGAACTCCAGGCCCGACCGCGCCGCATAGCCCACGGCGCCATAGAACGTCCACGCCGTGCAATAGATCGACAGCGACAGCGTATAGACCCACGGCCCGCGCAGCAGCGTCGCGCCGCCCCGCGCCGCCCGCCGCTCTGCCAGGGCCGCAACCAAGAACAACAGGGCCACATAGGCCAGACAGCCCGCCACCAGCACATTCAGCGTCAGTGCCAAAACCGCCCCCTCATGGTGCGCCATCCTCGCTTCCATCGGAAGCTGACCGCGCGCGCAGATGGCCAATCCACGCAGCCAACCCCACCAGCAACAGCCAGACCGCAAACAGATAGACCAGCCAGGGCAACGTCGCCCCCTCGGCGGCCGACGTGCCCGACAGCACCAAATCCGGGATCATGACCAAGCCAACACCCAGGAACGGCAACAACCGAGCCCCGTCGCGCAGCCGGTCCCGGCGCCAGGCGCGCTTCTGCGCCTCGGTCGCGGCTGCGGTGGGTCGCGGCTCCATGGCGTTAATGGCTGGGGACGAGGGCGCGCACCCGGGTCAAAAGCTCCTGGTTGGAGAAGGGCTTGGTCATGAAAGTGCTGACCCCAAGCGCCTCGGCCCGCTCTCGGTCCTTGGTCTGTCCCTTCGCCGTCAGCATCAGCACCGGCAGGTCCGGGCGGTCCGACCCGCGGATCGCGGCCAAGACGTCGAACCCAGACTTGCCCGGCAGCATCACATCCAGCACGACCACATCCGGCACATGGCGCAGCACCGCATCCAGGGCAGTGGCCCCGTCGCAATGGGTCGATACCCGCCACCCGTCGCGCTGCAACAGAAACGCGATGGCGGTCGCGATGTTCGGCTCGTCCTCGATCAGCAGGACCGAAGGGGCCGCCCCGTGCGCCGACGCCTCTTGGGACGTGGCAAAGTCAGACGCATCAGAATTCCGCATACCGGCCTCCCGTCCGGTTACTTCATGGGGCAGTGTCCTCGCTCCCACCCGCCATGTCCAGTCCCATGACAGCGCCCGTGATCACAGAAGGCTCCCGGCGGGCCTCGCAATCGGTGCGCGGGCACACGCGACAGCCCGGCCCGATGGGCTGCGCTTGGTCCGTGGCGGTCGCGCGGGTGATCAACATCGTCGCCCGCAAACTGGGCGGGCGGTCGAACCGCGCCACGCCAACGGGCTCGGCTATGGCATGGGCCAGCCAACCCGCCCCGTCCGGCGTCTCTAGCGGCGCGACCACGGCGCGCCCAGGTTGCGACAACGCCCCGAACAACGGCCAAAGCGGACACCCCGCCCCCATGATCGGCAACGGAAACCCCGCCGCAGGCTTGCGCCGGATCAACGCCCCGGCTGCGTCACAGATGACCAGCCCGCGCCCGGGGTCCACCACGCCCAGGCGCCGCAACACCAGGGCCAGATCACCGCCCGACGCGCGCGCCAACTGCTCAGGCGCCTCGGCGGCGGCCACCACATCCCTGGGCAGGCGCGCCGCGTCCGCCGCATCGGCCTGCAACATTTCGGTCGCAAGCAGGCGCGCGCGCGGGTCCGTCAACTCCGCCACCAGATCCGGGATCGCGGCCGCCCCGTCCGCCTCCAGCGCGGGGAAGGCATGGCGGTGCCGATCCAGGAACCGCGCCACCACTTCCGACGGCAAAAGCTGGGCATCTCCCTCCTCGGCGGCTTGGTCGAGATAGCTCACCACGGCTTCCGCTCCGTCGGCCAACCGGCGACTGTCCGCGTCCAGGTTCTTGTGAAACCGTCCCAGCCAGTTGCTGTCGATCTCTGGCGTTTGCGCCAAGATCGACGCCGTGGACCGGACCACAGACACGGCGGACAGCAACTCGTGCATGGCATCTGCCAGGGACGGGTCATGGGTCAACCGATCCGACAGCGCCTCGATGGTCCGGGCCTGCGCCTCTAATGCTTCCGCCTGGTCGGCGATCAGGCGCGCCCAGTCGGGCGTGCGCCGCACCAGGTCCAACGTCTCTGCCAGCCTGTCTTCGCTCAGGCCCCGCGCGGCACCGATGGCGCGCAACGCCTCCGCCAGACCCGAATCGTGCTCCTCCGACAAGACCGCCTGGTCCACCTCCAACACGTCTGCCAACCGGTTCAAGAGCGCCCCACCGATGGGCCTGCGATTATGTTCGATCAGGTTCAGGTAGCTGGCCGAGATGCCTGCCGCCTGTGCCACAGCCGATTGCCGCAGCCCGGCAGCCAATCTGCGTTCCCGAATCCTGGTGCCCGTGGGCAAGGTGGCCTTCATGCAACCCTCTGACTCTGCACACTTGCTGCGACAGCAAATCGGCAATGCTGCAACCGCGCGAAAAGGAATTGACTCCGCTGCAATGCCGCTTGTCATTTTATTTACAAAAAAATTGATGTGCTTCCAATGGCTTATTGATTCATTTTCTTGCGTGTCTCGTTATGGGCCAAGGCTTGTCAATTCTATGACGGGCCGACCCGCGCACCCTAGGGAGGACGTGCCGCGGGCCACACCAAAAGGGAGGGTCTTCATGACCAAATCGAATTTCACCCGCCGGGGCGTGATGAAGACGGGTGCCGCTGCTGGCGCCGGTCTTGCCGTGCCCACGATCTTCACCGGCGCCGCCTGGTCTGACGGTCACTCGGGGTTCACCAACGCGCCCGAAGGCGACACCGTCACGTTGGGCTTCAACGTGCCCCAGTCCGGTCCCTACGCAGACGAAGGCGCGGACGAGCTGCGCGCGTTCGAACTGGCCGTCGAGCATCTGAACGGTGAAGGCGACGGCGGGATGATGCAGACGTTCTCGTCCAAGGCGCTGGAGGGCTCCGGCATCCTGGGCAAGAAGGTCCAGTTCGTCACCGGCGACACGCAGACCAAGTCGGACGCGGCCCGCGCATCCGCCCGCTCCATGATCGAAAAGGACGGGGCAATCATGGTCTCCGGCGGCTCCTCCTCGGGCGTGGCCGTGGCCGTGCAGGCGCTTTGCCAGGAAGCAGGCATCATCTTCATGGCGGGTCTGACCCACGCCAACGACACCACCGGCAAGGACAAGAAGGCGAATGGCTTCCGCCATTTCTTCAACTCCTACATGTCCGGCGCGGCCCTGGCCCCCATCCTGGCCAACCAGTACGGTGCTGACCGCAAGGCGTATCACCTGACCGCCGACTACAACTGGGGCTACACCACCGAAGAGGCCATCACCTCCTCGACCGAGGCCATGGGCTGGGAAACGGTCAACACCGTCAAAACCCCGCTCACCCAGACGGACTTCAGCTCCTACATCGCGCCGGTCCTGCAATCGGATGCCGACATCCTGGTGCTCAACCACTACGGCG
>JBCBVM010000025.1:0-55376 GCA_039817645.1 Pseudomonadota bacterium | reverse complement strand
GTCTTCGTGCCCTGCCCCGCGCAGACCGACAAGGCCGACCACTTCATTGCGCCGCAGTGCAAAGTCCAGAGGGGCGACACCCCGCACCTGAAACCCCGACAGGCGCAGCACTTCGTCGCCGGGGGCATCGGTGCCCTTCCGGGTCTCTCGGGTTTTGCGGCCGACGATCTTTTGGACCAACTCCTCCGGGGTGGTGTGGTCGATGTCGCGCACGCCCACCATGGCGCCATCGCGCAGGATCGCGACGCGGTCGGCAATCTGAAAAATCTCGTCCAGGCGGTGGCTGACATAGATCATGCCCACGCCGCGTTCACGCAAAGGACGTAAGGCCGCAAAGAGCCGGTCCACTTCGTCCGCGGGTAAAGAGGCCGTCGGCTCGTCCAGCACCAGGAATTCGCTGTCCACGGCCAGGGCCCGGGCGATGGCCACCAGGGATTTCTCGGTCCGGCTAAGCGCCTCGACACGGGTGGTGGGGTCGAAATTGCAATCGACCTTGGAAAGGGCGCGCCGGGCCAACCCCTCCACATCGCGCCACTTGATCAGGCCAGCCTTGCGCGCATAGCCCAGGGCCAGAGAGATATTTTCCGCGACGGTCATCCACTCGATCAGGCCCAGATCCTGGTGGATGAACGCGACTTTCTGACGTTCCCCAAAGCCCGCGGGCCGGTGCTGATATGGGGTGCCATCGATCATCACCTGGCCCGCATCGGGGGTGTGGATCCCGCCCAGCACTTTGATCAGGGTGGACTTGCCTGCGCCATTCTCCCCCAGCAGGGCCACGATCTCACCGCGACCGACACTCAGCGACACATCCTTCAGCGCGTAAGTCCCGCCGAAATGCTTGTCGATGCTGTCGAAAAACAACCCTGCTTGCAGGTCGCGCATCCGTCTCCTCCCACAGACGGGCGCCTCGCCATGCACGAACTGCACATTGAGTTACCCGTAACGTTCAACTAGCATCTGTCGAACGCGACAAATCTGTCAAGAATTAAGTTACCCGTAACGTAAACGTACCGCAGCGGTCCCAGAATGGTCGAAAAGACAAGCAAAAACAGCAAAGTAAGCTTGGCGCAGGTGGCCCGTGCCGCGGGCGTGTCGAAAATGACGGCCAGCCGGGTCCTGCGCGACGAGGGCGGCTATTCAGAGGAAACCCGCCGCCGCGTCATGGAACAAGTCGACCACCTTGGCTATCTGCCGAATCGCTTGGCGACGGTGTTTGCGGGGGACCAGTCATCCACGTTCATCGGTGTTTCGATCCCCGATTTGGGCAACGAAGTCTTCGCCCAAGTCCTGGAAGGGATCGACCGGAAGCTGGGCACATTTGGCTATCAATCCGTCTTGGGACTGACCCAGCATACCCTCGCCGAGGAGGAGAATTGGATCCGAACCGTTCTGTCCTGGCAGCCGGCGGGATTGATACTGACCGGGCGCTACCATTCCCAAAGGGCCAATGACATGCTGCTGAATGCCGGCATCCCGGTGATCGAGATTTGGGACCTGAATTCCAGCCCGTTGGACATGAGCGTGGGCATCAACCATTTTGACAGCGGGTTCGACATGGGGCGATATCTGATGGCCTGCGGCTACCGCAACATCGGGTATGTGGGCACGTCCCATGACACCGCGAACGCCGCCACGGAACGGTTGACCGGCTTCTGCAAGGCGGTGGAAGGCGCAGGGGGGCACGTGGTCAAACAGCTGTGCCTGCACGATACTGCCACGTATTACCCTGGGTTCTATGGCACCGAACAGCTTTTGGCCGCCGCGTCCGACGTGGATTGCATCCACTACCAGAACGACGCGATGGCCTTTGGGGGGCTGCAATATTGCGAACGGCGCGGACTGAGCATTCCCGAGGATATCGGGATTGCGGGCTGGGGCGATTTGCCCATTGCGTCCGTTCTGAAACGACGGCTGACGTCCTGCCACATCTCTCACCTGAAATTGGGCCAATCGGCGGCCGAGATGATGTTGGCCCGGCTTTCGGGAGAGCCGGTGCCCAAGTGCCTGGACATCGGATTTACCTTGATCCCCGGCTCCACGGTGCGGAACCCTGACCGCGGCACCGCCTAAGCCATAGGCGACCCGCCTACCCTTGTATCAGACGTCCCGGAGGAGGGGTGCCCATGAAGATCGAGCCGTTCGGCGTTGAGATGTGGATGAACGCCCATGAGACGACTTGCACGTTCAACCTGGCGGAAACCTGCGTGGCGGCCATGTCTTTGGCGGATCTGTTCACGCTCATAGGGCAAGCCGATGGACCGTGGGCGGGGCTAGAGACGATGCCGATGACCTATGGCGACATTTTTGGGTCACCGCGGTTGCGGCAGGCCATTGCGGCCCTCTATGCGCTGCGCGGGCCGGAGGACGTCATCGTCACCCATGGCACCATCGGGGCCAATGATCTAGCGTGGCGGGCGTTGGTGGGCCCCGGGGACCATGTGGTCAGTTTCGTGCCGACCTATCAACAGCATGTGTCCATCCCCCGCAGTCTTGGAGCAGAGGTGACGGAGCTGCCCCTGACCGAGGGCCAGAACTGGCTGCCAGACCTGACGGCGCTGCGTGCGGCGTTGCGTTCGGACACGAAGGTGGTGGCGTTCACGAACCCGAACAATCCGACCGGCGCGCTGATGCCGCCGGAGACGCTTCGGGCCGTGGTCACAGTGGCCGAAGCCGTGGGGGTCACGGTCCTGGCCGACGAGGTCTATCGCGGCACAGCGCAAGTCGGGTCGGGCTGGACAGAAAGCGCCGCCGATCTGTCGGACCGGGTCGTGGTGACATCGGGCATGTCCAAGGCGTTTTCCCTGGCTGGTCTGCGGCTGGGCTGGGTCACTGGGCCCGCGGACGTCTTGGCGCGCGTGGCTTCCCACCGAGATTACACCACAATTTCGGTCGGGCGGCTGGACGATCATCTGGCGGCCCTGGCGCTGGAGCGATCGGACGCCATCCTTGCGCGGAGTTGCGCGATCACGCGCCGCCATCTTGCCATCCTGGCCGACTGGGTCAACGCGGAGCCGCGGGTGACCTGGGTCAAACCCCGGGCCGGGACAACCGCTTTGTTGCGGTACGATGCTGCCGTCGGATCGGAGGCGTTCTGCCGGGACTTGTTGGCGCAGACAGGCGTTCTGTTGGTGCCCGGGGCGGTCATGGGCATGGAGGGACATGTGCGGTTGGGGTTCGCGAACACACAGGCGGACTTGCGCGAGGGCCTGCCCCGGATTTCAGCGTTCCTGGCGACACTGCCGCGCAAATCCGACACCACGGCGCAGGCGTCCGGCGCGTCTACCCTTTAGGGGCGCGGGACCAGAGTGCGCAGCCGTTGGGCCGAAGATGGTGTTGGGGAAGATGGCGCACCCATGAGGATTCGAACCTCAGACCTCTGCCTTCGGAGGGCAGCGCTCTATCCAGCTGAGCTATGGGTGCCTGGAAATCGGATACAAGGGAACCCGCGGACCCGCAAGTCATTCCGCAAGGACGGACAGAACCGATCGCGCCGCCCGCTGTCCCGGCGGTTGCCCCCCGCGGCCCAAGCGATCCATGGTCATGTCAAGGGCGGCCAACTGCCGGTCCCGTTGTGAGGGCACGCGCAGAAGGTCTGCAAGCGCGGCGCCGACAGGTCCTGGTTTGCATTTCTCACCCAAGAATTCCGGCACGGCGCGCGTCTCACTGACAAGGTTTACCAGCGTGACCGTGTCCACCAGAAGCTTGCGCGCAATGATCTGGCGACTGAGCCAATTCATGTCATAGGCGATCACCATGGGCACGCCGTTTGCAGCCAATTCCAGCGAGACAGTTCCGGACGCGGCCAATGCCGCCGTGGCAGCGCGGAACGCGGCGCGTTTGTCCGCCGATTGCGTCACAACCAGGGGGGTGCCCGGCCAGTGGCGCACCAACTGGTCGACCATGTCGCGCAGATGATCCACAGCGGGGACGACCACGCGGGCGCCTTGTGGCAGGGCGCGCAACGCTTCCCCAAAGATGGGAGCAAGGCGGCTGACCTCGCTGCGCCGGGACCCAGGCAGGATCAGTGCCAGGGGGCCGTCGATGCCATGACGTTCTCGAAAGCGGCCTGCCTCCTCTGGGGTTGCGAGCGGTTCAGCCACGACGGGGTGGCCCACGAAGTCGCAACTCATCCCAGCTTTGCGCATCAAAGGCGGCTCAAACGGCAGCAGGGCCAGAACATGGTCGATGTTCCGCGCTAATTTCTCGGCCCGTTCCGGCCGCCAGGCCCAGACCGACGGGGCCACGTAGTGGATCGTCCGCAGGTTTGGCGTGGCCTTGCGGGCTTTGGCCGCCACCCGGAGGCAGAAATCCGGGCTGTCGATGGTGATCAGCGCGTCGGGCGCGAAGGCGCTGATGGACGCAACGGCCTCGTCCCGGCGGCGGAACAGGTGCCGAAGCTTGGGCAAGACCTCTGCCAGACCCATGACCGCAAGGTCCTCCATGGGGAAAAGCGACGTCAGCCCCTCCGCCTGCATATGAGGCCCCCCGATCCCCGCAAAGGTCACGTCGGCGCCAAGCGCCCGCAGCCCCGCCATCAACGCCGCGCCCAGTTTGTCGCCCGAGGGTTCCCCGGCGATCAGGAACAGCTTCATGGGCGCGTCCACGTCTTCAGGAACAGCCCCTTCTGTTCGGCCCGGGCTGCAACGTCGCCCCCGTCCAGAACCAAGACAGCGCCCCTTTCGACCACGATGCCGTCCAAACCTGCCGCGGCGGCGCGCGTCACCGTTTCGGCGCCAATGGCGGGCATGTCGATGCGCAGATCCTGGCCCGCCTTGGCGGCCTTGAACAGCAGCCCCCCTTTGGGCCGCACGAAGTCGGGCAAGGCGGCGCCGGACCCCGCGCCCGGCCCGCTCAACCAGTCGGCCGCACCGCCAAACAGGTCGCCCCCAAATAGTCCGCCGCTGGACGGGGCAGATTGGGGGGGGCGCGGCGGGCCCTTTGCAAGGCAGGCGAGCATGTGATCGGTTCCAGGCAACGCTTCTATGCCCAGGACCTGGCCCCTGGCGACCACAAGGGCCTGGCCGATGTCCAACGCCGAGAGGGCGGTATGCACCGCCGCCGCGCGGGCGATGTCTGCGACATCTTGGTCGGACGGTGTTCCAACCTCGGGCACCTCCAACAGTGTGTGATCAACCTCATGGGCGCCAATGACCCTTATGCCCGCTTCTTCAAAGAATGTGATCACAATGCGCAAGGCTGCATCGTCGCCAGCCTGCAACGCCTGCATCATGCGCGGCACCAGGGGCATGGTCTGGGCGTCAACGGCGGTCGGGTCGAGCGGTGGGCGCGCGATTTTGCCCGCAAAGCACACCTCGGTCGTGCCGTCCGTCCGAAGGTCGGCCAAGAACGTGCCCAACGTCTCGATCCGGAAGCCGCGGGACTGGCCCACGCCACTTGGCAAAAACCCGTCGAGGTGGCAGGCGAACCAGGGCCGCCCTGCTCGGCCCAAGACACTGGCCAGACGGGCAGGCAGATCTCCCTGCCCCGCAATCAGGGCCAGCTTGCTCATTTTGGGACGAGGAACGAGCGGTCGGTCGCCCCAGTGATAAATGCAACCATGCGTCTGACATAATCGCTCTCGGTCTCTTCGCCCAGGCGGATCGCCCGTTCGTGGAACGTCCCTTCCCCTTGCTTGAGCGTCAACAATGCGATGCGCAGCGCCTGGATGTCTTTGCGGTCCACGCCCTTGCGCTTGAGCCCGACAAGGTTGAGACCGTCCAGGTCCGCCCTCGGCCCCTGGACCAGGCCATAGGGGACCACGTCGTTGGTGACCATGGAGAGCGCGCCGATGATGGCGCCCTGCCCGATCCGCACCCATTGGTGGATCCCCGACAGGCCGCCAACAATGACGTCGTCTTCGATCACGCAATGTCCGGCGATGGCCGATTGGTTGACCACGATAACCCGGTCGCCAATGCGGCAATCATGGGCCACGTGGCAGCCCGCCATGAACAACCCATCATCGCCGACGACCGTTTCCCCGCCACCTTGGGCCGTGCCTGTGTTCATCGTGACGTGTTCGCGGATGCGATTGCGGGCGCCGATGCGCAGTCGGGTGCGTTCGCCGGTGAACTTCAGATCCTGGGGAATTTCGCCGATGGAGGAAAAGGAATAGATTTCGGTGCCCGCGCCCACATCCGTCCAGCCGGTGACGACCACGTGGCTGCGCAGTTGGACATCGACCGCCAATGTCACCTCGGGGCCGATCACGCAGAAGGGGCCGACCCGCGCACCCGCACCAATCACGGCCCCCTCCTCGATGATGGCGGAGGGGTGGATGTCGGCGGCGGGATCGATGCTCACTTCGGCAGGTCCATCATGGCGGTGAAATCGGCTTCGGCGGCCATGTCCCCATCCACGGCCGCCTCTCCGCGGAACCGCCAGACTTTGGCGCCGGGCTTGCCCCGGGTGACGGTCACCCGAAGTTCCAGCACGTCCCCGGGGACAACTTTGCGGCGGAATTTGCAGCCGTCGATCCCCATGAAATACACCAGGAAGTTCCGATCCGCCAAATCGTTGCTGACACCCACCATAACGGCGGCGGTCTGGGCCATGGCCTCGACGATGGTGACGCCCGGCATGATTGGGGCCCCCGGAAAGTGCCCTTGGAAATGCGGCTCGTTGAAGGTGACGTTTTTGATCCCCGTGGCGGAGGTGTTGGCGACGATGTCCTGCACCTTGTCCACCAACAAAAACGGATAGCGGTGCGGAATGATCCTTTGGATCAGATGGATATCAGCGCTTTCCGTCATCTTCGGTCCCCTCACTCGTCCCGTGTCGTTACCGCGCGGGCCATCGCGGGCGCAAGCGGCGTTATTCTTCGGGTGCTGTGGTCTCTGGCGTCTCGGGCACGGGGGTGGTGGGCGCGTCCAGACCGGCGCCGTCGCCCAGCATCGTGTCGATGCGATCCCGCGCCAGGTCGGTGATGTCCACTTGGTCGGCAGAGGCGATGACCGTCCGTCGATCCAAGATCACAAGGGCCCCGGTTTCCCGCGCCAGTTGGATCAACAACGGGTTCGCGCGCTCAAAGAAGACGGCTTGCGCCCGCTCCGACTGTTGTTGGATCGCGCGGCCCTTGGCATCCTGAGTCCGGCGGATGCCCACGACTTTGCTATCAAACGCGGCGGCCATTTCGCGGAACGCCACCGGATCCATCTCGGCACGGCGGGCCGTCAGGGCTTGTTCTTCCGCTTCCAGATCCGCCTCGATCGTGCGGTTCTCGGCGGCCAGGGCGGTGGACGCCATTTCGATGTCACGGGCCACCCGCTGGCCGAACAGGCTTTCGGCGAAAAGCAGTTCCCGGTCGAGGACGACAACGGCCGATTGCGGCACGCCGGGCGCCAATGGCGCCTGCGCCATGCCCCCCACAGGCACGGCCCCCAGGACCAGTGCCATCATGATGGCACGCAGCGTCCGGGCCATCAGAATTGCGTTTGGATCGTCAGGTCGAAATTCTGTTCAATGTCGAACGTCCGCTTGTTCAGCGCACGGGTGAAATTGAACCGCAAGGGGCCGATCTGTGTGTCCCAAAGGATGCCAATGCCCACGGCGGAGTTCAGAAAGAAGCTGTCATCCACCGGATCTGTCCCCGTGGGGCCACCGTTGATGTCATCCAATCCCCAATACGACCCGACATCGAGGAACGCCGCGCCGGAAATCCCGTATTCTTCTGGGAAGAGGCCGATGGGAAACTGCGCCTCGAACCGGGCGGCCACGAAGTAGTTGCCGCCTAACGCGTCGTTCCCTGCCACCAAGTCCCGTGGACCGATCCCTGCGGATTCGAAGCCGCGGATCACGGATTGACGGTTGAAGAAGCGGTTCGCCTGGAGCGAGTTTCCATCCCCAAGGGACGTCAAGGCGCCGCCTTCGATTTCGGCGCGAAGGGTCACTTCGTCGTTGCGGACCGTGCGTTGGCCCCGCGCAAGGAAGGTCGTCTTCACGAATTCCTGGTCCCCACCGACGCCCGCAAACTCCTGACCGAAGCGCAGCAGAACGCCACGGGTGGGATCAAGGCCGCCGCCAATGGTGTTGTACTGATAGCTGTAGCCGATGGACGAGGTGACGTTGCTGCCCTGGTCTTCCAGCAGGATGTTGGACAGACCCGCCGCGTTGCGTGGCGTCAGCTTGTCATCGGTATAGCTGTAGAACAGCGACAGACGCCCGTTCTCGCTGACGGGAAAGCTCAGGCTTGGTCGGATGCCAGCGGACCGGGTGTCAAAGGTCAGGTTGTCGTTGGACGACTCGCTATAAAAGATCGAGAAGCCAAGCGCCAAGTCACGCCCAAGGAACGCAGGCTCTACGAAGGTCAGGGATGAGTTGGAGTTGTCGGACCCGCTGTCGATCCCGAAGCTGAGCGTCTGCCCGCGGCCAAGGAAGTTGGTTTCCGAGAACGAGAGCGTGACGCCCACACCCCCCTGGACCGAATAGTTGGCCCCGAAGCCGAGGGAGCCGGTGGGCTGTTCCTCCACATCCACATCGACAATGACGCGGTCCGGGGCGGACCCTTCGCGGGCGCGCACATCGGCTTCGCTGAAATATCCCAGGGCCCGGATACGTTCGGCCGCGGCGCGGATTTCTCTCGGGTTGAAGGGGTCGCCCTCGACCGGGTCGAATTGCCGTCGGATGACACGGTCCAGCGTGGTTGCATTGCCTTCGATATCGATCCGCTCGATGAAGATGCGATCACCCTTTTCGACCACAAAATCCACGTCCAAGGTCAGGTCTGCGTCGTTGCGGCGGATGGAGGGGGTGACGCGGATGAAGGTCAGCCCCTGCCGCGTGGCCAACAACTCTAGCCGTTCAATCGTACGCTCCACCGCTTGTGGGGAGAACACATCGCCTGGGTCCACGCGGATTTCGCTTTGGTATAGATCCGTGTCGATTTCCGGCAGGGAAGAGATGGCGGTCACATCGCCAAAACGGAACTGCTGTCCCTCTTGCACCTGGAACGTGACAAAGAAACCGTCGCGCGATTGGCTGAGTTCCGGCGTGGCCGACAGGACCTGAAAATCGGCATAGCCGCGAGCGAGGTAGAAATCCCGGAGCAATTGGGCGTCGAAGGCGACCCGGTCTGCCACGAATGTGTCTGACCCGATCAGCGCGCGGAAGATGCCCGCCTGGCTGGTTTCCAAGACGCGGCGCAGGCGGCGGTCGGAAAAGGCGCGGTTGCCGACGAAGCTGATCCGTTCGACCTCGGACACGCGCCCCTCTGCCACCTCGAACACAAGGTCAACGCGGTTTTCGGACCGTTCAATGATCTTGGGGGTCACCGTGGCCGATAGGCGCCCGGCTTGTGCATAAGCCTCGGCGATGGATGCGGCGTCCTGTTCGGCGCGCGCGGGGGAATAGGTCCGTCGCGGGGTGCTGGTGATGATCGGGCGCAGCACGTCATCGTCCAAGCGCCGGTTGCCTTCGATGGCGATGCGATTGATCGTCGGAAATTCCTGCACGATCACAATCAGTTTTGAGCCTTGGGGCACAACCTCTACCCGCTGAAATAGCCCCGATGCCTGAAGACGTTGGAACCCGTCGTTCAATTGGCCCGCCGAGACCGTCTGACCGCGGGTCACACCCAGATTGCTGAGGATGGTGGCCGTTTCGATCCGCTGATTGCCCTGCACTTCAAAGCTGTCGAAGCGGAAAGACTGTGCCGCGGCTACACCCGACAAGACCAGGCAGGTCACCAAACCAAGGGTCAGAGCATGAAACGCTTTCACGTATTGGGGCCATGCTCCCCGACTGGCCCGTCCCAAGGCACCGCCGCGCTTGTCCATATCCATCCGCCCCACTTACGTGTTTGTTGGGCACAGGACTAGCGAACGGATCAGGTGATGTCAAAGCGCCCGGGCCACCAAAATGGCACCCGGGTCACAGCAATGAGTCTGGGGATTTTCCAGCGCTTAGAAGGACTGAATCCACCCTGCCAGCGCGATGGCCGACGTGATGGCGACGACCGACAAAATCCGATCAATGTTCAGGCCCATGAAGATCGAAAGCCCGCGATATCCATTCTTCATCTGATGCATGATTCACCTCTGCCCTTGGTTAGGGCGAAGATGCTGCTGAAATCTGTCACGATTTGGGCGCGGGCTGGGCAATTTCGGTGCGAAACCGTTCCAATTCGCGGGTGATCGGGGCGGGACTGCTTAGGGACAGAACAGGTCGTTGAATACCGCGAAAATCATGAGCGTCCCCATCATGGCCAAGCCCACCCCCATCAGAAGGCGCACGGCTTTGTCAGATGGCGGGCGTCCTGCCACGGCCTCATAGGCGTGGAAAACCAGGTGGCCGCCATCAAGGATCGGGATCGGGAACAGGTTCATCAAGCCCACGGCGGTGCTGAGCACGGCGATGAACCAGATGAACTGATCGATGCCTTGGCTTGCCGTGGCGCCAGAGACTTCGGCAATGCCGATGGGGCCCGAAAGGTTACAGGTCGAGATCTGGCCCGTAATGATATGGCCCAACGCCGAGAGGGAAGATTGCACGATGAAGATCGTCTGTTCCACCCCGTAGGTCACCGACTCCCAAACGCCGGCCCGGTCCGTCACTGGGTCAAAGAACAGCCCGCCATTGATCCCGAGGAGCCAGCGCGTCTCAAACCCGCCATCTGCCGTGGGCAAATCCATGCGGCGCGGTACGATGGTGAAATCCAAAAGCTCCCCGTTCCGCCACACCTGCAGGTCCAAAGGGGCCCCATTGCTGTCGGAGACGATCCCTTGCAGATGCTGGAACGACCAAAGGGGCTGGTCGCCGATGGACACGATCAGATCGTCGGGCCGGATGCCGATATCCCATGCCGCGGATCGGGGATGCACGACGTCCACCCGTGCGGGCAAGGGTTGCCCCGCCTCCACGTCGACAACCTGGCCATCCCGCTCCACCTGATAGGTCACGGTGGGGGCCAAGGGCGATTGATCCGCGAGGGTGCGAAGTTCCACCAGGGTCTGCAGCGGTGTGCCGTTCAGACCCACGATGACGTCCCCTTCGTCCAGGGTCTGAACCTGGGCAGGAAGCGGCTTGACTGCGCCGACCACCGCGGTTTCGGCCGTCCGACCCGCGATCAGCAGGAAACCCGCGAAGACGGCGATGGAAAGGATGAAGTTGAAGACCGGACCCGCCGCAACTGTGGCAGAGCGTTTCCAAAGGCGTGCGCCCGTCATGGTCGCCTCACGCTCTTCGGGGGTCATGTCCGCGACCGTGCCGTCATCGCCGACGGAGGCGGCATTGCCGTCGCCCCGAAACTTGACGTAGCCGCCAAGGGGCAAGGCCGCCAATTGCCATTGGGTGCCGTGTTTGTCCGTCCGTTTGAACACAACGGGCCCGAACCCGATGGAGAACACATCCGCTTTGATCCCGCACCAGCGACCGACGATGTAGTGGCCGTATTCATGGATGGCGACAATCACAGACAGCGCGATGACAAAGGCCAACAAGGTCCAGATCAAACCGCCGAACTGCGGAGTAATGCTTGCGTCCATTCTGTGTCTCTCGCTCTGCTCAGGCGCCGGCCAGTGCCCCGCGGGTCAACAAGCGCGCTTCGGCGTCGGTTTGTAGCACCATATCGAGGTTGATTTCGGCAGCATCAAGGCATCCTCTTGCATCCAACCTATTTAGCGTCGCTTCGACGCGGGGTGCCATGTCCGTAAAGGCGATCTGTCGGTCAATGAAAAGGTCCAAAGCGGCTTCCTTGGCGGCGTTGAAGGCCGCGCCGCGCAAGCCCCCCCCGTCCATCACGGCACGGGCCAGCGCGATGGCAGGATAGCGGGCAAGGTCCGGGGCGGAAAAATCCAACCGACCGATCTGCGCAAGATCCAGGCGCGCCACGGGCAGATGCCGCCGCTCCGGCCAGTGGAGCGCATAACCGATGGCATGGCGCATGTCCGGCGCGCCCAGATGGGCCATCAGCGCGCCGTCGTTGAACTGGACCAGGGCATGGATCAGGCTTTGGGGATGGATCACGGTGTCGATCCCACCCGGGGGCGTGCCAAAGAACTCTTTCGTTTCAATAAGTTCCATCGCCTTGTTAAACATGGTGGCGGAATCGATGGTGATCCGCTGTCCCATGTCCCAGTTTGGATGGGTGCCGGCCTGCTCTGGCGTGGCGGTGGACAGCTTTTCCAGGGGCCAATCCCGCAAGCCTCCGCCGGATCCCGTGATGACGATTTTCTCGACGGCCGCCCGGTCTTCGCCAGCGAGGGCTTGGAACACCGCCGAATGTTCCGAATCCACGGGCAGAACCGTGGCGCCGTGCCGCCGTGCCTCGGCCAGAAGAAGGGGACCTGCGCAGACCAAGCTCTCCTTGTTGGCAAGGGCCAGGGTCGTCCCATGGCGCAGCGCGCGCAGGCCCGGCAAAAGCCCTGCCGCCCCGACGATGGCGCTCATGATCCACTCGGCAGGCCGGTCCGCCGCGTCCAGCAAGGCCCCCTGCCCCGACGCGGCTTCAATCCCGGTTCCGGCCAGGGCCTCCTTCAAGGCGCCATACTGGTCATCATAGGCCGTCACGGCGATTTGGGCCCGCAACGCGATGGCGTCCTGGGCCAACTGCGCGACATTCGCGCCGCCGGTCAGGGCCACCACGTCCACGTGTTGCCCCTTCAGCAGGCTGACCGTGTTCTGGCCGATGCTGCCCGTGGCCCCGAAGATAGAAATGCGCCGCATCAGACCCCCGGGATCGGAGGAAACTCCGACAGCGATTCAATGACCAACAGCATGAGCGCCGCGCCAAGCATGGCGTCGAAGCGGTCGAACAACCCGCCGTGGCCCGGCAACAGGTTAGAGCTGTCTTTGACCCCGCAGACGCGTTTCACGGCGCTTTCGGCGATATCGCCCATCTGAGCCATCATGGCCAACGCGACGGAAATCCCGATCGTTTCCCAGCCCGCATCCTGCCAAACGACCCAGATCCACCCAATGCAGCCCGCACCGATCCACCCGGCCACCGTGCCTGACCATGTCTTTTTGGGCGAAACACGGGGCCAGAATTTCGGCCCCCCCAGGACACGCCCGGCGAAGTACCCCGCCACATCGGACATGACGACGACCGCCACCAGCCACAGCATCCAGATCAGCCCGAATTGCGTCAGGTGCTGCATCAAGCTGAGCCCCGCAAGCACGATGGCGGCGGAAAACCCCACCATGATCCGGCGACGGTTCCGGATGAACGCAATGGCCGTCATCGGCACCAGAAGCAGAAGCGGCAGGGCAAACCCAATGGGCAAAAGACTGGAAAAGAACAGCGCGCCGCCGCCCACGCAGGCGATCAGGTTCGCCCGTTTTGGTCCCGTTCGGACCATCGTCGCCAATTCCCACAACATCACGCCCGTGATCACCGAGATCAGCGCAACGAACCATATTCCCCCCAACCAGATCGCGACACCGCCGATCAGCAACAGGGCAAATGCCGTGGCCAAGCGGGGCGCCAGATCCGCAAACTGTCCCGAGACTTTCGGGCTGATCGGGTCGGCCTGCTCAAATTCGAAAAGGGGCGGTTCTTCCTCTTCGGGCTTCGGGGCCTTCTTTGTCACCCGAGGATCCCGCCATAGCGGCGCTCACGGCTGCCAAATCGTCCGATGATCTCTTCGAAATGTGCGCGGCTAAAGTCCGGCCAAAGCGTGTCCACAAACTCGTATTCAGCATAGGCAGACTGCCAGAGCAGGAAGTTGGAAATCCGCGCCTCGCCGCTGGTGCGGATCACAAGGTCGGGGTCCGGTAAGACATGGGTGTCCAGATAGCGCGGCAGCGTCTCCGCATCGACGGCTTCAGGGCAAAGCTTGCCCTCCGCCACATCGCGGGCCAGGCGTTTGGTGGCGCGGGTCACCTCGTCGCGGCCACCATAATTGAGCGCGATCGTCAGGTTGCAGCGTTGGTTATGGGCCGTCAACGCCTCAATCCAGTCCATCAACCGGCGCAGCTTGGCGTCCAGTTGCACCCGGTCGCCGATGAACCTGACGCGGACGCCCTGTTCCAAAAGGTCCTTTGCTTCCGTTTCGATATATCGACGGAAGAGAGACATCAGCCCAGACACTTCCTTTTGCGTCCGTTTCCAATTCTCAGTCGAGAAGGCGAAAATCGTGACGAACTTCACACCCAGATCCGGACAAGCCTCGACGATTTCCCGAACGCGACGGGCCCCCGCACGGTGGCCCAAAAGACGCGGACGTCCTCTTTGCTCGGCCCAGCGTCCATTGCCATCCATGATAATGGCCACATGACGCGGTCCCGTATGTGACGGCTGCTGTGGTGCAGGTTCGGCCATGGGAGTGTCCTTTCTGAGATCAGGTCGCCTTGGAAGAAGGCTCAAACCTGCATGATCTCCGACTGCTTCGTCTCTAGCGCCTCATCGACCCTCTTGATGTAGGTGTCGGTCATCTCCTGGACCTCCTGCTCCCACATCTTGCGCTCATCCTCGGGCAGGTCACCCTTCTTGATCTGGTCCATCCCGTCGCGCCGCACGTTGCGAATGGCCACGCGCGCGCCCTCGGCATATTGCCCGGCCACTTTGCCCAACTCGCGGCGACGTTCTTCATTCAACTCAGGGATGGGCAGCATGATGATGGTGCCGTTCAGTTGAGGATTGATGCCCAACCCACTTTCCCGAATGGCTTTTTCCACCTTGCCGACCAGGGATTTGTCCCACACGTTGACCGTGACCATGCGCGGCTCGGGCACATTAACCGTTCCGACCTGGTTGATCGGTGTGGGGCTGCCATAGGCATCGACCATCACAGGCTCCAACATCGAAGCAGAGGCCCGGCCCGTACGCAACGACCCGAACTCCGTGCGCAGATTGCCCATCGCCCCGTCCATGCGCCGTTCCAGATCGGCGGTATCCAGTTCGAAATCCTCGGCCATCTTGTCACTCCTCGTGGCTTTTTCGTGCTATAGCTTGTGGGACGCAGCCTGGGAAGACGCAACATCGGCAAGGCTTGCGCAGCGCCGTGCAGACCGTGTGCACTTGGCCTCAGCCGAATTGACCAAATCTTAACACGGGTCTGTCATTGGAATGCGGCCAAATTGTCTTAGGCCGCCCATGACCACCATCACCAATGTGAATATGATCTTCCTCGGGACCTTTGGGCTCGTGGACAACGACGAGTCCAATTGGGAGGCGGACAATGCCGGGTCGCTTTTGGGCAATTACACCTCGCTCACCCTGACCGACGTCACGGAGGTGGACCGAGACGATAGTGGCTCCATCAGCGACGATGAAGGTCAGGCGGGCCTGTCCCAATCCGACAGGGATTATCTTCAATACGATGTGGGCTGGGGACAGGAAGCCTATGAGATCGACGCAACACTCAATTACGCCGCCCGGGTCGTGCTGGGCGATGGAAGCACAATGGACGTGGACCTGGCGGTTCTTCAGACGACCGTGGGCGACGTTTTTGTGCGCGACACCAACAATGTCCTCGACGATCTGAACATTCAATCCATCGAATTGCTGAGCGTTAACAGCACGATGTATAGCGGCTCTTACACGGGCAACAGCATCGAAAATAGCCAGGTCGTCTGTTTTGCCGCCGGAACACTGATCGACACACCCCATGGCGCATGTCCGGTGGAACGGCTGCGCAAGGGCATGGCCGTCACCACCATGGACCATGGGGCGCAGCCGTTGCGATTTGTCTGGCGTTCCCGGCTTTCCAATCCGGGCGGCCTGGCCCCCATCCTCATCCGGGCACATGCCATGGGACCCAACCGCCCCGCCACCGACCTGCGTGTCTCACCGCAGCACCGCATTCTGATCCGGTCGCGGATCGCTCTGCGGATGTTCGACACGTCTGAGGTGCTGGTCGCCGCGCGCCACTTGGTCGATCAAGACGGCGTGACCTGTGATGTCGCAGGGGGCGTCACCTATTACCACCTGCTCTTTCAGCGGCATGAACTCGTCCGCGCGAACGGTCTTTGGGCGGAGTCGCTGCTTACCGGTCCGCAAACGTTGCGCGTGCTGGGCGGTCCATCTCAATTCAGCAGAACGGACGTGCAGACCGCACGCCCCATTCCGCCTGGCGTGCGGGCCAAGTCCCTCATCCGGCGACACCGACGCAACCAATGTCCGCTTCAGGCCCCCCGCACGGTGGCCGCCGTCAGTCGGTAACCAATGTGTAGACGCCTTTCCCCGCGAGTATGCCGCGGAACCCGCCCGCTTCATCCAAAGAAAACACCACAATTGGCAGTCCATTTTCCCGCGCCAAGGCAATGGCGGAGGCGTCCATAACCCTTAGGTGTTTGGTCAAGACCTCGTCATAGGTGATCTTGTCATATCGCACCGCGTCGGCGTGTTTAACCGGGTCTTTGTCATACACCCCGTCCACCTTGGTGCCTTTGAAAATCGCCTCGCATGACATCTCCGACGCGCGTAAGGTCGCGGCGGTATCCGTTGTAAAATAAGGGTTTCCGGTACCCGCCGCAAAGATCACGACGCGCTTCTTCTCCAGGTGGCGCACCGCCCTGCGGCGGATATAGGGCTCACACACCTGGTCCATGGGGATCGCGCTGATGACCCGTGTGTGCACGCCAAGTGCCTCGAGCGCGCCTTGCATGGCCAGTGCGTTCATCACGGTGGCCAACATCCCCATGTAGTCGGCGGTCGTGCGTTCGATGCCCTGGGCGCTGCCTTGCAAGCCCCGAAAAATATTGCCCGCGCCAATGACCATGCAGATCTCGACACCCATGTCGTGGACGGATTTCACTTCGGATGCGATCCGCTGGACGGTCGGGGGGTGGAGGCCAAAGCCCTGATCCCCCATCAAAGCCTCGCCAGAAATCTTCAGCATTACCCGCCCATGGGTGGGATCCTCTGCACTGCTGGTTTCGCTGGTGTCCTGCATGCTCGATCCCCCGACTGATGTTGCGGCCCCGTGTCTGTCAGATTAGGCCAGCGCAGGCAACCTGATCTCACCCCTGATACTGGACCATGAATAGCACCGGTAAGACATTGCAAATACTGGACTCTCTTGATCCAGCGATGCCAGTCTTGCTGGCGGGGCCGACCGCCAGTGGAAAGTCGTCCCTGGCGCTTGCCATCGCCGAAGCGCAGGGCGGCGTGATCGTCAACGCCGACGCGTTGCAGGTCTTTGCGGATTGGCGCGTTTTGACGGCCCGCCCAAGCGCGGCAGAGACCGCCCGCGCGCGCCATCTCCTCTACGGGCATGTCCCCTGGGACCGTGCCTATTCCGTCGGGGATTGGTTGCGCGATGCAACCAATTTACCGCACAGGGCGCGGCCCATTTTCGTCGGTGGCACAGGCCTTTTCTTTCGCGCCTTGACCGAAGGCTTGGCGAACATACCCCCGACCCCGCCGAAGATCCGGGAGGAAGCCGAGGCGCGACTGGCCACCCTTGGCCTGCCTGCCCTTGCCGCAGAGTTGGACGCAGAGGTGCGCGAAACCCTGGATCTGCAAAACCCCATGCGTGTCCTGCGTGCGTGGGAGGTGAAACGAGCAACCGGCCGTTCGATCCGGGCCTGGCATGCGGAAACACCACCGCCCCTCATCCCTCCGAACAAAGCTGCGAAGATCGTCCTCGACGCCCCCAAGGATTGGCTATCGCCCCGCATCGAATCCCGCTTCGATCTGATGTTGGAAGGTGGCGCGTTGGAGGAGGTCCGCACCATCCTGCCCCGCTGGGACAGCCGCTTGAATGCCGCCAAAGCCATCGGCGCGCCGGAGTTGGTCGCGCATCTGCGGGGTCAGCTTTCCCTAGATGACGCCCGGTCCGCGGCCGTCACGGCCACACGCCAATATGCGAAACGTCAGCGAACTTGGTTTCGCAAGCGCATGCGGAACTGGTGGCGGATCGACGCGCATCTTCTTTGACATCAGCAGCTTAATCGCCAAAACTTGGGTCCATGTCACGGATCCGACTGTTCGAAGCGCGCAACATCCCCGAAGCCGAGCGGCTGACTGGCCTGTCGCAAGAGATGGTGACCCCTTTGGCCCGGCACGGGCGGTGGCGCCGGGAAACACCCCATGCAGAGGCCATGCCCGTCCTGATCTGGATCGCGCGCGGCCAAGGAAGGATCACCGTGAATGCCCGAACGCGCGGCTATGGCCCCGCCACGTGCATCACGATCCCACCGAAGACACCGTTTGCCATTGAACCGGGCGCCGTGAGCGAAGGAACCCTGCTTCGCCTGCCCACCCTGTTCGAGGCCCCCTTCCCCGAAGTGCCCCGCCGATTGCGCATGTCGGACGTGGCGGCCCAAAGCGAACTGGTGGGCCTGTTGGACCGTTTGGCGCAGGCGGGCGACCTGCGCGACCCATGCCAGGGCCGCGCGGCCCTGGCGCGGGTGATCCTGCTGTCGGCGCTGATCGAGCGGGAGGGGCGCCGGCAACAAGACGCGCCCTTGGACAAGGCCGGTCAGTTGGCCGCGCGATTTGCCCGCGCGGTCGAGACGGCTTTGGGCACCGGGGCCAACCTAGAGGCCATCGGCAAAGACCTGGACGTGACGCCAACCCACCTGACCCGGACACTGAAATCCACCTGCGGCATGACGGCGGCACAATACCTGAACGCGCGCCTGATGAACGAAGCACGGCGGCGATTGGCCGACACGGATGACACCGCCGCGACCATTGCCCTGTCCCTCGGCTTTAGCTCACCGGCCTATTTCACGCGCGCGTTCGGGCGCGAAACGGGGCAGACCCCATCCTCATTTCGCCGGACCGAAGGGCGTTTCGGCGCCGCGTGATCGCCCCGGTATTTGGCCCACGGTCGGGCACCGATCACGGGCCTCGTCCGCCCGTTGACCCTGGGTCACTGCCTAAATTCGACGCAGTCAACCCGGGAAAATGTCGTTTTTTGACCATTCCAAAGCGGTTACAACCGTTGACCTTCCGCAATCGGTCCGCACTATTAGAAGCTCAACACGCCAAAAATGAGACAACCAGGGCGTGGATCAGACAAAACATGTGTAACAGGGAGAGACACACATGACCCAACACGACACCCGTTTGACACAGGGGGTCCACCATGGGGCGCTGCTTTTTGCCGACGAGCATAAGCGTGGCCTCATGGATCGTCGCGAGTTTCTGACCCGGGCCACCGCCCTTGGGGTCAGCATCCCGACCGCATATGCCTTAATCGGCGCAACACCGGCCAAAGCCGATGGCCATGCCGAACGCGGCGGCACGTTGCGCATGCAGATGGAGGTTCGCGCGCTCAAGGACCCGCGCACCTTCGACTGGACGCAGATGTCCTATGTCGCCGCTGGCTGGCTGGAATATCTGGTCCGCTACAACAGCGACGGCACGTTCGACGGTATGTTGCTGGAAAGCTGGGAAGTGAATGACGACGCCACCCAGTACACGCTCAACATTCGTCCCGGGGTCACCTGGAACAATGGCGACGCGTTTACCGCCGAGCATGTGGCCCACAACTTCCGCCGCTGGGCGGAGCGCGATGCCGAGGGCAACTCCATGGCCGCCCGCGTCGCCACGCTGATCGACGAGGCGACCGGC
Source organism: Pseudomonadota bacterium (assembly GCA_039817645.1). Classification (GTDB taxonomy): domain Bacteria; phylum Pseudomonadota; class Alphaproteobacteria; order Rhodobacterales; family Rhodobacteraceae; genus Jannaschia. The sequence goes on along the minus strand of JBCBVM010000025.1, from coordinate 35,911 downwards.
CAAGCGGGTGAGAACGCCATCGTCGTGCAAGACGACACGACCGTGGTTCTGAACCTGAACGCACCGGATATTACGATCATCCCCGGCATTTCTGACTACCCAGCCCATGTGCTCCACCCGGACCAGGACCCTGAGGACCTGTTGGGCACCCAGTTGGGCACGGGCCCCTACCTCAACACGGAGCACTCGGTCGGCGTTAAATCCGTCCTTGAGCGCAACCCGGACCATAATTGGTGGGGTTATGATGCAGGCTGGGGCGGGTACTTGGACCGCATCGAGTATATCGATTACGGCACAGACCCATCCGCGTGGCTGGCCGCGGCCGAAGCCGAGGAAGTCGACGCGATCTACGAAAATGTGGGCGAGTTCGTCGATATTTTCGACGGGATCGGCTGGCAAAAGTCCGAAATCTCCACTGGCTCCACCATCGTGATCCGCCCGAACCAAGCCGCGGAAATCAACGGTGTGAAGCCCTACGCGGACAAACGCGTGCGCCAGGCGCTGGCCATGGCGTGCGACAATGCCGTGCTGCTTGAGCTGGGCTATGCGGGCCAAGGCACGCCTGCCGATAACTGCCATGTGGGCCCCGTCCACCCGGAGCATGATGCAAGCGTGGCCCGCCTGCCCTTTGATCCGGCCAAGGCCAAAGCACTGATGGAAGAAGCTGGCATGGCCGATTTTGAACACGAGTTGTTCTCAATCGACGATGACTGGCGCCGCAACACCACGGACGCCGTGGCCGCGCAATTGCGTGACGCAGGCATCCCGGTGAAGCGGACAATCCTGCCAGGCTCCACGTTCTGGAACGATTGGACGAAGTACTCCTTCAGTTCCACCAACTGGAACCACCGCCCCTTGGGCACGCAGGTTCTTGGTCTGGCGTATAAGTCCGGTGTGGCTTGGAACGAATTCGCCTTCGCCAACCCGGAGTTTGACTCCCTTCTGGCCGAGGCAAATTCCATCGCCGACGCAGATGCCCGGCGAGACGTAATGGCGAAAATCCAGGCAATCGTCATTGACGAGGGCGTGACCATTCAGCCCTATTGGCGCTCGCTCTATCGTCATTCGCGGGAAGGGGTGAACGATTGCGACATGCACATCGCGTATCACCCACATATCTACAAGTGGCACGTGTCCTAACGGGCGCATGACAATCGGAGGGGGCCCGCCGCGGCCCCCTTTCTACAAAATGCGGGCAAATAATCCGCTTGGCACCATACCCTGGGGGGCGCCTGAGAATGGGCTTATTCATCCTGAGACGGCTCGGGGTCATGATCTTGACCGCGTTCTGTCTGACCTTCGTGGTCTTCACCCTGACGAACCTTGAACCCAATTTGGAAAAATTGGCCAAGAACCAGGGCAACAACCGCATGTCGGACGAGCAAGTGGTCTCCTGGCTGGATGCACGCGGCTACAATGATGGCATGCTGGTGAAATACGCCCGCTGGATCGGGGTCATGCCGGCGTTCACCCGCGAAGACGGCGGAGAGGTCGTCTTCTCTCGCTGTGCCAGACCCGGGGAAAACCCGGCAGAGGTCGGCGCATTCTGTGGGGTCCTACAAGGGGACTGGGGCTTCTCGACAGTGTTCAAAGACGATGTCCTGGCGATCTTGGGCGAACGGGGCTGGCAAACGGCGAAACTGATGTTTTTTGTCATGCTGGTCATGGTCCCCGGCGCGCTATTGCTTGGGGTTTTGGCGGGCATGCGGGAAGGGTCCAAGATGGACCGGTCCTTGTCGACCGTGTCCATCGCGACCACGGCCACGCCGGAATACGTCTCCGGCGTGATCTTCATCGCGGTCTTCGCCTCGTCTGCCGTGGGTCTGAAATGGTTCAAGGGGTCTGCCACCTCGGCCATGGACAACATCACGTTCGAGAACTTCACCCTGCCTGTTCTGACCATCGCGCTTTACGGCATGGGGTACATTGCACGCATGACCCGGGCTTCGATGACCGAGGTCATGACAGCGCAATACATCCGCACCGCCCGGCTCAAAGGGGTCAGCTTTGGCAATATCGTATTGAAACACGCGCTACGAAATGCCCTGATCGCGCCCTTCACCGTGATCATGCTGCAGTTTCCTTGGCTCTTGAATGGTGTTGTCATTGTTGAGACCTTGTTCAACTTCAAGGGCTTCGGTTGGACCCTGGTCCAGGCCGCGGGCAATAACGACATCGAGCTTTTGCTGGGTGTGTCCATTATTTCCGTCGTGGTCGTTCTGGTGACGCAGCTGATTTCCGATATCGGCTACGTGTTCCTGAACCCCCGCATTCGTATCGCCTGAGGAGAGCGCCATGGAACCTCTGACTTATACCGGCGCCCTGGGCGATGTGTTGGACCCCATATTGGGCATCTCTGTCGCGGCCCTTCTGGTCACTTCTGCCGTGGCCATCGTGGCCAGCGTTTTCACCGCCGGGGAACGCGTTGTCCTCAACCCCGACGGCACAGCGGCGATCCAGCCCGGGTTGTCCGGCATGGTTGGACGGGCGCAGACCTATGCGCTTTGGGCCGTTCTTGCCACCGTGGTCGCCTATATCGTCGCTGGGATGGTCGTGGGCTATTCCGGCGGCGGCATCTTTGGCGGCATGGCCCAAGCGTTTACGCCCGTCTGGCTGTCTCTGGTCGCGCTGTTCGTCGCCAGTTTCACCTACAAACGCAAGCTCGGGCTCTATGGCAAACTCTTCGACTCGACCATTGGGATGATCGGCTTCGGCCTTGTGATGTTCTGGGTCTTCACCGCGTTCTACGCAGGTGTCCTGGACATGATCTACACCCATGACCCGCTGGGCCAGGTGTCGGGCATGAAAAACGAACCACCCGGCACCGCGCTGAACGGGGCAGAAGATACCGACTTCCCCTTCTATCTGCTCGGCGGTGACAACCTTGCGCGCGACGTCTTCAGTCGCATGGTCTACGGCTCGACCATCGTGATGCAGATCGCGCCGATGGCGACGCTCTTTGCGTTTATGGTCGGTATCACATTGGGCCTGCCGGCAGGGTACTACGGCGGCACGCTCGACACCGTGCTCAGCTTCCTGGCCAACCTGATCCTGGCCTTCCCTGTGATCCTCCTCTTCTACCTGTTGGTGACACCAGAGATCGTGCAAACGGGCCTGCCGAACTATATGGCGGCCGTCCTGTTCCTCTTTCCACTGGTTTTCCTGGGCGTGCTGATCAACTCGCGCTACCGCACCCAGCCCCCCACGCGAAACCTCTACCTTGGGGTCACCATGGCCGTGGGCCTGCTCTTCTACTTCTCCCTCATCATGGACCAGACATCGACCTTGGGGCTGTTCCGCCTCTGGCCTGGCTTTTTGGACCTCTTCGACATTTCCGGACAGGTCCTGATTGTGTTCGTGTCGGTGGTCTTCGTGAACTCGCCCACGGTGTTCCGCATCGTCCGGGGGCTGACGCTGGACATCAAGACCCGGGACTATGTCGCCGCCGCCCAAACCCGGGGGGAGACGCCCTGGTACATCATGCTTTGGGAAATCCTGCCCAATGCACGGGGCCCGCTGATCGTCGATTTTTGCCTGCGCATCGGTTACACCACGATCCTGCTTGGCACGCTGGGCTTCTTCGGCTTGGGCCTTCCGCCCGAAAGCCCGGACTGGGGCACGACGATCAACGATGGTCGCCGCCTTCTGTCCGTCTATCCGCATCCCGCCATTGTGCCCGCCTTGGCACTCCTCAGTCTCGTCCTGGGGCTCAACCTGTTGGCCGATGGCCTGCGCGAGGAGTCGTTGCGCGACTGATCTGTCATCTGGCAAAAAATACTCTGGTGCGCCCGTCCGCGCCGGGGTCCACCCTCTCCGGAACCAAGCACCCATGAAACTGACCACAGACCACCAAGGCCCCATCCTGGAGATCAATCAGCTTTCGATTTCCTTTTTCACGCGCTTGCGCGAAATCCCGGCCGTGATGGACTTTTCCGTCGATGTCCAACCCGGCGAAGCTGTGGGTCTGGTGGGGGAATCCGGCTGCGGCAAGTCCACTGTGGCTTTGGGCGTCATGCAGGACCTGGGCAAGAATGGGCGCATCGTCGGCGGCTCCATCAAGTTCAAAGGCCGTGACCTGAGCGAGCTGTCGGCCGAAGACCTGCGCGACATCCGCGGCAACGAGATCGCCATGATCTATCAGGAGCCGATGGCGTCCCTGAACCCGGCCATGCGCATCGGCAAACAACTCATGGAGGTGCCGATGCTCCATGACAACGCCTCCGAGAAGGAGGCCTATGACCTCGCCCTCCAAGTCGTCACGGACGTGAAGCTGCCAGATCCACAGCGCATGTTGGACAGCTACCCCCATCAGCTCTCGGGCGGCCAGCAACAGCGTATCGTCATCGCGATGGCGCTCATGTCCAAGCCCGCCTTGCTGATTTTGGATGAACCGACAACGGCCCTAGACGTGACCGTTGAAGCGGGGATCGTGTCTCTCGTGAAGGACCTGGGCAAGAAGTACGGCACGTCCATGCTGTTCATTTCCCACAATCTGGGACTTGTGCTGGAAACCTGCGACCGCGTCTGTGTGATGTATTCCGGCGAGGCGGTGGAGGACGGCGCCATTGCCGAAGTCTTTGATAACATGCGCCATCCCTATACGCAGGCACTCTTCCGCTCGATCCCTCTGCCCGGCGCCGACAAGACGGCGCGGCCCTTGATCGCCATCCCAGGCAACTTTCCCCTGCCCCATGAGCGGCCCCCTGGATGTAACTTCGGACCCCGCTGCGACTATTTCGAGGCTGGGCGCTGTGACCAGGGTGCCATCCCCATGGCCGATGCCGGACCGGGCCACCATTCCCGCTGCCTGCGCTTCGAAGAGATCGACTGGGCCGCGCCACCCGCCAACACAGAACAACCGCCCGCGAACCCGCCCGGTGACCCTGTCCTCCGGGTCGAAGGGCTCAAGAAGTATTACCAAGTGGCCGCCAATGCCCTTTTCGGCGGCGGCCAAGAGAAGGTGGTGAAGGCCAACGAAACCCTCGATTTCGTGGCCCACGAATCCGAGACGCTTGCCATCGTGGGCGAGTCCGGCTGTGGCAAATCCACATTGGCAAAGGTCCTCATGGGGTTGGAGACAGCCACGGATGGCACCATCACCATGGGCAATCGCGACATTCAATCCACCCCGATTGAAGCGCGTGGGACCAAGCAAGTGTCTGAAATCCAGATGGTGTTCCAGAACCCTTTCGATACCCTTAACCCGTCCATGACTGTCGGGCGGCAAATCATCCGCGCCCTCGAAGTGTTCGATTACGGCGCCAATGATCGAGAGCGGCGGGAGCGGATGCTTCAACTGCTGGACCTTGTCAAACTGCCCCGGGAATTCGCCGATCGCATGCCCAGACAATTGTCTGGCGGCCAAAAGCAACGGGTCGGCATCGCGCGCGCGTTTGCGGGCGATGCGCGGATCGTTGTGGCCGACGAACCCGTTTCTGCGTTGGATGTGTCGGTCCAGGCGGCCGTCACCGACCTGCTGATGGAAATTCAGCGGGAGCATAAGACGACGTTACTCTTCATCTCTCACGACTTGAGCATCGTCCGCTATCTCTCTGATCGCATTATGGTTATGTATCTGGGCCACGTGGTGGAGATGGGCCAGACCGACGACGTTTTCTCTCCCCCTTACCACCCCTATACCGAGGCTCTGCTGTCCGCCGTGCCCATCGCGGACACGTCCGTGCAAAAGAAGCACATCGTCCTGGAAGGCGATATCCCGTCTGCCATGGACCCGCCCAGCGGGTGCCCGTTCCAGACCCGTTGCCGGTGGAAAGATCAGGTCCCCGGCGATCTTTGCGAGACAGAGGTGCCGCAGATGAAAAACTTCGGGACCCACCAGATCAAATGCCACCTGTCCGAAGAAATCCTCGGGCGCATGGAACCTGTGATCGAAATTCACGACTCCGGCGCCGCTGCGGCCCTGGCTGAAAACACGGCGTAAACGCGGCAGCGGGTTTACCATAGTTACGGGGCATTTTTCGCCAACATCCCGCAGCCAACCTGTCTGTGCAGCCTATTAATGCCGTCGCTTATTGTGCCACCAGGGAACACGTCCCAGACCAAAAAAGAAGGGAGGCGCGCGACGCCTCCCTTCCCCTGCCCGACGGTTCTGTCGAGTGGCCGTTAACTACAGCCGCTCGTCGCTCCGCAGGTGTTACACTTCATGCAAGTGCCGTTCCGGACGAGGGTGTAGTTCCCGCATTCACCACACGCTTCGCCTTCATACCCTTGCATTTTCGCTTTGGTTCGCGCGTCCATGATCGGTGCGATGGACGACGCGTCCGCGGTTGGGGCCGCCACTGCTATGCCGCCGCCGGCGATCTCGGCCGCGACCGCATCCGCCCCGCCGCGCAGCGCCACCAAATCGGATGGCAACCGCTTGCGAAGGTACCCGGAGGAGGCAACGGACTTGAACACTTCCAATGACTTCGAAGCTGTGGCGTCACCGACAAGGCTGACATTGCCATCCCCGTCTTTGGGTGCCTCCGGCTCCCCGAGGGAATCGAAGCTGGTCCCCTGTGGCTTCACGTGGGCCAAGTCTTCGCGGTCCAGATAGCTGACTGCCAACTCCCGGAAGATGTAGTCCAGAACACTGGTCGCGTTCTTGATCGAGTCGTTGCCCTGGACCATGCCCGCTGGCTCAAACTTGGTGAAGGTAAACGCATCCACGAACTCCTCCAGCGGCACGCCGTATTGCAGGCCGACCGACACCGCGATGGCGAAGTTGTTCATCATTGCCCGGAAGCCAGCACCTTCCTTGTGCATGTCGATGAAGATTTCACCCAAGGACCCGTCAGAGTATTCGCCCGTCCGCAGATAGACCTTGTGGCCGCCCACAACTGCCTTCTGCGTATAGCCTTTCCGGCGGTCGGGCATCTTCTCTCGGGCGGCTTTGGCCACCTCTTTGATGATGATCTTTTCGACAATCTTCTCGGCAAGAACTTCCGCTTTGGCCGCGGGGGTCCCGCTTTCCAGAACCTCGGCGGCCTCATCATCATCTTCGACCAAGCTCGCGGCCAGGGGCTGCGACAGTTTAGAGCCATCGCGGTAGAGCGCATTGGCCTTCACACCCAGGGACCAAGACAGCTCATACGCCTTTTGGCAATCTTCGATGGTGGCGTCATTGGGCATGTTGATCGTCTTGGAGATCGCGCCCGAGATGAAGCTTTGTGCCGCCGCCATCATGTGGATATGGCTTTCCACCGACAGATAACGCTTCCCTTTCTTGCCACACGGGTTGGCGCAGTCGAACACAGTCAAATGCTCGTCTTTGAGGAATGGCGCGCCTTCCAGGGTCATCGTCCCGCAAACATGGTCGTTGGCTGCATCGATCTCTGCCTTGGAGAAGCCGAGATGCCGCAACAGGTCAAAGGACGGATCCGCCAATTTGGCGACCGGAATGCCCAACGTGCCCGTCAGGAAGTCTTCGCCCAAGGTCCATTGGTTCATCACGAACCGGATGTCGAAAGCGGATGGCAAGGCTGCCTCGATCTTTTCGATCTCCGTCTTGGTGAACCCGTGTCCAATCAGCGAGGTGTGATTGATGCCGGGCGCCTGACCCAGGGACCCATGGCCTACCGCATAAGCGATAATCTCTCCGATCTCGCTTTCACGATACCCCAGCTTGCGCAGGGCGGCGGGCACCGACTGGTTAATGATCTTGAAGTAGCCGCCACCGGCCAGCTTCTTGAACTTCACCAAGGCAAAGTCCGGCTCGATCCCTGTGGTGTCACAATCCATGACCAGGCCAATGGTGCCCGTCGGTGCGATCACAGTGGCTTGCGCGTTGCGGTAGCCATGCTTCTCCCCCAAGGCGACGGCATCTTCCCAAGCGATTGACGCCAACTTCACCAGCGTCGCATCCGGGCACCCTTCCAAGTCGAGGGCAACCGGCTTCACGGCCAGTTTCTCGTACCCGTCCGTTTTGCCATACGCGGCAGTGCGGTGATTGCGCATGACCCGCAGCATGTGGTCGGCGTTCTTTTTGTAGCCCGGGAACGGCCCCAACTCTCCGGCCATCTCGGCAGATGTGGCGAAGGACGTGCCTGTCATCACGGCGGTCAGGGCACCACACAAGGCGCGCCCTTCACGGCTGTCGTAACCGAGGCCCATATTCATCAACAGGCCACCGATATTGGCATAGCCCAGCCCAAGCGTGCGGAAATCATAGGACCGCTGCGCAATCTCCTTGGACGGGAACTGCGCCATGGCGACGGAGATTTCCAACGTGATCGTCCAAAGGCGGCACGCGTGGACGTACCCGTCATGGTCAAACGCGCCGTCTTCCCCAAGGAATTTCAGCAGGTTGAGCGATGCCAAGTTACAGGCCGTGTCGTCGAGGAACATATATTCCGAACATGGGTTCGACCCCCGAATCTCCCCATCTTCGGGGCACGTGTGCCAATCGTTCACAGTGTCGTGGAACTGGATGCCCGGATCAGCGCAGGCCCATGCGGCGTGGCCGACTTTCTCCCACAGGTCGCGGGCTTTCACGGTCTTGGCGACGGAGCCGTCGGTCCGGTTTGTCAGCTCCCAATCTGCATCCTTTTCAACGGCATGCAGGAAGGCGTTGGTCACACGAACGGAGTTGTTGGAGTTCTGACCCGAGACCGAGTTATACGCCTCACTGTCCCAGTCGGTGTCGTAGGTCGGGAACTCGATGCTGTTATAGCCCTGCCGCGCATATTGCAGGACGCGCATCACATACGCTTCGGGGACCATGGCCTTTTTCGCGGCACGAATAGCGGTTTTGAGGCCCTCATTCTTGGCGGGGTCCACCGCGTCGTCCATGGACCCGTCCCATGCGTTCACGGCGCCCATGACTTTGTTCAACTCGGCCTGGGTCGATTTGGACCCTGCCACAATCGCCGCAACCTTTTGTTCTTCGATGACTTTCCAGTCGATGAACTGCTCGATATCCGGGTGATCCATATCGACGATCACCATCTTGGCGGCGCGGCGTGTGGTGCCGCCCGACTTGATGGCGCCCGCGGCACGGTCCCCGATCTTTAAGAAACCCATCAGGCCCGAAGACTTGCCGCCCCCCGACAACTTCTCCCCTTCACCGCGCAAGTGACTGAAATTTGTGCCCGTTCCGGAGCCATACTTGAACAGACGCGCTTCGCGGACCCAAAGATCCATGATGCCACCATCGTTCACCAGATCGTCCTGGACCGACTGAATGAAGCAGGCGTGGGGCTGCGGATGCTCATAAGACGATTTGGAGCGGACCAATTTGCCGGTGGCCGGATCCACATAGTGATGACCCTGGGCTGGCCCATCGATGCCATATGCCCAATGAAGGCCCGTGTTGAACCACTGAGGTGAGTTCGGCGCCGCCATCTGGCGGGCCAGCATCACGCGCATCTCGTCGAAATATGCCCGTGCATCGCCTTCGGAGGAGAAATAGCCACCCTTCCAGCCCCAATAGGCCCAGGCGCCCGCAAGCCGGTCAAAGACCTGACGCGCGGACGTTTCGCCGCCGAACCGCTCCTCTTCGGGCAGATCGGCCAAGGCCTTCTCATCTGGGACGGACCGCCACAGAAAGTCAGGAACGCCCTTTTCCTTCACCTTCTTCAGGCGCGCGGCAACGCCGGCTTTGCGGAAATATTTCTGGGCGATCACATCGGACGCGACTTGGCTCCACCCCTCCGGGACTTCCACGGCGTCCAGTTTGAACACCACTGTCCCGTCCGGGTTCCGGATCTCGGAGGTGGTCGTGGTGAAGGCCAGCGCCGCGTAGGCGTCTTGTCCTGCCTCAGTGAATTTCCGCTCGAGCCGCATCAATCAATCCCTCTTGTGCATTGGACCCTTTGCGGGTCCGCGACTTCCCATGTCGATCTGGCGCGCATCGCCAAATCCCTTCCCGCTTCTCAAAGACGCAGAGCGTAAAGGACGCCACACAGCGTGTGCTGAATGGTGCCAAACCTGTCGATTAACTCTCTGTCCCGCTTCCCTGGGCGCCACTACATGTGGTGGCCGCTCTCAGTCGCAATACTAATAGAAGCGTAATTGAGCACCCGTCAATGTGGATAACGGGGATAAACCAAACTTTCTTTTCTTGACCGAATAAGACGGGGCAAAGGCGCGATTCCCCGGTCAAACCCGGCGAAGTGTCGATGTCATGGACGCGTCACACAAACCCTTGTCATGCCGCAATTTGTTCGCCGCTCGGACCGGGCGCGGGACGGAAACTACGCGACCAAACCACAGATGAAACCCGGTTCATCAAGCGTGATCTGACCGCAACATTTTCACTTATCCAGAGGTTACTCACGGACCACTCACCGGGCGTCTTATCCCAGGAAGTCCGATGGTCGGGGCGGCGAGATTCGAACTCACGACCCCCTGTACCCAAAACAGGTGCGCTACCAGACTGCGCCACGCCCCGACGAGAGCGCTCTAGCAGTGTCTTCCAGGTATGAAAAGACCTACTCGCAGGTCCAGGCTGCGCGATCTTGTGGCATTGCCGGGGACCGGATCTGATCCCCTGCCCCGATGCCAAGCACGGCGGACAGGCCCCCGTTGATTTCCAGCACCGCCAAAGCCGGAGCCGCCGATCGAACTGGCGTTTCGTCCAGCGGCACGGCATTGGCATGGACGTTGACCACCGTCCCCGTGGCGTCGATGAAGATCATATCTAGCGGGATCAGCGTGTTGCGCATCCAGAACGCCAAAGGCTGTTGGCGTCCGTAGACGAACAACATCCCTGACATTCTTGGAAGGCTTTCGCGAAACATAAGGCCCCGACGTTGATCTTCGTCGGTCACGGCCAGTTCAACGGCAAAGCGCGCCTGGCCCCAGTCTCCGCGGATTTCGACCCGACCCGGGGCGCAGAACGCCGACGCATGGGCCGTTGCCAGAACACAAAACAACAGCGCCCATGTGAGGGCGCGGATGGCCGTCAGGCGATGTAATATTCCCAACGCCGCACCTCTACCGCGAGGCGCCCGCGCGCGCCATCCATGACACGAACGCAAATCGCCTCCCCCGGAAGCAGATCCGCCAAGCCAAACCGGCGAAGCACCTCAATATGGATGAACACATCTTCGGACGATCCGAACACGTTGGCAAAGCCAAAACCCTTGCCTTTGTCGAACCATTTTACCTTGGCTGCGTTGTAAGGAAGGTCGTCTGGAACCGGACGCAGATACTCTGGCCCTTCCTCTGAAACCTCCACATCGGCCTCTGGCGTTTCGAGACTCAGAATCTCAGTTGCCTGAAGCCCGCGCTCGCTCCGCTGGATCCGCAGCGTGACCAACGCACCGTCCGGGACCGAGCTTTGCCCGAAATTCCGCAGAACATTTGCATGGAGCAAGACGTCTCTATCCGCTTGATCTGACACAACAAAGCCAAATCCACGTGTGGTATCGAACCACTTGACCTTGCCTTCGATGATACCGTCCACGGCGCCCCCGGTCGGTATATGATTTCCACCCGCATTCATTTTGCGGTTCCTCTCTCATTCGTAACACAATCCGTTGGCGCAGGCCTGATCCCTATCGAAGCGGGAAACCGTTCCGCAAGCCCGTGTTTGCAAAAATCTTAAAATGTGACCTAGTGTCGTCACGTAAGTCTGCGACCACGTTTTTATGGATTGAGTCTGGTCACCTCCCAGGTGGGCGTTTCCGGGTCGGGTCTTGTCCAGCGGAAGCGATCGTGCAGGCGATAGGCGCCGTCGGCCCAGAACTCGATTTCGACCGGGGTGATCCGAAACCCGCCCCAATGGGCCGGACGCTTGGGCACGGTTCCCTGCGTCGCCGTCACCTTGGCGACTTCGGCCATCAAACTGGCGCGGCTTTCCAACGGCTCTGACTGCCGCGACGCCCACGCCCCAAGGCGAGACTTGAGCGACCGACTTTCATAATAGGCATCAGCCACGGCATCCTCGACCCGCGCCAGGGGGCCACGCACCCGGATTTGGCGACGCAGGCTTTTCCAATGCATGACAAAGGCGGCCTTGGGGTTGACCGCCAATTCCCGCCCCTTCTTGCCCTCGAAATTGGTGTAGAACACAAAGGCCGCGGGTTCGATGTCCTTCAGCAGCACCATGCGGACGTTGGGCAGGCCGTCCCCATCAACCGTGGCAAGCGCGATGGCGTTGGGATCTTCCGGCTCCGTCTTTTCCGCTTCGCCCAGCCACTCGCGCGCCAAAGCGAATGGGTCGTCCCCTGCAAAGATGCCAGCCCGTTCCGCCATTTCCGCCCTCGCGTTCCCGTGAACCTTGCCGCCCTACCGCCTTTCGCCTAAAGCCCTCTGCAACGCAAGGCGGAGGGGACGATGACAGGCATCATGGCAGGCAAGCGCGGCCTAATCATGGGGCTCGCCAATGATAAATCAATCGCATGGGGCATCGCCAAGGCCTGTGCGGATCAGGGGGCGGACCTGGCCTTTTCCTATCAAGGTGACGCGTTGAAAAAGCGTGTGGGGCCCTTGGCGGAAAGCGTTGGGTCGTCAATCGTGTTGCCCTGCGACGTGGGCGACGGCGCGTCCATTGACGCCATGTTCGACGCCTTGAAGGGGCACTGGGACCGGCTGGATTTCATCGTCCACGCCATCGGCTTTTCCGACAAGAGCGAACTGCGCGGCCGCTACTTGGAAACGTCGCTGGACAACTTCCTGATGACGATGAACATTTCGGTCTATTCCTTCACAGCCGTCATGCAGCGCGCGGAAAAGATGATGACCGAAGGCGGGTCGGCCCTGACCCTGTCTTATTATGGTGCCGAGAAGGTGATGCCCCATTACAACGTTATGGGTTTGGCCAAATCCGCCCTGGAAACCAGCGTCAAGTATTTGGCCGAGGACCTGGGCCGCGACGGCATCCGCGTCAATGCGATCAGCGCCGGGACGATCAAAACCCTGGCCGCGTCTGGCATTGGCGATTTCCGGTACATCCTCAAGTGGAACGAATACAACTCGCCGTTGCGTCGGACCGTGACCCAAGATGAGGTGGGGCAGTCGGCCATGTATCTTCTGTCCGATTTGTCCTCTGCCGTGACCGGCAGCGTTCACCACGTGGATGCGGGTTACCACGTGGTGGGCATGAAGAACGTGGATGCGCCTGACCTGACGCTCGACAAGAAGGACGGCTGATGGAAACGCTGACGGCGGCCCATCTTCTGGCCTTCAACGTCGCGTTGTTTTTTGCCGTGGCCGCCCCCGGCCCCGCTTTCCTGGTCTGCACCGAGGCAAGCCTGTCCAACGGGCGGCGCGCCGGTGTGTTGACGGGCCTCGGCTTGGCCGTGATGGCCGGGCTCTGGACCCTTGCCGCCTTGCTGGGGCTAGAGGCGCTCTTTGATGTCGTGCCCGCGGCCTACACGGCCCTGAAATTCGGCGGCGCCCTCCTGGTGCTGTTCTTCGCGGTGCAAAGCTGGCGCAGCGCCTCCTCACCCATTGGCCCCATCGTGGAAATCAGCAAACGACGATCCTTCGCCAAAGGGTTCCTCCTGAACCTGGGCAACCCAAAATCCATCCTGTTCGCGGCGGGGGTCCTGTTGCTGATCTTTCCGCCGGGCCTGTCGTGGTTGGAAATCGCCCTCATCACGGTGAACCACGTCCTGCTGGAAATCCTGGTCTATTCCACGTTGGCCACGATCCTGTCCCGCGACGCCGTGCGCCAGCGCTACCTGACATTCAAGCCCGCCATCGCCCGTGTGATGGCGGTGGTGTTGGGCGCGCTTGGGCTGCGCCTGCTTGTCACATCCTGAGATTCGCCAAGAGGTTTCCCATGTCCAACCAACTTCCACACGAAAAAGGCTTTCACATCTCGTGGGACCAGATCCATCGCGACAGCCGGGCCCTGGCGTGGCGCTTGGATGGGCGTGGTCCGGGCAAGGGCGGCGCGTGGAAGGCCATCGTGGCGGTCACACGGGGCGGCATGGCCCCTGCCATGATCGTTGCGCGGGAATTGGACATTCGCCTGGTCGACACGATTTCCATCAAATCCTACGACCACCAGACCCAAGGCGAAGCGCAGGTGCTTTCCAAGCCGGAAGAAGCCATGGTCGGGGACGGCACCGGCATCTTGGTGCTGGACGATCTGGTGGACAGCGGCAAAACGCTTGAGGTCATTCGCGCCTTATACCCCAAGGCGCATTTCGCTACCGTCTATGCCAAACCCAAAGGGGAGCCGATGGTGGACACGTTCATCACCGGCGTAAGCCAGGACACCTGGATCTTCTTTCCGTGGGATATGGCCCTGCAATACGTGGAGCCCTATCGCGGCACAGATTGACGGGGTTTCAGGTTCAAATGAATGCCGTCCTGCGCCCGGACTGTCAGATGCGCGACCGGCACGGGCGGCGCCCCATGGGCCGTCACCTCATAGGCGCCAATGATCCGTGACAAAAGCAGAACCCCTTCTGCCATGGCGAAACCCGCCCCGGTACAAACCCGTGGGCCCGCGCTAAACGGCATGTAGGCTTGGCGCGCACTCTCCTTGGCGGCATCCGTGGCCCAGCGATCCGGGTCGAACGCGTCGGGCGCGTCCCACAGCCGCTCATGGCGGTGAAGGTGCCAAGGGCTCAGCACGCATTGCGCGCCCTTGGCCGCTATGCGGTCGCGGAACGTCTCCTGCTGGGTCGTCTCTCGCACCATCATGGGCACGGGCGGGTAAAGGCGCAGCGTCTCTCGGAACACGTCCCGCGTGAACGGCAATGCGGACAGATCCGAGAAGCCGAAAGCAACCCAATCCTTTGGCGCCTCTGCGGCGACCCGTGCCTGCGCCTTTGGATGGGTGGCAAGCAGGTACAAAGCCCACGCCAGGGCCGAGGCGCTGGTCTCATGCCCGGCCAAAAAGAAGATTGCGACCTGGTCCACCATCTCCTCCGGGGCGAAACGGTGCCCTGTCTCCGGGTCGGCGAATGTCATGATCTTGGTCGCCAAGTCATCTGGCGCGGTCCCGTCCTCGATCTGGGCCGCCCGTGCCGTGACGAAGGCGGTGATCGACGTCCGGAGGGCCCGCGCCGCCCGAAGCGTCCGCCGCTTGTGAAACCGCGGCACCCATCGGGGCAGCGGGATCAACGCAGCAATATTCAAAAGGGGCTGGGTGCGCTGATACGCCCGAAACTCGCGAAAGACTTGCGCCGCTAACTTGTCTTCGATGGCCACGGAAAACAGCGTCCGAAAGATCACATCGGCCGCGGCGTAGCTGGCCAACGCCTCCACCTCCTGGGGGCCGGGCACAAGCCGCGCGATCAACGCGTCGGCAGCTTCCTTCATGGCCGGGAAGGTATCGCGCAGGCGCCCTTTGCCGAAAGCCGGATCGATGATGCGGCGCTGACGCTTCCACTGCGCCCCATTGGTGACGAAAACGGACTGGCCCAGCAGCGGCGCCAACCCTTCCCGCACACGGTCGGATTTGGGGAAATCATCCGGTCGCTCTTTCAATACAAGATCAATGAGTTGCGGGTCATTCATCATGTAGCTTTGGAAGAACGGTGTCCGAAACTCTGCCATCCAGGCGCGGTAAAGGCGCGCCGGTTGGGCCGACAAAATATCCTGTCGAAACCGCCGCCCATAGGCAATCAGCCCGATCCGATCCGGGCGCGGCGCAGGTTTCGGCGGGATCATGCGGCCATGGCCGTGAACCGGTTAACAGCCTTCGTCAAACGCGATGGGCTGGGCGCACGGCCCTGGAACCGATCCCCAAGGGTCATCGGCCCGGCCGTGATGCGAAAATAGTCGTAATCTCCGGGCTGATCGAAGGCGCAGAGATACTGAAAATGCAGGCGGAAATACCGCCGTTTCAGCGCCTTCCACCGCGCCGGCGACAACGTCTTGGTGAACGCCGCCGACAGGATCAAGGGTCCGGTCTGGGTCGCAGGCGCCACACCCGTAACCGCCACCGGATCACACAAGGCGAAGGCGCAACCATCCCCCGGTGCCGTCACATCGACCCACGGGATCACACTTTGGCCACCCATCACGTGAAGATCGGCCCGCAACCGATTGGCTTCGGGCAGAAAACTGACCATGGGGACGACCTGCCCAAGACTAAGGAAACTCAGCCGCCCGTCCGGCACCCCCCCGGCGCGGATCAGATCGGCCAGCACGGAAACCGCCAAATGCGCCCCCGACGAATGCCCGACGATCAGCACCTCATCCACATCGGTCGCAAGCGCCTCCGTGATCTTGCGGCCAAAATCGGCCATGCGGGCCTCAAGCTCCGGCGGGTTGGCCCCGCCCCACCGGGCAGAGAAGGCGTAGTCATGCATCAGGTAGTAAGCGAAGATCTTGGAATCCTTCGTTTTGAACCAAGACAGCGTGGCCCACGCCACCGCTGCGCCGCCAGCCAAACCAAAGGCGATGCCAAGCAGGCCCAGTGGCAAGGCGCCAATGCCCCACCGGATCAAACCGAACGCCGCCCAGCCAAGCCCCAGGGCCGCCACCAGTTGCGCCAGCAACAAGACAATGGGGTACAGCGCCGCGATGACCGGCCCCTTCCGCAGCCGCATCAGACGAAACAGCGCGCCAGACCCGATATAGGCCCAAGCCGTCCGTGCCAGTTGCACATACGTGGCGGGGATCGACGCGGACATGCTGTCGGACACGATATCGGACCAGACCAACACTTCGATTTCAGAGGTCACGGACACACCATCCATGTCCGCGGACGCGATCCAAGAATAGGGGCCGTCGCCCTTTCGCTGGGTCAGGCTATATCCCGAGATGGCAGCCTGGGCCGCCCCTTCTTTACGATACAACTCCCGATAGCGGCGGGGGTGGAAAGGGTCGTAGCCTGGAATGTAAAGAACTTTGCGACGGGTAACTTGGGACATGGCTTGCCTCTTGTAGCGCCATGGTGCCAGAAACGCGCGGCAAAAATAAGGACGATACGATGGAGCCGGATCTGGAAATCGATGCTTTGGGCCTGCTGTGTCCCCTGCCCGTCTTGCGCCTGCGCAAACGGATGCAGGCTTTGCCATCGGGGTCCGTGATCCGCCTGCTGGCAGATGACCCCGCCGCCCATGTGGATGTCCCGCATTTCTGCAATGAGGCGGGGCACAGCTTCTTAGGCGTGGACCAGACGGCGTTCTTAGTGCGCAAGGGGTAAGAACGCCTCAACGCGTCTGATCTCAGTCCGATCACTCCGCCGCGATGCGGGCCTCTCCTCCGTTGCGGATCTCGGCCAACAACTCTTCTCGGCGTTTGGCGGCCTTGCGTTCGTTGCCTTCTTTCACTGGACCGAACCCCCTGATCTGCAACGGCACTTCCGCCAAAGCCACGATGGCATCGCGCGTCGCATCGGTCAAAAGCGGCAGGACATCGGCCATGTCGCGCTCATATTGGGCGATCAGTGACCGCTCCATCCGCCGTTCAGCCGTGCGTCCGAACGGATCAAAAGGTGTGCCGCGCAGGATTTTGAGCCGCGCAAGCCAGGGATAGGCCCGCTCGATCCATGGGCCAAACGCGCGCTTGGCAGGGCGCCCATCTGGACCCGGTTTCGACATCATGGGGGGCGCCAAGTGGTAGGTCAGTTTCAGGTCCCCTTCGAAGGCCGCCTCCGCCTTCTTTCGGGTGGTGCGCAACAGCCGCGCGACCTCGTATTCGTCTTTATAGGCCAGAACTTTGTGATAGCCCGTCACCACAGCCTCCCGCACGGCGGGGTCGGGGATGGTCTCTACCAAGCGGGTATATCGCTTGGCGTAGCGTTTGGATTGATAGGCGCGCAAATGGTCCGCCCGGACGGCGATCTCGGCCTCCACTGTCTGCGGCAACTGCACAACCTGGTCCTCAAGGAGACGGTCCGCCGCGTCTGGGTGCACCATGGCCCAGCGACCATATTCAAAGGCCTGCTGGTTTTTGTCCACGGCGGCGCCGTTCAATTCGACCGCCCGGTGGATGGCGCCATGGCTGAGCGGCACCAACCCCTGTTGCCACGCCGCCCCCAGGATCATCATGTTTGAGAAGATCGTATCGCCCAGCAGCCGTTCGGCCAGTTTCGTGGCGTTGAACAGGGTCAACCGATCCTGAAGCCGCGCCTGGATCGAAATCTGCAAATCCCCCGCGGGCAGTTTGAAATCGGCGTTTCCCGTAAAATCGCCCGTCACAGTTTCATGGCTGTTCACAACGGCACCGGTCCGGTCCGTGGCCGTCTGCCCCAGTGTCTTTGCCCCCGCGCTGACCACAAGGTCACCCCCGATCAAGGCATCCGCTTCGCCCAGGGCCACGCGGATCGCGCTGATGTCATCCGGTGTCTCGGCGATCCGGCAATGCAAGGCGACGGCCCCGCCCTTCTGGGCCAGGCCCGCCATCTCCATCAGCCCGGCGCCCTTGCCATCCAGATGCGCCGCCATGGCCATAACTGCGCCAATCGTCATGACGCCGGTGCCACCCACGCCCGTGATCACGGTGTTCCAGGTGCCGTCGATTTGCGGCAACCCGGGCCACGGCAACTCGCCGATGTCCACGCTGGCGGTGGCGGCCTTGCGCGGCTTGGCCCCCTCCACCGATACGAAAGACGGGCAGAAGCCATTCACACAACTGAAGTCTTTGTTGCAGGTGCTTTGATCCACCGCGCGCTTGGTGCCCAAGGCCGTCTCTACCGGCACCAGGGACACGCAGTTGGACTGCACGCCGCAATCGCCACACCCCTCGCACACATCCGTGTTGATGAAGATGCGACGGTCCGGGTCAGGGAACAGGTCACGCTTGCGGCGGCGCCGTTTTTCGGCGGCACAGGTCTGTATGTAGAGGATGGCGGAAACGCCCTGAACCGTCCGCATCTTTTCCTGTACGGCGCCCAAGTTCGCGCGCTCGTGCCAGTCGAGGCCGGATGGAAAGCGCGCTTTATCGACGCCTTCCTTTTCGTCATAGACAACGGCGATGGTGCCTACGCCCATGGCCTGCAACTCTCGGGCTATCTGCTCAGGGGCCAAATCCCCCTCGTTGTGCTGCCCGCCGGTCATGGCAACCGCATCGTTGTAAAGGATCTTGTACGTGATGTTGGTGCCCGCCGCCAACGCGGCCCGGATCGCCAAAATGCCGGAGTGGTTATACGTCCCCTCGCCCAGGTTCTGGAACACGTGATCCCGGCTGGAAAACTGGGACTCGCCAATCCAATTCGCGCCCTCGGCCCCCATATGGGTGTAACCCTCGGTGTTGCGATCCATCCAAAGCGCCATGACGTGGCACCCGATCCCGGCCCCCGCACGCGACCCCTCGGGCACCTTGGTGGACGTGTTGTGCGGACAGCCGGAACAGAACCAGGGCGTCCGCGTGGCGATTTCATCTGCGTTGTCGGCACGCCGCGCCTCTCGCACGCGGTGCAGGCCCGCGCGCAAACGCTCCGTGTCGCGCTCCTCCTCGATCAGAATCTCGCCCAGCTTCTCGGCGATTTCTGTGGGGTCCAACGCGAAGTGCGACTTGAACAGCTCTGCCCCCGTGCCGCCTTTGCGCGCGCCATACACGCGCCGTCCGCGGCGGTCGTCGAAGATGGCTTCTTTCACCTGCACTTCGATCAGTTTGCGCTTTTCCTCGACACAGACGATCAAGTCCAACCCTTCGGCCCAATCATGCAGACCTTTCATGTCCATGGGCCAGGTTTGACCGACTTTATACGTGGTCACGCCCAGGCGGTCACACTCTGCCGCGTCCAGACCCAGCAGGCGCATGGCGTCCAACAGGTCCAGCCAGTTTTTCCCGGCCGCCACGAACCCGATCTTCGCCCCCGGCTTGCCATGGACCCGTTTGTCCAATCCATTGGCCCGGCTGAACGCTTCGGCGGCCCAGCGTTTGTGGGCCAGCAGCCGTTCCTCTTGGGGAATCCAGTGGTCGTTCAACCGGATGTTCAAGCCGCCCTCTGGCAGGGCAAAATCCGGCGTCATGAAAGTCAATCGATCCGGGCGGCCATCCACGACCGACGTGACCTCCACCGTGTCTTTCATCGTCTTCAGCCCGACCCACACGCCCGCATAGCGGCTCAACGCCCAGCCATAGAGGCCGAAATCCAAAATCTCCTGCACACCTGCGGGGGACAGGACGGGCATGTGCACGTCGATCAAGGCCCAATCCGATTGGTGGCAGGTGGTGGATGATTCGCCCGTGTGGTCATCGCCCATGGCCATCAGGACACCGCCGTTCGGCGACGTCCCGGCCATGTTCACATGGCGCATCACGTCACCGGACCGGTCCACCCCGGGGCCCTTCCCGTACCACAGCCCGAACACCCCGTCATAGCGCCCTTCGCCGCGCAACTCCGCCTGCTGCGACCCCCAAAGGGCGGTCGCGGCCAGGTCTTCGTTCAAGCCCGGCTGAAAGCGGATGTCATTGGCTTTGAGGACAGTTTCCGCCTTTGACATGGTCAGGTCCACGGCACCCAAAGGCGACCCGCGATAGCCGGTGCAATACCCTGCCGTGTTCAGCCCCGCCTTGCGGTCCCGCTCTTTCTGCATCAGCATCAGGCGGACCAAGGCTTGGGTCCCGTTAAGCAAAACTTGGTGTTTGGTCAGGTCGTAGCGATCGTTCAAGGACACGTCGTGGCGCATGGATCATCCTCCCAACTTATATATAGGTCAAAAAGACTGACCCATAAAGTCGCTTTTCGTCACATAGTCACTTCCGCTGCTGTGCCGCCCTATGACATGGAGGCATTGCAGGCCAAGCAAAAGGAACCAACATGGATTGGGACAAACTGCGTATCTTTCACGCTGTGGCAGATGCAGGGTCGCTGACCCATGCGGGCGACACGTTGCATTTATCGCAATCGGCTGTGTCTCGCCAAATCCGCGCCCTGGAAGAAAGCCTGGACACCACCCTGTTCCATCGCCACGCCCGGGGCTTGATCCTGACCGAACAAGGGGAGCTTTTGTTTGACGCCACCCAGTCCATGACCAAGCGTCTTGATGCGGCCAGCGCCCGCATTCGCGACAGCGAGGAGGAAGTGTTCGGCGAACTGCGCGTGACCACCACAATCGGCTTTGGGTCCATCTGGCTTGCACCACGGTTGCCCAAACTCTACGCCAAGTATCCGGACCTGAAATTGGACCTGATGTTGGAGGAGCGTGTGCTCGACCTCCCCATGCGGGAGGCGGATGTGGCGATCCGCATGAAAGAGCCGTCCCAAGCCGACCTTGTGCGCAAACGCTTGATGGACATCCGCATGCAGCTTTATGCAACCTCCACCTACCTGGAGGCGGCAGGCATGCCCGAGACGCTGCCCGATTTGGCCAAGCACCGGGTCATCTGCCAAAACATCGCCGCGACCCAAGTCAGCGCGGGCGCCTCTTTGGTGCGCGAACTGATGACATATAACGTCGACCGGCTTTTGACCGTGAACAATTACTTCGGGGTTTTACAGGGCGTGCTAAGCAACCTGGGCATCGGTGTTTTGCCCGATTACCTGCAACAGGATTTCCTGCAATTGCAGCAGGTCCTGCCCGCAGTCCAATCGAACGAAGTCCCTGTTTTCCTGGCCTTCCCAGAGGAATTGCGCGGCTCCCGCCGGATCGAAGCCTTCCGCGATTTCGTCCTGGAGGAAGTCGTGGCCTACCGCAAAGCCCGCCGCAGCGCCGCAGAAGCCTGAAACCCTACGGCCAGTGGCTTAGCCATGCACTGAACGCATACCGGGCATGCGGCAAAACCGAATGGTTCAGACTTGTTCTAGATCAAAGTGCCGATTACCTCACGGTACGAAGAGAGTTATATCTCTTCAACCTCCCTGTTGGACTCCGGCCGAGCTTGATGCTCGGCCTTTTTTTGCCGCCAGAAACGCTAAGCCGTCTGCGCGGCGGCCACGTCGCGGATCCGCTCCACCATGGCGCGCAAGCCATTGGACCGCTGCGACGACAGATGTTCGTCCAACCCAAGGCGCCCCAACTCTGCGGCGGCATCGATGCTGGGCACCTCCGACACGGGCAACCCGGCGTACAGATCGTGCAACACGGCGATCAGGCCGCGCACGATCATGGCATCCGATTCACCGGCGAAATCAAACACCGCCCCCGGCCCTTGCCCGTCAATCCTTGGATGCAGCCAGACTTGGCTGGCACAGCCATCCACCTTGGTCGCTGGCACCTTCAACGCCTCCTCCAGGGCAGGAAACGCTTTGCCCATGTCGATCACATGGCGATACCGATCCTCCCAATCGTCCAGGAAGGCAAAGGTCTCTACCAGATCCTCAAACTTCTCTTGTGCCATCACTCTGCCTCGTCATCCTGGCCCAGGACGTAGGGGCCCGAACCGTTGGCGTCCAGCCCGCTTTCCAAATACGCCCGGATCAGTTAGCCCACTTACAGAAAAGACTTTGAGGAAGACCAATGGGGCTTTGGGGACGGATGGCAAGTGCGGCTTTGGTGGTCGCAGTGGCGGGATGTGGCGGCGTGGAAGGCTCTCGCCTGAACCCGTTAAACTGGTTCGGCGCCTCAAGCTCTGACCCGATCTCCCGCGCACAAGCGGCCCCCACCCGCCCCGTGATTGACCAAGTCTTGTCGCTCAAGGTCGATCCCACGCCCAATGGGGCGATCATCTCCACCGTGGGTCTGCCGCCGACCCAAGGCTTTTGGGAGGCGGAGCTGGCAAGACTGCCGACGGACGACCCATCGGTTCTTCTGTTCGAGTTTCGGATCCTTCCCCCGCTGGAGCGTTTGCCCGCAGGCACCCAACCCTCACGGGAGGTTTTGGCCGGCACCCGGGTCAGCACCCGAGACCTGGAAGGCATTCGGACCATTTCCGTCCAAGGCGCGCAAAACCGCCGCTCGGTCCGCAGATAGCGCCGGGCGGGTTGCCCCGCCCCTCTGACATCACAGTCGGCTATTGGCCAGTTCGGCCCCCTCGGCCAAGGTCTTCAGCTTGGCATAGGCGATATCCGGGTCCACCGCGCCATAACCCGCAAAGGTACCAAAGCCGCAATCGCTGCCTGCCAGCACGCGGTCCGATCCCACAAGCTGCGCAAACCGGCCCAAACGTTCGGCCACCACTTCGGGGTGTTCCACAAAGTTCGTCGTCGTATCCACCACACCGGGGATCAGCACCTTGTCATCCGGGATTTCGGCCTTGCGGTCATACCAAACCTTCCACTCATGGGCATGGCGCGGGTTCGACGTCTCAAACAGCAATTGGGACGCGTTGACCGATAGAAAGGTGGAAAACACCTTTTCCATGTCGATGTCACACACATGGGGCCCCTCATAGTTCCCCCAACAGATGTGCACGCGGATGCGGGATGGATCCAGCCCCGCCAATGCGCCGTTGAGCGCCTCCACATGCATGGCGGCGATTTTCAGAAACTCAGCATCGCTCAGGTCGCTGAACAGCATGTGACGCGACAGTGCCAGATCGGGGCAGTCCAGTTGCAGGTACAGCCCGGACTCCACGATCGTGCGATACTCCTCGGCCATGGCATCGGCCAAAGCCGCCAGATACGCGTCGCGCGTCGCATAGTGGTCGTTCTGGAGGAACAGGGAGATCACGCCGGGGGACGCGGCATTCATGAACCCGTCTTTCGCCCCGTGGGCAGCCATGGCGGCCTTGAGGTTGTCGATGTCTTTCTGCAACTCTCCCTGGCCCTTGGACCGCACGTCGCCCACGCACATGGGTCGCGCATAGGTCGGCGCACCTTTGTCTTTCGTCAGGCGCCCCGAAAAGCTGGGAAACAGCTTCAGATCGGCGGGCGTGTTCCGCGGGCTGTCCCCGGCAAACCCGGTGTAGCGATCCTTCACATAGGTGGCATAGCTGATCTTCGACGTCTCCCCATCGGACACCACATCGACGCCAGCCTCCACTTGGCGCCCCACGGTCTCGGCGGTCGCCTTGGTCATCTGCGTGTCGAACGCGGCTTGGTCATAGGGCGCGCCCTGCTCGCGGGCAAAGATAAGGTCCACGGTGTCCTGACTGCGTGGCAGACTGCCGGTATGGGTGACGCGAATTGTCATCTCTACTCCTCCTCACGGATTCGTGAGGCGTGCCATGCCGCCGCAAAGGGCGCAAGGGAGCGGTGACCGCTCCGCCGCTTTCGTCACGCCGCCCCCGCCGTCCAGCGCTGGTTGATCTGCCACAGGCCCCAGGCCAGCGGGATCGCAGCAAGACCGCCGATGACATAGGCTAAGGGCTCATCATAAAGGGTCTCGAACACTTGGGTGTAGGCATGGATCCCGGCAAAGGTCATGGTGGTGTTGAATACCCCGCGTTTGGCTTTCATGGCGGCCCAGACCGCAACGCAGGCCAGGGCCACGGCCCAAAGGATCGCGTAAACCCCTTCTGAGATATGGAGCGCGGTCGCATTGAACGCCTCCACCGCGGCACGGTACGTGTCATAAGCCTCCCACTCCCGACGGCCGAACACGTTGGAGCCGTAATACCTTGGCCCCCAAATCGTGCGCCCGACCCAATCGCCCCAAAGCGACCCCACAAGCGCGCAAAGATTCGCGACGATAAGCGCCATCACGGCCAAAATGCCCCCATGGCGCCCCACCCGCGCGGGCAATCGGGCCGCCGCCCACAGGCCCGCCACGGTCAAAGCAGACATCTGCAGGATCGAAAGGGTCGATTCGGGCGAATAGAACGCATAGACCGCGTGCCAATACTCCGTACCCGTCGACAGGACCTGCGCAAACGGGACAATCGCCAACGCCGTCACCGTGCGAACATCCAGCAACAGGCCCGCGAATGCGATCATGATCGCGGCGTAGAGCGAAGCAAAGGCCACCGGCCATTTAGCCATGCCAAAGAAATCCACCGCAAAGGCGATCCCGGCCAAATGCAACGCCACGCCCATCAAGAAGATCGCCCCGCAGGTAAAACGTGACGTCAACCGCGGCCGCCTGGCGGCCGGACCGAAGGCACACGCAACAATCGCGCCCAACACGGCCATGACTGGGCCGGCAATGGCCTCATACTCGGCGGTCAATTCAAAACCCGCCCCACCCAACAGCAAACCCGCCCCAATCAGCGAGGCGGCATTGCCGAAAAACCGCAACGTCTCTGCGGTCTTGGCCAGTGCGACGAAGCCAAGCGCCAAGGCAAGCCCCCCGGCCATGGCCACGGGCACCGGACGTGCCAGCCAAAAGATCAACCCAAGCGTGGCGGCAATGATGCCGCCCAACAGCAGGCAGTTGACGCTGAGTTTCACCATCACGTCGCGGGCCTGGCGCTTCACGACCGCCACCTGGTCCGAGGTCAGAACCCCCTCCCGCAGCAACAGGTCCGTATCAGCCACGTAATACATCTTGCTCTCCTGTGAACACCGTTCACAACACAAGATGCAACCATGAACGCCGTTCAGTCAAGCATTATTTGAACGGTGTTCAAAATACGCCAATGAACGGCGCCCTAGGGCGCCCCAAGGTGGATCTGCTTCCAGACCGAGGTTTCATCGAACAGCGTGTACTCCCGGCGCAGGCCATCTGGCCCGAACTCTGCATGGGTGATCCCCAGCACATAGACCATCGCCCCCGTGGGCACGCCAAACCCGCCCCACCCCTTGTGCTTGCCCCACAACGACCACCGCACCGCCGCGCGGGGGGGCATCATCGGGTCGTCGCGACCAATAACGTGGTGGATCTCAAATGCCGCATCGGGAAACGCCGCGCGCAACCGCATCCAAAAACCATCCGCCGCCTCTCTCCCATGGGCCGTCACCCCGCCGGGATATTCTAAATGGCACGCGCGGTCATAGACCTGCGGGATGGCCGCCATATCAGCGGCCATGATCCGGGTCAGCGCGTCGGCCAACCGTTCGCCCCATTCATTGTCATTGCCGCGCCCCGCATAGGGGCCGGGCTGGTCCGTCTCGGGCGTCAGGGGTTTCACGCAGGCGTTGCGCCCCCCTTCCCGTTCGATCAGATCGGCGGCATAGGCTTCGGGCGTCCAGCCCAGTTGCCGCACCACGGCGCCCTGGTCCCGGATCAACCACTCGTCATCGATGGTGATCCCCTTCACGCGGCAATCGGCCAGGATGCGATAGCGCAGCTTGGTGCCCTTGGCCGTGCCATACACCCCGTCCACCGAATGGGTCGCCGTCGACAGGATCCGGTGAGAGCTTAGGTACCCGTCTGCATCGCTGCCCGACCAGATGACATCTTCGCCAAGCAACTGCCTGTCCGGAAATTCCGCCAATGTGGCCATGGTCGCGCCGATGACGTTCTGGTTGCCAACAACCACCGATCCGGGGGACCGCACGACGATGTCAGGCGCATAATATTCATGCAGGGTCGCGATGCCGCGATCTTCCCAGATTTCCTTGGTGATCTTCAGGATGTAATCCGGCAGATCCGTGAACCGGTTTCCAAAACTCATTCCGTAAATCCTTCGGGTAGCCGGGCCGAGCCGCGGACGACCAATGGCCCATCAATCTCGATCCGGCGCGCGGCGCGGCCAGGCGCGTCCATCTGCGCCAGCAATTCGCTGACAGTGGCCTTGACCATGCGGCGCGTGGGCTGTCGCACCGTCGTCAGATCATATGCGGGCCAGGACGCCATGGGCACGTCGTCATAGCCCACCACCGACACGTCACCGGGCACCGACCCCCCCAAATC
Source organism: Pseudomonadota bacterium (assembly GCA_039817645.1). Classification (GTDB taxonomy): domain Bacteria; phylum Pseudomonadota; class Alphaproteobacteria; order Rhodobacterales; family Rhodobacteraceae; genus Jannaschia. The sequence goes on along the minus strand of JBCBVM010000025.1, from coordinate 9,437 downwards.
AAACCGCAGCACATCCATCACCGCCAATGCCATATGGTCGTTGGCCACAAAGATTGCGTCCGGCGGATTATCCGTGTCCATCAGGCCCCGCGCGGCCTCCACCGCCGCCTCGCGCGTGAACTTGCCATCGGCCAAGGCGATCAAACCCAAGCCCGCCGCGTCCAACGCGGTCTCGAACCCGACCAGGCGATCATGGGTGGTCGACGCGTCCTTGAACCCTTGGATATGCGCAATGCGCGTATGCCCGGCCGCCAGCAAGAACTCCGCCGCTTTCCGCCCGCCCGCCAAATTGTCCGATGTCACCGCCGACAGGCCGGACCTCGGCATACTGCGATTGAACAGGACGACGGGAATGCCCGCGCTGGCACAGCGCTTGGTCAAATTCGTGGTCAAGGTGATCGACGCGGTGATGATCCCATCCACTTGATAATCAATCAGTTGAGAGATGATCTTGTCAGTATCCAACCCGTTCTTGCCCGCCGTGAAGATCAACAGGTGATAGCCTTCGGCCTGCACCGCGTTGCTCAGCCGCTCAATGGCCTCGGCGTAGAACGGGTTGTTCAGATAGGCCACCACCAACCCGATGATCCGAGACCGGCCCGTGATCAGCCCGCGCGCCAGGGCGTTCGGGCGATAGCCCAACTCTTCGGCGGCGGCGCGCACCCGGTCCTCCATCGCCTTCGAGACGGAGGCCCCCTTGGTATAGACCCGGCTTACCGCTGATTGACTGACCCCCGCCAGGCGCGCCACATCGAGGGAGGTGACTTTCTTGATCGTCATACCCCATTCCCTTTGGTGAATGCCGGGCGCCCCATGCTCAGTCCGCCGTCCAGCCGCCATCGACCAACAGCGACGTCCCCGTCACCATGGCCGATGCGTCCGAGGCCAGAAACACCACGGGCCCCATGATATCTTCCACCTCGCCAATGCGGGGCAGTTTGATCTTCTCTTCGATCCAGGCCCGCCGCTCCGGCTTGGCAAAGGTCGCCTCGGTCAGGGGCGTCTTGATGAAGGTGGGGCAAATCGTGTTCACCCGAATGTTGCGCGGCCCCCATTCGATGGCCATGGCCTTGGTCATCCCCTCGACCCCATGCTTGGTCGCGCAATAGACGGCGCGGTCCACACCGCCCACATGGCCCATCTGACTGCTGATTTGGATGATGCTGCCGCCATGCGCCATCCGGCGGGCCACCCGCTGCGCCATGAAATACGCGGCCTTCAGGTTCAAATCGACCACGAAGTCGAAATCCTCGGGCGCGGTCTCATCGGCAGGCCCGTGGCGCGCCACCCCGGCGGAATTGCAAAGGATGTCAAAGGGTCCGTGGCTGTCCAACACAGCCTCTAGGCGGGTCAGGTCGACGACGTCCAGCACGACCCCTTCGGCCGACAGCCCGGCGGCGGTGATCGCATCCGCGGCCCCCCTCACCTCGTCGGCGGAACGCGCAGCCAGCACCACATGGGCACCCGCCTCGGCCAGCGCCATGGAGCACGCCAAGCCGATGCCCCGCGACCCGCCGGGGACAAAGGCGCGGCGACCGTCCAGGCGCAGCGATGGCGTGCGTGGCAATGTCATGTCGGCCCCCCGGTTTGCATAGGTATGCAGACACCGAATTGTCCGCTGGATCAAGCCTCAACCGATCAGGGCGCGCATCCGGGCAAGAACATCGACGCCCACCTGGTCCCACACATGCAACAGATCAACACAGACCCAGTTTTCGCGGATCCGATCCCCTTCCACGCGCCAAAAATCCAGCGACCGCATGGTCAGCGTCTGGCCCGCGCCTGCGATGCCCAGCCAATCGCCACCCGACAGGGTCATGTCCATGCCCGGCCACGCGGTGAAACCCACATAGGCGCCTTGCGCAAACAGATGCCCCGCGTCCACACGGGCCTTCCGATCCGGCATGGCCGCCAGGAATGGGATCTGATGGTGCGCGCGGAACCCCGCAATGCCCCGCGCCGTGCCAATACCGCCAGGTCCATACCAGGAACAGCGCGCGTGCCAGAACCGGGGCAATTCCATCGCCTCTGGCCCTTGGTCGGACTTGCCCAGATAGGTCAGCATCTCGGTCACCACGGCCAACGCGGCATCCCCCGGCCCATCGATCGTCAGGCCATCCTGGGTCAGCGGCCCCGGCACCACGCCGGTCCAGCCCAAAGCAGGCCCCATGGGCCATACGCCCAATTGCAGCATCAGGTCGGCCAAGTCCCAGATCATCTGGACCTCGACGGCTTGGCCTCCCTCGATCCGAAAGAACTCGTGAAAACGAAGATAGACCATGCGCCCCGTGCCCGGGATGCCCAGGAACGGCCCGTCAAACCGCCCCGCGTAATGGCCCGCCTGGCCCACCCAGTGCTGGCCCTGGCGGCACGTGCCGCGCAAGGACAGGCTCACCCGCCGCTCCGCATCGGGCACCGCATCCCAGAGGGGACCCAACGCCGCCCCTAAGAAGCCCTCGGCCCCGGTCGCATCGCCAAACGGATGGCACAGATGGACCGCGGCTTCGGGCGCAATGGCGGCCCGCACGGCGGCCTCCATCTGGGACCGGTCGCAATCGCGCAGCGCGTCAAGCATGGCAGGTCCCCTTTTTCAAAGACCGTTGATCCAGTCGGTCATGGTGGCAATGGCCGCGGGCGTCTGACCCGGACTTAGGATATCGCCGGCAATGACATGGTGATACGGGTCATCGCCCGCGTCCAAGGTGACACCCGTAACCTGCGCGGCACCGCCCCAACGGGCCGCAATGCGCCGTGTGACCGCCGCGTCCACGACCGCGTCCGCATCCGAGAAATAGAACAAAACGGGGGTTTGCACCGCCCCATAGTCCAGGTCCCGCGCGTAATCGATGGATGCCTGCACCGGCAACGCCGCCACCGTCGGATAGGCCGTGGTCCAGTGCCGCGCGTGCCGGTCATTGAGGGGCGCAAAGCTGCGTTGCGCGCCTGCCACCAAGGGCACCCAATGCCGCGCCGCTGGCAAAGACAGCAGCACGCTGGCCGGATGGGCGATCTTAAAGTTGGGCGACACCATCACAAGGCCAGCCAACCCGTCCCGATGGGCGGCCAAGGCCGGGTCCGCCGCCAAGATGGCCGCCAAGGTGCTGCCCGTCGATGTCGACATGACGATCACCCGATCCCCCAAACGGCGGCCCACTTCCATCGCCTCTGCCAGATCGGTCAGCCAATCCTGCACGCGCGGCTCTGCCAGGGCCGCACCGTCGCGTCCATGGCCGGACAGGCGCATCAGAAAAAGGTTCGCACCCACCGCTTCGGCCACCCGGTCCGGCACCGGCCGAATCTCCCACTTTGTGGCCGAAAACCCGTGCACATAGACGATGGCCAGATCCGTGCGCTGCCCCGGCGCGGTCGCCCACAGGATGCTTTTGGCATGGTCCGGGTCCAGGTCGGCGACCAGCCCCTCCTGGTCGGCCAACCACCCGTCTAAATCGTCCGGCACGGCGCGCGGGTCGAAGGCAAGCGTCGTTTGCACCGGCTCATAGGGCCCGACGATCCACAGGGTCCCCGCCGCCAGACCAAGTCCAAGGCTCAACCACATCAGCCCGCGCAGTACAGATTTGAGCATTCCATCCCCTCCCGACCGCAAATCAGGCCCGGTGCGCCCAAGCGGGTCAAGCCCGCACGCGCTCCGACACCTCCATGACGCTGCGTTCGATCAAGGCCAAGCATGCCGCGTCCGAGAAGCGATGATCGGCCCCATCCACAAGCGTCAGCCGAAGGTCCGGCCCCTCCGCATGTTTGAGCAGGCGCAGCGCCGTGTCCGTCGTCACCGCCGTGTCGTTCGTGCCCTGCAAGAACCGCACCGGAAACGGCAAAGGCAACGGAGAGCGGAGGACCAAACGCTCCCGGCCCTCCTCGATCAGCTTGTGGGTGATCGTATAGGGCTCCCCATAATCCGACGGCACCCGCACCCACCCGTCCTTGCGAAGCTTGGCCCGCAGGATCTCGTTGAAATCCGCCCAATAGCTGTCCTCGGTGAAGTCCGGTGCGGCGGCGATGGTCACCAAGCCCGCCACCCGTTCGGGCCGGTTGCGTGCGATCAACAGCGCGATCCACCCGCCCATGGACGACCCCACAAGGATCTGCTTGCCCGATGTGGCCGCCTCCATCACCGCCAGCGCATCTTGGAACCAATCGCCAATGGTGCCGTCCTCGAACGCCCCGTCCGAGATGCCGTGCCCGGAATAATCCATCCGTAAGAACGCCCGCCCTTCGCGCTTGGCCCAATCTTCCAGGGCCAGGGCCTTGGTCCCTTCCATGTCCGATTTGAACCCGCCCAAGAACACCACGCCAGGCCCCGCCCCTTGCGTGGCATGGTAGGCCAGCTTCTTTCCATTGCGCTCTGTGTGGTCTGTCATGCGCGCCCCAAGCTTCTGACAAATGTTCCCTGTTCCTTACCCATCGGCGGGGGGCATGCAATCGCCATCTTATAGGTGACCCCTTGGTCACATGTATTGACAGGTGACTTCTTAGTCACCTATTGGTTGTCCCATGGATTCGGTCTTCAAGGCCCTCGCCGATGCCTCTCGGCGCGACCTTCTCGACGCACTGCGGCGAGAAGACGGTCAAACTCTGTCTCAGCTTGAGGCGGGGCTTGCCATGTCGCGCTTCGGGGTCGCCAAGCACCTCAAGGTGCTGGAAGACGCGGGGCTGGTGACCCGGGTGAAACGGGGACGGTTCACCCATCACTACCTCAATGGCGTGCCTCTGGCCGAGGCGCTGAGCCGTTGGATCGAACCCTACAAATCGGGGCCTGCCATCAAGGGGGTCCTGGACCTCAAGGCTCGATTGGAGGCCACTGCCATGGACCAAACCAAACCCGACTACGTTCTGCGCACCTATATCCGCTGCACCCAAGACGCCCTCTGGGACGCCCTGACCCAGGCGGACGCGGCGGCGCTGTACCACCCCTTCACCCCCAATGCCGTCCGCGACGAGAATGCGCTGATCTACAAACGGCCAGATGGCAGCGATATGCTGATCTGCCGCGAACAGAAACTGGACCCCAAAACCCGCATCGAGTCGACCTTTGAGCCGAAATGGCAGCCCGGCATCCCGATCTCTCGGTTCGTCTGGATCCTGGCCCCACAGGACGATGTCTGCCAATTGACGCTGGAGCATTACGACATTCCCCTAGGCGGCGAAGGCTATGCCGACGGGTGGGAACGTCTGGTCGCAGGCCTCAAAACCTATCTGGAAACCGGCCAAGTGGCCAAGTTCGGGGGGATGGCCCAATGACACCGGAATTGTGGTGGATGACCTGGACCGCCCTTTTGGCGGCATCCCTCTGGATCCCGTACATTGTTGGCATCAACACGGCCCCCGAAGGCACATGGCCGGACGGCACCGACCCGTTTCTCACGCCCATGGATCCCAATTTGCAGCGCCCATGGGTGCGCCGCGCCTACCGCGCACATCTGAACCTGCTCGAACAATTCCTGCCCATGCTGGCGCTTGTGCTCATCGCCCACCTGGCGGGGGTGACAAACGTGGTGACCGTCTGGGCCACGGGCCTCTTCTTTGGCCTGCGCTGCGCCCACGCCATCGGCATGATCTCCGGCACGGCGCGCATACCCCTGCGCCCGCTGATTTTTACGGCCGGGTGGGTTTGTGTCCTGGCCGTGGGCGCCTCACTCCTCGTCGGTTAAACCGTCGGTGAAGGCGCGGCGAAAGCCCTGGGCCACCACGAACTTCTCCGAACTGTCGGCCCGGCTTGCGCCGGGTTTGACATTGGCCACTTTGGTGAAATGTTGCTTCAGGCGCTTTTGCAAATCGCCCTCGGCCCCGCCCGCCAAGACTTTGGCGACAAAGGTCCCGCCCTCGGCCAGCACGTCAAAGGCCAATTCGGCCGCCGCTTCGCACAGGGCGATGATCCGCAAATGGTCCGTCTGCTTGTGCCCCGAGGACGCCGCCGCCATGTCCGACATGACCACATCCGCAGGCCCCCCAAGCCAGCCCTTCACGGTCTCATCCGCGCCATCCTCAAGGAAGTCTAGAACGTGGATCTCCGCCCCCGCCACCGGCTCCACCTCTTGCAGGTCCAACCCAATGATCCGGCCCTGCGGCTTTTTCGGATGATCCCCCAAAGCATTGATGCGCGGCACCGCCACTTGCAGCCAGCCACCCGGCGCGCAGCCCAAATCCACAACCCGCGCGCCAGGCACAAGGAAGCCGTATTTGTCATCCAGATCCATGATCTTGAACGCCGCCCGCCCGCGATAGCCTTCGGCCCGGGCGCGCTGGACATAGGGATCGTTCAACTGCCGTTCCAACCACAGCTTGGAGGACAGCTTGCGCCCCCGTGCGGTCTTCACCTTCACGGTCAAATCCCGGCGCCCGCGGCCGGAGGTGTTCTTGGTCGGTTTCTTTGCCACAGGCGTCCCGTACCCCAATCACGCCACCGCTGCCACGAGCCATTTTATTCCGGAATAAAATGGCACCGAAAAGTCTTCCCGAAGACTTTTCGCCTAGAACGGCCCGTCGTCCAGAACGCCATCCGCCGACATTTGTGCGTACAGAAGCCCCTCGCGCAGCCCCCGGTCTGCCACGGACAACCGATCCGTTGGCCAGACCCGCAGCAACGCCTGCAGGATCGCGGCGCCCGACATGATCAAGCTGTGCCGTTCGCGCCCGATGCGCGGGTCATTGCGCCGCCCTTCCGGCCCCATGGCCAGATAACTGCGAATGACCTTGTCGATCTGCCCGGTGGTCATGCGCAGCCCATCCACCTTGTTGCGGTCATAGCGGCGCAAATTCAGATGCGTCGCCGCCACGGTGGTCACTGTCCCGGACGTCCCGACAATCTGGAACCCCGGGTCGCTATCGCCTTCTGCATCGGCATAGGGGGAAAACTCCGCCAGACATTCTTCGAAATGCCAAGACATCAGCGCGAACCGCGCGGCGTCGTCGGTCACGTCCCGAAACTGGTCCTTCAAGGTCGCCACACCCAGCGGGATCGAAATCCAATCCACCACTTTGGCGCGGGGGAACGGGTCGTCGGACTCCCCCTCGAACCCGGCATGCAGGCGCATGATCGCCCGCGCGCGATCGTGGCGCGGCACCCGGGTCAGGTCGATCCACACCAACTCCGTGGACCCACCGCCGATATCGACCACCAACAACTGTTCCGTCTTGGTGGACACCAGCGGCGCGCAGGACACCACGGCCAGCCGCGCTTCCTCCTCCGGCTTGATGATCTCCAACTCCAGACCGGTTTCACGCTCCACCAACCGGATGAACTCATCGGCATTTGCGGCGCGACGACAGGCCTCGGTCGCCACCAGACGCATGCGCTTGACGTCATGGGTCTCCAGCTTGCGGCGACAGATCTTCAGGGCGCCCACCGTGCGCGCCATGGACGACCGGCTCAGCCGTCCGGACGATTCCAACCCGTTGCCCAACTGCACCGACTTGGAAAAGCTGTCCACGACGTGCAATTGGCTGCCCTTGGGCTGCGCGATCAACATCCGACAGGAATTCGTGCCCAGGTCCAGCGCCGCATACAATTCCGCCGGATCTGGCCGCCCCTCCTGGGACATATGCACAGCAGGACGCCCCGCGCGCGGCGCGTCATGGGTCCGAGCGGTCTTCCGGTCTGAGCCCGCGGGGTCGTCCGGTGGCATGGGGGCCTCCGTGAGTGGGGGTTCCTGAATCCTAGCCGCCCAAAGACCCATCCGGCAACAGGTCTTCAACATGAAGTTGAAAGATTTGCGCAAACGCCCCCCTGCCCCTGGCGCCACAACTGGCCTATCTGACAGGGTGTCGCCATCGGACTGAGCGACGTCGATAACAAGCCGAAGGCGGAACCAAGACGTTCCTATACCTGCAGAAACCGAAGGGGAGGCCCAATGGCACAGCTGACGATCGTCTATTGGCGCGACATTCCCGCCCAAGTTCTGGTGGGCTCTGGCCGCCGGGCCGCCAAAGTTCAACTGTCCGAACGGTTCGAACAGGCCATCGACCGCGCGGCCATGCGCTCGGGCGCCAGTGAGACCGACGCCTATCTCGCCGATTGGCGCAAAGTCCCCGAAGGCGACGTGGCAGAAGGGGTCGATGCCGCCGCTGCACGCGCGGCGGAATTGGAGGCCGAATGGACGCCCGAAAGACTGAAGACCGTCGCGTTGGCCGGTGGATACGAGAGCGAAAGGACGGCGTAATGGCAATTCTTGGCTTCAAACGCCCGACCCCGGCGACACCGCGCGACGGCGCCCTGGCCAATTTCCTCCACGGCGTCTCGCTGGAGGTGATGCCGCGCACGGCCAGCAAGGTCGACAGCTTTCGCGCCCTGCTGCCCCAAGGCACCCGCGTCTACATCGCCCATCTCGAAGGGACGCCCATCGACGACATGGTCGCCACCGCCGCACGCCTGCGTGCCGATGGCATGGTGCCCATGCCCCATTTCCCCGCACGCATCATCCAAGATCGCGCCACCCTGGCCGATTGGCTGGCCCGCTACCGCGACGCGGCGGATCTGGACCAGGGGTTGATCCTCGCTGGCGGCGTCACGACCCCCTTGGGTGATTTCGACAGCTCCATGGACCTGCTCGACACGGGCCTGTTCGGCGACTTCAAGCGGCTGCATGTGGCCGGCCACCCCGAGGGCAATCGCGACATCGACCCCGATGGCGGCATGACCGCCGTGACCAACGCCTTGCAGTGGAAGCAAAACTTCTCCGACCGCACGGACGCAGACATGGCCATCGCCACCCAGTTCTGCTTTGAGGCCAAGCCGGTGATCGCCTGGGCCAACAGCTTGAAAGAGGCGGGCATCGACCTGCCCATCCATATTGGCGTGGCGGGCCCCGCCAAGCTCCAGACGCTGATCAAGTTTGCCATCGCCTGTGGCGTCGGCCCCTCCCTGAAGGTCCTGCAAAAGCGCGCCATGGATGTCTCCAAACTGCTGTTGCCCTTTGAACCCACCGCCTTCGTGTCGGACCTGGCCGCCCACAAGGCCGCCCATCCCGACTTCAATATCGAGGCCGTCCATATCTTCCCCCTCGGCGGGATCACGGCGTCCACCACCTGGCTGAGCGCCCATATGAAGGATGAAGAATGACCCGTACGGTCCTGGAATCGAAAACAAAGACCGTCGTCATCGGCTTTGACGAACCCTTCTGCGTCATTGGAGAGCGGATCAACCCAACCGGCCGCAAGAAATTGGCGGCGGAGTTGGAGATGGACGATTTCTCCACCGTCGAGAGGGACGCGCTGGACCAAGTGGCCTGCGGGGCCACGGTTCTCGATGTGAACTCGGGGGCGGTGTTCACCAACAAGATGGCCGATGACCCCCGCTATGCCGACAACAACTTTGTCGAGCCCAAGCTGATGGGACAACTCATCGAAATCGTGCAGCAGACCGTCGATGTCCCGCTCTGCATCGACAGCTCCGTCCCTGGCGCCCTGCAAACCGGGTTGGAAAT
>JBCBVM010000024.1:0-56315 GCA_039817645.1 Pseudomonadota bacterium | reverse complement strand
GGGGATCCGCTGCGGGCGAAATGGGCGGCGGAGACGTTTCTGGATGCGCCGGAACTGGTGAATGACGTGCGGGGGATGTTGGGCTTTACAGGGACGTGGCGGGGCAACCGGGTCACGATCCACGGGTCGGGCATGGGGATGCCGTCCTTGTCGATCTATGCCAACGAACTGATCACGACATATGGGGCGAAGACGTTGATCCGAATTGGGTCCACCGGCGCCATGCAGCGGCACGTAAAAATCCGGGATGTGGTTTTGGCGCAGACGGCGTCGAGTATCGGGACGCCATCAACCGGAATTTTCCGGGAGGTTCGGTTTGCCCCCTGTGCGGATTTCGGCTTGTTGCAGGCGGCATTTCAGGCGGCGCAGTCGAAGGGAAGCGACGTGCATGTGGGCGGCATCTATTCGTCGGACGTGTTCTATGATGAACGGCCCGACCTCAATGAAATGATGATGCGCCACGGGGTTCTGGCCGTGGAGATGGAAGCGGCGGAGCTCTACAACTTGGCGGCGCGGCACGGGTGCCGGGCTTTGGCAGTGCTGACGGTGAGTGACCACCTTTTGACCGAAGAAGCCCTGCCAGCAGAGGACCGGCAGAGCAGTTTTGGCGATATGGTCGAAATCGCGCTGGAGGCGGCGTTTGCCTAGGGCGCGGGTGTGGCCGGGTCTGGGGCGGCGGTGCGGCCCCAGATGCTGCGGCGCGGGCGTTTGGGGCCGTACCAATCCTCGTTCCGGGTGAGGATGACCGTCGCGGTCAGCGCCAGGAAGGCCAGGGTCGCCCCCGCGAGCAGCGCCAAGTCAGCAGAACGCAGAATTAGGAACAGCACCCCATAAAGCGCCACGAGCGTGCCGCCCACGGCAAAACTGCGGGTGCCCATCTTGAGCCCGGTCCAAGCAAAGAGGGTGATCAAACCCGTGGTCGCCCCGGCCGAAAGGGCATAGGCGGGCGCAAAGCCGATCTGTTCGGCATAGGCCACCATGAGCAGTACAAAGAGGCACTGCGCCACACCGATCAGCACGTATTGCACCGGATGGGTCGGGCGGTCTTTGCGTTCCAGCAGCAAGACCGACAGGAAAGTCAGCGCGATGAACAAGATGCCGTAGCGCGCGGTGCGCCACGCCTTCTGGTAGAAGTCATTGACCTGCACGAAGGAGGTACCCAAGGCGGCGCCAAGGTCCGTGCTGCGGCTGACTTCTGGCAGGGCGCGGGCCAGATGCGGGATGGTCCATTGCGCGGTGAAGCCTTCGTCCGTCACATCATGGGCATCGGGCAGAAACGCACCGGTGAAACTGGGCGCGGGCCAGTCGCCGGTCATGCGAATGGTGGTGTCGCGGGCCACTGGGGTCAGCATCAGGCGGTCCGTGCCATTCACGTCCAACTGGATCGACAGGTCAAAGCGGCCGCGCAGGTCGCCCAGATCGGCGGCGATGCCTTTGGATGTGGGTTCAAAGGACAGGTCGCCGGACGGGCCGGAGATCTGCGCGGCGCCGCGCAAGCCCGCATTGTTGGACAGGGTCACGTGTATGGCGGCGGCGTCCCATTGGGCCACCTCTCCCTCGGCCAGGGCATCGTCAAGGCGGGACGTGTCGAAGGTGACGTCCATGTCCAGGGCGGCGGCATAGACGGGCACCTGGAAGATGCCGCGACTGCGGATTTGCGACGCTGTGGTGGCATCGATGCTCAGCACCTCGGGCCGCAAGACCAGGCTGTCGACGGGGCCGCGGGACCGGCGCGTGACAAGGGAGTACTGCGTATCCCCAGTGATGCGGTCGACGGTTTCGATGCGCTCTTTCCGCTCGATATCGCCCTCCACCGGGACGATCAGAATGGGGCCGCCGACGGTTTGCGGCCCGCCCCATTCGCGGCCCACCTCATTGCGGGTGCTGTCGGCATAGTGTTTGCGGTCTTGGACGACGATGCCCGCAAAGAAGAGCGGGACAAACATCAGGAGCGTCAGAGCCCCCACAGTAAGAAAACGGAAACCGGCGGATCGCATGGTAGGTCCTTTCGAAGGGATGCGTTAGAAGGCACCTAGGGCATGCGATGTGCAGCGACGGTTGAGTGGTTGTGCAGGGCCCGTGCAAAAGGGGCGCGATGCGGCGCACTGAAAGGGAGGCGTTATGCGTTGGATTGTTTTACTGGTGACCCATCTTGGGGCTGTGGCGGTCGGCTTTGCGGCGGGAATTTATGCGCTGCCGATCCTGACGGCCCCGCCATCCCCCGACGCGGCGATGTTGGAGCAACGGTCGCAGGGCGCACTGTTCACGGCGACTCTGACGCGGGACTTGGCAGGCAGTGATTTTCTGCATTGGGGCGAAGGCGAGATCAGCCTGACCGAGGCAGAGATCGTCCACAGAGGCGCGTTGGCACCGGGGCCGGATTACAAGCTGTATCTGGTGCCTGAATTTGTGGAGGATGAAGCCGGGTTTGAGGCCATCCGAGATCAGGCAACGCTGATCGGGGATGTGAAGACCTTTGACGGGTTTATCCTGCCCGTGCCCGAAGGCGTAGACCTGGCCGCGCACACCACGGTGCTGGTGTGGTGCGAAAGCTTTGGCGAATTCATCACGGCGGCCACCTATCGGTGACCAGCGTTACCGCGCGAAGCTGCGGCCGTTCCAGCGCATGGACCAGGTTTTGCCGCCATGGGCATAGCCGGTGATGGCAGGCGGGTTGCCCCCGGCCACGGCAATACCACCGCCCAGGAAGAACGCCTTTTCAACAAGCAGGTCGCCCTGCCGCACCCAGATCTTGGTGGTGCAGACCTGCATCCCGCATTCCAGACTGCGCGCGCTTCCGCCACCGGAACACCGGATGCCTTCATGGGCGATGATCAAGTCATCGCGCCCATCGCCGGTCAGGTCCCGTTCAATCAAAGACCCCGGAGAGATGCGGCCCGCCGCGCCGTTGCAGGCATTCGCCACCTCCTGCCCCAGAAGGTAGCGGGCCGCGTTGGATTGCTGCGCCATGGCCGGGGCGGCCAGACCGATCAAAAGAAGCGCCAGGCGGATCATAGCTGTCGTTCGACCATCATCTTTTTGATGGAGGAGATTGCTTTGGCCGGGTTCAGGCCCTTCGGGCAGGTCTTGGCGCAGTTCATGATCGTGTGGCAGCGGTAGAGCTTGAAGGGGTCCTCCAGATCGTCCAGCCGCTCGCCCGTCGCCTCGTCCCGGCTGTCGATGATCCAGCGATAGGCGTGCAGGAGCGCCGCCGGGCCGAGGTAGCGGTCGCCGTTCCACCAGTAGGACGGGCAGGCGGTGGAGCAGGAGGCGCACATGATGCATTCGTAGAGCCCGTCGAGCTTCTCCCGGTCGGCGATGGACTGCTTCCATTCCTTCGCCGGCGTGTTCGACTTCGTCTCCAGCCAGGGCATGACGGAGGCGTGCTGGGCGTAGAAGTGGGTGAGGTCGGGGATCAGGTCCTTGATGACCGGCATGTGCGGCAGCGGGTAGATCTTCACCGCGCCCTTCACCTCGTCGATGCCCCAGGTGCAGGCCAGCGTGTTCACCCCGTCGATGTTCATCGCGCAGGAGCCGCAGATCCCCTCGCGGCAGGAGCGGCGGAAGGTCAGCGTCGGGTCGATCTCATTCTTGATCTTGATCAGCGCGTCCAGAATCATCGGGCCGCAGGTGTCCAGATCGACCCAATAGGTGTCGAGATGGGGGTTCTGGCCATCCTCCGGGTTCCAGCGATAAATCTGAAATTTGCGCAAGTTGTTGGCGCCTTCGGGCTTGGGCCAAGTCTTGCCCACGGTGATCTTAGAGTTCTTGGGGAGTGTGAATTGAACCATGGCATCAGCCTCCGGAGATTGTCTGGAAGAGCCGCGTTTTGCGGATCGTAGAAGGTCGGTGAGTGTCGAGCGTGGCCCCAAGATCGGCATCGTCGAACGCGTCGAACAGGGCATGGGCGCCGTGTTCCTGCTTGAACGCCATTTCTTCGGGGTAGAGCGGGGTGAACGTTAGGAACTTGATGTGGTCGCCATCGGGACGGATCAGCGGGGTCGTTGGGTTGAGCCGCCAGGCGGGCGCATGGAGGAGGACGCAATCCATCGCGATGTCTTCGGCCAGCGGGGCGCCCATCGGAATAGTGTGACCTTCCCCTAGATAGGTGCCCGCCGCATGGGGGAAACGGGCCAGCCATTTCAGAGCGGAGATCGGCCAAAAGATGGGGTCCTGTTCTTCGGATCCTGACGCATTCATCGACCGGACTTGCCGCCCCCAGGGATCGGGCAGGCGCAGGGCCATTTCGCACCGCGCATCGCGAACCGGGTCGCGGGTGTCGGGCAAGGTCATCCGCAAATCGCCCATGCCCGCGGTGACGAAGGTCCAGTCCCCGCCCGGCGATTGGGGCGCGAAGACGAGCACGTCGACATGCACGGGATCGGATGCGACTTCGTGCAGGACCGTTTCGCAGTCGCCGAGGATAGGCGCCAGATAGGCCTGGACCTGACCACGGGTTTCGGCACGCGTCTGACGGGCGCGGCACGCCCCGAGGCGGTCGTTCCCATGGATGATGACGGACCCGCCAGGGGTGACCGCGCCATCGGGCATGTCCATATACGTCTGCGTCATCACCATCCTTCACAACGTCCCCAAGATCGCAGGCAAGCCGTCTTTGGCAATGCAGCGAATCGTCTCGGGGCGTTTGGCGATGTCGACCACCAGATCGGCGGCCACTTGGTCATTGCGGGTGGCCGCAGTGGTCGCCAGGGTGACGATTTCGTCGCCGGTGGCATTGTCGATGATGCAGTTGGTCGTAGGCTCCAGCGGGACACCGGGGAAGCGATCGGCCACGATGGGGTTCACGACGGATTTGGCTGTGGCGCGGCTGACCTCCGTCCCGAGGGCGGTGTTACAGGACGCCAGGGCAAGCACAGCCAGCAGGAGGAGCGGGCTAGGCCGCATGTCGCACCTCCGCCAGCCACGCAGTCGGGTGGGTTTCATAGCCGAGGGTCACAAGCGCGTCGCCAAATTCCTCCGCATAGGGTTCGGCCACGGCACGGGGCAATTGGGTCCGCCATTGCGCGACCTGGCCCGAGGCCACGTGTTGGGCAACCCGGTCGCCGCGCGCGTCTTTGTCCGCCAAGCCGCCAAAGAGGGACTGTTCCCAAAAGATTTTCGCGCCGGTTTGCACCTCACTTTCGATCAGGCCCAGATCCCGGAGGGTTTGGCGGAACATGGCGCATTCGGTGTCGACCATCAGATCTTCGTATCGGCGTTCCAGCGTGTTTGGGCGGTCGTAGTCCCAGGCCAACATCTCCGCCACGGTTTTGGCGTGCTTCTCGCGCATCTCAAAGAGCAGCTTGGACGTCTCATCCGGCAGGGCGTTGAGATGCGCCTGGTATGTTTTGCCCTCCAGGTCGGGGCGCGGTTCATGGAGGAACTGCTCCCCCTTTTCGGGCGCATGCTGGTGGTAGCGGTAGCCAGAGAGCAGCACATCGCGCGGGTCGCGGATCAGGTGCAGGATGCGGGCGTCCGGGCGCGACGTGACAAACTCCGCAAAGAGGGACGACCAACTGAACAGAAAGACGCGGTCATTGTCGGGGATCACCTTTTTGGCGACGCGGGGATAGACCACATGTTGGTCCACGCCCAAAGCACCGGCCAGGCGACGAAAGACAGCGCGCATCCAAAGCGTGCCGGTTTTGTGGTGGGTGCCCACGCAGAACACACGGGGGGCGATCAGGTCCATCATCCGCTGGCCCTTTCCCCGATGCACCGCACGAATGCGTCGATTTCCTCGGTACTCATGTCGGCTGTGGGGTCCAGGGCCACATCCGCGCGCCCGATGGCCGCCAAGCAAGAGGCATGCCCAGGTTCCACCGCGGCGTTTTCAACGGTCGTCGTGACACCACCCCCGCCCTCACCGAGATTGCACCCGGCGCAAAGCACCGGCAGCAGCAGAGCAATCGCGCGCCCGGTCATAGGTCCCGCCCCACGGTGATGCCGAAGGTCGTCGGCTCTGGCCGTCCGGCCACGCGGCGAGCGATGCAGTCTGCCAAGAATTCCTCGGGCGATTGCGGGTTGAGGATGCGGTTGGTGACCGTGATCTCGCCCTTTCCGCGTGCCCCGCCCGTGCCGACGCCAATGCCCACGGAACCGGAGACGCCATCGGCTTGGCGCACCTCTTGCTGGCAAAGGCGTTCCGCGCGGTCCGGCGTCATGGGGACTGGGTCGCAGGCCATCAGAGCCAGGGGCAAGAACGGCAGCGCGCCCCTCATCTGGGCAGGGCCTCGCACCGGTTGAGACGCTCCAGATCAGCGGGGGAGCGGGTTAGGATGGTGCCGTCACTGACCGTCAGTCCTTGGTCGCGGGCGCAGTCCAGATAGGCGTTGCGCCGGGCGTCGGGGCCAGTGGGCATGCAGCCTGACAAGAGGACCGCGCCGGACAGGGTCAGCAGGCCGAGGCGTGGGGACAAAGGCCAACCCATCAGACGGGGCCTTCGGGGCGGCGGGCCAGGAACACCGTCTCCCCGCGGATCAGCCCGTGGGTGTGGACCTCTGGTTCCTGCGCGGTGAACTCCGCCAGGTCGAACCCCGCGGCGCGAATCCGGTCGCGCAGGTCGCGCCCGTAATAGCGCACGTGATCCGCCTGGCCGAAGTGGAGCGCGCGGTCGATGTTGCCGTCGATGGCGGGGTTTTCGTAGGTCGTGGCCCAACCTTCGCAGACAGGCGTCATCAAAAGGGCCGTGCCGCCAGGTTTGAGGATGCGGAACATCTCGGCCAAGGCTTTGGCGTCGTCCACATGTTCCAGCACGTGGGAGCAGATGATGCCATCGAACCCCGCGTCTGGAAGGTCGATGTCTTCGATATTCAGGATGTGTGTCGGGCGGCGGCGGGGCAGGATGTCCGCCGTCTCATAGGTCAGGGACAGGGATTGCATGACCCGGGTCACCGGCGGCTCTGGCGCGAAGTGCAGCACCCGGGCGCCTTCGGCGAAGGGCGCGTGTTCACCCGTCAGCAGCAAAGCCAACAGCCGGTGCCGTTCCAACGACCGGCACGACGGGCAGCGCGCGTCGTAGCGCGGCGGCTGGCCAAAGGCGACGAACATCCCGCGATAGTCGCAAATCGGGCAGTGGCGCGGGGTGACGCCCCGGGCCATCTTTCTGAACCGGCGCACCTGTTTGGCGACGATGTCATCGACCACCGCATCTATCTGTGCTGTCTGCTCCACTCCGTCGGCCATGGGGTTAACCGATGCTGACAGGTGCAGGTGAAAATGGGGGGATCACGACCGAAGATCCTTTCGGATGACCAGTTTCGACCTGGACCAAGGGGCGTCGGCGGCGCAGGCGGAAAGACATGACCGGCTGCGCCCGGCGGAGTTCGGCAGCACTGCCCGTGAAGACATGGACGTCGTCCAACCCACCCTTGGGGGTGTCCCTGCAATCCGCCACATGGCCCGCGCGCATGAACGTGCCGACCTCGGACGGCACATCCAACTCAGGCGGCAGGCCCCTGAATGCGACCTGTTGCCAGTCCTCCAAACCCCGTTTCTTGGGCAGGCGCGTCCCGGAATATCCGGCTTCTGCGATCAATAGACACGCGCCTTTGGGGCGATCTTCTTGGGGTCGATGCCGCCCTCGTTGTGGCTGGTCAGGCCGTCCACATGGACGCCGCGATAGCCCAGATCGACGCCCGCCTTGTCACCCTTGAACCAGACGAGGGAGTGCTTGCGCCAATTCTCGTCATCGCGGTCGGGGAAGTCTTCGTGGGCATGGGCGCCCCGGCTTTCCTTGCGTGCTTCGGCGGCGACCACGGTGGCCACGGCGTTGGGCATGAGGTTGGCCAGTTCCAGCGTCTCCATCAGGTCAGAGTTCCAGATCAGGGTGTTGTCGGTGACGGACAGGTCGTCCAGCTTGCCGGAGATGTCCTCCATCTTCTCTTTGCCCTGCTTAAGCGTGTCGGAGGTGCGGAACACTGCGGCGTCGGCCTGCATGGTTTTCTGCATCTCAAGCCGCAACTCGGCTGTGGCCACCTGCCCGCGGGCATGGCGCAAGCCGTCGAAGCGGGCCAACGCCATCTCGACCGAGCGCATGTTGGGGCTGGGCACCGCGGAGTTGCGGTCGATGACTTCACCAGCACGGATCGCCGCAGCACGGCCAAACACGACCAGATCGATAAGCGAGTTGGAGCCCAGGCGGTTGGCCCCATGGACGGACGCGCAGCCCGCCTCCCCCACGGCCATAAGGCCGGGGGCCACGTTGTCGGGGTTGGACTTGGTCGGGGCCAGCACCTCGCCCCAGTAATTCGTGGGGATGCCGCCCATGTTGTAGTGGACGGTGGGCAGGACCGGGACCGGTTCCTTGGTCACATCGGCGCCCGCGAAAATGCGCGCGCTTTCCGAGATACCTGGCAGGCGCAGGGCCAGGGTTTCTGGCGGCAGGTGGCTCAGGTTCAGGTGGATATGATCCCCATCTTTGCCGACGCCGCGCCCTTCGCGGATTTCCAGCGTCATGCACCGGCTGACCACATCGCGGGACGCAAGGTCTTTGTAGGTCGGCGCGTAGCGTTCCATGAACCGCTCACCTTCGGAATTGGTGAGATAGCCGCCCTCGCCCCGCGCGCCTTCGGTGATCAGGCACCCGGCGCCATAGATGCCGGTGGGATGGAATTGCACAAACTCCATATCTTGCAGCGGAAGGCCCGCGCGGGCCACCATGCCGCCGCCATCGCCGGTGCAGGTGTGGGCCGAGGTGGCGGAGAAATAGGCACGGCCATAGCCGCCTGTGGCCAGGACAACGGTCTTGGCAGAAAATAGATGGAGCGTGCCATCGTCCAATTTCCAGCACAGGACACCCTGGCAGATGCCATCCTCGGACATGATCAGGTCGATGGCGAAGTATTCGATAAAGAACTCGGCCTTTTGCTTGAGGCTTTGACCATAGAGCGTGTGCAAGATGGCGTGGCCGGTGCGGTCGGCGGCGGCGCAGGTCCGCTGCACCGAAGGCCCTTCCCCGAATTCGGTGGTGTGGCCGCCGAAGGGGCGCTGGTAAATCTTGCCCTCCTCCGTGCGCGAGAACGGGACGCCGTAGTGCTCTAGCTCATAGACGGCCTTGGGCGCCTCGCGGGCCAAATACTCCATGGCGTCGGTGTCACCCAACCAGTCGGAGCCTTTGACTGTATCGTACAGGTGCCATTGCCAATTGTCGGTCAGGGTGCGCGGATTCACCGGGTTGCCATTGGCGTCGGTCCCGTCATCGGTCTGGATCGCCATATTGCCCAGGGATGCTGCGATGCCCCCTTGCGCCGCCACCGTGTGGGACCGGGTCGGGAAGACCTTGGTCACGCAGGCCGTGCGGAGGCCCTGTTCAGCCATGCCCAGCGTCGCGCGCAGACCGGCGCCACCGGCCCCCACCACGACGACGTCGTATTCATGTGTCTCATAATCATATGCGGCCATCGGTCATTCCTCGCGGAGTGGTGTTCAGTAGTCGAATTCGTAGAAGAAGCGGACGCCATCTTGGAAAGTGCTTCCAAATACGAACTGATCGAAGAGATAGATATCGGCGATGCCAGCCAGCGCTTTGAACGCGGTACCGCCATCGAGGATCAGGGTGTCGGTGATGTCAGCCTCGGTGGTGCCCAAAGCCGCGGCCAGGGACGCCAACCCGTCGCCCAGACCCGCCGGTCCGGCTGCCATCAGGGCGGTGTCGGTGACGCCAAACCAGCGGTCGCCCCAGGGCGTATCAGCGGTCATGACGGACCAGGTCGCCCCACCCACCGCGGCGTGCATGCGCCACCGCACGGGATTGTCCGGTGCCAGACCATCCTCGGTGGTGAACATATGGACCAGGGGGCCCAGCGTCGCGAGCCGGTCAAGGTTCACCATGGAGTCCGCCAGGGGACCCGGCGCCGCGATCACGACCCAGGAGGGCGCTTCGCGGGCCGACCAAAGGGTTTCGGCGCGCGCGTGGTCGCCCTTGGGCACTGTGCTCAGCCCGGTGTTTGGGTCCACCGGATGCACGACGATCAACGCATCATCCACGACCGACGCCACTTGGCCGCGCAGATCGGCCAAGCTGCTCGCGTCTTTCAGAAGCGCGTAGTGATCGACATATTCCGACATCGGGGGCTACAGCGCCAATCGCGCGATGGCGTAAACGCAGGCCAAGGCAGCGGCATAGCTGATGCACGTGGTCGCGATGATGGCGATTTTGCGGGCGAGGCCGTGGACATAGTCCTCGATCAAGACCTGCACGCCTTTGGCGAAGTGGACCCAGCCCACGGTCAGTGTCAGAACCGCGACCAGGGCAGGCCAGGGACGGGTGTAATAGGCCACCACCTCTTCATACGGGGCGCCGACAATGGCGCCGAAAGTGAAGACGAACAGGGGGATGAGAACCAACAGGGCCGCAGATAAGATGGTCTGATGCCAGTGATGTTCCGTCCCTGCGCCGGATGCGCCAAGGCCTGAAACCCGTTTGCGGTCAGTGAGAAACGCCATGCCGCCGCCCCCCTATAAAATCACAATGGTGAAGAGGGTCAGCAGGACGGACCCGATGATGACCATCCAACCCATCTTCTCTGCCGTGTCGACCTCAAGGCCGTGGCCCGCGTCCCAGATCAGGTGCCGCAACCCGGCCAGCGTGTGATACCACAGTGCCCAGATCGACCCGAGCATCACCAGCATTCCGAACCAAGAGCGGAGCACGCCATTCGCTGTCGCGAATGCCTCGGCCCCCGCGGCCAGCGCCACGAACCACCAGGTGATCAAAAGGGCACCAGCAATGAGTGCGTTGCCGGTGATGCGCGTCAGGATGGACGTGATCGAATTTAGCTGCGGGCGGTAGACCTGCAAATGCGGAGAAAGGGGACGGTTGCCCCGGTTCACGTCGGCCATGCGACGCTCCTTTCGGTCGTTTCTTTCGTCATCTCCCTGCCTTCCTAGCGATTTTGCAGGGCGAGTCACGGGGTCGGAGGGTCGCAGCATGCCGAAACCATCAGAATCGCGTGGAACGTGATCACAGCCAGGCAGACTGTGATCACAGACCGAAATGCGCAGGGATCTTCGCGGCGCTTTTGCTGGTCGGACGAGGGGCGCTATGTCCCGCGGCATGGACACGATGGATCAGCTAGAGATTGCGAGTGTGGGGGACCTTTGGGATTGGCTTGCGGCCCATCATGGTCGGACCGACGGGGTCCTTTTGATCACGTGGAAGGCCGCGGATCGGGCGCGATACGTATCGCGCGACGCGGTGTTGGATGCCCTGATCGCCCATGGCTGGATTGATGGCCGACGATATGCCGTGGTCGGCGATCGGACGATGCAACTCATTTCACCGCGCAGGCATAACAGGTGGGCAAAATCCTACCGTGACCGCGCCGCCCGCTTGATCGCAGAGGGCCGCATGCATCCTGCGGGCCAGGCCGCCATTGCGGCTGCAAAGGCCGAGGGCATGTGGGAAAGCCTTTCGGATGTGGACGCGCTGATCCCGCCAGACGATCTGCTGGACGCCTTCAACTCTGACGGGCGGGCCTGGTTCACGGGCGCCGCGCCCAGCTATCGGCGCAACGTCCTGCGGTGGATCGCAACGGCGAAAACCGCGCCCACGCGGGCCAAGCGCATCGGTGTTATCGCCGCACACGCAGCGCAGGGTCGGAAAGTGCCGAACTACTGACGCCGGGCGCGCACATAGCCGCGCAGGGCGTCGACCATTTCGTGGCAGATCACGATGTGGTCGTCGTAATGGTAGTAGAACGCGTTATCCTGATCGCAAGCTTCCGCGTTAACCGGGACGGCTTTAGGCAGGGCGATATGGGCGTTTACCCTATCAATATCGGGCTGCAACAGGCGCATAGCTTTGCCCGTGCGACCCGCCTTCAGCGTCGCGCTGCCGGGGGCGGACGGTGCAAGACTGTCCAGCACGGCGGACCACCCGGCCCGCACTGTGCGACCATAATCGCGGCAATTGGCGGCCTTTTGCAGCGGCATGCCGAGGGCCACCGCTTTGGTCCGACGCGTGTCCGGGTTCAGGCCGTAGTAGAGGCAGATGGCGCTGGCCAACCGCTGGGCGCCGGGCATGTACTCTGCCCACGGGTCGAAAACCTCGCGGCGCGCCTCGACCCGGCCCAGGGTGGTCATGTCGGTGACGATTTGGGCCATCTCCTCCTCCGAATGGAGCCGGTCGGCCAAAACCAGGGCGAAACTGTCGGCGGCATTTTCCTCCGGTCCGAACAGGTTCACGGGGACCAAGTCGATGACGGCGTGCCCAACCTCATGGTAGAGCGTGATCCGCAGGTTGTTTTGGACGAAATCAGCCCGGGCGGGCATCGCCAACAAGACGCAGAAGAGGGCGAAACGGATCATGGGGGGCAAGGTGGCGGGTGCGTCCGCCGATGTCGAGGGCGGTTTCGCGACCGACCCGTATGGGACCTTAAGCTTACTGACGGTGGGACGCCAAAATGGTAGGAGGTTACACAACGGAGGGTTGTGACATGATGAGATTGGCATTGGCACTGGTGATGGTCGCGACTGTGGCCCATGGCGAAGAACCCCCGGCCACCGTTGAGGACGAGCACGGCATCCTGAACCCCCAAGATACCGGGCGCGAAATGTTGCAGCGCAAGATCGAGATGGGCGTGATCGACTCGGTGACCTGTTCCCTGGGGATCAACGCCACGAAGTATGACGATCATGAGCTTGCCCGGAGCCTGGCCCTGCGATGCGCGGAGGCCGGGTTCACCAAGGCCATGACTTGGCTCAGCCAGATGGACAATAACGGCATGGCCGGAGAGTATAATCCCGATGCCTCGGCCGAGTGGGACCGACGCGCCGCCGAGGATGGCGATGCCGTGGGGCGGTTCAATCACGGTCTGAACCTGATGCGGGGCCATGGCGTCGCCCAGGACGAGGCCCTTGGCCGCCGCTTTGTCGATGAAGCGGCAGAGGCAGGGCTGGCCATCGCAAAGCGCCTGCAAGGGGCGGGGTACGATCTGGAAGAAGTGACACCAGACGCGGACCGCTGGAAATACGGCCCGCATTTCTAAGAAAAGGCGCCGCGGTTCAGGCGGGCATAAGGGCCCAGTAGTCCAGATCCAGCAGCGTGTCGGGCAGGTATTTTCCGTCCTCGCCGCGCAATGTGGTCCCGGTACCTTTGGTGGCCACCAGGCGCAGGCGCAGCGCGGTGATGTCGTCGCGCAAAGGTGCCTTATCCAACACCTCTGACCAGGCGCGAACAGTGTCGCCCGCGAAACAGGGGTTCGCATGGGCGCCCGCATTGATCGCCGACAGGACCTGCGCGTTGGCCAGCCCATTGAAGGACAAGGCGCGCGCCAAGCTGATCACGTGGCCGCCATAGATCAGGCGTTTTCCGTCCTCTCGGTGGGTGGCGTCGAAATGGACTTTAGCGGTGTTCTGCCACAGGCGGGTGGCCATCATATGCTCCGCCTCTTCGATGGTGACACCGTCCACATGGTCGATGATTTCGCCAACGGCGTAGTCGGCGGCGTGATGCGTCTCTCCGGCGAGGGCGAAGTCATAGTCGCCGAAGGTCAGCCCCTCGGGGATGACCAAGTCCTCGGCGGCGACCGCGTCGGCCAGATCCGGGATGGCCGTGTCCGGGGCCGGGGCCTCGGGGTCGCGCTTACGCACCATGACCCAGCGGACATAGGTGAAAACCGCCGTGTCATTCTGGTTCAGTCCGGTTGTACGCACCCAAACGACACCCGATTTCCCGTTGGAATTCTGCTTGAGCCCGATCACCTCCGACTGAGAGCGAAGGGTGTCGCCCGCCCAGACGGGGGCCAGAAAGCGTCCCTCGGCATAGCCCAAATTGGCAACCGCATTCAGGGAGACATCGGGCACCGTCTTGCCGAAGACCGTGTGGAACGTGATCAGATCGTCCATTGGACTGCCGTCCAAGCCGCATCGCAGGGCGAAGGCATCGGACGAGGACAAGGCGAAACGCTGAGGGTAGAGCGCGTGGTAAAGCGCGCGCTCCCCCTCGGCCACGGTGCGAGGCACGGCGTGATGGAGGACGTCTCCGACGCGATAATCCTCGAAGAAGCGGCCCGGATTGGTTTTGGTCATTGCTGTCCCAGTTTCATGTCAGGTGAGTAGTCGGCATCCACATCCTTGGTGACCGCCTGGGCGCAGCGCATGACGCCCGCACCGTGGTCCCAGGCGTAGGCAGGCGCGCCGTGGAGGACCCAGCCCTGGGCCAACGCTCCCGACACTTTGTGGCAGAACGCGGAGGTGTCTTCCTCGGTCAGCAGGCGGTAGAGCGTGGCCATGTCAGCCCCCGAAAGGATTGACGCCAAGCCAGGCGTGGATACCCGCGACGACCGCCATGATGACGACCCCAATCACCAAGGCCTTCACTTCGCCCTTGATGGACACCTCCGCGGGGCGCACCCAAGGCTCGCTGCGGTTGATGAAAATGACGGTGACCACCGCCCAGGCGAGCAATCCTCCGAACAGGAGGACGGACGCGAGGTCGCCGTTCACCAGCAAGTGTGCGACAGCCCAGGTTTTGAACGCCGTCAATTGCGGGTGGCGGATACGCGCGGCCAGGGTACCTTTGGCCGCCCCAACCCCATAGACATAAAATGCGATCACCATCAGCGCGTTATTGACGTGGGTGAGGAAGGCGGGCGGCGACCACACCGGAATGAACGCAGCGCCGCGATAGCCAATCACCATCAGCACCACTGACGCAACGACCAGAAGGGCCACCAACCCCTTGCCCGGATCGCCCAGATTGGCGCGGGCCCCGGGGGCAATACGTTTGAAACTGTGCGCCGCCCACCAAAGGGCAACGCCGAGGATAAGCAAGACCATATCAGACCCCTAAGGCTGCGATCGCCTCTAGTTTTGCCAACGTTTTCCGGGCCGAGTCCACATGGAGGTTTTCTACAATCTTTCCGTCAAGGACGGCCAAGCCCTTTCCTTCGGCCATGGCGGCGTCGAAGGCGTCGATCTGGCGGCGGGCCAAGTCGGCTTCGGCCTCGGTCGGGGCGAACACGTCGTTTGCAACCTCCACCTGGGCGGGGTGGATCAAGGTTTTGCCGTCCATGCCCAGGTCGCGCCCCTGTTCGCATTCTGACCGCAGCCCGTCCGTGTCGCGGAACGCATTGTAGACGCCGTCCACGCAAGGGATTCCCGCCGCACGGGCCGCCAAAAGACAGGTCTGCAAGGCCGTCATCATGGGCAGTCGGTCCGCGCGGGTACGACAGGCCAGGTCCTTGGCCAGGTCATTTGTCCCCAAAACGAATCCCCCCATGCCGGGGGCCTGGCCAATTTCCAGGGCGTTGAGGATGCCGAGCGGTGTCTCCATCATAGCCCAGATGGCCGCTTTGCCGGCCGCATCGGCCACCGATTTCGCGGCTGCAGCAATGGCTGCGCCGGAATCGACCTTCGGCAGCAGAATCGCCTCGACCGATTGGCCTGCAAAGGCCGCAAGGTCGTCTGCACCCCAAGGCGTATCGGCGCCGTTGACCCGGACGATCCGCGCGCGGGCCCCATACCCACCTGTCGCCAAAGCATCCCGTAACATATTGCGCGCATTCTCTTTTTCATCTGGGGCCACGGCATCTTCGAGGTCGAAGATGATCGCATCCACCGGCAACGACTTGGCCTTTTCCAGGGCCCGTGCGTTGGACCCGGGGATATAGAGAACGGAGCGGTAGGGGCGATGGGAGAGCGTCATAATGGGTCCTTTCTGGCGCCGTTCTGACCCGCCGCGCAATGATTGGCAAGCGACTGACCCTGAAGCGCTTCGAATATTTCACGCGTTTTTGCTGCCGTGCAGCGCGGGCGACCTGGACATACGTTAACCGTTTCTTCGGACCTGTATGGCAGCTTGGCGTCATTCACTTTTCGGCACCGGCGTTACCGGGCCGCCCCCAGAGACTTTGGACAGCCGGTCCAGTGTCTTGAGGGGTGCGGGCGGGCGTGTGACTGCGAAAGGACGTGCCATGACTAAAAAGACTGTACTCCATACTTCCTTGGCGATGCTGACGGCATTTCTGCTTTTGATCGCGTCTCTTCCTGCCCAGGCGCAGGCGGCGAATTGCGGCGTGCGCGGCGCGGTTGTGGAACGCCTGTCGGGGCAATTCGGCGAAACACGGCGGGGCATCGGCCTGGGCACCCAGAACCGCATCGTGGAGGTCTTTGCCTCTGACGAAACAGGCACTTGGACGATAACCATCACCATGCCCGACGGTCGGATGTGCCTGGTGGCGTCCGGTCAGGCGTGGGAAGAACGGATGGACGACCTGAGCCATCTGACCGACGCCGACATTTGACCCAACTTGTCACGCGAGCCCTTGGAAGTGTGGCCACCCAGCGGTGGCCACTTCGCGTTTCAACCGGTCTGGGCAGCGTCTGCCCTGTGATCAAAACGCCTTGTCCCTTGCGCGACCCCTGCCCCATCCGATAGCTCACGCCGGACTCACGACCGCTACTTTCGGAGACAGACCCATGGCGCGACCCAAGATTGCCCTTATCGGCGCAGGACAGATCGGTGGAACACTGGCCCATTTGGCTGCGATCAAAGAACTGGGCGATGTCGTCTTGTTCGACATCGCGGAGGGCACGCCCCAGGGCAAGGCGCTGGACATCGCGGAATCGGGCCCCGTGGAGGGGTTCGACGTCGCGCTGAAGGGCACGACGTCCTACACCGACATTGCCGGGGCGGATGTGTGCATCGTGACCGCGGGCGTGCCGCGCAAGCCAGGGATGTCGCGCGATGACTTGCTGGGCATCAACCTCAAGGTGATGAAGGCCGTGGGCGAAGGGATCCGTGACAACGCGCCCGATGCCTTTGTCATCTGCATCACGAACCCGTTGGACGCCATGGTGTGGGCCCTTCGAGAGTTCAGCGGCATGCCCCATGAGAAAGTCGTCGGCATGGCCGGGGTCCTGGACAGCGCCCGGTTCCGGCATTTCCTGGCGGAGGAGTTCAATGTCTCCATGCGCGACGTCACGGCGTTTGTTTTGGGCGGCCATGGCGACACGATGGTGCCTCTGACCCGCTATTCCACCGTGGGTGGCATCCCCCTGCCCGACCTGGTCAAGATGGGGTGGACCACACAAGAAAGCCTGGACGCCATCGTCCAGCGCACCCGGGACGGGGGCGCCGAAATCGTCGGGCTGCTGAAAACCGGATCGGCCTTCTATGCGCCCGCCACCAGCGCCATCGAAATGGCCGAAGCCTACCTGAAAGATCAAAAGCGCCTTTTGCCCTGCGCCGCATATGTGGATGGCGCCCTTGGCTTGAACGGCATGTATGTGGGCGTGCCGACGGTCATCGGCGCGGGCGGGATTGAACGGGTCGTCAACATTTCTCTCAACCGCGATGAGCAGGCGATGTTCGACAAATCCGTCGATGCCGTCAAAGGGTTGGTGGAGGCTTGCAAAGGCATCGACCCGTCCCTGGCCTAAGCCACTGTACCCCAAGAATCGAAGACGCCGCGCCCCGAAAGCGCGGCGTTTTTCTTTGCCGCCGCGCTGAAAGTCGGGACCCGCGAATTCCCGGAATTCGTCCAATTTCTGCCAATGTTTAACGTTTCTCTATGGGAAACGAAGACGCAGAATGCGGAGCTTGGGACCCATGGCTGGACGGAAAATCCTGTTTTCGGCTCAGAAAAACGAAGGTCTCTTCTTGGAGGAGTGGATTGCCTATCACAAAGTGATTGGCTTCACGGATATCGTCATCTTTTCCAACGATTGCACCGATGGGTCGGAGCTGATGCTGGACCAATTGGACGATGCGCGCGTTATTCGTCATTTCCATCATTCGCCAGCCCCGGGCGTGGCCCCCCAAAAGAACGCTGCCCGGATTGCGCAGGAAGCCGGTCTGTTCCGCAAGGGCGATTGGGTGATGTGGTTGGACATCGATGAATTCCTTGTCCCCAATGTCGGCGACGGCACGGTTGGGGGCCTGCTGCGCGCAGCGCCAGACTGCGACGCATTGATGGTAGGGTGGCGCCATTTTGGCGATAGCGGCCGGACAACCTGGCCCGGCCGTCAAATCTGCGATCAGTTCACCATGGCCCGCGCCGCCAGAGATGACCTGACCCCGCAGGTCAAAACACTGTTCCGTTGGTCAGACGACATCGCACTTTTGGATATTCATCGCCCCTTCCTAAAAAGGGACGTTCCCGTCGAAGACTTCGTGGCCATCACCAGCACCGGGGACCCCGCCAAGTGGCGCCGTCGCACCAAGCGCAACATTCGGGTGCCGTTCAAGTCAATCCGGACGCCTGGCGATTGGTGGAAACTGGCCCAAGTGAACCACTATTGCGTCCGCACGCCCGACCTGTTCCAGCAAAAGGTGCAGCGTGGGCGTGGCTACGCCCCCGGTGATGAGGACCAGGCGGAATACTACCGCAGCTATTACAAGCGCCTGAATTTCAATGAGGCACGCGATCGTCGCATTCTACGGTATGAGGCTGCGACAACGGCGATGATGGCTGATCTGGGCCAATACACACCCGGTCCGCGTCAACTGGCGGCGTAACGCCCCAAGGTCCCGAGGCCGTGCGGTGAACGTCGGCTCTGGCGCAAGCCTGCCCCCGCACGCCACATTGACCGATTGCGGCTATCCGTAACGCCCCCGGCGAATCTGCGACAATCGCGCGCAGGGGCGCAGCGACCGCTCCGAATATCCGGCGGAGGCCATTTGTGATCACACCCATTTTGCTTGTGATCACAATGATGACTTTTCCCATCAACTTCGATGGATTTCCCATGTTTCCTGTTC
Organism: Pseudomonadota bacterium; assembly: GCA_039817645.1. Lineage (GTDB taxonomy): Bacteria > Pseudomonadota > Alphaproteobacteria > Rhodobacterales > Rhodobacteraceae > Jannaschia. The sequence continues at coordinate 37,609 of JBCBVM010000024.1, read as the reverse complement.
CCTTGGGGCAATTCAGCATGCCAAGCCCAAGGTAGATATTACGACCATATGGAACGGCACCCATGAACATCCATGAATATCAGGCCAAAGCCCTTTTGCGCGATTACGGCGCCCCTGTCTCGGACGGCGTGCCCGTCACGAAAGCCGCAGATGCCAAGGACGCAGCCGGGCAATTGGACGGGCCGCTTTGGGTTGTGAAGGCGCAAATTCACGCGGGCGGACGCGGCAAAGGATCGTTCAAGGAAGCAGATGCGGGCGACAAGGGCGGGGTTCGCCTGGCCAAATCCGTGGAAGAAGCCGCCGAAGAGGCCAAGAAGATGCTGGGCCGCACCTTGGTGACGCACCAGACCGGCCCGGCGGGCAAGCAGGTCAACCGCATCTATATCGAAGACGGCAGCGGGATCGCGCGGGAGTTGTATTTGGCCCTGTTGGTGGACCGCCAGACCAGCCGGATCGGGTTCGTTTGTTCGACCGAAGGCGGGATGGACATCGAGGAGGTGGCCGCCTCCACCCCCGAAAAGATCATCAGTTTCGATGTGGACCCGGCCACGGGGTATCAGCCGTGGCATGGCCGTCGGGTGGCCTTCGCCCTGGGCCTGGAAGGCGCGCAGATCAAGCAATGCGTGCAGTTGATGGGCAATCTTTATCGGGCCTTCACCGAGAAAGACATGGAGATGCTGGAGATCAACCCCCTGATCGTGACCGATGAGGGCAGCCTAAAGGTGCTGGACGCCAAGGTCGGGTTCGATGGCAACGCCGTGTATCGCCATAAGGATATCGCTGAACTGCGCGATGAGACGGAGGAAGACCCAAAGGAACTCGCCGCGTCAAAATTCGATCTGAACTACATCGCCCTGGACGGGGAAATTGGCTGCATGGTGAACGGTGCGGGCCTGGCCATGGCGACCATGGACATCATCAAGCTGTACGGTGCGGAACCGGCAAACTTCCTGGATGTGGGCGGTGGTGCCACCAAAGAGAAGGTGACCGAAGCGTTCAAGATCATCACGTCTGACCCGAATGTCAAAGGCATCCTGGTGAACATCTTCGGTGGCATCATGCGTTGCGATGTGATCGCCGAGGGTGTTGTGGCCGCCGTGAAAGAGGTTGGCCTGCAAGTCCCGCTTGTCGTGCGCTTGGAAGGCACGAACGTGCAGCAGGGCAAGGACATCATCAACAATTCCGGCTTGGACGTGATCGCCGCCGATGACCTGAAGGACGGCGCCCAGAAGATCGTGAAGGCGGTGAAGGGGTGACAGAACAACTGGCCTTGCGGACGGGCTTGGCGGCCGGTCTGATTTGCCTGAATACGTTGTCGGCACCTGCGCAAAGCATTGATGCCGCTGCCCTGTGGGATCGGTATATGGCGACCTGCGCCGGACTTCTCACCGACCTGCAAGGTACGGTCTCGGCGTTGGAGCCGCTGACGCCCAATTCCGAGGGGGGTGTTTCGGAAGACGGGATGTTCTTCATCTACGAGTCCGGGGACGAAGACGGTCTGGTCGGCGACCATATCTATCTTGGACGGCACGGTGGAACGGCCACCGTCTATTGTGATGTCTTCGACACCCAGATCGGCGGCGGAGAGTTTGCACAAACCGCCGCTGCCCTTCGTGAGGTCATGGAAGAGAGGACAGGACAAGCCGCTTCCGGCGGCGCCCTGACCCGTTTTGCGCCCCCCGATACCGGTCTGCGGATCTACGGGGGGCACCAGGACTGGGCGGGATTCTCGGTCTCTGGGGCGTTCGAGCGTGCCGATGTCGTGACCATGGGCGAAGTCGTCCGCCAGGGATATGGCGGGGTATCAGCCGTTTCCGCCTCACTCACGTTCTATGCCATCGTCCCGGACAACGGATAAGGTCATGGCGCAGCGCGACAAGCACGCAGACGGCATGTGGAAAGCCAGGGCCATCGGCGTCTCAGCGCTTCTCCTGAGCGTTTCGATCGGCCCCTCACTTGCGCAGCAGAAGATGGACGTGGGCAAGCATTTCGACGTGTTCAACCAGTTTTGCCCTGCCGCAATGGCGGGCGAGGCGGCCCTGCGCGAGGTCCTGCCCGGGCCGGGTCCCTTCGGTGAAAAGGTGTGGTCGGCTTCGCCAGACGAGACTTGGGTAACGTACCAGTCCGGCATCGACGATGTGTTGATCATCGGGTCGTTTCGCCGGGGCACCGCGCTTGAGATGCGGGAATGCATGGTCCAACAGATCACGTCGGATGCGCCCTCCGTGGACGATTTGGAAGCGGCCTTCCTGGAACGGGTCCCCAAAGGCGATGGCATCTCGATATCTGGCGGCAAGGTAGAAGAGCAGATCCCCCCGGTCGGCGCCTTCGCATCAACGCCGCCGGATTTCCGCAATGATCGCCGGGAATACATGGTGGAGGGCGCCCTGCCCGTCCCCAATGCGATCTTCGTGGGGTCCATGGGCCAAGGCAACTTCCGGATATTCTCTTTCGTGCAGGTGCTGGCCGAATGAACGCAGTCACCGCCATCAGTGCCATGGTCGTCACGATTGTGGGCGCGACACTGCCCGCCCAGGCCAACCCTGGACGCGCCGACATGCTGGCCGCCTTTGCGCAGAATTGCTTCTCGCCCTACCTGACCGCCGCCACGGCAGAGGCCGCGATCCTGCCGACGGGCGCGCGGACCGATTTCTATGACACCAATCCGTTCTCGGATGCGGCGCCGTCGCCCGCGCCTGCAAGTGCCACGCCCGGCACCGACCGGCGGTGCGAAGTGTCTTTTGACGGCGACGCTGCCGAAGCCGCGGCGGAGGTTGCGGCACAAGCCGCAAAGGCGGAAGGGATCACGACCGAGGCCCCGATCCCACAGACGCACAAAACCGTCCGCTTGCCCGGCACCTCCTTGCTGGCGGCGCGGTTCCTGAACCCCAATCGTATCGCTGTCGTTCATACAGGCACGCGCCCCGGTCTGAACGGCATTGAAACCTTCCTCTCGGTCGAACGACTGACCCCAGAGGCCAGTCAACGAGAGAAGACAGAATGAGAAAATTCCTCGCCCCCCTTTTGGCAGCTTTGGCCCTTTCGGCCTGTGTGGCGTCCGACGCGTCCATGCAGGTGGCCCCCGCCGTGCGGGATATCGCCGTCCAGCGGATGCGGTTCGCCGTGGAGGCCGTGTGCCTGAACAACCGGACCCGATCTGCCCAGGACCGCGCGGCCCGTGCGTTGGGCTTTCCCATTCGGGAACGCCAAAACGGGGCCACGGTCTTCGTCAACCCGAACACGCTGACGTTCTTGCGGATCGGTCCCGTGGACGCCCAGACCTATGGTCGCCCCGATGGACAGCGCGGCGTCGTGCGCGCCGGGACTGGATGTTCTGTCGGCTCCCCGGCTGTTGGCATCAGAACAGCCAATCAAATCGTCGGAGAGATCTTGTCGCCCCGCCTTGTGGAAGGGGCCCCCATCACGGCGCGCCCCCTTGGCGCAGGTGTGAACGCGGCAGGCGGCAATGGGTTTTTCTTTCGCGACCTGGCCGTGACCATGCCCCTGGCGAACACAAGCTTCAGCGACGGGGAAGGCGGACAGACCCAGACCTTCACCCATCCCGTCATCTTAATCATCCACCAATGACGCGCCTCGGCGCACCAAAGACGACCACTTCGGAGACTTCAGAATGGCCATTCTCATCGACAAAGACACCAAGGTGATCTGCCAGGGCCTGACCGGCAGCCAGGGCACCTTCCACTCGGAACAGGCCATCGCGTACGGCACCCAAATGGTCGGCGGCGTCACACCCGGCAAAGGCGGCCAAAGCCATCTGGGCCTGCCGGTCTTCGACAGCTGCCACGAAGCGGTATCCGCCACCGGCGCCAATGCCAGCGTCATCTATGTGCCGCCGCCCTTTGCCGCCGATTCCATCCTGGAGGCAATTGACGCTGAAATCCCCCTGGTTGTGTGCATCACCGAGGGCATTCCGGTGCTGGACATGATGAAGGTGAAGCGCGCGCTGGACGGGTCCAAGACGCGTTTGGTCGGGCCCAACTGTCCAGGTGTCATCACGCCCGATGCGTGCAAGATCGGCATTATGCCGGGCCACATTCACCAGCGTGGGTCCGTGGGCGTGGTCAGCCGCTCTGGCACGCTGACCTATGAGGCGGTCAAGCAGACCTCCGACATGGGGCTGGGCCAGTCCACCGCCGTGGGCATTGGCGGCGACCCGATTAAGGGCACCGAACATATCGACGTGCTGGAGATGTTCCTAGCCGATGAGGAAACCCAGTCGATCATAATGATCGGAGAGATTGGCGGCACCGCCGAGGAAGAGGCCGCGCAGTTTCTGGCCGATGAGAAGAAGAAGGGCCGTTGGAAGCCCACCGCCGGGTTCATCGCCGGGCGCACCGCGCCTCCGGGTCGGCGCATGGGCCATGCGGGCGCCATCGTCGCCGGCGGCAAGGGCGATGCCGAAAGCAAGATCGAAGCCATGCGCGCGGCCGGGATTGTGGTGGCGGACAGCCCCGCAACCTTGGGCGAAGCGGTCAAGGAGGCGATCGGATGATGTTGCGTGGCTTTTTCCTCGTCGGGACCCTTGTCCTCATGTCGGCATGCCAGGAGGGCGGCGGGCTTGCCAGCGGATCCGATGGCCGCGTGACAGAGATACAAAGCGGCGTCTTCTACATGGAACTCCCCGGTCGAGGGGATACCGCCGGACAATCCTTCGCACTTCCGAACGCTGTCGCGACGGTCCAGGGGTCCCGAGGCGTTTACACTGTTCGAGCGCTCGCCAAGGATCTGCAACCCGGTGATTTCCAGACAGCCGCAAAGGCCCTGTGTGATACCTGGGGCCGTCCCGTGGCGACGGTTTCAGACCCCACGCGGCTCAGCGGGCTGCGGTCCGCTGAAGTCGCCGCGACCGTAACATGCGCATGACCAGCGAACCGGTGGGGCCGACCGACTTTGAAAAGGCCACGGCAGTTTGAAACGACGGGCGTGATTGCCCGGCAAGAGGAGGGAGGAGACGAAATGGACGAATGCACCCACACCGTTCGCGGCACTTTGTTTGACGCTGCTCCGCCCCTTGAAATACCGCCAACACGCACCCCTGCGGCCAGCAGCGGAGCTTGGCCGGCGTGTCTGCGTCATGCCCTGACGATCTGCCTTTGTCTCTTCGGGGCGCCCGCCCAGGCGCAAACCCTGCCCGCCAGCCTGCGGCCCTGCGTGGCCACCCATTTCGATGCGGCCTTGTACCAACAAGCGCTGGAAAGCTGGGGTTGGGTCCTGATCCCTGCCCTGTCGCGCGCGGCCCAGGCCGAGGATTTGGCCGAGACATTTGCCGGAGTGTCGGTGCCCGCCGACGGCACGACGGACGCGCAGCTTCGCGCCGCCAAGGTGTTTTGGCGAGAGCAGGTGAAAGAGGCGTTGGTCTTCGATGCCCAAGGTCAAACGCTGTTCCTGGTGGCCGGTCTTGATGGGGAAGGGCGGAACACGGTCCGGTGCTTTGCGTCGCTGCCCACGGGCACCCTGTCCCGGGCGTTTGAAACGGCCAATGCGCGCGAACCGGACGGGGTGCGCGGCACGGCGTGGCGCCACTTCACCACGCGCAATGACAACTTTGGGCCCGGGCAGACCTTGGCCGTGACCTTTGTGCAATCAAACCTCAGCGGGACGGACCCGGGGCCGGATGGCTTCGCCACCGTCTTGACCGTGGCCACAGTGCCGCCCGCGTGCCCCGACGGGTCGTTCGACGAGGCCATAGAGGCCCTCCGCACCGCCGGATGGGCACTGGCCAGTGCAGAGGACACCGACGCGGCAGAGCATTTGGCCTGGACGCTGATGATCCCCTACCTAGAGACGGATCGCGGTGGAGAGGACGTCTCCACCCTGCTTGGTTTGCAACGCATCGCGGTGCCCGGCCTGTTTCGCAAAGCGGATACCGATGCCACCCGCACCCGTGTCCTGCGCCGCCCGGATGGCGCGATGACCGTCACGCAGATCACCGATCCCTTGGGCGTGGCAACGCGCACATGCCGCATCGCCCGCACCGCACCCCCGCCATCGGACGGCCCATCCTTTGCCGCCCCCGGCGCGCCTCAGACCCTCATTGAACGTGTCATCACTCTCCCGCAGGAGGTTTCCCAATGAACGACCAATCCCCGAATGATGTGTTCCATTCCACGTCCTTTATGCAGGGACATAACGCCGAATACCTGGAACAGATGTATGCGCGCTATGCCAGCGACCCTAACGCGGTCGACGACACGTGGCGGCAGTTTTTCAAGGCATTGGCCGACGACCCCGCCGCCGCCAAGGCCGAGGCGGATGGCCCAAGTTGGGGGCGGTCCGACTGGCCGCCAATGCCCGCCGATGATCTGACGGCGGCGCTGACGGGCGAATGGCCCGCCCCCAAGATGGACCCGAAAGAGGCCAAGGCCGCCGGTGACAAGATCAAGGCCAAAGCGACTGAAATGGGCACCGGACTGAGCGACGAGCAGATCCGCCGGTCGGTCCTCGACTCCATCCGGGCGCTGATGCTGATCCGGGCTTACCGCATCCGGGGCCACTTGGCCGCCAAACTTGACCCCTTGGGCATGCGCAGCCAGGACCCCCACCCCGAGCTTGAGCCAAAGTCGTATGGCTTTACCGACGCCGATCTGGATCGTCCGATCTTTATCGACAACGTGCTGGGCCTGGAGGTCGCGACCCTCCGGGACATCGTGGCCATCCTCAAGCGCACCTATTGCGGGACCTTCGCCCTGCAATACATGCATATCTCCGACCCCGAACAATCCTCCTGGCTGAAGGAACGGATCGAGGGTCTGGGCAAGGAAATCCAGTTCACCCAGAACGGGCGCCGCGCCATTCTCAACAAGCTGGTGGAGGCAGAGGGTTTCGAAAAGTACCTCCATGTCAAATACATGGGGACCAAACGGTTCGGCCTGGACGGGGGCGAGGCGCTGATCCCCGCCATGGAACAGATCATCAAGCGTGGCGGTCAACTTGGCCTGCAAGAGATTGTCATCGGCATGCCCCACCGGGGCCGCCTATCGGTCCTGGCCAATGTGATGAGCAAGCCCTACCGCGCCATCTTCAACGAATTCCAAGGCGGGAGCTTTAAGCCCGAAGACGTCGACGGATCGGGCGACGTAAAATACCACCTGGGGGCATCCTCGGATCGGGAATTCGACGGCAATGTCGTCCACCTGTCGCTGACCGCCAATCCTTCCCATCTAGAGGCCGTGAACCCCGTCGTTTTGGGCAAGGTGCGCGCCAAGCAGGATCATCTGGGCGACGCGGCACGGACGAAAGTCGCGGGGCTTCTGCTGCACGGCGACGCGGCTTTTGCGGGCCAGGGCGTCGTGGCCGAATGCTTCGCCCTGTCTGGTGTGCGCGGTCACAAAACCGGCGGCACGATTCATATCGTCGTCAACAACCAGATCGGGTTTACGACCGCACCGCATTTCAGCCGTTCCAGCCCCTACCCCACCGACAATGCGCTGGTGGTGGAGGCGCCCATCTTCCACGTGAACGGAGATGACCCAGAGGCCGTGGTCCACGCCGCCCGTGTCGCGACAGAGTACCGGCAGAAGTTCGGCAAGGACGTGGTGCTCGACATCTTCTGTTATCGCCGCTTCGGCCATAACGAAGGCGATGAGCCCATGTTCACCAACAGATCATGTACAAGCGGATCAAGGGCCATAAGACGACCCTATCGCTTTACACCGAACGGCTGGTGAAAGACGGTCTGATCCCCGAAGGCGAAATCGAGGATATGAAGACCCAGTTCCAGGACCATCTGGCCCAGGAATTCGATGCGGGGCGCGAGTATAAACCCAACAAGGCCGATTGGCTGGACGGGCGCTGGTCCCACCTCGACCGCCGGCGAGAAGAAGATTACGTCCGCGGTGAAACCGCCATCGCACCCGAGACGTTCAACCAAGTCGGGCACGCATTGTGCAATGTCCCCGAGGACATCTCGCTCCATAAGACCGTAACGCGTCTTCTGGATGCCAAGCGCAAAATGTTCGACGAAGGCACCGGGTTCGATTGGGCCACTGCCGAGGCTTTGGCCTTTGGGTCCCTGCTCACCGAAGGCTATCGCGTCCGCCTTGCGGGACAAGACAGCACCCGCGGCACTTTCAGTCAGCGCCATTCCGGCCTCGTCAACCAAGAGACGGAGGAACGCTACTACCCGCTGAACCATATCCGCGAGGGACAAGCCCATTACGAAGTGATCGACAGCGCCCTGTCCGAATACGCGGTGCTGGGTTTTGAATATGGCTATTCCCTCGCTGAACCCAACGCCCTCACCATGTGGGAAGCACAGTTTGGCGACTTCGCCAACGGCGCGCAGATCATGTTCGACCAGTTCGTGTCCTCGGGGGAAAGCAAATGGCTCCGCATGTCGGGCCTGGTCTGTCTGCTGCCCCACGGGTTCGAAGGTCAGGGGCCCGAACACTCCTCCGCCCGGCTAGAGCGGTTCTTGCAAATGTGCGGTGGCGACAATTGGATCGTGGCCAATTGCTCGACCCCGGCAAACTACTTCCACATCCTGCGGCGCCAATTGCACCGGGACTTCCGCAAACCTTTGGTGCTTATGACGCCGAAATCCTTGTTGCGGCACAAGATGGCGGTGAACACCAAAGAGGATTTCGTCACCGGATCCAGCTTTCACCGCGTCCTCTGGGACGATGCGGAAAAGGGCCTTTCCGATCTGACCCTTTTGCCCGACGACCAGATCAAGCGTGTCGTCGTCTGTTCCGGCAAAGTCTATTACGACCTGCTGGAAGCCCGCGATGGGGCCGAGAAGACAGACACCTATATCCTTCGCCTGGAACAGTTTTATCCGTTTCCGGCCCTGTCCATGGTCAACGAACTGCAGCGGTTCAAGCAGGCCGACATCATCTGGTGCCAGGAAGAACCCAAGAACCAAGGCGCCTGGACCTTCGTGGAACCCAACATCGAATGGGTGCTGACCCGCATTGGTGCCGACAACCCGCGCCCGCGCTATGTGGGCCGCGCCGCGTCCGCCTCGCCCGCCACGGGCCTGGCCTCCCAGCACAAAGCCCAACAAGAGGCGCTTGTGACCGAAGCGCTGAACCTGGAGTAAGAGAATGACCATCGACGTAAAAGTGCCCACCCTGGGCGAGAGCGTGTCCGAAGCCACGGTCGCCACTTGGTTCAAAAAACCTGGGGATGCCGTGGCCGCCGACGAGATGCTGTGCGAGTTGGAGACCGACAAAGTTACGGTCGAAGTTCCGGCGCCTTCGGCGGGCACCCTTGCCGAAATCGTCGCGTCCGAGGGGAGCACGGTTGGCGTAAACGCTTTGCTGGCAACGATTTCCGAAGGGGCGGGCGCGACGGCCGCGCCTGTGTCTGCGGCCGAACCCGCCGAGGACGCTCAGCCGAGCGGAAGAGACGGTGGCGACGGTGGCGACACGGTGGATGTCATGGTGCCCGCCTTGGGCGAATCCGTGTCGGAAGCGACCGTGGCAACGTGGTTCAAGAAGGCCGGGGAAAGCGTGGCGGCCGATGAGATGCTGTGTGAGTTGGAAACGGATAAAGTGTCCGTCGAAGTGCCTGCGCCTGCGGCGGGGACCCTGAGCGAAATCTTGGCGGCGGAGGGCAGCACCGTTGCGGCGGGCGGCAAGCTGGCCGTGCTGTCTGCGTCCGGTGGCGCCCCTGCGGCGGCGCCGAGCGCCCCACCCGCAGAGGCATCGGCGCCCGCGCCAAACGGCGCCGACGTTGAAAATGCCCCGTCCGCCAACAAGTTAATGGCCGAGAAAGGGCTTGATGCGGCCCATGTCCAAGGCTCTGGCCGGGATGGCCGGATCATGAAGGAAGACGTGCTGAACGCCGCAGTGGCGGGGGCGTCTGCGCCCGCACCTGCGCCGACGCCGGCGCCCGCCGCACGGGCCCCCGTGGCCGCAGACGATGCCGAACGGGAGGAGCGCGTGCGCATGACGCGCTTGCGCCAGACCATCGCCAAGCGTTTGAAGGATAGCCAAAATACGGCCGCCATGCTGACCACTTACAACGAGGTGGACATGAAGGCGGTCATGGATCTGCGCAACGAGTATAAGGACCTGTTTCTAAAGAAACACGGCGTAAAGCTGGGCTTTATGTCTTTCTTCACCAAGGCCTGCTGCCACGCCCTGCGCGAGGTGCCGGAAGTCAACGCAGAGATCGACGGCACTGATATCGTTTACAAAAACTACGTGCATATGGGCATCGCGGCGGGCACGCCCACGGGTCTTGTGGTGCCGGTCATTCGCGATGCGGATGCCATGAGCTTTGCGGGCATTGAGAAAGCGATTGCGGAAAAAGGGGCGAAGGCCCGGGATGGGAAACTGTCCATGGAGGAGATGCAGGGCGGCACGTTTACCATCTCTAACGGCGGTGTGTACGGGTCGCTGATGTCATCGCCGATCCTGAACCCGCCGCAATCGGGCATCTTGGGTATGCACAAAATCCAAGAACGTCCGATGGTTATCGGAGGGGAGATCGTGATCCGGCCAATGATGTATCTGGCGCTCAGCTATGACCACCGGATCGTCGATGGGAAGGGCGCGGTGACGTTCCTGGTGCGCGTAAAGGAAGCGTTGGAGGACCCGCGTCGGTTGCTGATGGATCTGTGACGGCGGGGCGTTAACGGAGTTTGCACAAAACTGGCCCGCGCCCAAAGTGGGGTCTGTTCAGTTTGTACAATTCAAAACGCGCCCTTGCCGGTGTCTGGTCGTGGGGCGGCGCCCCGGCTCCGATCGCGAAGGGCAGTGGTGAAAACATGAAACGTCTCCTCCTGCTTTGGGTCGTGAAGGTCGCGGTACCGCCTGTCTACACCCTGGCGTTGGCGCGGCTGGATTTGATGACATCTCCGGCCATGGTCGCGACGGACGCGCGGGCGGATCGGGTCGATTTGGACAAACCCGCCCGCCGCCTGACACTGCGGCGTCACCCGGATGAACAGATACCGCAAGGGACCTATGCCACCCGATGGCACAAGACGGAGATGCCAGGGATTTCGGCGCGCGGCCCCAATGGCACACCCTTCGAGGTGGACGCATGACGGCGGCTGAGCGGGAGGCACAATACGCGCGCGCCATCGCTGCGCGCCGGGCATTTGCCCTGCCTGGCTATGCGACCTTGGCGGATGTGGGGATGGAGGGGGCATATGTCTCTCCGATTCAGCTGACCTCCGGCAATTTGGCGGGACCGATGCTGATCTCCAAGGATTGGCTAGATGCGCCCTCGGCACAGGCAAACGCAGCGCGGCTGCGGCAGACAGGCTATTTGCCGGAGATCCCGTTCAACCGGGTCTTGGATGGGGCGTTGGCGCAGTTGGGCCTCACGCGGGGGGATGTCTATATCTCACCCATATTTCAGCTTTTGCCGGATCGTCGGTCCTCGCAGATCCCGGCGGTTCATGCGCGCGCGTCGTTCCAGGCCGTAGTCCGGCACGAGATCATGGGTCGACGCCCCGTGGCTTTGGGCCAGGACAGCGCGCGGACGTTGCGCCATTTCGGCGTGCCCCATGAGGTCGCGCCGCACCCATCGGCCCGCATCGGAACATTTGCCCAGAAGGCCGAGGCGATCGCGGCGGCCATCATGCGGGCGCATCCCGGGTTGCCCGGAAACCCAACCCCCGCACGCCAAGGGGCCGCCGCATGAGCCCGGCCCGTCGCGCCATCGCGTTTTGGATCATTCGCGTGGGCATCGCCGCACTGCTGGTGATCGCATTGCAGGCGTGGCGCGGCCCGGACCCGATGCTCTGGTGGCTGGCGGCGGCCTATGCGGTGATTTCGGGCTTCACCACGTACCTTGTCGTGCGGAGGCACAAATGACGCTGACGCTGTGGGCGGTGGCGGGCATGGTGGCCCTGCGGGGGTTGGTCCTGATCGCGTTGTTCCGCCTGCCCAGGGACGCGGCGCACACCGCCTTCTTGCCGCCGGTGGACACATGGGCCGCGTTGATCCCCTTCCTATTGGTGGAACTTCCCGTCTTCGCGGCGCTGGCACTGTGGCTGCGCTCAGGGTCGGTTTGGGCCGCCTGGATCCTCGCGGCCCTGGCGGTCATGGGCGTTGTCCAAGGGAGTGCCACCGCGCGGCGGGACGGGGTCACGGTGTTACAGGTGGATGTGGCCCTTGCGCTTTTGGTCCTGCTGGGGCTGGCCCAAGTCTGGCTGGCGCGGGGCACCTGATGGGGCGTGTGGCAGGGCCAATGGATGTGGCATTCCTGGTGGCGGTGGCGTTTGTCGCATTGTCGCCTGCGTTGGTGATATGCGGGGTTCTGGCGCCGGGTTGGATCAGCCATTGGACGCTTTTGCCCTGGGCGCATTTGGCTTCGTTCTTTGCCCTGACGCTGGTGCGCGCGCTGCTGTTGCGGGTGCTGCCCGAGGGGCTGTTGCGGTTTCGCTTGCCGCCGGGGCGGTTGGTTCCTTGTGTTGGGCTTCTCCTGGCGTTTGGGTTTTTGCACTGGGGTAGCGCGCAGGCGGGATGCCAGCACGCGCTTGGCGGCCCACGGCCCCTGGCGGAGGTGATCCTGTCGCCCATAGTGGGCGCAGTGGTCACACCCCTTTTGCTGATCCTGGGCTATGTGTTTGTGGTCCTGGTGACCGGCCGCCCGCTGGGGCCGAACCGGCCGCAGGTGGCCCCGCCACAGGTGTCGTTCGCGACGTTGGAAGCGTATTTGAACCAGGTCCCAGGGACCCAGGTCTTGTCGAGCGGTGACAGCCCAGGGGGATGGTGGGTGAAGATGAAGATTGACCCGAAGGCCCCGCTGGCCTGGCACGTCGTGCAGGAATTGGGGCATGTCTTGAATATGTTAAGCCTGCAGGACCGCTTGCCGACGACGTTCAAGCCTGTGTCGCCCCCGCCCTATGCCAATGGCGGGCCGGACGGCTTTCTGTCCTGGGTGATCGAGTGCCATGACCCGGCGTTCGACCCCGACATTGCGACCCGCTGGCTTGAGGGGCGTTTGCCCCGGCCCGTCAGCGCCCTTGATCAATGGAGCCAGACCCAATGACCCCTGAACTGACTGTCCTTGCCTTGGCGATTGTGCTGCAGGCGTTGCAATTTGTGGCCTATTCGATCCGCGCCAATTTGGATGTGGGGCCGGGCTATGCCATGTCGGCCCGCGACCGGGACCCAAGCCGGCCCTTGTCGGATATGGGCGGACGGTTGCAGCGCGCCCTGGCCAACCATTTCGAAGCCCTCATCCTGTTCACCGCATCGGTGGTTCTGGTGACACTAAGCGACCAAAGCACGCAGCTTACGGCGCTCTGCGCGTGGGTCTACCTTGGGGCGCGCATCGTCTATGTGCCGGCCTATGCTTTTGGGTGGCGGCCCTGGCGGTCCGTCATCTGGATGGTGGGGTTCCTCGCAACAGTAACTATGGTTATCACAACCCTCATCTGAGCGGTGCGACCCTCGCCCCGCCCTTCATGGATCACACGACCGGAGGCACCATGGCCCAATATGACGTTATCATCATCGGCAGCGGCCCGGGCGGCTATGTCTGCGCGATCCGCTGTGCGCAGCTGGGCCTGAAGACGGCCTGCGTGGAGGGGCGAGAAACCCTGGGCGGCACCTGCCTGAATGTGGGCTGCATCCCGTCGAAGGCGTTGCTGCACGCGTCCCATCAGTTGCATGAGGCGGAGCATAATTTCGCCAAGATGGGCCTGAAGGGCAAGACGCCGTCCGTCGATTGGAAGCAGATGCTGGCCTATAAGGACGACGTGATTGGGCAGAACACGAAGGGCATCGAGTTTCTGTTCAAAAAGAACAAGGTGGATTGGCTCAAGGGGTGGGGGTCGATCCCTGCGCCGGGTCAAGTGAAGGTCGGCGACGAGGTTCACGGAGCAAAGCACATCATCATCGCCTCGGGCTCAGAATCGGCCAATGTGCCGGGCGCCGAGGTGGAGATTGACGAGAAGGTGATCGTGACGTCCACCGGCGCGCTGGAGCTTGGCAAGATCCCCAACACGATGGTCGTCGTGGGCGGGGGTGTGATCGGGCTGGAACTGGGCTCCGTCTACGCGCGGCTGGGCACAGACGTGACGGTGATCGAGTATCTGGACGCCATCACGCCAGGGCAAGACGCGGAAATTGCCAAACAATTCCAGAAACTTCTGATGAAGCAGGGGTTGAATTTCGTGACCGGGGCCGCGGTGTCGAAGGTGGTGGCAAAAGGCGGGAAGGCCCATGTGGACTACACCCTGCGCAAGGAGGAGAGCAGCCACGAGATGAAGGCCGATGTGGTCCTAATTTCCACCGGGCGGAAGCCGCACACCGAAGGGCTGGGCCTGGACGCACTGGGCCTTGAGATGACCAAGCGCGGGCAGATTGCCGTGGACGGCCATTACAAGACCAACGTGGACGGCATCTATGCCATTGGCGACGTGATCGAGGGGCCGATGTTGGCCCACAAGGCCGAGGATGAGGGTATGGCCATCGCCGAGATCCTGGCCGGTCAAGCGGGGCACGTGAATTACGGGGTCATTCCGGGCGTGATCTATACCCACCCTGAGGTGGCCAGCGTCGGCAAGACAGAGGAACAGCTCAAGGACGCCGGGCACGCCTATAAGGTGGGGAAGTTCAGTTTCATGGGGAACGGGCGGGCGAAGGCCAACTTCGCCGCCGATGGTTTCGTTAAGATCCTGGCCGACAAAGACACGGACCGCATCTTGGGGTGCCATGTGATCGGGCCGATGGCGGGCGATTTGATCCATGAGGTTTGTGTCGCCATGGAGTTTGGCGCCGCCGCCGAGGATTTGGCGCGCACTTGCCACGCCCATCCCACCTATTCGGAGGCGATGCGCGAGGCGGCGCTGGCCTGCGGGGACGGCGCCATCCACGCCTGACGCTGTCTGCGCGATTGCGCGCGTTTGGCAGCAAATGGTCCGATTTCAGCGGCAGGGGTTTCCAATTCCTGCCGCTTTTCCATGGTCTTTTTCAGCCATTAACCATTGTGGCCGAGCGTAAAAGAGCATGTTGAGTATCCTGAAAGCGTCGCTGATGCTGACCCTAAAGGTCAGTGCAGCCCTTATCTTCCTGTCGCGGCCGACCGCCGCGCAGGGCGTTGTCATATCCGACACGGACGGCTTCTTGCCCAGGCCCGTGGCCATGTGGGCGCAATCTGTCCAATTGGTGCCCTGGATTTCCGGAGGCCTGGCGATTGCGACCGTGATCACCCTGGTCGGGCGGAGTTTTCGGCGCAAACGCAAGGCGTGGCGCCTGGCCGTTCTGGGCCTGCGCGATGGGCCGCGTTTCCGCGCAGTGGATGCCATGGTCCACGCCGCCTGGTCCGGCGGGCAAATCAACGAGGCCCGCCTGGAACGCGCCCTCGAAATCGCGCGCAACACCACGGCCATGGATTATGAGTTGGAGCATCTGCGCGAGGCCGCCATGCGGGCGGATCGCTTCATCTTGCCCATGAACTTTCACTGGATGGCCCGCGACCTGTGCCACAACGAAAAGCTCGTGATCTTCAATTCGGTCGTGTCCGTCCTGTTGGCGGATGGGGCCCTAACGCAGGCGGATAAGGCGTTTCTTCGGGTGTTGACCCGGGGCCTTGGCCTGAACCGCGCCGACCTGCGCGACCTTAGCAAACTTGTTCCACACTAGACGAGAGATGCCATGCTGATCCGCACGATTCCGCTTTTCCTGACCTTTGTCCTGGCCCTGGTGGCCGCACCGACGGAGGTCTTGGCGAAGCGCGGCGGGATCAGCATTGTGCAGGAAAGCCGCCTGTTGCCGGTGGCGCCGGTGCCGGGTGCCGATGGCGACTGGATCTGTCACTTGGTGGACCGGACCAGCCTGGCCTTTGTGCCGCTGTGGACCTCGCCCGGGCCTTACGTTTATGGGGCCGAGCGATGCGACGCCCCCGGCTATGCCGCGATGATTGCTCCCGTCCCATCGCTGAAGGCCATGGGCGCCTTCCCGCTGCATGTGCCGGACACACCCACACTGACGCCGTTGCAGATTGCCGAAGGCTTTGCCGGTTTGATCGCCCTGGGTCTTGGTCTTCTGTTCGGCGGGTTGAAATTTGCCATGCGAGCCAAACGGCGGGATATCCGCCTGCAAATCCTGGGGATCGGGGATGGGCCGGTGTTTCAGATGATCGACGTGATGTGCCACGCGGCCCTGGCCGATGGGAAAACCGATCCGTCCGAGGTGACGGCCATTCGGGAATTGGCCCGCAACCTGACCGGGCTGGATTTCCAGGACCTGCATATCACCGAGATGGTGAGCCGGGCCGACCGACTGACGAAGCCAAGGGATTTCGTGCAGTTCGGGCGCGGCTTGGACGCGCAGCAAAGGCTGACAATCCTGGATGGCGCCCTGTCCGTCATCCTGGCGGATGGGACGCTGTCGCCGCCGGAAGAAGAATTCCTGAAGAACCTGACCCTGGGCATGAAGCTGCCGGGGCAGGATGTGGTGGGCGCCGTCGAAGCGATGCTCAGCCGGCGATCAGGCGCAGTCCCTGCGTGACATCCGCCCGCACGGCAAGGCGAAGGCCGGGTTCATCCCCTGCGCGCAAGGCAGCCACGATGACCCGGTGGTTCTTTGGCAATTCCGTCCGGTTGAGGCGCCCGTAGAGGGCGCGCATGGTGGGCCCCAATTGCAGCCAGACCGTTTCCACCATCGCCAGCATGGCGGGCGCTTGGGCGCGCAGGTACAGGGTGCGGTGGAACTCCAGATTGGTCCGGATATAACCGGAGGCGTCTTGCTTGGCGATCTGTTCGGCGATGGCGGTGTTGATGACCTCCATCCGGTCGATCAGCGCCAGGTGCGCACGCGGCAGGGCACGGATGGCCAATTCCGGCTCCAGGAGGGAGCGGAGGGAGGCCAACTCCTCGATCCGTTCGGTGGACAAGGCGGGCGTCGTGACCCGGCCCGAGGCTGACAAGGACAGCGCGCCTTCGGCGGCAAGGCGGCGCAGGGCCTCGCGGACCGGGGTCATGGACACGCCGTAGTCGCGCCCGATGCCCCGCAGGGTCAGCGCCTCGCCCGGCAAAAGCTCTCCGTGCATGATGCGTGTCCGAAGCGACCGATAAAGACGTTCATGGGCCGCGCCAGTCCCGTCCGGCAAAGGGTTCGGATTCAAAAGCATGGGCGTATCATCCCGCCGGGGGCCAGAAGGTCAAGCACCGCTGAAATCAATGGCGTGGAGCATGGCCCCCTGGTCCCGAAGCCAGGCACGGCGCGGGGCGTAGTCGGGCATGAGTGCGGCAACCTGGGACCAGAACGCCGGAGAATGGTCCATGTGGCGCAGATGGGCGACCTCATGCGCGGCGACGTAGTCAAGCACCTCCTTCGGGGCCATGACCAAACGCCAGGAGAACATGAGATCCTTGCGAGAGGAACAGGACCCCCAGCGGGAGCGCGTGTCGCGCAGCGTCAGTTTGTTGGGCTGCTGGCCCAGATGGGCGGCGTAGCGGTCCACGGCCTCGGCCAGGTGGGATCGCGCCAGGGTTTGCAACAGGGCTTTCACACGGGGGCCCGCGCGGTCGTCATCGGGCACGGCGATGCCATCGGGTTTCAGGCGGGCGGCGCGGCCCGTGCCCACGACGATTGGGTGCTCTTGGCCCAAAATCGGAAGGCTGCCGCCCACCTGCACGCGGCGCGGGGCGGGGGCGGCGGCCACGTGCCGGGCGATCCACTGTGCCTGTTGATCGACGAAGGCACGCGCCTCGGCCAGGCTGGCGCGGGGCGGCAGGCTCAGCGTGACACGCCCATCGGTGCGGCCCACCCGTAGGGACAGGCGGCGCGACCGGGCCGAGCGGCGCAGGATCACTTCGACCCCCGGTGCCCCTGGCACAGGCAGCGTTTGCGCCATCTCTCCCTCCTGTCCCATGGGGGCTTGTCAGCCACAAATGCCTGTGGCATGGCACGCCCTTCTCGACCCGGCCATCCCTGGCCAGGATGACATGAAGGATGCGACATGCCCAAGGAAGAATGGGGCGTCAAGCGGGTCTGCCCGACGACCGGCAAACGCTTCTACGACTTGAACCGCGACCCAGTGGTCAGCCCGTATACGGGCGACGTGGTCAACGTGGAAACCGGCAGCAAGACGCGCGTGCTGGTGGCCGACAAAGACGACGCAGAGACGGTGAAGTCCAAAGAGGACGAGGATCTGTTGCTCGACGATGACGACGTGGACATCGAAGAAGACGATGCCGTCGAAGGCGAAGACGACGACGTGCTGGACGATGACGACGACGACACGGTCTCCCTGGAGGAGATTGCGGACGTCAGCGACGGCAGCAACGACGACGATTGACCGGCTGCGGCGCAGGCTATTTTGCACTTGCGCCGCGCCAGACCCTGTCCTAGACGGCGGGGCACCGAGAGGGGCCTTAGCTCAGTTGGTAGAGCGCTTGCATGGCATGCAAGAGGTCAGGGGTTCGACTCCCCTAGGCTCCACCATATCCTACGTTAAATTTCTGTTTTTGCTCGGGGTTTGGGGTTCCACGCCCGTCCGAGGGCAAACCCATCGCGGCCCTCTGCGTCGGCTGACTGTGACGGGCCGACGTGACGACGCCCCCCCTGGATGACAACTTTCGACCGGAATTTACGAAGAGTTAGGGTCCGGGTGCTACGCCCTAGCGGACCCTAACTCTGTCCGCGTCGGAGAGCATTATGGAAGACCAACTTGCCGAATTGGCGGCCCGCCTGACCTCCGTCGAGGCGAAGGGATCCGTCACGAACACCATGTTCGCGGAGATGTACTATTACCTCACAATCCCCCTGATGGTTTTGATCCACGCGGGGTTCCTTCTCTACGAAATGGGCGCGTCGCGGACGAAACATGCCTTGTCTTCCGGCGTGAAGAATATTTTGGCCTTCGCCTTCGTGATCCCCAGCTTCTACTTCTTTGGATGGTGGGTCTATTGGGCGTTCCCGACCGGCTTGTCTCTGGCGGCGGGGCCGAACGGTTTGTCGGGTGCGGAGTTTGCGAACTCCATCGCCCTCCCCTGGGGGGACAGCGCCGCATCCATGGGCCCAAACCTCGACGATCAGATCAGCGGCGTCTTTTGGGGGGCCTTTGCAATGTTCGCGGCCACGACGGCCTCCATCATGTCCGGCGCCGTCATCGAACGCATTCAGACTGTGGGCTTCACGGTTCTGGCCATCTTGTTGGGCGGATTCAGTTGGACCCTCGCAGCCGCCTGGGGCTGGCACGCGGATGGGTGGTTGGTCCAAAACTGGGGGTTCCACGACTTTGGCGCCGCCGGTGTCGTGCATCTTGTGGCGGCGGCGTTCACGCTTGCTGTGCTGATAAACCTCGGCCCGCGCATCGGCAAATTTGACGCCGCCGGTGTGCCGCAGGACCTGCATGGGCATAACCTGCCATTTTCGGCGTCCGGGCTCATGCTGATCATCGTCGGCTTCTGGGGCTTTCTCATGGCCTGTATCGTCGTCGGCGGCGAGGCTTGGTCCTGGGGGGCGAACTACACCACGATCTACGGCACACCCACCACATTGGGCGCCTTGGCCTTCAACGTTCTGATGTCGTCTGCGGGCGGGATCATCGGGGCTTGGGTCACGGCCCGCGACCCCTTCTGGATGATGTCCGGCGCCTTGGCGGGAATCATCGCCGCCGCGTCCGGGCTGGACATTTATTGGCCCGGACTGGCGTTCGTGATCGCCTTCGGTGGTGGCCTCATCCTCAAGCCAATGGCGTCGCTTCTGGAACGGGCCGGCATTGACGACGCCGTGGGCGCCGTCACAGTCCATGGTGTGGTCGGCTTCTACGGGCTGATTATGTTGGGGGTGTTCGCCGCTGGCATGCCCGCCCTTTCCGGAGACGTCGTGCCGCACGTGACCTTGTTTGGTCAGCTGTTGGGCGCCGTCACCTTCGTCGCAATTGGCTTTGGAACCGGGTTTGTCGGATCGCTCATCGTCAAAAAACTCGGGCTGCTGCGCGTCCCGGAGGAGGTCGAGCGAACTGGGCTCGACCAGATCAAGATGCAGGCAGATGCCTACCCGGAAACCAAAGACCCGATTGCGACAACGCCCTGAAACGAAACACAGGAGAATGGATATGTTCGGATTTGACCTTTTGACCTGGACGGGAATGACGGGGCCCAGCTTTCCTGGTGCCGAGGGGGTCCTGCCGAGTTGCGCAACGGGCATTGCGGTGGCCCTATGCCTGCTGGCCCTTTTTGCAGGTCTCCGCGACGAAGCTGGCAAATATTCCAAGGCCACCTGACAGCCTGCGCAGGGGGGCGGACGCCCCGCCCCAATCGTCCCCTCCCGTTCCCAAAACATCGACAAGAGAGAGACCCATGGCGGATGTGTTTTCCAGCGTCTTCGGTTCCATCGAGGCGTTCGTTTATCGCTGCAGGAACGACAAGAACTACACTATGGAATACATCGAAGGGACCCTTCCGAACCTACTAGGATACACGGTCGATGACCTACTGGGAAACAAAACGGTGTCCTATGTGGGCCTCACAGTTCCCGAAGATGTGGAACGCGTCTTCGGTGAGGTGGATGCCTCAATCGCAAAGGGCGAGCCGTGGGATGTCTTCTATCATTTGACGCATAAAGACGGGCGCATTGTCCCCGTGCGAGAGCGGGGCTGCGCGGTATATGAAAACGGTGAACTGGTGTACCTGCAGGGGCTGGTCGCCGGGGCGCAGGCGGAAACGGACCTGACGAAGAACATTGAAGGCATGCTGTCCAAATCCCAGGATCTGAACACCGATATCGTTGAATTGACTGGACGAATCATCTCGTCGCTGAAGATGCTCCACATGCTTTCGATCAATGCGCGCGTGGAGGCGGCGCGCTCTGGCGAAATGGGACGGGGCTTCGCGGTCGTCGCAGAGGAGATCCGGAAGCTGTCGGATAAGAACGCGGACTGGGCCGATCAAATCCGACAACGCATCGGGAATGATCGGTCCCCGGTAAGGGCCTCGCTTTGAGTTCCAAAGGGGTCCGATTGAGGACACAGCCGATGGAACGCCGTATCCAGAGTGACGGCCTGGTCGGATACTATGAGGACCAGGGGGACGCGGCCGCCTAGCACGACCCAGCCCCAGGGTAGGGTTAGCAGCGCGCCAATCATGGACGCCAAAACGCAGGAGAGGGCGATTGCCGCTGGGGCTTTCCGTGCGAGTGAGTCTGGGCACCATGATAAGGCCCAAGGCGGTCTACACGGCGGACACGATGCCGGTGGCGAAGCCGTGGGCGTGCCCGACCCGCCGCCCAGTTCGGGCCAAACGAGGACGCCCTGCCTGCAAGGCCCAAGGCCAGACCAACCTCCCGCCAGAGGGCGCGCCGTTCCGACAAAAACAGCACAGCCGCCCCCGCCATCAGCACCGGGGCCAGTTGGACGACCAGGATCGCCTTGGCCACATTCAACCGCACGATGGCAGCGACAGACGTGAACGGGGCCAGCGCCCCGAAAGCCGACCGGATCAGATGGGCGCAGGGCCGTTTGGTTCTGAGGCCGGACGGAGACTCTCGCCGGACCCAAAGGGCCGGCACGAAAGGCGAAGGGCGAACACCGAGCAGAAGAACACAAACTCCCCCACGCGCAGGATCGCCCATCCGAGGTCGTGGGTGATCAGCGTCGTAGCAATGTCAGCGCCTGAAACGGGCCGACCCAACGGATCCATGGTCGCGGCGGCCACGACCGGGTCCAAGGCAGAGGTCGGTTCATCCAACACGATCAGGTCAGGCGTGCCGATCGGGGCCATAGCGATGACGAAGCGCCGCTGCATCCCCCGGCTGCGGCCCCCGGGGCATTTGCGCGGGTCGCCGCCGTCGATCTTGGGGGCGGTGAACGGCGCGTTTCGGTCGGCGCCCCCTTTGGCCAGGTCCTGCGCCCTCTCGACCTTTGCCAGTGGAAGGCCAAGCTGCGGACGGGGCCAGGGCTTCATCCGGGCTTTGGGGGGCATGGGCGACGCGATGCCCCTGCCCCCTCAGATCGTCAACGAGGGCGCGGCCCAGGGTGGATTTGGCAGACCCCGAACTGCCCACACGCCCGATACGGCCCCCCCGCGCGATTCCAAGGGACGCGGGGCGGAAGATCGCCCGGCCTGACCGGGTTTCCGTCGGGCCCGCCTGGGCGACGTTGGTTTGCGCCACGTGAAAGACGGGGACCCTGGCGGCGCCACTGGCGATGATCTGCGGCACCTGGTCGTAGATGTCGACGCGCTGATCCTCGTGGAAAGTCCGATGCCCGCTGTCCAGCCGGGCATCCATTTCGGGGTTGGCATAGCCCCCGGCATTGGACCCGCTGTCTGATCTCAGCAAAGTCTCCGGCACGGCGCCGGGGTCACCTTGAGGCGTGTCCCCCCGGGTCTGCGGGAACATGTCCGCCTCGCCCGCGACGATCAGGTCGTGCTGGCGCCCCACTCGCCGATGCGGATGTGCGCCCTCACACCAATCGCGGCCAGGGAGGATTGGGTCAGTACCGCCGTGGGCGGACGGGCCGCGCGGAAGGCGTGTCAGACGATGTCAGTCTCCAACGGTGCCCCATCAAACATCCAGCGGCCCCCTTCTTTAATAGCGCCCGCTTGGGCCAGCGGGGCCGTTGGCCTCGGCGGGGTCGTTGATGACCATGTCGACCTCTCCGACCCCAAAAGCCAAGGCCGCCGTCACCGCGCCACGGGACACGACAACCCGCATGTCGTCTGGGACGGCCTTCGGTCGAGATGGGCGTGATGGCGTCGGCCACAGACTGCGCGGTGGCGGGGGTGCCGTGGCGGAAGGTCAGCCCCTCGCGCAGGGTGGCCCGCCAAGGCGTTGCGCCCGCAATGCGGGACACTTGGGACATGGGTCGTTCCTTCAAGCGTCGGACTTGAAATGGAACGCCGTGGCTTGGCGGTCGCGGGCCAATGTTCGCGCTTCGGCCCGGCTGAGCGTGACAAGGGCTTCTTCCGTGCTCCGCCCCTTCGCCAGGGACTTGGACCAGATGCGTTTGGCCGAGGTGGGGGACCACGGCAGGGCCGCTTGGGACAGCCAGCCCCGCAACGGCGCGGGCAAAGCGTCATAGGCTGCCATCGGGTCGCCGGAGCGACGCCTGCGGCGCAACCCGCTTTGCCCCAAATTGCGTTTCATGCGTCGTCCTGTTGGTCAAACACCGGGTCAAGCACCATTACAAGCCTGCTTTCCCCGGTCCCTTCGATGGGCGGGGACCGGTGGAGCAGGCCCGACGATGGATGCCCCGGCCAAAGCGTCCCACGCAGCAGGATCGGCGCGCCCGTTTGGACGGTGAAGACCCGGCGCGGGTCGTCCCCGTCCAGCGACGTCCCATATTGTGTGCCGGTGCCGCGATAGGTGCACACCAAGCGGGAGGTGAGCGCGTCGATATGGAACTTCCGGCAGGCGTTTGTGGTCACCACCGACAGCGTAGCCGCAGGTAAGGCGCCTCCAGAAGCTTGGCGAACCTGTCAGAAAGGGCCGCGATATCCGCCTCAAGCCAGTCGCGATGTGCCCCCGCAGGCAGGCCCGACATGTCGCACAAATGCGCCACGGCCCGCGCGACGGCCCCCGGCCGCAGGACAATGCGGCCATTGGGCAAAACCTCCGGGTCGAGCCCATTGAGCCAGGCTTGGGTGTCGCGTGGGATTTGCCGCCGCCAGATGGCCGCCGCGCATCCCGGTTTCAAAAACGTGGACAGGGCCGAAGGGGCATCGGCGATGGCCACCCCGATGGCCGCGTCTTGAACGGATCGGCGGATGAAGCTCACGCTGCATCCTCCACCCGGCGCCAGATGGGGAAGGGGTCCGTATAAACCGGCAGGGCATCGGGGCCGGTGGCCGCGGCTGCAGGGACCAGGCAGGCATCCAATCGGGCCTTCAGGGCGGGCCAGTCAATGCCTGCGCCGATGAACACGATCTCTTGCCGCCGGTCACCCCAAGGGTCTTCCCAATGGGCCTGCATATAGGCCAAGGCGCTTTCGTTGGTGGGGCGGCGATCCTCAGGCACGGTGGCCCACCAGTTGCCCAATGGCGTGATCGACGACAGCGCCCCGGCCAAGGAAAACTCCGCGACCCATTCGGGCCGGGTCGAGATCCAGAAATGACCCTTGGCCCGGATGACGCCCGGAAGCTCTCCGTTCAGGACGTCCAGGATGCGTTCCGGCACAAAAGGCAGGCGGGCGCGATAGACATAGGACGTGACGCCATACTCCTCCGTCTCGGGCACATGGTCGGCAAAACCATAAAGCTCCTTGGCCCACATGGGGTGTTCATGGGCCTGCGCAAAATCGAAAAGACCGGTGTCCAAGATCTTGTCCGCCGGGACAAGGGATTGGTTCGTCTCGATAATCTCCGCATCCGCGTTCAGGCTACGGATGATCTTGTGGGCCGCGTCCACCTTCTCGGCCCCGGCATCGGCCACTTTGTTCAGGATCACGACATCGGCAAACTCGATCTGGTCGGTCAACAGGTGCACCAGGGTGCGCTCGTCCTCCTCGCCCATCGTCTCTCCGCGGTCGCGAAGGAAGTCGTGGGAGGCATAGTCGTTGAGCAGGTTCACGGCGTCGACCACCGTGACCATGGTGTCAAGCCGGGCCACGTCCGACAGGCTGTCCCCAAACTCATCCCGGAAATCGAACGTGGCGGCGACGGGCAAAGGCTCTGATATGCCCGTGGATTCGATCAAAAGGTAATCAAAGCGCCCTTCGGAAGCGAGGCGCCGAACCTCGTCCAGCAAGTCATCGCGCAGGGTACAGCAGATGCAGCCATTGGACATTTCCACCAGGGTTTCATCGGTCCGGCTCAGTTCCGTGTCCGCCCGCACTAGGTCGGCATCGATATTCACTTCGGACATGTCGTTGACGATGACGGCGACGCGGCGGCCTTCTCGGTTGTTGAGGACCTTATTGAGAAGGGTGGTCTTCCCTGCCCCAAGGAAACCGGACAAAACTGTAACTGGAAGGCGCGCATCAGACATGAAATCACTCCGTTGATGTCCTGGACGATCACGCAACCTACGCAGTTACTGGACGAATGCAACCTCTATTGTTACGTATCACCCCCCGATCGGAGAATCCTGCCCAATGAAGCGTAACAGCCGTCTTTCCCTGGCCCTGCACACGCTCAGCCACATGGCCGGGGACCCCAATCAGATGCGGACCTCGGCGGACATCGCCGACCATGCGGGCACCAACCCGGTGGTGGTGCGCCGCGTGCTGGGCAAGCTGCGCAAGGCCGGGTTGCTGACGTCAGTCAAAGGGCATGCGGGCGGATGGAGGCTGGCCCGAGCACCCGAAGCGATCACGTTGGCGGATGTGTATCTGGCCCTGGACGAGAGTCTGGTTGCGACCGCCGCGGACGACCCCGCCCCCTCCTGCTCTGTCGAACACGCCTTACACCGGCGTGTGACCGGCGTCATGCGGGACATCGAGCAAACCCTGATCGAACGCCTGGCCGAGACCACGCTGTCCGACATGCAGGGGCATTAGGATCTTCGGGCGTCTCTCGTTGTCCAGCCATCGCTGATCTCCAAAAATTTTGGGACAAATCCATCCCATTCGATGGACGACGTTCAGGGGCTCCCTGCACGCTGACATGCTACCGTCGGCCCCAACGCATGTTGAGATCGGGCAGACACCATTGGACCGAAGCTTGGTGAGCGGGCAGTCGGTTCTATGTCCTCATATCGCTCAATGGGAATGACCTTCGACCCCGCGTCGACGATGGCGTCCCGTGACCAACCTGCCCGCGTTCCAAATCAACGTGGCCTGCACCTGCGGCTGTGGCGATTGCTTCAACCTGGGCTTTGCCACCGGCCAGCACCTGGGGAAGCCGATCAAAGACTGCCTGTGACTGGCCCAAGCCTCCTCCGCCCAAAACGCTACGTGCCCCGGCGGGTGTCGCGTCGCTCCGGGCCAGGTTGCCGTTTGTGGAACACACCCCCACGCGTTAGGTTGTGGCGAACCGAAAGGCTCTGCCGATGCAGCACTCCCCGTCCTTCCCGCCCCTTGGCGCGTTCAGTCGCCCGCTGCGGGATGCCATGCGCGGGGTGAACCGGTGGGCCGATGCGGCGGAGCATGCGTTCGAACCCGCCGCGGCGTTGCTGCCAGGCCCGCTGCGCAGTTCGGCGAAATCCACCCTGCAGGCGTTCGAAGATGCGGGCGCCACCTTGTTAGAAAGCAGCCTGGCGGCCAAGGATATTTTGCGCGCCTCCCTGGTGTTGATCGACGGCGCCGCCGCCCTGGAGGGAGAAATCGAACTCCTCGGCCAGTCCTCTGCCCTGAGCGTCGCAACGCAGGCGGATGTGGTCGCCACCCTCGACGAACCGGCGCAATGCCTGCGCGGCCCGTCGGATCATCTTTGACATGGGCGACGGCGACACCACCCCGGCGCACCAACCCGCGCGAAAATCGGCCCAACGCCTGCGCTGGTTCCCCAGCACGGTCCAGGATCAAGTGACCCGCACCAGACAGGAGACCAGGAACCGGCATGAAACGGACCAACAGAAACTGGCAGTGGTCTTTGCCAACCCCGCCTGTTTCTGGCCCGAAGGGTACCTCTACATGGCGTTCTGTCTGAAAGTGCGCGGCCTGGTGCCAAAGACAGGTTTCCACGGCGCGCAAAACACCAGCGATGTGCGGGCCGACGCGCGCAGGTGGTGGGGCTTGAGGGAAAATGCGACCGAAGACCCGGCCCTTGCCATCCCCTTCCTGGACCTGTTCGCCGCGAATGACTTTGGACCATACCCGATGTGGTCCGGTCCGGCCAAACCGGGCCGTTCGCCCGCACGTTCTACCACCAGAAGAAACTCAAGCCCAATGATTGACCCTGTCCCATCTTGCCCCCTGAGCCCCGCCCCATGTCCGTAGCCGTCGTCATCGTCGCGGCCGGTCGGGGCCGCCGTTTGGGCAGTGAGGTGCCCAAGCAATACATCCCCCTGGCGGGCGCCTGCGCCCTGCGCCGGTCGATCGAGGCGTTTCTGGCCTTGCCTGCCATCGAGCATGTGGTGACCGTCATCCACCCCGATGACCGCGCGATGTACGACGACGCCCTGCGCGGGGTGGCCGACCCCCGCGTCCTGCACGCGGTGGAGGGGGGCGCAACCCGCGCCGCGTCGGTCGCGAAAGGGTTGACCGCGTTGGAGCGTGTCATGCCGGAGCGCGTGTTGATCCACGACGCCGCGCGCCCCTTCGTATCGGCCCGCGTGATCGAGGATCTGCTGGCCGCGCTTGAGACATCCGCGGGCGCGGTCTCTGCCCTGCCAGTCGTGGACGCCCTGTGGCTGGCGCGGGACGGCACGGCGGACCAGACCGTGCCGCGCGACGGCCTCTGGCGGGCGCAAACGCCCCAGGCCTTCCACTTTCGCGCCATCCGAGAGGCGCACCGCACCCATGACGGCAGCGGCGCCGATGATGTGGCCGTCGCACGTGAGGCAGGCATGGACGTGGCCCTGGTACTGGGGGAGGAGGGGAACTACAAAATCACCACCGCCGCCGACCTGGACCGCGCCTTGTCCGACCTGTCCTTGGGCGACCACGGTCCAGGGTCCGGTTCGGCGAGCTAAACGTCCCGTTTCCCCGCGGGGAAAGAGGCGTTTTTCTGTTTCACATCATTGCGTTGTGGGGATTTTAACGGTTTTTGTTGCGCCGTTGACCGGTCGCAATAGCAAAGTACGACCTTGTCTGGCGCACCCTGGCGGGACCAGCGACCCGGCCGCCCGGACATCCACTTCTGAAAGGGCCTGTTCTGCCCACTGGAGAGGTGGGAACCCGATTGGTGACCCGCCCGCACTCGACCGTTAGCCCTGACAAAAAAGGGGCCCGAAGGCCCCTTTTCATCCTATGCCGAAACGCTCAGCTGCGGTTGATGCTGAAGTGCTTGAACTTGGGGTCGTCTTCTGGGGACACCTCGGTGCCGACCCATTCGGTCATGCCCCAATTCAACACCTGGTGGTGCAGCGGCAGGTAGAGCGTTTGGGTGTCCAAAACCTCCCAAATCTCGCCGATGGTGGCGTTGCGGGCGTCCAAGTCGGTCTCGGCGGCGAGGCTTTTGATCTTGGCGTCCAAACCCTCATCGGAGAAGCCCGTGGCGTTCCAGGATCCGCGCTCTCCGTCCTTGGTGTGGGCCAAGAAGTTGAAGATATACTCGGAATCGTAGGTCGGCACGCCCCAGCCCAGCATGTAGAAATCCGTCGTGCCGTTCTGGATCAACGGGAAGTGCTGCGCCTTGGGCTGCGCGTTCAGGTTCACGGTGACGCCGATCTGGCCCAACATGCCGACCGCCGCCTGACAGATCGCCTCGTCATTGACATAGCGGTCGTTGGGGCAGTCCAACTGGATCGAGAAGCCGTCGCCATAGCCCGCCTCGGTCATCAACGCCTTGGCCGCGTCCGCACCGCCTTCGGGCACGGCGTCCAGGGCTTCGGTCCAGCCGTTGACGAAGGGCGGCATGATCACGCCCGTGGGCTGCGACTGGTCGCGCATGACGACTTTCTGGATGGCTTCACGCTGCAACGCCATGTTCATGGCTTGGCGCACGCGGACATCGGCCAAGGGGTTGGCGCCATCCACACTGTCCCGTTCCAGATCTTCGGCACCGACATTCATGCCCAAGAAGATGGTCCGGTTCTGCGGTGCTTTCTTCACCACCAGGCCATCGGTGCCGTCCACACGGGCCAGGTCCTGCACGGGGACGTCTTGGATGAAGTCCACCTCGCCGGACAGCAGCGCGGCCACGCGGGTCGCGGCGTTCTGGATGGGCGTGTATTCGATGCGGGTGATGTCCAGCGGGAACTGACCCGAGCCCCAGTAGCTGGTGTTGGCGTCTAGGACGGTTTTCACGTCCGGTTCCCGAGAGGTGAGCGTGTAAGGGCCTGTGCCGTTAGCGTTGGTGGCGGCAAAGGTCGTCTCGCCATTGGCGATGTCCTGCACCTCGGTCACGCCGTTGGCCTCGGTCCAGTCCTTGTCCATAATGAACAGGTTGGTGAAGTTGTTGGGCAGGATCGGGTTCGGGCCGTCGGTCACAAACTCGACGGTCAGGTCATCCACGGCGCGCACTTCGGTGATGGAGGTGAGCAGTTCCTTCATGGCCGAGGTTTCGGACTTGGCACGCCCAAAGCTGAAGACGACGTCTTCGGCGGTGAAGGCCGCGCCATCATGGAACGTCACCCCATCGCGGAGTTTGAACGTCCAGACCGTGGGGTCATCGGCATTGGGCGCCCATTCGGTGGCCAATGCGGGCTCGAACGCGCCGGTTTGGTCGCGGATGATGAGTGGCTCGTAAATCTGGTGGGCCAGGGTGTGGGTCGGCCCTTCGTTCTGGGCGTGGGGATCCAGGGTCAAGCTGTCCCCGGCGCGGGCCCAGCGGAGCGTTTCGGCACTGGCGGCGCCTGCCGTCAGGGCAAATATGGTGATGAGTGCGGTTGTGCGCAGCATTGATCTCTCCCGGTGGTTTTGGTGTCCGCGCAGATGCGTGCTGCGCGGTTCATGGGACCAGAGGACCATCGTTTGAGGGGGGGCGCAAGGTCCCCCGATATCACCGCGTGCGGATGACGGGGCCGCCATGCGCCCCCGTCACGCCATCGGCCAGAAGGGCGCGCCGGTCGCCGAAGCCATCGGGGACGATATACCCCGCCGCCGCCCGGAACCGCCCGTCATAGGGGCCGAAATAAATCGCGCGGTGCCGCGCGAGGGGGGCCAATTGCAGGTCCCGCGCAAAACTGTGGCCCAGGCCTGCAACGCGGAAGCCGGGGGCAGAGGCTTGGGGTTCCAGATAGCCTTCGACCGACAGCTGGCGAAGGCCAGTGGTGCCCAAGGGGAAGCGTGTGCGGCGGACGGCATCGGCGGCAAAGACCCCATCGCCGAACCGACCGCGCGCGGCGAGGTAGCTGCCATCGGCGGGGCGCGTGCTGGCAAGGCGCAGGGGGGCCGTGCCGATGGCGGCGCCGGTGGGACCCGCGCGGCGGAAGGTGCCGGCGATCACGTCCAGGTCGGTATCTGCGGGGTCGATGCGGCTGGCGCTGAAGCCGGTCGCCGTCCACACGCCGCTCAGGGCCACGCGGCGGCCCAGTCGCAGGGTGCCCACGGCGCCAGCCTCGGCCCGGACCTCGATGCCGTTGACGGTGACGGCACCGCCAGCGCCCGGGCGGACCAGGCCGATCAGCGGCAGGTCCACGGCCACATCGCGCGCCACCAGTTGGTCGCGCGTCTTCGTCGCCAGGATCGTGAGGGACCGGCCCGGCAGCGCGGCGCCTTCACTGACTGGCCCGAAGGCGGAGCGGAAGCGCGTGCGGCCGTCCACTTCGACGCGCAGGCCGTTGACGATCAGGCTGCCGAAATCGGTCATCACGCCGACGATGCCAGTGCCGCCGATGCCGCCTTCGAACGGGTCGGGCGCGTTGCGCGTCACAGCAGGGACAGAGGGCCCGGTGGGCGTGCACCCCACCAGGGCCGTGCCACCTAACATGCCCAAAAGGCTCCGGCGTTTGATCGGTGTCACTCGTCTTCTCCGCGTGCGGACGTGTCAGATCCGTCTGACGTTGGGGCGTCCCGGTAGAAGTACACGCCAAAGCGGTAGCGTTCCATATTCTCGGGGTCGTCTTTGCCGTCTTGTTGCAGCGCCATGCTTTGGGCGTTCAAGTCCTCCAGCACGGATTGGCTGAGGCGGCGGGCCTCATCCTCGATCTGGTCCACGGCACTGGGCGTCAGGCGGTTATAGAACACGGCCCGTTCCAGAAACGGGGGTGTGTCCGTCAATAGGTTCTCGGCGGCGGCGGCCAGGTGGTCGCCGATATTGGCCGCGAAGAACACCAGCTTATGATCCTCGGACGCGGGGCCGACGATGGCATGTTCCGAGATCGAGAGGGTGCCGCCCGCGTCTTCGGTGACCAGGTTCTGGCGCAGCAATTCATCCAGGATGGTGCGCGGGCGGATGTCGCGGCTGACGCCTTCGACGACTTGGTCGAACTCTGCCCGGGTGAGGGGCCGCCCCTGCCATTCGGGAAGGGCCTGCCAACGGGCGAGGACGGTGGCGAAGGCCGCGGATTTGGCGCGCGCGCCCTGCCATTCCCCATCGGCGGCGTCGAGGATGGCGCGCACGTCCCGGCGATGGACCCCGGTCAGCAACGTGATCCGGCTGTCGGTGGGCGGGGTGTCGTCGATGGGGAACTCCTCCCTTGCGACCTCCACATAGACGGATTTGAGCAGACGATAAAATGCGGGCGCCGTCACGCCGCGCGCAATCAAAGTCCGCACCAGAGGGCGGATCAGACCGCGCAATACGCGCAGGAATTTATCGGCGTCGGTCGTTGCCATGGCATCTTATGTGACAGTTGTGGGATTTTTTTCCACCCGAAACATTGACGTTTTGAGAATGCGTGCCAATTCGCCACATGTGGGAAAAATGCACACGACCTTCCCGCATAGATAACCGCAACCCCGCTGGGAGACTTCAGATGATCACCACCTTTTCGCGCCGCGCCGCGTTGAAACTTGCCACCGGAACCCTTGCTGCGGCGGCCTTGGCTGGCTGCGTATCGTCGGCATCCACATCGAAGGACATTGTGGACACGGCCGTCGCCGCCGGTGATTTCACGACCCTTGTGGCCGCCGTCCAGGCCGCCGGTCTGGTTGACACGCTGAAAGGTCCGGGCCCGTTCACGGTGTTCGCGCCCACCGACGCCGCCTTTGCCGCGCTGCCTGCGGGCACGGTCGAAAACCTGCTAAAGCCTGCAAACAAGGACCAGTTGGTCAGCATCCTGACCTATCACGTGGTGCCCGGGAATTTCCCGGCGTCGTCTTTGGCTGGCACACGCGGGTCGGTGCCCACGGTCCAGGGCAGCAATCTGCATGTGGATGGCCGCAACGGGGTTCGCGTTGAGAATGCCAATGTGGTGACCGCCGATGTCTTCGCCTCGAACGGGGTGATCCACGTGATCGACGCCGTTTTGTTGCCCTAAGCCTTTCTGACTTCGGAGAAGACCTATGTCTCACAACCCAATGGATCGCAGCATCACTGCGTTTACGCTGGATGACCTTGGCGTTCAGCACACGGGGCACGGCACCACATTTGTGGCGCCCCCGACCCCGTCCGTGGACCTGATCGTTCAGGACAATGACGGTTACCTGAGCGGGGACCGGTTCGGCAATGCCCGCGACCGGACCGAACAGACCGCCGACATCAACCGGTTCGGCGTCGATACGGGCAATGATCGCCAGATCTATGCCGACCGGGCCATCGTCCTGCGCGGAGATGATCATCAAACGTACATCCTGATCGAAATCGACCAAGAGCGGGCCAACACCCCGGTCTATACGTATTTTGCCGACGTCCCGCCTGCGGGAACGGAATTGACGGTGATCGGGTCGTTCAACGTGCATGGGTCGTTGCCCTATGCCCGGCTGGGCGCGGGGGACGCGCCGCAGAACATTGTGGACATCGCGGCGGGGTCCAGCGATTTCGACCTGCTGGTCAAAGCGCTGGCAGCGGCGGATCTGGTGAATACGGTCAAGGACCTGACCGATGTCACGGTGTTTGCCCCCACCGACGCCGCGTTCACGCAACTGGCCGTGGACCTTGGGTTCACCGGCGATACCACCGACGAAGATGCGGTGTTCAACGCGATCGTGGATGCGCTGACGGCGCTGGCCCCCGATGGCAACCCGATCCCGCTATTGACGGACGTTCTGCTGTACCACGTGTCTGCGGGGGCGAAGACCGCCGCACAGATCGACGCGGCGGACAAGGTGGCCACGCTGCTGCCCGGAGCCACGTTCGAGACATCGGGGACGGAGTTGATCGACAACGAGCCTGACGTGGACAACCCGTCCATCGTCATCCCGGACATCGTGGCGGCCAACGGTCGGATCCAGGCGTTGGATCGCGTGTTGTTGCCCATCGACATTCCCGGCAACACGGCACAGCCGACCCAAACCCTGGCCGAGATCGTTGGGGACAGTGGCGGCGTGTTCGACACGGATGGCGAGGATTTCGACATTTTGCTGACATCCCTGGGCGCGGCGGATTTGGTGACCGCGTTGGACGACCCTGCGGCAAGCCTGACCGGGTTCTTGCCCACGGATGATGCGTTCATTGCCACGGCGCAGGCCTTGGGATTTGAGGGCAGCGGTGAGGCAGATGCGTTCGGCTATATCGTCAATGCGCTGACGCTTTTGTCTGGCGGAGAGGACCCGATTCCGCTGCTCCGGGACATCTTGCTGTACCATGTGGCGCCGACGGCACTGGACTCCGGCGCGGTGCTGGGGGCCACGTCCATTCCGACGCTGCTTGGCCCATCGCTGGGTGTGAATGGCCTGGCCCTGGTCGATGGGGAGCCGGATCTGCGCGACCCTGAATTGATCCAGACGGATATTCTGGCGACCAATGGCATTGCCCATGTGCTGGACGGCGTCCTGATCCCGGTGGATCTGTTGCAGTCGGATGGGGCCAACGATGTGGACTTTGAGATCGGGTCGAACGCGCGCGACGTGTTCCGGACCGGCGCGGATGCTGATTTCGCGTCCGGCTTGGGCGGGCGCGATGTGCTGTGGCTGGGCAAGGGCGACGATGTCGGCCTGGGTGGCGCGGGGAATGACTTCCTTGGCGGGGCCAGCGGCGATGACCTGTTGCGCGGCGATGGCGGCAATGATGTGCTACGCGGGGGCTGGGGGGATGACACCCTGTTCGGCGGGTCGGGGCGTGACTTCCTGACCGGGTCCAAGGGGGACGATGTGTTGACCGGCGGTGGCGGCAGCGACACGTTCATTTTTGGTCACGCGTCTGGCGATGACGTCATCACCGATTTTGCGCTAGCGCGCGATCTGTTGATCCTGCGCGGCACGGTCCATTCCGATTTCGGAGATTTGGCCGATGCGATCAGCGACAGCGCCGATGGGGCCGTGGTGGCGGTCGGCCCGGCGTCGATCACCCTGACGGGCATCGCCGCTGCCGATCTGAGCGAGGATGACTTCTTGTTCACCTGAGTGGTTTGGGACCCAAGAAACAGAAGCGGCCAGCCTGTCCTGGCCGCTTCGACCCTGCGTTCACCGATTGATCAGCAAGTCCACGCTGATCGTGGAGATGAGGTAGGTCCGTGCCGCAATCGTGCCGATGGGGCGCAGATACATGAGCAAGGACCCGTCTTGGGGCGCCACATAGTCTAGCGTCTGATCCGCATGGGTGGTCCACCCGGCGGCGACGTAGTTTGCATCGGTGCTGTGCAATTCTTCTCGGACGGTGTTGGCGTTGCCCCACCAATTCGTGCCGGGCACGCCGTATTGGAAAAAGACCCGAAAATCGAACCCGGTCACTGCGGTCGACAGGGTCCGGAATAGCCCTTCGAACCCAGTGACCTTGGCGCCCTTTTCCAGGAACAGGCCGTATTGCTGCCAATTCTCCGAGGGCTCGGCCCCGGTGCCGCCGTTTTTAGAGAAGTTGCCGTTCTGCGGGCCTTGGGCGTCAGAGAAGCCGACCCAGCGGTTGTTCGTTTCACAATACCAGCGGCCCATGATCGATTGCCGACTGGGCACCACGGCCCCGGACGGGAAGGCGACGGTGCCCGTAGTCGGGTCGCAGCGCAGCGACGTGTTCCAGGACGCGCCATCGGCACTAACCTTGACGGCGAAGGCGTCTTCGCCGCTGCATCCCATTTCGGCGCGGCCCGACCAGTTGGTTTGATAGAGTAGAGAGTTGGTCTGGGCCGGGGCTGCTTTGTTGATCTTGAGTTGGTGACCGCCCCCTTCATGGGTCAACAGCGTCGCCGGAGAGGACACGGCCAAGCGATTGTTTTCATCGGCCGCGGTGTTCACGCCCAAGGTGTCAGAGGCGCCACCGCTTGCGGCGACGGTCCAGGCAGTTCCGTCAAAGACCAGCGTGGACAACGTGTCCAGGACGCGCACCTGCCAGCCCTTTTGCGGGGCGACGAAGGTCCAGTGGCTCACCTCTCGCACGGCGATGTGGTCATCTCGCCCGGCCCAGTCAGATGTGGCACCAACGGGAACAAGGTAGCGGTCCCCCGTTTGGCCATCGACGGGCGGCGTGTCCAGGTCGGCCGCAAGCACCGTGGGTTGCACAAGCACATCCAGCAGGCGCAGGGCCTCGTTGTGGGTGATGTGCTTTTGGGATTGGGCGGCCTGGATATAGGGCAGCGACAAGATGGGGGATTGGTCGGACATGTGTGCCTCCAGGGGTTGAGCGGAGGCAGACGCTACGTTCGAGCAGTTAACGGGGTGTTAAGCCGTTTGGCTAGTTGGACGCGTTGGCCGCAGTGTTCACCAAGCCGAAGGCGGATCCGACCAGGCGGAAGACCGTCTGGACGTTGTTGATCGGGCTTTCGGAGGCATAGACCACATCGCCGGACCGGATTTGGAATTGCCGCGCCGAAAAGAGGCCATCGGCATTGGTCAGGTCCATGGTGAAGACCACCCGCTGTTCCCGTGGGCCGAAGGTTCCAGCGCGAAGGGCGGATTGGGGATATTCCCGCAGGATCAAAATGGCGGCTGGGTCGGCCCGCGCATCGTTGACGCCGCCGGTGATGGCGACCGCGTCCATGGCGGTGATGATGTCTTTGGTGAACGGGTGCAGCGCTTCGCGCCCGGTGGCGCCAACGGACAGGAAGTAACGGTCATCCTCCTCGACGATGATTTTGTCGCCGGGCTGAAGGCGGGTGTCCAGGCTCGGCTCTGCATAGAGGCGGTCGATGGAGGTTCCGAAGATCTGGTGGCCCCGTTGGAGACGGATTTGCGGATTTTCCAGCGATGGAGAGACGCCGCCACCCATGGAGATAAGGGCCAGAACGGAAAGGTTGCGGTCCGGCATCGGGTAGCTGCCGGGGCTTTGGACGCCGCCCACCAGGTCGACGGAGTTGCCGCGCCCTTCCTCGACCGACAATTGCACCTGGGCAGAGGGGGCAACGCGGTCAATCTCCTGCTGGAGGCGGGCGCGCGCGCGTTCGGCGTTAAGCCCGGCGATCCGAACGGAACCCACATAGGGCATGAAGATCGCGCCATTGGCGCCGATGCGGATATTGGGCAATTCCACCTGTTGCTGGCCGGGCCCGGTCAGAAGGGAGCTGTCGCTGCTGTCCCAGACGGTGACGTTGACGATGTCGCCCACGGCCAGTTGTTGCCCGCGGGACCCGTGGCTGTGCGTGATCCAGCCCAGGCCCGCTTCGCCGATGGCGGGCCACTTGGCGACGCTGGGCAGGAAGGCGCGGGTGACGGGGTAGACGGCAAAGCCTGCCGCGGCGTCGTCGGAGGCGTCGAGGACTTCGGACTGGACCGCCGCGCCGCGCGGCAGGGAACACGCCGCAAGACCGCAGCAAAGAAAGGCAATGGCCAGTCGCCGAAAGCACGTATTCATCTGTCCCCCCGGACTATGCCGTTTGCTTAACGCCAGGGCAGGGGATGCACCGACTTCCCGTGCCCGTCAATCTTGGCGGCAACGATCGGACGCTTTTCGCCTGCACTGATCTATTTGCGCCACGCCCAAGCGGCCCCGTTTTGCGAACAATGGGCACCCGTCAGGGCCACCGGCGCGCGCCGGTCACCAAGGGATAAGGAACAGGGTGATCACGGGAAACGCCACCAAGACGGCCACCCGGATCAAGTCGGACGCCACGAAGTAAAGGACGGCTTTGTAGGTTTCCAGCATGGGCGTGTCGCGGGACATGGAATTGATCACGAACAGGTTCATGCCCACGGGCGGGGTGATCAGCCCGACTTCGACCACGATCAGAACCAGGATGCCGAACCAGATTGCGACCTGTTCGGTGTTCACCCGGTTCAGCGCGCCGGAGGATACGCCGCGCAGGCCCAATTCGCGGGTCATCTCTCGGCTGAGGTCTTGCCCGCTGGCGAGCATGGCGCGCGCCTCGGCCAGCAGGGCCGCAGGCAGGTCGGCCCCGGACGCGATCAGGGTGTCCAGCCGGTCGGTCTGTAGCTGCACCATGGTGACCATGGCAAAGTCCAGTTCCTGCACGATGGGCCAAAAGATCGGGATCGTCAGAAGGATCATGCTCAAACTGTCCATCAAACATCCAAGCAGCAGGTAGAAAATCAGGATGCAGATCAGGACAAGATACGGAGAGAAGCCTTGCGTGCTGACCCAGGTGGCCAGTTCCTGGGGCACTTGGGTCAGAGCCAGAAAGCCATTGTAGAAGGCGGCGCCCAGGACAATGAAGAAGATCATGGCAGAGGATTTGGCGGTGACGCGAAAACTCTCTCCCAGTGTTGAACGGGTCAATCCGCCCGAGGCCCAGGCGATGGCGCCCGTGCCGAACGCCCCAACGGCCGCGCCTTCGGTGGGGGTGAACCACCCGGCATAGATGCCACCGACCACAAGGCCAAATACCAAAAGCACCGGCCAGACGTCGAACAGGGCGCGCAGGCGTTCGGCCCAGGGCACGCGGGGGCGGGTGCCCGCGGCACCGGGGTTGCGCCGGACATAGATGGAAATGGCAATGACGTAGCCCAGGGCCGCCAGAAACCCGGGGATAAACGCGGCCAGAAACAGTTTGGCGATGTTCTGCTCGGTCAGGACCGCATAGATCACCAGCACGACCGAAGGCGGGATCAGGATGCCCAGCGTGCCGCCGGCCGCCAAGGTCGCCGTGGAGAAGCCCCCCGCATAGCCGTATTGGCGCAACTCCGGCAGGGCGACGCGGCCCATGGTGGCGGCGGTGGCCAAGCTGGACCCGCAGATGGCCCCGAACCCCGCACAGGCCCCGAT
>JBCBVM010000023.1:0-58044 GCA_039817645.1 Pseudomonadota bacterium | reverse complement strand
CGCCCGTGCTCTACGGCGCGAACCGTTCCGGCGTAGCTCAGCGGTAGAGCAGTTGACTGTTAATCAATGGGTCGTAGGTTCGATCCCTACCGCCGGAGCCAGAAAACAGGGGTTTTCGTGTCACTCGACCGAAAACCCCTTTGTTTTTGTTGATTTCCTTACGCTTTCCCGCTTTGATGCGCCTATGATGTATCAACATTTGTATCAACAAACGTATCAACACATGCGGTCATCTTAAGATGGGTGTGACACGGTTTCGAAATACCTTCTACTTCGTAAAGCGGGTCCCTAAGCGGTACGAAGGACTCGTTCTCGGAACCAATGGCAGGCCTGTTCAACAGGTCAGGCGATGCCTGCACACAGACAGCCTTTCGCTTGCGCGCACCATGGCACCGTCTATCGAGGCGCAAGTCCTGGCCGAGTGGGAAGCCTTGTGGGAAGCTGCGCAGTCTTCTTCCCCAACTACAGTGGACACTGCCCAGAAGCTGGCGAAGTCCCATGGCTTTGAGTTTGCGGACCGCAAGGATATCCTACGCGGCGAGAAGGCCAGAGTATGGAAGCGACTAGATGCCGTCGCACGAATGCCTTCGGAAAACATCAATACACAAGTCCTTCTCGGCGTCGCCCCTACTACGCTCCCCGGTATCGACGGGATGCTGGAAGACTTTCTGGAACTCACGAAGGCTCAACACGCCGCGAAGTCAGAGGCACAAAAAAGGAAACATAGAGGCAAGTATGAGCGCAGCGTCCGGTCCTTCACAGTTTTCTGTCAAGATCAGGGCCACGGTGATATTCGTAGGCTGCCCGTCAACCTGATTTCCCGCGCCATGGCGCTTGAGTTTCGAGGTTGGTGGCAGGACAAAATCATCCAGGAGGGTATGCGGTACGACACCGCGAATAGGGACTTCCTGCACCTTGCGCAAATCGTGAGCGAGTGGTCTCGGCTTAAGGGCTACGATGTGGAGAACCCGTTTTTGAACTTGCGCATAAAAGGGAAAGACACCTCAAAGCGAGCGACGTTTACACGTGAGTGGGTAAAGGGCACACTTCTGGCAAATGGGGCTTTGGACAAGTTAAACTTTGAGGCCAGATCAGTCCTGATGATCATGGCGAACACCGGCGCCCGACCATCTGAAATCACGGATAGCCCCGCCTCAGACATCATTCTGGACGCGGAGATTCCACATCTGAAAATCGCGCCCAATGGCCGCGAGTTGAAGATTGCCCACACTGAGCGTGATTTGCCACTTGTTGGGTGCGCTCTTGAGGTCGCTAGGGCTCTAAAGGATCAAGGCGGCTTCCTCCGCTACAAGCACAAAGCCAATTCATGGTCCGCGACGGCGAACAAGTTTCTAAGAGAACACGACATGCTGCCTAGCGAAAATCATACATGCTACTCCCTGCGGCACTACGTCGAAGATGCCCTGCTAGCCGCCGGAGTAGATGAACGGGTCCGCGCCGATATCCTGGGACACAAAGTAAATCGCCCTCGCTATGGCGAGGGCGGAGGTCTCAAGATGCGCCTTGATGCGCTGAATAAGATTGCGATCTAGTGAACGCGCTGAAAATTGATCTGCATAACCTCCCGGACCTTCTCGCGGATTGTCTCAGGCGTGGCGACCTGTTGAAGATCGCGGATTTTAAGCTGATGCCAACCAATTAGGGCGTGGATGTCCACGTGGCTGTCGTCTGACTTGCCATCAAAAAGTCCCGGCCAACGGTTCAAAATCGCAATGGCCGCGCTGTGCTGTGAAATTGCTTCCTGTCTTTCATCTTGTGTCACGGTCGATACCCCTTCCCGTGTTTACCTTCATCGGACTCGCTGCACGGTGCGCAACCCTTACACGTCTAGAGTATAAAATTTGATAGTCAAACCCTTCTGTTCCTTTTGCCCCTATGTCGTGTCACAAGCCTCTGACCTGACACGGACCCACTCACAACATGGCAAACCGAAATCAAGAAATGGTCCGGCAGAACATCGAGATTCTGTCGCCGTCTGGCTATGCCGCCCTTCTTCATCTGAAGTTCATGGGCGCTTCCCAGACGCGGATCACCTACCCGGAAGAATGGCAGCAAGCCTACATCGCCGAGGGCCTTACGCCTGCCGATCCGGTCTTTAACTGGTGCTTCGGCCATACCGGGAGCATTCGCTGGTCTGAGATTGATTTACCGGACCCTCAGAACGTCCTGGAGCGCGGCAAGGCCTACGGGCTGCACTTCGGTGTTGCAGTGACAGTCAGCCTTGAGGGGTCAAAATCCATGTTCAGCTTCGCTCGCGCGGACCGAGAATATACAAATGACGAAGTCGCCCTCTTGGAAAACCTGGCCCAGCAATACCACCTCAACTCCCTGGTCGCCGCGAAGCTGAGCGCAGAAGAAATAGAAGCCGCTGCCATGCGGGCCAAGTACAACGCTCCCGAGGCTGCGGAGGTGATCGGCATCAGCCTGCCAGGCCTAAACAAGCGCCTAGCATCCCTCCGCGCAAAGTTAGACGCCCAGGATACAACCCATGCAATCGTAATCCTCAAAGAGTCTGGGGTCATTTGATGGCAAGGGTGGAGATTCTAGACTTAACCGATCCCTCGACTGTCCAGGCCGCACGCTATATCCACCCCTTCCTTGCCCTGCGGCGGCAGGTCTTTATCGAGGATAAGGGATGGAACCTGGATCAGGCCGAAGGTCTAGAGTTCGATATATACGACACTCCTGCCGCTAAGTACCTATTCCTTCTAGAGGGGGATGACCTGGTGGCCGGAGCACGCCTTTTACGATGCGATACCCGATATGGCTTGGGAAGGCCGATAACCTATATGATCCAGGACGCCTTCATGGGGCTTCTAACCGGGCTTCCCACAGATATCACTTTTGACGCCCCGCCCTCCACGAGTGAATCTTGGGAGTTATCCCGCATGGTCAGCAAGAAGTCACTACGGCACACACGGGACTGTCTTGTCGCTGCTGGCCAGTTTATCCGAGATCGTGGTGGGCGGACGTGTATTTCGCTGGCAAGTCCAAAGTTCAAAGCTATGGGTCAAATTGTAGGGTTTGATATCTCGGAGATCGGTCCGATGCACACGGACGAGATGGGGAAAGCCTACTGCGCCTTGGCGTCAGAGGTTTGACCTAGGATTTCTCTCGCGCGCGCCAGCGCCAATTCGTTCTCTCGCTCTGCGTCGATTTCCCGTTGTACGAACTCCATGTAAGGAATGAACTCGGGACCACCTTCGACCACTAGGCGAGCGCACTGCTTTAAGTAGTCCTCCAGCGATCTTGTGCGCATCACGCCACCTCAAACCGGATGCGCAAACCCATGTTGCGAACGCGCCGATTGAATGTCGCGTAACTCATGCCCGCCAGGCAAGCCGCTTGGTGGGCGTTTCCGTTTGTACGGTTAAGTAGGCGACAGAAGTAGGATGCCTCTATTGCTTGGATCAGGTGGCCATGGGTCACCACCTCTCCGTTCTTGAATAGGTCGGTGGAGATCGTTTCTGTAAAATCGTCGTTCATTGGTCCATCACGCCTGTTATGCGTGGACTAAGACACGAAGACAGTTAATGACCAGTTAATGGGTCAATAAAATTCCTATTTTTATCCTAATACTGACCTTCAACTTTCGCGACGACAGGCCCTATGAGCGCCACGTCACGATCTGCAACCTCATGGTAGGGAATCGGTCCGTTAGGACCCGCAACCATGAACGGCTCTGCATAGTATCGAATGGCTAGGGTTCCGGTATGATCCTGGAAAACAACAAGGTTCCCGCTCTCGGCTTTCCGCTCCATATCCACGATCACGACAGAACCAGGGGTGAAACCAAATAGGCGTGCATGTTCGTCCAGAACGACAAGGGCTCGCCGAGACGCGGCTTCATCCAGCGAAGTGTCCAAGAGGTTTTGGGCAGTGACCTGATCCCAATTCTCAAGTTCTTCAATGCTTTGCAACCAGACTAGCCCCTCTTTCTTCGCAGCTTTGGCGCCATTCAAGTCTGCTATGGTTGTGCCTAATGCGCTGGCAATCTTCTCCAGAGTTCCTGTTTGTGGCTCGCGGCCACCATCCCCCAGAAGTGCCGTCAGGGTGTTCTTGTTCACACCTGCCACCTTCGCTAGGCGCGACATGTTTATGGCCTGACTGGCCATCAGGCTTTGGATTCGTTCACGCCGCGCGCTGTGCAAATCTGACATTCAAGTTCAACTTTGATCGCTTCGCTCAATTTTGATTATAGGAGATTCCTTTTGTCGCCATAGTTGCATTTTTCGACATGTGCAGGCGGATTTTATTAGGACAATACAGGGACAACTTCGAAAGGTTGCCCCTGATGATCCTACCCCCCGTAGCAATCAAAAACACCTCTACCCCATGGCACGCCGACCCGGTGACCTGGCCGTCTGCGCTCAAGGTCACGCCTCGCCTATATGGGCGCACCCTCCGCGCGTTGCACCTGTTTTGCACTGACGTGGGACTGCCGTTTTGGGGACAGGGTGCATCCGTTATTCTGG
Organism: Pseudomonadota bacterium; assembly: GCA_039817645.1. Classification (GTDB taxonomy): domain Bacteria; phylum Pseudomonadota; class Alphaproteobacteria; order Rhodobacterales; family Rhodobacteraceae; genus Jannaschia. The sequence goes on along the minus strand of JBCBVM010000023.1, from coordinate 53,548 downwards.
AAGGGTGCGCCCGGAGGGTCATAGAGGCTGACGGCCCCGCGCTTCTGGCATGCCCCGAGCAAATCAAGCGCAAGAACAACACCTTTGTGGAGTGCGGCAAGGCAGGCCCGCAAGCGGTCATGGTTCCCCTATCCGCCGAGGCTGCGGAGTGGTTGGCAAGTGCGTCAATCGACCTGCGCGCACCTGCCAAAGTGACTGCGGCGATGGTCTTATATCGACACGTCAGGGATGCCACCGCCATCCTCGCCGCCTTGCGGGCCGGGGGTGTGGTCTGATGCCGTTTAATCCCGCGCCCCATTCCTTCGACACGCTTCGGCTCTGCATGGCCATCGCCATGTGCAGCAATGACGCGGACGTCTCGGCCCGCGATCTTCTCGGCTTGTCATCCCTTGATTTCGGTCTGGCCTGCGCCTGCACCCAGGAAGCCGGGCTGATCAGTCTCCAGGACATGCGCCCCGCTCTGACACGGGCGGGGCTGACCTATCTGCGCGCGGTTCTGTCGCCCGCTGCCGATCTGGTGGCGGTGCTGGACCGTCTCTCCCCACAATCGAAAGGAAACACGCGATGACACGACGCAACAAACTGATCCTAGCCGGTCTCGTCGGCATGACCCTTGGCCTGGCCCCCTTCGCTGCCCAATCCCAGACCACCAATTGCGGCGCGCGCGCAGCAGTCGTGGAGCGCCTGGCGGATCACTTCGGGGAGACGCGCCGGGGCATTGGTCTGGGCACACAGGACCGGGTCGTGGAGGTCTTCGCGTCCGACGAAACCGGGACGTGGACCATTACCGTGACCATGCCGGACGGGCGCACCTGCCTTGTGGCGTCTGGTCAGGCTTGGGAAGACCGGGCGGATGACCTGTCCCACCTGCGGGACGATCCGGCCTGATGGACCCCCGCGCCCATCCTTGTCGCAACTGCGGGGACCCCATTGCCCCCTACGGCTTCCGGCGGTCGGGCAGCTACACGCGCCTGCCGCTCAAAAAGCGGACCTATGTCTGGGTCTGCTATCGGGAGGCATGCCAGGAGCGCGCGAAGGACTGGGTGGCGCGGGCAGAAGGCCTGCGCAGGACGCCGCTGCCCCCGTTGCCGACACGGACCCCATCGGACCCGCAAGGGTCGCTTCTCTAAACCAAGGACCCAAACATGGACCTTTCTTTGACCCCGCCCAAGCGGGATGGCATCGTGTGGACGGGTTCCACGCTCCTGGACGTCACGGCCCCCGAGCCTTCGGCGATCCGCCCGGCAGATATCGCCCTGGCGCTCGCCCGCGCCCCTCGTTTCGGGGGGCGAACCCGGCGGGACCTGCCCAGCTATTCGGTCGCCTGGCATTCCATGTTTTGCGAGAAGGTCGCGGACATGATGGGCCTGCCCATTTGGGTGCGTTTGCAATGCCTGTTGCACGATGCGCCTGAATACTTGATGGGCGATATGGCCTCGCCGATCAAATCTGTTCTGCCTGACTATCGTGGACTCGAGGGCATTTTGTGGGAAGCGGTGGCGCGCCGCTTCCAAATCCCGGTCGAAAAACACCCGGCGGTTGCAGAAATCGACGCCATCGCCTTCGGCCATGAGGCGCGGCACTTGCTGGCCGAGGATGCCTGGGCGCCGATCCCGATGCCTATCGCAGACCCGGCTTGGGCCGAGATGGCCGACAAATGGATGCTGTTCGCCCTGCGAAAGCGCCCCAATGACGGCAAGATGTTCGGGCCCGATGGGCGCGAAGTCTTCGCCTCTGCCCTGTTCCAATCGCGCTTGGAGGCCTTGTCCGACTTGCGCGCGGCGGAGGATCAGGCCCATGGGTAAGCGGTCGGATTTCAAGCGCGTGGACCGGGATTTCTACCCGACGCCCACACCTGCTCTCGCGCCTTTGGTGTCGCATCTGCCGCGTGGGGCCGTCTATGACGAACCCTGCGCCGGTGCGGGTGATCTGGTCCACAATTTGGGACGTCTGCGCCCTGACCTGCGCTTGGGCCGTGCGTCCGATGTGGAGCCGCGATTGGCTGGCATCCAGCAAATGGACTTTCGGGATTATGAGCCAAGTCCCGATGCGGATTTGATCATCACAAACCCACCCTGGGACCGCAAATTGCTCCACCCGATGATTGAGCAATTCGCGGGGTTTCTACCCACATGGCTGCTGTTCGATGCGGATTGGGTCCACACCAAGCAAGCGGGGCCCTTTCTTCCAATGCTGTGTAACATCGTATCTGTGGGCCGGGTAAAATGGATTCCGGGCTCTACGATGACCGGTAAAGACAATTGTGCGTGGCATTGCTTTTGGGCGCGATACTCCGGCCCCACAGTTTTCCGGGGGCGCGCGGCATGATCGGTGCCACGGAAATGCCTGTCAGCATCTTCCCCTATGACACTTGGGCCGCCCTACCCCACGGCCCCTCTGTCCTTGACGAAATGTTCCGGGCCCGGGCGGCTCAGTTTCGGGATCGGCTGGGCTGGGACGTCTGCGTCGCTCAAAACGGCTGGGAGGTTGATCAATACGACCCCCGTCCCTGCCAATATGCCATCCTAACAGACGGACAGCATCATCTGGCGTCCATGCGCCTTATGCCGACCACCGCGCCCCATATGGCCGATGATGTATTTAAGTCAGATTTGCGCTTGAAGGGTGTTTGGGAGGTCTCGCGCTTTTGCCTGTCTCAGACCGCGCCCCAGGACGCCGCCCGGCGCCTATTCCTCGGCGTGGGTCAGGCCGCTTTCCAGATGGGCCTGGAGGGTCTTGTGGGTATCTTCGACCGGCGTATGGTGAAGGTCTATGGGCGGTTTGGCTTCGCCCCCGACGAAATCCCCCTCGGGTCCCATAACGTGCCCGGTGATATCCGATTTGGCTATTGGAAGTGTTCGCGGTTCGCATCGGCCTCTTTTGGGGTGGCGGCATGATCCAGGCGACAGAGGCCGATATCGCGCGGTTCATGGGCTATGTGGTGAAGCTGCCGAACGGGTGCTGGTTCTGGATCGGAGGCCGGTCCAAGGGCCAGGGCAATCGGATGCCCTACGGGTCGTTCCGCGTGGGTAGGAAGACCGTGCGCGCGCACCGCTTCGCGTCCGAGGTACTGGGGGGCCAGGAATGCCCGCCGGGCCACCATCGGGACCATACGTGCTGTTTCTCGCTCTGCGTGAACCCCGCCCATATCGAAGTCGTCACCCATCACGAAAACCAAGCACGCAAGATGGCGCGCCGAAAAGCGGGGCTGGTCGCTTGAAACCATCGGAACGCATCAAAGCCGAGGTCAGTCTGCGCCACGTCGCCGAGGCGGCGGGGGTGACCTGGGACCTCAAAAAATCGCGCCAGGCCAAAGGCGATTGGTGGGCGCCCTGCCCTATCCATGGCGAAGCCACAGCTTCCTTCCATGTCCAGGAGCCCGGCGGGACCGGCGGTCTGTTCAAGTGTTTTGGCTGCGGCGCAGGCGGGTCCGTAATCGACTTTGTGATGGCCATGGATGGGTGCGACTTCACTACGGCTGTTCGGCGTCTGACCAGCGAGAACGGCTTGACCGCGCCCTTGTCCGAGGAGCGCCGCCAGACCTTAGAGAAGGACCGGCAAGCGGCCCAGGATCGGGCCGAGGCGGCGGCCAAAGCATCGGCGGAGGCGGGTCATGCCCGCGCCCTGCGGTTCTGGGCAGACGCGGAACGTGTGGGCTTCGGCGGCAAGTCCGCCTTGGCAAGCTACCTTCTGGCCCGTGGGGTCAATCTGGCGGCCATGGGCGGCGTTCCCGCGACGCTGCGCCTGGCCTGGCGGCTGGAGCATTGGCAAGGCGGATACCGCGCCGGTTCGCGCGCGGATCATACCGGACCGGCCATGGTCGCCGCCATTGGTCGCGGCAAAATCCTGGGCGTCCATCGGACCTGGATCACAAAGAATGGGCGCGCGACCTATGGCGATGGTCGCAAGGTCGAAAAGCAATGGCTGGGCCGCACGGGCGCCATGATGGGCCAACCTTGCGTGCTGTCCAAACCTGGCCCCCGCGTCGTCGTCGGTGAAGGGATCGAGACGACACTGGCAGCCTTCGGGCAGCTGGTTTCAGACGGCCAAGCCGGATGGTCCGCCGAGGCGGCTTTGTCGCGCGGCGCGATCACCGGCCCCACACGCGACCAGTCCCAACTGTGGACCCCGCGCCCCGGTGTGCGGGAGGCCCTAATCCTCGGGGAAGGGTCTTCGAAAAACCCGGCCCAGGCCCGCGAATTTTATGAAGGCGCTGAGGCGCGACTGGCAGGCCTTGGCCTCCAGGTGCGTTTGGCCATCCCGAAAAGAGGCTGGGCGGCGGATGTGGATTTCGCCGACGCCGTTCTAGAAGAACAGAAGGGGCCACCATGTCGGTGATTGAGCAATTGACTGGGGTTCCTTCTAAAGCCCGGGACCCAGAACGCTTCCGGCTGTCCCTGGAGGACCGGCTGGACCTGGAATTGAACGACGCTGGCAATGCCCGTCGCCTCCTTGCCCATTTCGGCGCTGACATGATCTATGTCCTGGGCAAGGGGTGGGGATTGTGGGATGGCAACCGCTATTCCTTCGCGAGCGGAAGCCTAAAAGCGGCGGAAATCGCGGCCAGCCTGCCGGATTTGCTGCGCGAGGAAATCGGGGCGGCCAAAGAAAAGACCTTTGATGATCTGACGATTGCACGGGCCGAACGGGACCATCCGCAACTCTGTGAGAAAGCTGGAGGTGCCACCAACTATCTGCGCTCCGAGATCATCAAAAAACTGACGGGCCACGCCATTCGCTGCGGCAATGTGGACAAACAAGCCAAGGCGCTGAAGGCATGCGAATGGCAGGTTCGGGCGGAAATCCAGAACCTTGACGCGGACCCGTGGTCGCTGGTGGTGCGCAATGGTGTCGTCAACCTGCGTCGCGCGAAGGATGCAGGGCCTTTGGGTTTGGACGGCTCCCCGCCCGATTTGGCCGAATGGCGGGCCGATTGGCTGCGCCCCCCGGATCGGACTTTTCTGCCAACGAAATGCGCGGACGTGCCGTTCATCCCGGGCGCCGTCTGCCCGGAATGGGAAACCTTTATCGCGTTGATTGTGCCCGATGAACTGGTGCGCCGGTGCATCCAACGGGCCCTGGGTGCAGTGCTATTTGGGGAGAATGTCGCGCAAGTCGCCCTCCTCCTCCGTGGCGGCGGTGGCAATGGCAAATCCACGCTGATGAAAATGATCGGCGAAGTGCTGGGCACCTTCGACGGCTACGCCGCGCCGTGCAAAGTGGAAATGTTCCTCCAGACCCAAAACCAAAGCGCCGCCCAGGCTACCCCCGAGGAGGTGGACTTGCCCGGTGCGCGGTGCATCATCGCGTCGGAGCCTGCGGTCACGGACGTCTTCTCGGCCAAGAAAATCAAGGCTATGACCGGCGGCGACCTGCGGGCGGCGCGTGCGCTCAACATGCCCCAATTCATCTACCGCCCCACGGCCATCCCGGTGATCCAATTCAATCGGACGCCTCGGATCAAAGATGAAGATGAGGGCACCCGCCGCCGCATGGTCTTCATCCCGCTGGAGGTAAACCTGCGGGAATTGCCCCCAGAAATGCAGAAATCGACGCTTGAAGCCGAGGCGCTTCTGCGCCCCGAACTGCCGGGCATTCTCAATTGGATGTTGGACGGGTTCCGGGATTTCTTTGCGCGGCTAGACGCGGGCAAGGGCACACCCCCGGGAATTGATCCGCCCGAAGCCATGTTGTCGCTGAAAGAGCGGATCATGGAAGCGGCGGACCCGGTCGGCACGTTCCTGAAAGAATGCGCTGATATCGAACCGAACAAGCGGTGTCGCACGGCTGAGTTCTTCCGGGCGTTCAAGGCCTGGGCCAAGGACACTGGCGCGCGGCAATTCAGCGATGCGGCCCTGCGCGACAACCTGACTGAGAAGGGGTTCGAGAAGGGGAAATCCAACGGATTCATGGTCTTCAAGGGCTTCGGTCTCAAGGATGACCCGCTGGTCCAACGATATCTAGCTGACCCTGCGGGCTACCGTGGCGGGCCGTCTGAGGATGATTTCAAAGGATAGGAGGTGTCCATGGCACATGTGACAAATACGGACTTGGCAGACGCCCTGCGCGGCCTGTCAGAAGGGCTCCAGGACATAGCAGACCGCTTCCGCAGTATCGCGGAAAGCATTGCGGACACAGTGCCGGATCAAGTCTCGCCCCTGCGTCGGTTTCTAGAGGAGCAGGCCGAGGTTGCGCCAGGCCTGCGGTGCCGCTCAAACCTATTGTTTCATGCCTATAACGCGTGGGCCGTGGTCCAGGATCAACCGCAATTCGAGGCCCGCGACCTGCGCGACATGCTGGCCCAGATGGGTCACCCCAAGATGAAATCGGACGGGCGCATGGTCTATAAAGGCTTCTCGCTGGACCCGTCCCATTGACCCCCACGGCCTCCCCGCGCCCCTACTTGTCCTCTCCCCATCCTGGGGAGGGTGGGGAGAAAGAGGAGGAATATGGACAGGCGCTTGCGCGCCTGACGGGGATTGGTGGAGGCGCCGGGCTTGCGTTTGGGGAGTGTTGGGGAGGCTTGGGGATAGCATTCCTTGGGGTTGGGGGAGGCAAGATCGCCTCCTAAAATACTGTATTACTTATATATTATATCCCTATCTCTCTATTGGGGAATATAGGGATAAGTATATGAGAGATGGGAAATAAAGGGTGTTGAACACCCTATTTTATAGGGCCCCATGGGAAGCGTTCCCCAAACTCCCCAAGGTCCCCAACAGATCAAAATCACGCAAACCTCACGGAGAGATCACCATGGCACATGGCACCTTGGAAGCGGCGGCAATTCAGGATGGGTTCGGGCTGGAGTTCTGCCTGAGACGGGCGCGGCCTCGGCAGGTGGAGGCCCTGCCCCATCATTTGCGCGTGGCGGTGGAGACCTACGCGGCCACGGCGGAGGCGGTGCTGGCCGGTGGGGCGTCTCAACCTCGGGATAGCTTGACCCTGTCAGGTGGGGGTGGATCAGCGGGGCTCACCAAGGACGGGCGCCAAGCGGCGGCGGTGGATCAGGTAACGTTCCTGCGGACCATGGAAAGCGCGGTTGGGGCGGGTGTCTTGCGGCTGGGGCGCCGTGACCCGGTGGACGTTCCTGTCATTGAATGGTGGCGGGCCGTGTGCCTTGGGGACGCGACGGTCGCAGGCTTCCTATCGAAGCGCGGCCTAAGCCGCACTGCGACGCGCAACGCTGCCTTGACCGACGCCCTGCGGGATGCGGCGCAGCGGGTGGCCGACGCCGTGGGTGCGACGCGCAACCCATATTCCTGAAATTACCCGTTGACATATCGGACAGTGACCGCCCGGTAAGAGACAAGATGGAAGAATCGGCCCACTGACCCGCGCGCCACCCAAGGCAGCACACAAGCCAGATCGTTCCATCACCCTCACACCCTGACAGGTCCCGCCCATGCGCCTCTCGCTTCGCAGCAATATCCGTGCGTTTGAGCGTGACCTGTCCGACGCGGGGCGCAAGCAACTGCCCTTCGCCGTATCCCTGGCGCTGAACGAGACCGCCAAGGACGTCCAAAAGAACGAAACCCGGCGCCTCTCGAAAGTGCTGGACCGGCCTACCCAGTTCACGAAACGCGCCTACGCCATCCGCCGCGCCACAAAACGCCGACTGGAGGCACGTGTCTTTGCCAAGCGCATCCAGGCCGCGTATCTGCGGCGCCTGGAGGAAGGCGGCACCGCCAAGCCTCGGCGCCGGGCCATCGTCACGCCGCAGAGGATGCGCACCAATCGTTACGGCAACCTGCCGCGCGGTGCTGTGCGCCGCAGCTTGGCCAAGCCTAACACGTTCTCAAGCGCAAATCGGCGCGGCCCCGGCGGGCCGGGCGTGTTCCAGCGCCTTCGGTCGGGCAAAGTCCGCAAGCTGGTGTCCTACATCCGGTCCGCCACCTACCGCCCGCAACTGGGCTTTCGATCCTCGGCAGCCAAGACGGCCACACGCCGCTTCCCTGTCCATCTGGACCGCGCCCTACGCCGCGCGTTCCGCACCCGACGCTGACAGATCGCGGGTCCTTCCTGGGGTCGCCGCACACGGGTTCCTTCGCGCCCCGTTGTTTGAGACGGCGGAGATTTTTGGCCGGGTGGGTCTTTGCATTGGGGTTGTTTTCATGGCTGAAACACACACCCCGGCTGGGGTCGATCTACCACCGCTTGCGGGCCCAGATCGGGTTCTGGTGGAGCGGTTTCCATTGCCGCCGGACGTGCCGGATGCCGTGGTGAACAAGAAACTGCTGTCCTCGGCGCTGGATGTGTCCACCACGACCATCGACGCTTGGCTGGTTCTGCCCGAGGCGGAGCGCATCCCTTACGTGACGCGCGGCACCAATGGCCGGTCCTATGAGTTCCGCCTATCCGTCGCCTATGCCTGGCGGATGGATCGGGACGCCACCGAAGCGGCGCGCGCCAAACTCGCCGAGGACTCGGTCGCGCAACTGCGCCTCTCGCTCCTGGGCGGCTCTGTCCAAGATCAGGCCCGCGCCGCGCTCTCGCCGAAGGAACAGGCCGAAGCCCTCAAGGTCGAACGCGAATGGATCATGGCCGCCCATGGGCGGCGCGAGTTCATCCGGGCCGCTGATGTGGCCGAAGCCTTTGAGGCCGCTTTCGCGGCGATCCGAGACGGGCTGGACGCGGCACCGGATCGGCTGGCCCGAGAATTGTCCCTAGAGGGCGCCGAAGTCGAGAAAGCCCAAACCATCTTGGATGAAATCCTCCACACGGCTCGCGAGGACGTCCAACGCCTCTTTGACACCGACTGATCAGGATTTCAGTGGCCATGTGTAACATCACCGACAAAGTGAATATGCTGCGCCGCCCCAGGCTTTTGGTCGATGCGGCAACACTCCACCGCCCACATCTTGGGGCGGAGGGCGATGCGCGGGCCTGGCGTCGGATTGTGCGCAAGGCCCGCCCCAGGCGGTGCGCTGCAAGGCTCTCCGTCCTCCTTGAGATTGAGACCGATCTGGAGCGTCGAAGACAGCTTCGGTGCCGTCGCTATGCGCCCAGACGGCACGTGGACGTCTTAGCGTTCCTCTTGTCCGAGTTTGAGGAGGCCTTGACTTATGCGTGATCCTTGGACCGATGACCCAACGCACCCGGACTATCGCAACACCCGCCATGCGGTGTGGGATATCGTCCCGGTCACACCATCCGACGATGATCCTTTGCCCTTCGAAGGTGTGGGCCTCTACATCGAAGGCGGAGCCCAGGTGTCCTTTCGGACCAAGTCTGGCCAGGTTCGGACAATCCGCTCCGCCACTTGGAACTTTGAGATCCGCGTGAGTGTCACTCAAGTCTTGGCCACCGGCACCTTTTTGTTGGGGTCCGATGGGAAAGCTGCGCCAGAGCCGCCCGCGATCTGGGTCCTTCAAGCCTATTCTGACTGACCAACATGGGGGGTGTCATGCTGGAAAACGATGCCCCCGAGTACGGGTCAGGCAAGCCTTTGCCAGGATTTCGGCCCATTGGCGATGCGATCCTGGCTGCCCTCCCTGCCCTGGCGCCGCCCGCACGGATCACCGTGTCCGAGGCCGCCACCCGCCGCCGCGTGAATGCGGGCGGGCAATGGATGACCTGGGACAATGACGTGGCCCCCTACATGGTGGAGCCCATGGATGCGACCCTATCGCGCCGCTATGAAGCGGTGGTGTTTGCGGGCCCTGCGCGGTGTTCCAAGACTGAGTCCATGATCATCAACCCATGGGTGCATTCCGTGCTGGCATCCCCCCGGCTGGCGTCCATTTTCTACATGTCCCAGGCCGCCGCGCGGGAATGGTCCATTGAGGAATTGGGCCCCATCATCAAGAACAGCCCCAAGTTGAGGAAGATGCTGCGCATCGACAACGTGCATGAGAAGACGTTCCAGGGCGGCGCCCGCCTGACCATCGACTGGCCCACCGATAACAAGCTGTCGGGCCGATCCATTCCGCTGCCCTTGTTCGCCGATTACGACCAGAAGGCCTATCAAAACGTAGAGGGTCAGGGGCCCGCCTTTTCGATGGGCCGCAAGCGGACCACCCAAGCGGGGACGCGGGGGATGACCGTGGCGGAATCCTCGCCCCGCTTCCCGATCCTTGACGAGTCTTGGCAGCCCAAAACACCCCATGAGGCCCCGCCCTGCGAGGGTATTCTGGGCCTCTACAACACCGGCTCCCGCGCCCGCTACTACTGGACCTGTCCCGATTGTAAGGGTGACATTGAACCCACATTCCGGTCGCTAGAATTCCCGAAAGAGGGCACCCCCGCCGCCCGTGGCCGCGCCGCCCATATGGTCTGTCATCATTGTGGATCGGTTATTGAGCCGCGCATGAAAGCGGAATTGAACCGGGGCGGGCGCTGGCTCCATGAAAGCAATGCGGGCGAATTGGTTCCCCTTGGTGATGACGTCCGAGACACGGACGTCCTGTCCTATTGGCTGCAAGGCCCTGCCGCCGCGCTGACCACTTGGGCCAAGATCGTGACGAAGTATCTGGAGGCCGTCGAGGAGTTCGACCGGACCCTGGACGAAAAGCCCCTGCAAGCGGCCACGAACCTGGACCTGGGCCTGCCCTACAAGCCCCGCGCCATGTCATCAGAAGCGGTCTTGACCGAAGACGGCTTGCGCAACGCGGCCACGGATCACGCCTGGCAAGTGGCTCCGGCGGAGACGCGATTCATCCAGGCCGCCGTGGACGTGCAAACCGGACGCTTCGCCGTCCAGATCACTGCCCATCTGGCCCATGGGGAACGCGTCATCATAGACCGCTTCGACCTGCACACGCCGCCCGAGACGGCCCCGCGCGCCGAAGGCCGCCAGCTTGATCCCGGCAAATACGCCGAGGATTGGGACGTCCTTCTGGACTTGGCGGACAAATCCTACCCGGTGGCCGGGTTGGATCATCGCTTGCGCCTATTGGGCTGCATCTGTGACAGTCAGGGACAACCGGGTGTGACGCCTAACGCCTATGACTTCTGGCGGCGCATGAAGAAACTGCGCCCCCGATGGTTCCACCTTCAACGCCCCGCGAAGCCCGCCGAGGCCCCCCGCGCCCAAGTGCGCACGCCCGAGACGGCCCATAAGGGCAAGCGCCATGTGGCCCGCGACGTCCAGCTTGTCTATGTGAACCCCAATCGCCTCAAGGACGAAGTGGCCGCCGGTCTTGCGCGTACGGCGCGCGGGGCCCGCGCCATCCACATTCCGACCGGGGCCCCGCCCGAGATGTTCGCCGAGTTCGCGGCGGAACGGCGGGGCCCCAAAGGCTGGGAAATCCGCCCTGGCGTCAAGCGCAACGAGGCCTTGGACATGGCGGTCTATGATCTGGCGCTGATGATCGTTCTGGGGGTGGAAAAGGTGAACTGGGAAAGGCCGCCAGCCTGGGCCGTGATGGGGTCAGGCAATGCCTTTGCTCTCGCCCCAGAGGCGGTTTCACCCGAGGTCGATCCGCCAAAGGATGCTAGGCCGCTGCGCAAGCGCCGCCCCGCACGCCGAACCGCCCGCCGTTTTGACGGTTGGTGATCCCCCACACTGAGACCCAGGAGGGCCGCCCCATGCTCACACCCCGCGCCATTGCTCGCGAAATCGTCACCCGAGAAGGCGGCTATGTGAACGACCCCGATGACCCCGGCGGGGCCACGAAACACGGGGTCACCATTCACACCATGCGCCGCCTTGGGTTAGACCTGGATGGCGACGGGGATGTAGATGTGGCGGACGTGAAGCGGATCACGCCCAGCATGGCGACGGATATCTATCTGCGCCATTACTTCGAGCGGCCTGGCATCGCGGCCCTGCCTAAAGTAGTGCAGGCCAGTGTCTTCGACATGTATGTGAATGCGGGCTCCCATGCGATCCGTATCCTGCAACGGCTGGTGAACGATATCGGCCTGGAGCCGCATCCGCTGGATGTGGATGGCAAGCTCGGACCGATGACGACGCGCGCCGCGCACAGGGCGGCGGAGCGCATGGGGGAGTTGTTCCGGGATGCCTATGGCATCGCGCGACGCGACTACTACTACGCCCTGGCCGACCGGCGACCCGCATCCCGCAAATACGCCCGGCGCCGCAACGGCGGCAAAGGGGGCTGGATCACGCGGGCCGAGGAGTTCATGGCCGAGCGGTTCCGCTACTCTGACGCGGATCATCGCAAGCGCGTGGCCGCCTGGTGACGCGCGCCCGCCGCTTCTTGCACATTTGGCGCCGGATCAGGTCCGGGCCCAAGTCTGACTATTGGTCAGCCACATGGCGCCGCCGGATCGGCGCGACGCTTCTGGCCTGGTCTGCATCAAAATAAGGGGCTGACATGCTCAAATTCTTGACCCCTGCCCGAGGGATAATCGAGGCGGGCACCGATGCCGTGCGCGCAACGCTGGGTGACCAGGCCGCGCGCGACCTGGCAGAGGCCCAGGCGTTCCAGTCTGTCCTGGGCCAATATCAGGCTGAGTTCCACCGCCGCCCGCGTGGATGGTTCGACGGGCTTGTGGATGGGTTGAACCGGCTGCCTCGGCCCGTGATTGCTTTCGCGACCTGCGCCTTGTTCGCCTACGCCATGTTGGACCCCGTCGCCTTCACGGCCCGGATGCAAGGCCTCGCCCATGTGCCGGAACCTCTGTGGTGGATACTGGGCTCCGTGATCGGGTTCTATTTTGGGGCGCGGGAGTTGCACCATTTGCGCCGGTTTCGCGCATCCTCCGCCGCCGAGGTGCGCGAGACTGTGGAGACGATCCGCGCCATTGAGGCTGTGGAGCCGCCCGAGGTCACGCCAGGCAATCCGGCGATTTCGGCCTGGCGTCGGGAGGTGGGTCAATGAAGCCGCTTCCGATCATTGCCGCCCTGGTCGTGGCTGGGATGATGCTCTGGGCCGTGATCCCGCAATCGACGCGACCCGCGCCGACTGCGCCCGCTTCCGACCCGGTCACGGTCTCGCCCCGACCAACGCCCCGCGCTTGTGCCGGGCGGGTTACCAATAACCCCGCCATCCTTCAATGGCGGCGGTCCCTGGGCTGCGACTAGCGCCCATTTCCTCACATCGTCGGAGGGTCGCATGACCAACGCTTTCACGCCGGGGCAAGGCATCCCCGTGCGCCTTGCCGTGGGCGATTTCTGGACCTGGCGGGCGGACGGTTTCGTGGCGGCCTACCCGCCGGAAGCCTTCGTTCTGACCTACGTCTTGACGCCCCGGTCTGGTGGCGCGCCGATGATGGTGGCGGCGGTGGTTGATGGGGACGGATGGCTGATCGAAGTGCCCTCCGCGACCACATCCACCGCCGAGGATGGCGCCTATACCTGGGCCGCCATCGCCACGCGACGGAGTGATGGCGCGCGCGTGTCGCTGATCACCGGCGCCGTGATTGTGGACCCGGACCCCACCCTTGGAGGCGATACGCGCTCTGCGGCGCACAAGATGCTGGACGCTGTCGAAGCTGTCTTGGCGGGCCGCATCACCAAGGATGTGGACGCATACACAATCGAGGGCCGCAGTCTGACCCGCGTCCCGTTTGAGACCTTGGTCCAAACCCGCAACCGCCTGCGCCGTGAAGTGGCCGCCGAAGATCGGGCGGCCTGCGGGCTTGGGCCTCTGCGGGTGCGCAATGTGAGGCTGGCATGAGTATCTTCGATTTCTTCCGCCGGTCACACCCGGCGCCGGTGCCCACCCGGGCGGAGCCCCGCATTGCCACCCCGCCCAAATTGGGCGTCCGCAAGTTCAAGGCCGCGCGCCCGTCGCGGCTGGTCCACGGCTTCGGGTCGATCCTGCCTCAAAGCCCGCGCGCTGAAATCCGCCATGACATTCGTGGATTGGTCAATCACGCGCGCCACGCTGCCCAGAATGTGGACCACATCAAATCCTATGAGATGATGGTCCGGCGCCATGTGGTCGGCCCGCGCGGCGTCGCTTTGGACATGAATGCCAAGAATGTGGACGGCTCCGCCGATAGCCTGGGCAACGAAGCTGTCATGGCCGCCTGGAAACGCTGGGGGCAGAAAGGCACCTGCACGCCATGCGGAAAGCTGTCTTGGTGGGGTGTCGAGAAAGTCGCTGCAACCATGCTGGCGCGCGAGGGCAACTTCCTTCTCCGCCAATGGACAGGCCGCCGGTTCGGCGCGTTCGGGTTCCAGGTCCAGCCGATCAGCATTGACTTGCTTTGCCTGGACCTGATGCGTGGCATGTCAAACGGCACCTATATCGACGGCGGGGTGGAGTTGGACACGTTCCACAAGCCGGTTGCCTTCTACTTCTGGGACGGCCACCCCGCCGAGGCCCATTCGGGCCGCACTGGCCGCCGCATCCGTGTCCCCGCCGAGGATATTGTCCACGTGTTTCGGGCCACCGAAACCGGCCAGGACCTTGGCGTCCCCGAAAGCCATACCGCCGTGCGGCGGTTCAACATGCTGGCCAAGTATGAGGAAAGCGCCTTGACGGCGGCCCATTTCGGGGCGGCGGCCATGACGTTCTTGGAACAGACCGACCCGGATGGGGCTCCAGCTTCGCCCGATGCTAGTGGCATGGCCGAAGAGTTGCCCACAGAAGTGGAGGCCGGAGCCATCGTCGAGTTGCCGCCGGGCTATGAGGCCAAGGCCAACCCGTCCAGCTATCCCGACGCCAATATGCCGGGTTTCCTGAAATCCATGGCACGCGGCGGCGCTGCGGGTCTCGGCGTGTCCTATGCGGGACTCTCCTCGGATATGGAGGGGGCCAACTTCTCCTCTCTCAAGGATGGGCGCGGCGAAGAACGCGACGAATGGCGTATGTTCCAGCGGGACCTTTACGAGGGCCTGCACATGCCCGTTTTTGCCGCGTGGCTGCCCTTGGCCCTGCTCACGGATCAGGTGCGCGTGGCGGGCCGCCCGATCCCGGCCAGTCGCTTGGACAAGTTTCTGGATGCCGCGTCCTGGCGGCCCCGGGGCTGGCCCTCGGTCAACCCGAAGGATGATGCGGTCGCCAATGAGAAGGACCTGGAAAATGGTCTTGTCGCGCCCTCCGATATCGTGGCCGCGCGCGGCGATGATTTCGAGGACCTGGTGGCCCGCCGCAAGCGGGACATGGACACACTCAAGGCCGCTGACGTGCCGCTTCCTGCGGTCCTGACCGGCACCCCCAAAGCGAAACCCGCGCCGCCCGCCGAGGCGGCGGAGGGCGCCCCCCAACCATAGGAGAGACCCATGGCCGACACGGTCAAGGTTCCCGCGCGGCTGACCCGCGCCGGGGAAATCCACACGCGTGCGGAGGTGCCCGAGGGGGATGCCGATGACCGGCGCGTCACGCTGACCTTTTCCAGCGAAACACCCGTTCTGCGGATGTTCGGGTTTGAGGTTCTGGGCCATGGCGAGGGTGAGGTGGACATGGTCCGCCTGGCCTCGGGTAAGGCGCCGCTTCTGACCGACCATCGCCATTCCATCGACGCCCAAGTGGGGGTGGTCGAAAGCGCCAAGATTGAGGGCACGGAGGGCCGAGCGACTGTCCGCTTCGGTAAGTCCGCCCGCGCCTCTGAAATCTTGGCCCGCGTCCGAGACGGCGAAGTCTCGGGCGTGTCTGTGGGCTACGAAATCCTGAGCCTCGCCCGTGTGGGCGAAAAGGATGGCGAGCCGATCCTGCGGGCGAAATGGCGCCCCTTTGAAATCACCCTCTGCCCTGTTCCTGCCGACGCCACTGTGGGCGTCGGGCGCGACGGGTCGCCCGAGGGCCGCGAAATTCACCTCAAAATCGAAGGCTCTGACATGCCCAAAGACACCATCGACACGACCCCCGCCCCCGAGACCGGGACCCGCGACAAGGCGCCCGCGCAACCCGCACCCACCTACGACCCAAAGGCCGAGCGGGCCCGGGTCAAAGAAATCCGCGCCCTGGGCCGCAAGTTCAAAGTGGAAGACGACAAGGTGGACGCTGCCCTTGAAGGCGATACCAGTGTGGCTGCGTTCCAGCGTCAAATCCTGGATGACATGGGGTCCACGGAAGCCGAGGCCACGCGATCCAAGAATGCCGCCATCGGCCTGACCGACAAGGAAACCCGGTCCTTCTCGCTTCTGAAAGCCGTGCGCTTTCTGGCAAACCCGACTGACAAGCGGGCCCGCGAGGAAGCCGCCTTTGAAATCGAGGCCAGCGAAGCCGCCCAAGATCAGCTTGGGCGCGATGCCAAGGGCCTCCTGGTCCCGTCTGACGTTCTGACCCACCAGGCCTTTGGCCGGTCCCAGAACGTCTCCACCCCGACCAAGGGCGGCAACCTGGTGGCCAAGGACTACTTGGAGGGCTCGTTTATCGGGCTCTTGCGCAAGCGCGCAGCGCTGACCCGGCTGGGCGTCCGCACGCTGACCGGCCTGGACGGCAACGTGGCTATTCCGCGCCAGATCGGCGGGGGCACGGCCTATTGGCTGGGTGAAGGTGGCGCTCCCACGGAAAGCGACCTGGATTTCAACTTGTTGAACATGACGCCCCACACTTTGGGCGCGGCTGTTCCGATCACCCGCCGGGCCATGATCCAGGCCACGCCGGATATGGAAAGCCTGGTCCGCGATGACCTGATCCGCGTCATGGCCCTGGAAATTGACCGTGTTGGCCTTAACGGCGATGCGTCTGGCGATGCGCCCAACGGCCTCTTGGACGTGGGTGGCATCAACACGGTGGACTTCGCCGCCGCTGGCCAGCCGACCTATGGCGAAGTGGTGGACATGGAATCTGAAATTGCCGCCGATGACGCGGATGTCGAGGGCATGAAGTACACGTTCGGCGCGACCATGCGCGGCCACCTCAAGCAGACCGTGAAGTTCGACGGGACGGCTGAGACCATCTTCAAGGATGGGATGACCGATGGCTACGAGTCCGTGGTGTCTAACCAGGCCCCCACCAACGGCATGATCCTTGGCAACTGGATGGATTATATCATCGCCATGTGGTCCGGCCTGGACCTGACGGTGGACACTGCCACCCTGGCGGCCTCGGGCGGTATCCACCTGCGGGCTTTCCAGGACGTGGATTTCGGCGTCCGCCACGTGGAGTCCTTCTGCTACGGGCGCAACGTCTAAGCGTCTCTGATTTCCCTCAACTCTCGCCCGGCCACAATTGCCGGGCGTTTTCTTTCGGAGGCCAAGAATGGCAACGCAAGTGAAACTCTTAACCGGCTTGACCCGTGGCAGCGCCAAATTCAACGCAGGCGATGCGCCGACGCTCCCCGATGGCCTGGCGGAGCGGCTGATTGACCGCAGACAAGCCGTGCCCATGGGTCGGGCCGATAATCCAGCCGACCAGGAGGTCCAGGCGCCTGTCCAGGACGCGCCGGAGGCTAAGTCGGATAACCCTGCGCCCAAACCCAAAAAGGGTGCCAAATCGGACGCCCCGCCCGCGTCGTGATCGGCGCCGATGACTGGGACGTGTTCCTAAGTAGCGAGGACTTCGCAACCCTCGCCGCTTGGGAGACCCTGGAGGGCGAAACCGCCGAACTGGAAGGCATCTTCCAAGATGCCCATGAGGTTGTCCTTTCGGGCGACACGATTGGCGCCTCCACAGTCATGCCCGCCCTCACGGTCGCCACGTCCCAACTCCCCACCACCGCCGCCGAGGGCGATGACCTGGAAATCCGGGGCATCAACTACCGCGTGGCGGATTTGCAACCGGACGGGTCAGGCATGACCCGCGTGATTTTGGAAAGGGGCTGACATGCCCAAATATCATGGCCAGCATGGCATCATCAAAGCGGCCTCGGGCACGGACCCTGCTGAGTTGGTCGCCCATGTGCAATCCTGGAACATCGACCTGCAAGCCCAGGTTTTGGAAGGCTATTCCATGGGCGAGGCATGGACGGATTCGGAGGTCGGGATCAAGAAATGGTCCGGGTCTTTGGAGTGCTACTATGATCCCGAGGATGCGGGTCAGATCAGCATTGAGGTGGGCAGGACCATTACCCTGTCGCTCTATCCCGGCGGTGAAGCATCGGGCCAACTCTACCTGGAGGGGCAGGCCATCATCACCGGCAACCCCACATCCGCGCAGAAGGATGGCTGGGTCCTGCGGACCTTCAACTTCGGCGGCAAAGGCGCGCTGAACACACTCACCGCCGCCTGACTAATCGCGGGGCCGTCTGGCCTCGCCCCTTCCCTGCCAATCCCACCGGAAACTCTAGGAGGCCCCCATGGCCGATCCCACTGCCCTCTTGGCCGCTGCCCGCGCCCATTTCGACAACATGCGTGGCAAGTCTATCGAGGTGCCCGAATGGGGCGCCGAGGGCGCGCCCGCTGTCGTCAAGTTTGACCCGCCCACGTTGCGTATGCGCCAGAACATCACGGCGCGCTCTGGGGGCAAACGGTCGCGGGAAATGGCCGTGACCGTCATCCTCTGCGCCCGCGACGCGGAGGGCAAACGTCTGTTCCAAGACGATGCCCCCACGCTGGCCGCGCTTGAAAACGAGGTCGATCCGAAAGTGGTCGCCCGCCTTTATGCGGAGATTATCGGCCTGACTTCTGAGGCCGATCTGGGAAACTGATGGAGGCCGATGCGGAGACGCGCACGGTCTATCGTATCGCGTCCCATCTGAGCAAATCGGTGGCCGAGGTCTTGGACCTGCCCGCCGAGGAAGTTCGCGGATGGGTGGCCTATCTCTCCACGCTTTCAAAACCCAACATCTAAGGGGGGGCCTCCATGGGCATCCGCGATTTGTTCTTCGGCATCACCGCGAAGGATGACACCGGCGCAGCGTTTGCTGGGGTAAAATCCAATCTGCGCGACGTGGATGGGCTGTTTGCCAGCCTGGACACGCGCCTGACCCGAAGCGGCGCGTCTATCGCGGGCTGGGGTGGCGCGTTCAGCTTGGCCCTCGCCCCGATCACCCTGGCCATGGGGGGCGGTATCCGGGCCGCCGGGGATTTTGAGGCCTCGGTCAACCGCCTCGGCGCCGTCTCTCGGGCCAATGCTGGCGACCTGGCCGCGCTCAAAGATCAAGCCCGGGACCTGGGGTCCACCACCAAGTTCACCGCAGGGGAAGCTGCGGACGGCATGTCCTTTCTGGCCATGGCCGGATTTGAGGCCAATGATATCCTGTCAGCCACACCCGGCGTCCTGCAACTGGCCGCCGCCGCCAACATGGATTTGGCGGACTCGGCGGATATCGTGTCCAACGTGCTGACCGGCTACGGCCTGGCCGCCGAGGAAGTGGGCCGCGCCAATGACGTCATGGTTGCCACCATGACCAGGTCCAACACCGATCTGCGCCAGCTTGGCGATGCGTTCAAATATGTGGGGCCCGTGGCCCGCGCCGCTGGCATTGAAATCGAGTTCACGTCTGCCCTTTTGGGCAAGCTGGGCGATGCGGGCATCCAGGGCGAAATGGGGGGCACCGCCTTGCGTGGCGCCTTGACCCGTCTTCTCAATCCCACGCGCGAGGTCCAGGACGCCCTCTCCTCGCTTGGCGTGTCGGTCACCGACGCGTCCGGCGCGCTCCTGCCCTTTGATGAAGTCCTGCGCCGCCTGGAGCCCCATGCCGATGACGCGGGCGCCATGATGCAACTCTTTGGGCAACGGGCAGGCCCAGCCATGATTGCCCTCCTGTCCCAAGGGACAGAGGGCATTTTCGAATTGCGGACCGCCCTAGAACAGGCGGGCGGCACCGCCGAGACAGTGGCCAACCAGCAAATGCAGGGACTCAACGGCGCCATGCTATCCTTTTCGGCGGCCTGGGAAGGCCTCGGCATCGCCATCGGCGAGTCGGGCGTCCTGGATGCGCTTACCTCCATGGTGGGCGTGGCCACAGATTTTGTCCGCTGGGTCAGTCAGCTTGACCCGATGGTCCTGCGTTTTGGGACCACAATCATCGGCATGGGCGTTGCCGCCGGTGGGGCAGCCATTGCTGTGGGCGGCGTGACCACTGCCGTGGGTCTTCTCTCCACGGCGATCCGGCTCAGTCCTGTTGGCGGCTTTGTGTCTTTGGCCAGTCTAGCCGCTGGCGCCTTCGCCGCCCTTTACCCGGAAATCGACACCACCACGGGGGCCACGGATACGCTCACCTTGGCCATGGGCGACGAAATCCGCCAAAGCCAAGGGTTGACCGAAGCGCTCGGCATCAACGGCACCATGTCCATGCAAGTGGCCCGCCAAAAGCTGTCGGAAGCCCAGGCCCGCCACGAAAACGTCAAGGCGATCATCGCTGAGCGTCGGGCGCTTGCTTTGGAGTCTGACAGCTATGGCAGCCTCTTGAAAGACATCAACGCCGCCGAGGGCGCCTTGCGGTCGGTCTCGGGCGTCCGTCTGGATGAACCCGCGCGCGGGCGCGAGGACCAGTTTGACCAAGTGTCCGCCACCCTCGCCGGTTTGCGCCGCCGACAACAGGAAATGTTGGCCGCAGGGGAAGCTGAGCAAGAACAACTAGAGCGCACGGCGGCCAATATCGCCGATCTGGAGGAGCGAATAGCGGGCGCCGAAGGGGGCGCGATCCGCTTGGGCGACGGGATCGTGGATGTGATCGTGCCGGGCGAGCGCCTGGCCGAGACGGTGGACCGCGTCAGCGGCTCCACGGGTCGCCTGGGCGGGTCTGCCCGCACCGCCTCGGCGGAGACGGCAGGTCTTGGCGCCACGCTGGAGGATGTGGGTGCGCAAGCCGTGGAAACGGCTGGGCTCATGGACGGCTTTGGGCGCGAAACCTCTGATGCCCTCAAGGATGTGTTCGCCGAGGGGCGTTTATCCCTGGAATCGTTTTCAGACTTCGCCGACCAATGGGGCAAGCGCCTGCTGGATCGGCTGCTGTCTTCGGTCTTCGACCCGCTGGGCGATGCCATCCAGGCCGCATTTGATGGCGGCTTCGGGTCTGGGGCTGGCGGCGGTTTTGGCGGCCTTGTCTCTGGCGCGGGCAAGTTTGTCAGCGGACTTCTGGGTTTCGACACGGGCGGCGAAATGGAAGTGACGGGACGCGCTGGCATTGACCGCAACGTGGCCGCCTTCCGTGTCTCGGCAGATGAAAACATCAAAGTGGTGAAGCGCGGCCAACCGGACGGCGGTCGCCCCGTGAACGTCTACATCCAGACACCCGACCCCGCAGCCTTCAAAGCCTCTAAGGGTCGCATCGCCGCCGATATCGCTCGCGCCGTGGGCCATGGTGCGCGCTTCACTTGATCAACCAAACAAGCGGAGGCGCCCATGGCGTTCCTGGACCTGACCTTTCCGCGCAGCGTGGCCGCCGGGGTGACCGGCGGTCCCGAGCGGCGGGTGGATATCGTTGCCCTGTCCTCGGGCGAGGAGGAGCGCAACGCCCGGTGGAAACACTCTCGCCGGTCCTGGGATGCCGGTGTTGGGGTGCGCTCCGTGGATGATCTACAAGCGATTATCGCCCTTTTTGAAGAGGCGGGCGGGCCGTTGCATTCGTTCCGATTTCGCGATTGGACGGACTTTTCCTCGGCGCCATCCACAAAGGTGGCGCCTGCGGCCACAGACCAGCCCATCGGCACCGGAGATGGCGCGGCCACTGAGTTCCAACTGGTGAAGCGCTACGGCGCGCTGGCACCCTACCTGCGCCCCATCACAAAGCCCCTGCCGGGCAGCGTCCGCGTGGCGCTGGACGGGGTTGCCCAAGTGAGCGGGTGGTCTGTCGACCATGCTTCGGGTCTGGTCACCTTCCTGTCCCCGCCTGCTCCTGGTCTCACTGTCAGCGCCGGATTCCAGTTTGACGTTCCGGTGCGCTTCGACACACCACGGATCACCGTGGACCTGGCTTTTTTCGACGAAGATAACGGACGTGCGACTGGCGCTATTTCTGAAATATCTCTACTAGAGGTAAGGGAGTGAACCAATCGCTGCACTGAACCTTACCAATTTTCATAGACTTAGTGAAATGAAAATATCGGTGGCTGAGCATGCATGATATCGTAGATGGGCTGGACATATATCATAGCTAACAAGAAGGCTTGGATTGATGCCCCCCCATAATAGTAGCAATCCTAGAAAGACGCGGAAGCAGTCGGTTCCCTAATGCACCATTAATTCCTCTATAGCCTGAAATTATATATTCGCTCGGCAGCATTGCGGTATCGTAAATAACCTCTAACCGCCTCGACAAATCGCAAGTGCTATTTTCACTGAGGGCGATGAGAAACTCCAAAGTAGCTCCATAGGTGGCTATTGAAATTCCACTGCCGTTGAGCATTTCTGTAGCAAATCTATCGGCATCGACCTCGTTCTCGAACGTCGGGTCTAATCGACCAGAAATAAGACCTTCCTCGATGAGGATATGTCCAATCTCATGCAATAGTACAAAATAGAAGACGTTATTGAATAAATTACCAATATCTTCAGCTGTTGGGTTCTCGTCTAGAGTGCGCAGAACCTCAATATATACTTCTTCGGACATACCCGCCGCAATAGGTGCGGCTTGAATTTGCACATCACCGTATTCTCCAGTTCTTAGTTGCTCAATACAGGCGCTGTTAACTTCTTTCTGAAACTCTGGTACGGTGGTCAACCTGACCACATCAACCATGGCGACAAACTCATCCTCCGACATTTTCTCCATTAAAAAGAAAAAGGCCGGTTGAAAAAAAACGGTCTTAGCGACCAAATAATGTCGCGGGATAGTGATCTGAGCCGGTCGCGAAGATACGACTCTTGGACTTCTGATACACGGATCCTGGACCACCTGGACCGTGACATCTTTGACGCCATCGTAGATAGAAGGATCGCTGTTTGCAATCGCAGCTAGAGCCTGCGCTAGCATCGCCGTGGACAGCGTTTCGCTGAATTCTTCCAATTTTTGGTCAAAGTTTTCTTGAGACTGCCCATAAACACAATAACTTGTGAAACAGAATACAAGAAACGAAAACATAAATTTCGCCATAGAAGCTATTGACCCTCTCTCAAGTTAACAAACTCTCTGTATCTTCTAGCCTGTGCTTTATTCAGTGAATCTTCGCTCAAGCTGTCTCGCTGTATTGCACAGTAAATACTTGCACCCTCTCGGTCATAGTAGACAAGCACATGATCAAGAATTGACGTTCTAACTTGCGGGTTAGCATTGAGAGATCGAAGTAACGTCCCTGCATCCTCGGGAGTTAAATTGGGCGCATCACGCAAGCTCTCAACAAGAGTTCTTAGAGAAAGACTAGGTTTATTATCGACAGCATACGACCGGATTGCACTATTATCGCAGATACTTTTCGCCAGATATATTTCGTTTCGCTTACTTTCTAAAAAAGTAGTCTGTAGGCTAGGTATCAATAGAATCACAACAGCCACAATTAAGAGAACTAGAAAGGTTGGAACATTTATATCCTTACCAAGACTTGAATCACCTCCAACGTTCGTCTTTCTAAAGAACATAATAAGCCCCAAAAAAAATATTGGGAGACCAGTTAAGAGACTCAAAAGTACAATGTTCATATTCCCAGCAACACCACTTCCCTTGAAAGAAAACTCACATCACTAGTCCAGAAGCAGCCCTCTATGTCAATCAGAACTCGTTCAGAATCTCGAACCTTAGGCCATCTTTTGAACAGACTCACGGACAAGTGCTTAGGAACGCGACTTCTAGGCAGATGCGTCTATAGTGAGTGATACCAACACACGCATAGCATTCATGTTCTGTTAGGCAAGCAGCAACACAGAATCCTTTATCTCAGTTCGGCTAGCTCAACTTCATCAATTAGGTGGAAACATCATGACCAACACCACAACCCTGGTGCGGGGCTGGAAACTGACGCGCCGGGATGGCACAGTTTTTGCCTTCACCGATTGCGATGTAGACCTGGTGGTGGAGGGGGTGACCTATGCCGCCTCCGCCGCCCTGGCCCCATCTGAGGCTGTGTCCTCCCTGGGCCTGGCCGTGGATGAACAGGAGGTCCAAGGCGCGGTCACCTCCTCGGCAATCTCCGAGGCGGATTTGGCGGCTGGGCTTTATGATGGGGCCTCGGTCGAGGCCATCGAGATTGACTGGGCAACTGGCACCCGCACGGCCACCATCGGGGTCTACTACCTGGGCGAAGTGGCCCGGACAGAAGCCAGTTTCACGGCGGAGTTGAGGTCTGACGCCGGGTTACTGTCCCAGGTCAGAGGACGCCATGTGCTGGACACCTGCGACGCGGAACTGGGGGACGCACGTTGCGGCGTGAACACCACACGTCTGGCGGGCGAAGGCACGATAACAGACCAGACCGGCGATGCGGACTTCCGGGTGACAGGCCTGGACGGGTTTGACGCGGACACGTTTACCGGCGGAAGACTGGTGTGGCTGACCGGCGCAAACCTGGGGCAGGCCCAAGACCTTCGGTCCCAGAATGGCGAAGGCATCGGGCTCTGGCGGGTGCCCACCTTTCCGGTCGCCACTGGGGACCGCTTCCAGGTCTTCCCGGGCTGTGACAAGTCTTTCGCCACCTGCCGGGCCCGCTTCGGCAATGGCGACAACTTCCGTGGCTTCCCCTTCGTCGTGGGCGAGGAAGCGTTTTCCTACGCCACCACGGGCGACCCCAGCCTTGATGGGGGGTCGCGCAATGTCACCTGACACGCGCGCGTTGCACGTTGCGCGGGGCTGGATCGGAACGCCGTATGTCCTCCTCGCGGCCCTGCGCGGTGTGGGCTGCGATTGCGTAGGGCTGATCCGGGGTGTCCGAGGCGAACTTTTGGGCCAACCGCCCGTCCACGTCCCGCCCTGGCAGCGCGATTGGGCCGATGCGCCCAACCGTATCTTGGTCAGTGCCGCGCTGCGCTGGATGGACCGCGTCCCACCCGATGCGGCTCTGCCCGGCCATATGGTTGTCCTTCGCACCCAAGGGCGCGAGGCCCATTGCGGTATCCTGGAGGAGGATGACCGGATCATCCATGCGGTGGAAGGGGTGGGCGTGGCCCGCGTTCCCTTCGCCGCCTTCCGGCCTGCGGTCACATTCGCTGCCGCCTTTCCCCATTCCTAGCGCCCCCGATGGGCGCCCCTATCGGAGGCTCCCATGGCCACACTTCTTTTTGCCGCTGCCGGGTCCGCATTGGGCGGGGCATTGGGCGGGTCTTTCTTGGGGGTCTCAGCGGCCAGCATTGGCGGGGCCATCGGGGGCGCCATTGGCCGGTCCGTGGACACAGCCCTTCTCACGCCCACGCAACGGGTCACCGGCCCGCGCCTTGACGGGCTGGAGGTCCAGAAGTCTCAGGTGGGCGCCGGGCTGCCCGTGGTGGAAGGTCGGGGCCGCGTGGCGGGTCAGGTGATCTGGGCCACAAACCTGGAGGAAGTCACGCGCACCACCCGGTCGGGCGGCAAAGGCGGTGGCCCGAAAGTGGAGTCGACCAGTTATTCCTACTTCGCCAATTTCGCGGTCGCTCTGACAGATTGCAGCACGGGGCCGATCCGGCATTTCGGGCGCATCTGGGCCGATGGGAAGCTATTGGACACGGCAGACCTGAATATCCGCTATTACTACGGCGACGACACCCAAACGCCTGACCCATTGATGGTTGCGAAAGACGGCGCGGCCCCGGCCTATCGCGGCACGTCCTATGTGGTCTTCGACCGCCTGCCGGTAAACGCGTTCGGTAACCGCATTCCCAACTTGCAATTCGAGTTGTGGGGACCCTCGGGCGCAGTCGAGGACATGCTGCGCGGGGTGGATTTGATCCCGGCGGCCACGGAATTTGGCTACTCGCCCAGCGTGATCGAGGAAGTTCGGTCGCTGCAAACTATCGGCGGCGATGGCACTGGCCTGTTCGCCAGAGTCTTCACCACCGGCCAGGGGCCCGTGAACGCCATTCGCAATTCCAAAACCTCCGACTGGTCCGCCGCGCTGGATATGCTCCAGGGTGTGTTGCCGTCCTGTGATACCGTCGCCCTGGTGGTGTCCTGGTTCGGCACCGATCTGCGCTGCGCCCATTGCGAGGTGCAACCGCGCGTGGAGTTCCGCGAGAAGCAAACCTCGCGACCTTGGGTGTCCGGCGGGCAAACCCGCGAGACGGCCAATCTGGTGTCCTACGTGGACGGCAAGCCCGCTTTCGGGTCGTCGCCCGATGACCAATCAGTCATGGATGCAATCGCCGATCTGCGGGCGCGCGGCTTTCGCATCGTCCTCTATCCCTTCATTATGATGGATATTCCCCAGGACAATGACCTGCCGGACCGCGAAGGCTCCACCGGCCAGCCCGCCTATCCTTGGCGGGGCCGCATGGGCCTGGCCGTGGATGACGGCTCTGCGCTCCAGCAAGTGTCGGACTTTGTGGGGGCGGCCCAACCTGCGGATTTCTCCGCCTCGGGCGTCCCAGCCTACGCGGGCAGTGATGGTTGGACCTATCGGCGGTTCATCTTGCACTTGGCCGCCCTGGCGCGGAATGCGGGCGGGGTGGATGCCTTCCTGGTGGGCACGGAAATGGTGGATATGTCCATGGCGACCGATACACCAGGCGCATATCCCTTCGTGGACGCCCTGGTGGACCTGGCTGCGGACGTGAAGACCATGCTGCCCAATGCGGCGGTGTCCTACGCTGCCGATTGGTCGGAATACCATTCCCACCGAACCCCGAGCGACGTCTATTTCCATCTGGACCCGCTCTGGTCCTCCTCAGATGTGGATTTCATCGGCATCGACAATTACCTGCCCGTATCCGATTGGCGGCCCGGCACGTCGCACGCCGACTATGATCCCGCGCGGGGTCACACGTCGCCCTATGCCCTGGACTATCTCAAGTCCAATATTGAGGGCGGGGAGTATTGGGACTGGTATTATGAGACGCCTGCGGATCGGGTGGCCCAGCGGCGCAGCCCGATCACAGACGGCGCCCACGGGGAACCCTGGGTCTATCGCCAGAAAGCTATCCGCGACTGGTGGGGCAATGCCCATCACAACCGCAATCGCGGGTCCCGGTCGCCCTCGCCCACCGGCTGGGTGCCGGAGTCCAAGCCCGTCTGGTTCACGGAATTTGGCTGCCCAGCCATCGACCTAGCGGGCAATCAACCGAACGTCTTCTATGACCCTAAATCTACTGAATCCTTCTTTCCGCACCATTCCAGCGGTGTCCGCGATGATTTTGCCCAACGGCAATATCTGCGCGCCATGCTGGAATGGTGGCGGGACAATGGGGGCGATTGTGTGGATGTGTCAAACATGTTCGCCTGGTCCTGGGACGCGCGGCCCTGGCCAGAGTTCCCAAGGGCCGAATCGATCTGGTCCGATGGGATCAATTGGCGCCGGGGTCATTGGTTGAATGGGCGCGCGGGCAATGCGCCCGCCCGGGAAGTCTTGGAACGGCGTTTGATCACCCATTATGGCTATGACCCGGACCGCATGGACCTGTCGGCCTGTTTTGGCCAAGCCGATGGGACGCTGTTGCCTGGCCCTGTCAGTTTCCGGGAGGCCCTGGCCACATGGGAAACCGGCTTTCATCTGGACACGTCCGAGTTTGAGGCGGTTTTGCGCGTGGCCTCGCGCGCGGCGGCCCAGCCCGTGGTGGACTTGACCCTGGACGATCTGGTGGAGAACGGAACGGCGCCCCTCTACACGGTCACCCGGAAATCCCTGGAGGAGACGCCGCGCGTGGCCGTGGTCCAATACTCCGACACCGACCGGGACTATGAGAGAGGCGCGGCGCGTGCCGTAATCCGGGATATCCCGGGCGGAGCCGAGGCCACGGCAGACCTTGCCCTGGTCTCAGACCTGGACCGCATGACCGGCGTTGCCGAAATGCTCCTGCGCGTCCGCGCGGGCGAGAGGGAAGATATCAGCCTGACCTTGCCGCCATCTTCCAACTTGGCGCCGGGCGACGTGTTCACACTGACCCCACGGGACGGCGCGCCTTTGCGATTCATCGCCTCCGAGGTGACACGCGGGGCAGCCCGGTCCGTGCGTGGCACGCTTTACAACGGCGCCTCATTTGCCGCTGTGGGCGGGCCCGCGCGCCCCGGCCTGGCTGTTGTGTCGCCTGCCTCCACAATCGCCACGCCGATCCTGATGGACTTGCCGACACTGCCCGGTGTCGAGGCAGAGGATCACCAAGGCTTCGCCGCCTTCCTCTCCGCCCCTTGGCCAGGCGGGGTTGATCTGTATCGCTCTACCTCTCAGGCGACAGGTTACGGGCTCAATACGCGCGCCGGACTTGAGGCGACCATCGGCGCAACGGCGTCCAATCTGGTTCCAGCGCCCTGCGCGCTGTGGTCTGCGGCCTCGGTCGAAGTGGCCCTGGTTTCGGGCGCCTTCGTCTCACGATCCGAGGCGGACGTGTTTGACGGGGCAAACGCTCTGGCTGTGCAACACACTTCGGGCGCGTGGGAAGTTCTGCAATTCCGCGATGCTGAACTGATCGGCACCGACCGATGGCGGCTTTCGGGCTTGCTGCGCGGCCAGCTTGGCACCGATAGCACCATAGGCGTGGACCCACTGCCAGCGGGGGCGCGCCTGGTGGCCCTGGACGCCGCTGCCTTGCCGGTCACCATGACCCTTGCCGATATCGGGCGAGAGTTGTGGTGGAAAGCCGTGCCCATAGGCCGCGACCCGGTGGACGCGCAAGCCGTGGCCCATGCCTTCACCGGCGCAGGTCTGCGGCCCTACGCGCCGGGCCACTTGACCGGATCGGAGGCGAGCGGTGCCCTGTCGCTGTCCTGGGTGCGGCGCAGCCGGATAGACGGCTCTGACTTCTGGGCCGACCCGCCCTTGGGGGAAGGCGTCCACCGCTTCCGCGTGGAAATCGGCCCCGAGGCCGCACCATTGGTGTCTGTGGACGTGGACGGCGCCGAGACGGTCACAGGCTTGGACGTGTCTGGCGTGTCCGGTCCCCAGGAGGTGCGGATCGCGCAAGTGTCCGAGATCTATGGACCGGGCCCAGCGGCGCGGCTGACGCTGACCTTCTGAGGCCCAAGTTTCGCTTGACATATCGAGCGGCCACCGCCCGCTAAAACGGAAGATGGGCGTCCGCGCCCGCCTTCCCCCATTCCCCAAATCGCACTGCGCGGGCCCCTGGCCCGGCCCACCCACGGAGTCCCCATGAGTGAATCCGCCATCTTCTCGGCTGCGCGCGCGGCTGTGACCTCGGAATTGCGATCCGCCAAGGATTGGTCCGACAACCCCGCCGATCCCAAGGTGAACCGCCGCCCGGCTTTCCTGGTGACCCTGACCCGCGAAGGTGCAGAACCCGCCGCCATGGGCTCCCCCCTGGAGGAGGTGGACCTGCTTCTGACGGTGGAAGTGTTTGCCGCCTATGACCATGCCGAGGCGGGCCGCAACCTAGTGCGCGATATGGCTGATGCGGCCTCCGCGACCCTCAAAGCCTCCTCCGACCTGCGTGCCTTAACGGACCGGATGGTCACCACGGGCTTAGAGGTGGACCTGGCCGGAGGGGAGAACCGTATCGCCCGCGCCACGCTTGAAATCACGCTGGAGGCGACCCTGTGAACCACGTGCAAGATTATGCCGCGTCCATCGTGGCCACCGCCGTCTCTGCGCTCTCCGCCATCGCCTTCTGGGTGGTGCGCAGGGTTCTCACTGACACCAAGCGTCTGTCGCTCCTGGAGCAACGCCAGGACATGCAGCACAAGGAATATCTGGCCGCTGTCAGCCGTCTGGAGAAGGCGACAGACAGCACATCGGCCAATCAAGCCCGCATTGCCACCATTCTAGACCGGATTGACCGGGGGGACCAATGACTGCTTTCCGCCATCGCCCCAAATCCATCACCCCCGCCGAGGCCCGCGTGGCCGTCCAGGCTTTGGCAACCAATGACGGCAACGTCTCGGCCACGGCCCGCGCCCTGGGTGTCACCCGTGCCAAGCTGCAACGGCGCCTGCGGGCCGCCGAACGCTGGGGGATTACGGCCCATGGCGCCGTCCAGGCCACCCATGCCCGCGACTTGGAACCGGTCGCCCCAGGGAAAGGGCCCCGCCGTTTTCTGCTGACTTGCGCGCAGAACAACACCGCCGTCCACGGAGCGTTCTGGACCAATCTCTTGGCCCTCGCCAATCACTACGGTGCGGAGATTCTGGTGGCGCGCATTCGGTATAACCACAACGCCGCACAGGTGGGGCAGGAGAAGGTCAACCGCGCCTCCGACGATGCGCTTTGGTATCCCAAAGAGGTGGAGCCATATTTCGCCGATGACCGCGTCCGGCTGGCCCCCGATCTGATTTGGGCGGGGGATATGAACATCATCCCCACGGCTACAAACCCGCTCTCAGGCTTGGACAGCTTCACCGGCGCGGCGTCCTGCATCTTTCCGCACCCGCAAATTGCGCTCAAATCCATTGCGACGGCCCCTGGCACCCCGGCTAAGTTCAATGTCACCACCGGCGCGGCCACGCTCAAGAACTACATTGGCCGCAAGGCAGGGTTGAAAGCCGAATTCCACCACGCCTACGGCGCCACATTGGTTGAAATCGACCGGGACGGCGACTGGTTCATCCGCCAAGTAAACGCAACGGATGCGGGCGTGATCTGCGACTTGGACGTGATGGTGGAGGATGGCAAAGTCACCACGGGCCACCGGCTAGAAGTCTTCACACCGGGCGATATCCACGGCACGGAATTGAACCAGGATGTGCGTCGCGTGATCTGGGGCGATGCTGGGCTGGTGGACACAATGCGACCCCGCCATCAAGTTCTCCATGACGTCCTCAACTTTGGCCGCCGATCCCATCACGCGAATTTCTTTGATCAGGTGGCCGCATTCCACGGTCAGGGCGACAGCGTGGCCCAGGAGGTGGTGGACACCGCTACCATCCTGGCCGGTCTGCAACGCCCTTGGATGCAAACCTATGTGGCCAAGTCTAACCACGACGAACATCTGGACCGCTGGGTCCTGGAAGCTGATTTCAAACGTGATCCGGCCAATGCCCGGTTTTACCTGAAAATGGCCTCCGCCAAGGTGGACGCCCTGGCCGAGGGTCGGGACAATTTCGACCTGGTGGCCTACGCCCTGGAGGCGGCGGGACTCACCCCCATGCCTACCTTCCTGGGCCGGTCTGACCCGCTCACTCTCGCAGGTATCCGCCACGACCAGCACGGCGACCTCGGCCCCAACGGTGCGCGCGGATCGGCGGCCAACATCGCACGCACAGGCGACAAGGCAAATATCGGCCATTCCCACTCCGCCGCCATCGTCCAAGGCTGCTACCAAGCGGGGACCTTTTCCAAGCTGGATATGGGCTACAATCGTGGCCCGTCTTCCTGGTCCCACTCAGCGGTTCTGACCTATGCGAATGGAAAGCGGACGGTGGCCACGGTCCGCGCTGGAAAGTGGCGCGCCTAGCGACGCTACAGCATATCAATCATATGCGCGCGGATCAGTTCCAAAGAAGCGTCGCAACCGTGTTCCCATAGCTATCTTCTTCGGCAAGGTGAGAACCTCAGCCATGGATAGAGGGACTCCGTCACGTTCTTCAATCTTGGCCCAACGCAGTTCTATTTCGCCAGGCAGGTGGACGTAACCGCGCGGGAATGCATGATCTCGAACAAACTGTCGGTCCTTGTAAAGAAGGTTAGCGACAAGGTTAAGGTTTGTATTTCCAAGTTTAACATCAACGTCGTCATTCCAAACCATGAACAGCGACAGGCGAGCCTTATTCAGAATGTTAAAATAGAAATAGAGCTTCTTTACATCGTCCGCTGTCAAATCGCCGTGCGGATGCATGTCTTGCTCAAACTTCTGGTATTCTTCAACCTCAAGAATCGCGTCGTTTAACTGGGACCATCTTTCAAAAAGAAAGGAAATCGTGTTCGATGTATGTTGCCGTTTTCGAAGGGTATACCCAACAAATGCAATATATAGTGCAGCCGTTGCGATAACTATAGCTGCCGTATCTTGAATGAAACTATCCATTCTCGTTCAAACTCCCAATTTTCCACAATTTACTTTGTATTAGCCTAGCCGCTGGCAGTTCCATAGCATGATCTCTGCGTCGAAGGCGCATTTGATTCCTGTCCCTCAACTTCAGAACCGACTCGGAGTCCCTCCCCCATGTCCGACACGTCCGATATCCTCGCGCTGCCCTACATCCTGCCCGCGCAGGCGCAAAAGCACGTCACCCATAACGAGGCCCTTCGGGTCCTGGACGTCTTGGTCCAGCCCACGGTCCTCGCCACGGACGTGACCGACCCGCCCGCCAATGCTGCCTCGGGTGATCGCTACTTGGTGCCCTTAGGCGCAACCGGCGATTGGGTGGGACTTGAGGGGCAGATTGCGGTCCGCCAAGCCGGGGCCTGGATGTTCATGGTGCCCCAGGCGGGCTGGCAAGTCCGCGACGTGGCGAGTTTCGCGCTCTGGCTCTATGACGGCGCGACCTGGATCCAGGCCGAGGGCGGCGGCGGGTCGGATACGCTGGGGGTCAACACCGCCGCCGATACTGACAACCGCCTGGCCGTGTCCTCGCCCGCAACGCTCCTCACCCATGAAGGCGCAGGGCATCAACTTAAGATCAACAAGGCCTCGGCGGGCGATACGAACGCGCTCCTCTATCAGACCAACTGGTCGGGTCGGGCCGAGATGGGGTGTGCGGGCGAGGATGACTTCTCGGTCAAGGTCAGCGCAGACGGCTCCACATGGTCAACGGCCCTGCGCTGCGACGCGGCCACGGGGGTCGTGTCCTTTCCATCCGGCGCGTCCACCCCCACGCAGCACACCATCATGGGGCGCTGGTATTGCGAGACGGACAATCGGTGGTGCGGCTTCTCGGTGTCCCACGGGCCGCAGACCGGCAACTTCGCCCAGACCGCCGGGACCGATGCGGAGCCCTCGGTCAATTGGCAGCATTACGGCATCTGCGTGGAAGCGGGCACCATCCTGCGCCGTCTCAAAGGTTTGTTCCGAGCGCCTTCGGCTTCGGTCACCGGCTACGACATCCGGGTGTTTTTCCAGCATGGCGCCATCGGGCTGAATTGGTTCGGCAATGGGAACACGATCCGCGAGGAGGTTTTCGCCGCTGATGCCGTCCCTGTTTCTGCCGCCTGGTCCGATTTGGCCGGGCCCGCGCTAGACTACACCGCCCCCGCCGATGGCTCCGTCCTGATCTATGTGCGCCCCGTGGGGACGATCACCGCACGAACCTACATCTATTCCACGATCACTCTGGATACGCTCCTGGCGGCCTAACCGCCCTTCTTGTCCAGCCACTCCTTGAGCGCGGCTTCGATGACCGCGTTCTTGGCTGGCGGAAACTCCTGCGCCTTGATCCACGCCTCCAGCCGTTGGACTAGCGCGGGGTCAAAGGTAAGGGTGACCATCTTTTTGTTTCTCGGCATGTGGCGTGTATTGACATGCCAGGACGCATTTGCAATGACCCGGCGTGTCAATACACGCCAATATGTGACCGAAAGGCCAAGACTTCGTGACCCAGAAACACCCCGACACCATTGCCAATCTCGCGCGCCGCTTGGACGCGCAGATCGCCTATGGGCGCTGGAACGTGGGACCATTGGCCAATCGCCTTGAAGACGCGCGGTTGGCGGCCCTGCCTGCCTGGCGCCGGGCGTTCCATCGGCGGGCCGCTCAAGTGGCAGAGGCCGCACTCCTCGGCGCCACCTATGGCGCCTTCGCGCTGATCATCTGGCGCATGGTCACGGGTCTTTTCTAGTCGCGTCACTCTTGCTCAAGCCCGCGCATGTTCTCTATGCGTTCTCCCCATGGGAAGCCGCACCCCGCGCCGCGATGACATTGAGCCGCACCTTTACCCGGTGCGTCTGACCATCCGTCTGCGCGGCAACCGGCTGGACCATCAGAACAGGCTGACCAATGCCTATCTGTCCTCGGTCCGCCACGGCTACTACGTGCAGCCAGCCCGCCTGCCCTACTCGGCGGACCGCGTCGCATTCATTTACCTGCCGAATCTCAAGGCCGCCACAGACCTGATCCTGGCCTGTCCGCATTTGGAATTGGTGGCTGACCGATACCACGGCACCCACCGCTAAGGCCCGCCTCGGGCCCTCTCTGCCCCTCCATATCGCAACCAAAGAAAGGACGTGTCCATGGCTGGAAGCGTCAATAAGGTCATTCTGATCGGCAATCTGGGCCGCGACCCCGAGACCCGCACATTCCAGAACGGCGGGAAGGTCTGCAACCTGCGGATCGCCACTTCCGAGTCCTGGAAAGACCGCACCACGGGCGAGAAGAAAGAGCGGACGGAATGGCATTCTGTCGCCATCTTCAACGATGCGGTGGCAAGTTTGGCGGAAAAGTACCTGCGCAAAGGGTCCAAGGTCTTTATCGAAGGACAGCTTGAAACCCGCAAATGGCAGGACCAGTCGGGCCAGGACCGCTACTCGACCGAAATCACGATCCGTCCCTATCGCGGCGAGATCAAGTTCCTGGGCCCACGCCCCGAGGGGGATGGCCAGGCCAACGGTTACACTTCGGGCGGCGCCACCGGCCCGGCCAGCGGTCCACAGGACGGGCCCGGTGCCCATGGTGACCTAGACGATGAAATCCCGTTCTGAGGCTGCCAATGGATCAGAAAAACAAGGCAGACGCCGGGAAGT
Organism: Pseudomonadota bacterium; assembly: GCA_039817645.1. Taxonomy (GTDB): domain Bacteria; phylum Pseudomonadota; class Alphaproteobacteria; order Rhodobacterales; family Rhodobacteraceae; genus Jannaschia. The sequence continues at coordinate 19,182 of JBCBVM010000023.1, read as the reverse complement.
CTAACCCCATCCTCCTAGAAGTCGGGTGTGCCCACGCCCTTGCCGCCGTTGCGCGCGTGCTGGACTACGGGGCAGAGAAATACGAGCCCAATAGCTGGCGAGAGGTCGAAAGCACCCGCTACAACGCCGCCGCCCGCCGCCACCGTATCGCCCGCGACATGGGCGAGACCCGCGACATGGAAAGTGGACTGCTGCACCTCGCCCATGAGGCTGCAAACATCCTGTTCCAGCTTGAGTTATTGATCCAGCGGGACGGGGTGGATTTCACCACCTTCAAAGCCCCGCCCACCGATCACCGCACTTAGACTCGCCCGCCCTGGCTTCCCGCCGGGGCGGGTTCTTTTGTTTTGACCACATTTTGCCTGAATTCTGTTCGAAGGCGAATCTCGACTGTCGCCAGACACCATCTTGGTGTTTATGAACCCCGACAGCCTCAAACGAAAAGTTCCCCGTGTCTAATAGTCAACCAGCACCGCCCAAAGCGTTTATATCATACAGTTGGAGTAGTCCCGACCATGAAGCTCGCGTCTTTGACCTTGCAACTGAACTGCGGTCGGCAGGTGTGGATGCAATTCTAGACAAGTGGGATCTGCGCGAAGGTCAAGAGGCGTCCGCTTTCATGGAGCAGATGGTAACCGACAAAGATATTCAGAAGGTCATAATCGTTTCTGATCGAGCCTACGCTGAAAAGTCGGACAGTCGTTCGGGTGGTGCAGGCACCGAGGCGCAGATCATATCCCCCAAGCTCTATAACGGCGAGGATGAGGGCAAGTTCGTTGCGCTTGTATTTGAGCGAGATGAGCATGGAAAAGCCTGCTTGCCCGCCTACTACACGTCGCGCATTTTCATCGATTTCACTGACATGACCAGAGCGACCGATAGCTTTGAACAGCTTGTGCGTTGGATTTTCGACAAGCCCCTTCATCGCAAACCAGATGTCGGGCCCGCGCCAGCATACCTCAAGTCGGATGACGCGACGATCACACTCGCCACGAGCGCGGCGCATCGGAGAGCAATGGATGCTCTGCAAAACAGCAAACCCCACGCATTTGCAGCAACACAAGAGTATTTAGAAACTCTAACCGATCAACTAAAGCCGTTCCGCATCGCCGTCGAAACCGATCCACTGTCAGATGAAATATTGAGCAACTACGCTTCTTTTCTGCCTTATCGAGATGAAACAATCATGCTGGTACGCGCAATAGCCCGGGCGGAGCCAGACCCACGCTATGGCGATGCTCTACATGCCTTTCTTGAACGCTTTCTTCTGCATTTCCACCCATCGCCAGATAGCGGAAGATATCGGAAGTTTGACTTCGACAACTACAAGTTCTTTGCACATGAACTTCTACTGTATTTCTGCACTATTGGGATGGCCGATAATCGGCCTGACTTGATCGAAGCAGTAACGGGGCGGCCTTACTATGACACTGCTCGTGGCGACTACGGCGGCAGTGCAGTCCAAGCCTACGACGTATTTTCATATTACGACGGCCTCCTTGATTATCGAAACAAGCGCTTAAAGATAAATCGCTATTCGCTGCACGCCGACCTCCTGAAAGAGAGGTCCGCCGGAAGCGGGTTCCGCTTTGAGCAGCTTATGCAGGCTGACTTCATTCTGTACCTACGGCACCGCCTACTTCACTCAGATCCTTACTGTCCGTGGTGGCCAGTAACTATGTATCACCTTGGTTTCAGAAACCGCCCATTTGAGATATTCGCTCGCGCGCAATCTTCGAGTGAGCTGGCACGCCTACTTCCACTACTGGGAATCAAAGATCGAACTCCACTTGATGACTTAGTCATAGCGTATTCAGATGATCCAACCAAGGCACCGAGCTTCAATGATGGCTGGGGAAACTTGGACATTGCAAAGCTTGTTGGGCACATGGAACTCGGATGTAGGCCCTGATTGTCAGAGCTTCGGCGTTGAAGGCTTAACGTTGTATCATGTCACTCCGGACTGGAAATGACCTATCGCGACCAGCGTCCCCACCAAAGATTCATCGTATGTCGAACGACCTCCAACCTTGAGCGTTCTTTGGGATTCAGATATGGCACCGCTTTTAGTATCAACATAGGTATCAACATTCGCATCAACATCTGAAGCGAGTCAGAGAAATTCACATTATTTTTCAATATATTAAGTGGAATTCCTATTCCGGTAATAACCCTACCGCCGGAGCCAATTTCTCGATGAAACTGTCTATTGCTGGTCGGACAGATCCCGACTCAACACAGTCTATCGCGCGGCTTGGATGGCTCTTTGGGGTTCCTAGACGGGGCAACCTGCGTCAGGGTTCTGGCTTGTATACTACCCGGCGGCCCCCCCGCCGTTTCTGGGGGCATCTTGGGCGCAGTCACCCCGTCGAAAGCCTCTCACTCGAAGCGCGTGCCGCCTGTATACGGCATTGGCCTTGCACTAATGGATCATCAGGGCTAAGGCACGGGGCGCTGCGGGTATGGTGAAAAGGTATCACGCGAGCTTCCCAAGCTTAAGTTACGGGTTCGATTCCCGTTACCCGCTCCAACCCCTTGAAGACGTGCGAAAACCAGCGATGTTGAGCGTACGACCCTAAGGTGGACCAGATCGACGCGACATGACTTTGCCCATTCTTCAACCGCTCGCCATTCCGACGCTTCGGGCACAAGGCGTGCCGGAGCCTTTCGTCTTTGGGATGGCCGATCGGGTTAAGTTTCATGAATTGGACGTGTTGGATCACGTGAACAATGCCCGCTATCTGAGTTGGTTCGAGACGCTGCGCATCGCCTATCTGCGCGATTACGGCATCAGCGACTATGCCAATGCCGAAGGTCGACCGGTTCTTGTTCTGAAATCCGTGGCCGTGGACTTTAAGGTCCCCCTCCACCTGGAGGAGATCTACATCGTTGCGGGGCGTACGCGGGCCTATCGGCGGCGGTCGTGGACGATGGAATACGCCGTGGTGTCCCACGGACAGGTCTGTGCCACATCCGAAGCCGTGATTTGCCTGATGGAGAATGACTTTGTAACGCGCAAAGCCCTGCCGGAGGCCTATACAACCGCCTTCAGAGAGCGGGACGGTGCGGCTTACGAGGGCTAAGCGCCCTGCCCTTTCCACGTGAGCAGCTGAGACAGGAGCGCCTGGGTCGACGGGTCCTTTGCGGATGCGTCGGCACCGCCGACAAGCGGCGCGAGCGACGTCGCAAGTTCCTTGCCAAGCTCAACCCCCCATTGATCGAAGCTGTTGATGCCCAGCATCACGCCTTCCACGAACACCCGGTGTTCATAAAGCGCAATGATGCCGCCCAAGACCGCCGGCGTCAGTTTCGGATAGATCAACGTCGTGGACGGTCGATTGCCCTCAAAAATCCGGTGCGCCGCCTGCCGTTCCAACTCCGCCCCGTCATATCTACCCGCAAGCTTGGCCTTCGCCTCGGCAAGGGTGCGCCCTTTCAACAGCGCTTCGGACTGGGCCAGGCAATTCGCCATAAGCAGGTCGTGATGGTGGGCCAGATCGGGCTCATGCCCTTGGGCCGCCAACAGAAACTCGCAAGGAACTGGCAGGGTGCCCTGGTGGATCAACTGGTAGAAGGCGTGTTGGCCGTTGGTCCCAGGCTCCCCCCAGACGATCGGGCCCGCGACGCCCGACACTTCGCCGCCGTCCATGGTGCGGCCTTTGCCATTGCTCTCCATCTCGAGCTGCTGGAGGTACGCTGGCAAGCGGCCAAGGCGGTTGTCATAGGGCAGAACGGCCCGGGTGGGATAGCCACAAACCTGGTGGTTCCAGATGCCCACCATAGCCAACAGAACAGGTAGGTTCTTGTCCAAGGGCGCAGTGCGGAAATGGTCGTCCATGTCGCGGCCGCCCGCCAGGAACGCATCGAAATTCTCCGGCCCGATGGCCAGCATCAGGCTCAGCCCAATGGGCCCCCAGACAGAATAGCGCCCGCCCACCCAATCTTCGAACCCGAAGACGCGGGCGGGGTCGATCCCGAAGGCGCCCGTCGCCTCCAACGCCGAGGAGAGGGCGGCGAACTGATCGGCGGGCTGCGCCACCGATCTGGACATCCAGTCGCGCACGGTTTTGGCGTTCGTAAGCGTCTCGATTGTGGTGAACGTCTTTGACGCGGCGATCACCAGGGTCGTTTTCGGATCAAGCGCTTTGGCCGTGTCCGCCCAATCGGCCCCATCCACGTTGGATACGAAGTGGCAGCGCGGGCCGTCATGGTATGGCGCCAAGGCACGCACTGCCATGGCCGGGCCCAGGTCAGAGCCGCCGATACCGATATTGACCACGTCGGTGATTTTGCCGTCGACCCCTTTGAACGCGCCGGATCGAACGTCCTTGGCGAAGGCCCGCATCCGAGCCAAGGTGTCGAACACACCAGGCATCACGTCACGTCCGTTCACGTGCACCGGGTCTTTGCCGCGAAGCGCAGTGTGGAGGACGGCGCGCCCTTCGGTTTCGTTGATCGGGTCACCCCGGAACATGGCGTCGCGCCGCGCTGGCACATCGGCCGCCATTGTCAGCAATCTGTCCAAGCCCGCAGATGTCAGACTTGTTTTTGAGAAATCAAAGAGGAACGGACCGTGTTTCGGTTGGAACCGCGCGGTTCGCGCGCTGTCGGCCAACAGGTCCATGATCGGGGCTTTCGCTTCCTGCTTGAGTGCGGCAATCCCTGCCCAGAAATCCATGCGTCTTTCCTCCTACGCGGCCCAATGGACGGTGGCATTGGCCAGAAATGCTGAAATGGGGGCGTCCATGGGGTCCATTTTCTGGGCCCGCTCCAAGACTGCGCGTTTCTCATCACCGAAAATCAGGATGTGTATTTCCATGGCGTCTGCCAGCACTCGCCGGGTCAGCGTGATCCGCGGCTCCCCGGCACCGTTCGCGCGCATGGGCAGCAGGATCGGCGCATCGGGCGCCATGGCATCTTTCAGGCGATCCGCGCCAGGGAAAAGGCTTGCTGTGTGCATGTCCGCCCCCATCCCAAGCAGCAAGAGGGAGATCGGGAGTTCCGTTTCGAAGCCGCCCTCCAACGCGGGCAACCCCTCTTCCGGGGTGGGGGCGTTGTTCACCATGGGCACCAGATGGGCCGCGGCTGCCTGGTCAGTCAGAAGGGTTTGCTTGAGAAGACTGGTGTTCGAACGGGGATGGCCTTCTGGCACCCATCGTTCATCATTAAGAAAGACATGGACCCGGCTCCAATCGAGCGTAGCCCCCGAAAGGGTGCGAAAAAGTTCCCCCGGAGAGGATCCACCGGGGACGCAAAAACTAGCATGGTCATGGACCAAAAGACAGTTCCGCAAAGCGGCTGCAAGCGTGTCTGCCAGTTGCATCGCCAAGAATTCCCGATCCGGATATTCAACCATTCGCATCACGATATCCTTACCCGTTTGACCCAATCCATGGTCCCATGCGATGGCATCGCAAAGACTGCGAGGGGCCTTTCCTCAAGGCTAGCCATGCAAATCCCGCCATCTACGACCGTCCCGATGCATGAGGGCCAGGGCCTCCTCCGGGCCGGATGAGCCTTGCGCATAGAGATGGGGGGCGTCGCCCCGCGCGCTCCAGGCGTCGATAATCGGGTCGGTCCAGCCCCAGGCCGCTTCCACCTCATCGCCGCGCATGAACAGTGTCTGGTTGCCGCGGATCACATCCATGATCAACCGTTCATAGGCGTCGGGGATCTCTGCCCCGTCCGGGCCCAATGCCTCGGCGAACGTCATGTCGAGGGGCACATTGGCCAGGCGCATGCCACCGGGACCCGGTTCCTTGATGCTGACGGACAGGTCCATACCCTCGTCCGGTTGCAAGCGAATGGTCAAGGCGTTGGCAGGTGACCGCCCATCCCGCTCAAAGATCGAATGGGGGGTTTCCTTAAACTGCACGACGATTTCCGAAAGACGTTTGGTCATCCGTTTGCCGGTGCGAAGGTAAAACGGGGTGCCCTTCCAGCGCCAGTTGGACAGGCCCAGTTTCATGGCGACAAAGCACTCCGTCTTGCTGTCTGGGTTCTCCGCATCTTCCGTGTAGGATGGCCCCTCTGCCCCGGCTTTATACTGACCACGGACGACATGATCGGCGGAGACGGGATCCAAGGCCCGGATCACCTTCAGCTTTTCATCGCGCAACCGGTCTGGGTCGAACTGGCTCGGCGGCTCCATGGCGGTCAGGCACAACAGCTGCATGAGGTGGTTCTGCACCATATCCCGCATGGCGCCCGACGTGTCGTAATAGCCGCCGCGGTCACCGACCCCAACGGTTTCAGCCACAGTGATCTGGACATGGTCGATGTAGCGTTCATTCCAAAGCGGCTCGAACAGGACATTCGAAAAGCGGACGGCCATCAGGTTCTGCACCGTTTCTTTGCCCAGATAGTGGTCGATGCGGTAGATCTGCGTTTCATCGAAGCTGGCGGCAAGCTGGGCGTTCAACCGATGGGCGCTGGCCAAATCGACGCCGAACGGCTTTTCCACCACCAAGCGGCTGTTCTCGCAAGCGATCCCGTTGGACCGCAGGCGCGACGCCAGATCGTCGAACAGGCTTGGGGCCACCGAAAAGTAAAAGGCCTTGATCACATCGTCCCGCATCTGCGCCTTTAGGGCGGACCATCCGCCGGTGCCTTTGGCATCGATGGGGATGTAGCTGCATTGCCCACAAAACGCGTCGACGGTGGCGGCCTCGCGCTTATCGGCGGCCACAAACTCGGTCAACGCGTCGCGCACCAGTTGGCGAAAACCACCCTCGTCCAAATCCGACCGCGCCGCCCCGATAACCCGGGCGTCAGACGGCATCTGACCCGCCAGAAAACGCCGATAGAGCGACGGCAGAATCTTCCGCTTTGCCAAGTCACCCGTGGCCCCAAACAGAACAAGATCAAACACATCAACCGGGATCGTGCGGGAGACCATGGCGCGTTCCTTCTTGCTCAGATCGAGGGACTGTTACCGCTAACGTGAGTTGGTTAGCCCCACAACTCTGCGGTGTCTAGCGCTGCCACGCAAAACATCGGGCCCCGCACTGGGGTGGCTGACCTGCCCGCCGCCGATACTGGCCCGCACGCCCGTCGTGTCGGGGAACGACGTGGGCAAGCCGCGCCAAACGCGCACGGCCAGAAACCCAAATGCCTGCGCCTCTAGCATGTCACCATCAAGACCGAACGCCTCCACCGGCGCCACGTCCGTGGGCAGGTCCTGTAGGGCGCGCATGATGACCGGGTTCTTGCGGCCCCCACCGGTGACCAGCAGTTTCTTTGGACAGGTGGGGCAGTGCCGCAAACCCAACCGGACGCTTTCGACCAATACTGCCACCCAGGTCGCCGCAGCGTCTTCGGGGGGCAAGGCGTCGATTTTCGCGCCGACCTGCCGAAAGCTGTCGCGGTCCAGGGATTTCGGCGGTTTCCTTAGGAAATAGCTATGGGCCAACAAATCATCGACCAGCCCGGTCGCAACGCGACCCGCATCCGCAAGGGCCCCATCTTTATCGAAGGCATGTCCAAAATGACGTTGGGCCAGATCGTCGATCGGCGCATTGGCGGGCCCGGTATCAAACGCCAACAGGGCGCCTTTATCCGACATGTCAGGGGCCACCGGATTGACCCATGTCAAGTTGCCGACCCCCCCGAGGTTAAGAAACCCCACGGGTTCGGTCGCGCCCATCCATTGCGCACAGGCAAAGTGGTAGGCAGGCGCCAGGGGCGCCCCTTCGCCGCCAAGGGTCACGTCCATGGTGCGAAAGTCCCAGATCACTGGCTTACCCAAGACTTCGGCCAGCATGGCACCATCGCCCGCCTGGTGGGTGCGGCGGTTTTCGGGATCATGGGCAAAGGTCTGGCCGTGGAACCCGATCAGCCCCGCCTCAGGAAAGCGGGACAGAACGCGGGCATGGACCGTCTCCACCACCTCCGCCGCTTCGGCGACATCGGGGCCATTCTGCCATTGTCCAAGGGCGGCCCGCAAAACTGCGCGTTGCTGAACGGTGTAGGCCAAGTAGGCACTGCGGCCGAAGTCGTGAATACGCTCCCCGTCTGTCACGACCAGCGCCGCATCCACCCCGTCCAGGGATGTCCCCGACATGGCACCCAAGGCGTGCAATGGCTCCATCTCTCTTCCCCTTCGCGACCACAGGGGGTATGCCCCGTCCGCACAACCGTAGCACCGGACCCCCCAATGACCTACCACCCGAAATCGGATTTTTTGGCAATCATGCGCAAGCGCGGCTTTCTGGCCGATTGCACCGATCTGGCGGCCCTGGATGAGGCGCTGATCGCGGGGGTGGTGCCCGCCTATATCGGCTATGATGCGACCGCCAAGTCCCTGCATGTGGGGCACTTGATGAACATCATGGTGCTCCGTTGGTTCCAGAAGACGGGGGGCAAACCCATCACACTGATGGGTGGGGGAACGACCAAGGTGGGCGACCCATCCTTCCGGTCAGAGGAGCGTCCCCTTCTGGATGAGGCTGCCATCCAGGCAAATATCGATGGGATGCAACAAGTCTTCGCCCGCTACTTGGCGTACGGGGACGGCGCGACCGACGCCGTGATGCTCAACAACGCCGAGTGGCTGGATCAGTTGAACTACCTTGTGTTTCTGCGAGACATCGGGCGACATTTCAGCGTGAACCGGATGCTGTCGTTTGAAAGCGTGAAGTCGCGCATCGACCGAGAGCAATCGCTCAGCTTCCTGGAATTCAACTACATGATCCTCCAGGCCTATGACTTTCTGGAGCTCAACCGCCGTTATGGCTGTCTGTTACAGATGGGCGGATCCGACCAATGGGGCAACATCGTCAACGGCATTGACCTGACCCGCCGGGTGGCAGAGACGGAAATCTATGGCCTGACGACCCCCCTTTTGACGACATCCGATGGGCGCAAAATGGGCAAAAGCCAGGGGGGCGCCGTCTGGCTGAACGGGGAAATGCTGTCGTCGTATGAATTCTGGCAATTCTGGCGGAACACGACGGATGCGGATACGGGCAAGTTCCTGAAGCTTTTCACCGAACTGCCGGTTGAGGAATGCGACCGTCTGGGCGCCTTGCAGGGGGCGGAGATCAACGCCGCCAAAATCATCCTCGCCAATGAGGTGACGACCTTGCTCCACGGCGCCGACGCGGCGGCGGCGGCCGAAGCGACCGCACGGGATGTGTTTGAGAACGGCGGCGCCGGAGAAGACCTGCCGACGATGTCGGTCACCCCGGAGGAAGCATCGGGGGGCATTTCGATCGTGCAACTTTTCGTCCGGGCGGGATTGGTCAAATCCGGGAAAGAAGCCAAGCGCCTGATCGCCGAAGGGGGGGCCCGCATGAATGATGCTGCTGTGGACAACCCAGGGCTCGTTCTCGACGGGGCCGCGTTCGACACGCCGGTCAAACTGTCGGCTGGCAAGAAGCGGCACGCCCTCGTCAAGCGCGCGGGATAGGTCCATGACCGACCGGCCAAAACGCCGCTTGGGACCGTATCTGGGGGGTCTGGCCGTGATCACGTTCTTGGGCCTTCTCATCTATGCCTACAACCAAGTCCAATCGGATGTGGCGGACCGCGCCGCGACAGAGGAAGACAGCAGCAGCACGGACTGAACCGAAATCGTGCAGCGCCCGCGTCACTCTTCGGGGGCGGTGTCGCTCAGTAGGTCTTCGTTCATTTCGGTCCGACGCTCTTCTTCGGCCATCTTCTCGATCGTCTTGTCGGCGGCCACGTCCGCGGCCTCAGGTGCCTTGATTGGGATAACCGGGGCGGGCTGCACCGGGGCTTTTGGCCCCCCTGCCGCTTCAGCCAAGGGCATGGCGCCGTCCAGTCCGGCCACGCGGTAGGTGGGCTCCGGCAACGCGATCCCGGCATCGGTGAGGGCAGCCATGACCATGCGCAGCGCCTCGCCCCGGGCAACCATGAAGTTGGTGTGGCGCTGATTGATCCAACCATAGAATTCAACGAGGATCGTGGAATCGCCCGCATCCTGCGCCCAAACCTGGGGCCCCGGATCAATAAGGACGAAGTCCAACGCGCCCAGTGTCTCTAGCCCGATCCGCCGGACTTCGGTCAAATCCGCAGCAGGATCAACGCCAAGCGTGAACGCAAAGCGCCGCTCCTCGTTGCGGGTATAGTTCAGGATCTTCGCCTTGAACACGAACGCATTCGGCAGCCGCACATGGTTCCCGTCGGCATCCAGAAGGATCGTCGCCCGGCTGGTCAGGCGGATGACCGTGCCCGCACTGCCCTCAATATCGACGTAGTCGTTGGGACGAAACGGTTGGCGCAGACTCATCATCACAGAGGCGATAAAGTTTTCAACGGTATCTCGCACCGCAAAACCGACGGCCAGACCGACAATGCCCGCGGCCCCCAGAAGGCCCGTCAAAACCGCCGTCGCATTCAAAATATCCAACGCCACCACGATCCCCGCCAGCACGAAGGCCAAGCGGAGGACGACGCGGTAGATGTCCGCGATGAAGGCATTTGGCGCAAGTTTGCGCCACGGCGCGTCCCAGCGGGCGAACAGGACACCCAAGAACGCGACCGCGAGCCCCGCCAAGACCGCCACCGCCAAAAGCGGCAGATAGTCGACGAATTGGCGCGCACGCTCCCGGAAGCGGTCCATGACTGGGTTCAGGCGCCGGGCCACATCTGTGCTTTCGATCACGTCGTTCTCGATGGCGACGACCCCGTCCACACGGGCAGCCAACTCGTCTAAGCGGGGGATGGCTTCGCCGTCCAGGACCTCCCCGCTGAATGTCACGATCCCTTCGCGCACCTCGACATTGACCGCTTCATAGCCGTCAAGCTCCGCGATGATGGCCTCGATCCGCCGATCAATGGCCTGGTCCCCGCCCTGATCTTGGGTGGTGGAGATCGCACCAGACGGCTGCGCAGTGTCCTGTGCGATGGCCATCGGAGCAAATTGCACCAGGAGCGCAAAGCAAAGCAGGATCTGTCGAAATGGATGCAGCACGAAACACGTCTCTCATCGAGGGAATACCACAAGGGGTCGGTAATGTGATTGGAACGTCAAGGGGCGGCGCGGATATTAGGGCAGGATGATTGATCCGATCGTTTACATGCACGGACTTCCCGGGTCCGAGGAGGAGCTTCGCCTCGCCGGCGCGGCCCGACGCGTGCTGGCCCTCCCCTTGTCCGCCACGGACCTTCCCATGCCCAAGGCCCGGGTCATCGGCTTCTCCCTCGGCGCGTTCCGGGCGCTTCGACTGGCCGCGGAGCAGCCGCATTCGGTGCGCGACCTGATCCTGATCTCACCCGCCGCGCCGTTGGACTTGGCAGCGGTCTTGCCCGAAATGGCCGGACGGTCTGTCTTTACCCTTGCCCAGTTTCCCGCCCGTTTTCGTGCGTTCAGTGCCGCGCAAACCGCGGCGGCGTTGGTCGCGCCCGATTGGGTCCTTGCGCAGATGCTTGCAACGGCCACGCCCGAGGAACGCGCCCTTTTGGCCCTGCCACATCGGCGAACCATCCTGCGACACGGGCTGCGGCACAGCCTTTGGACACAGCACCGCACCTATGTGGCCGAGATCTTGGCATATGTGACCCCTTGGGCCGACCTTTTGGGGCGGGTCCAGTGCCCTGTCGCCATCATCCATGGCGGCGCCGACACTTGGACGCCGCCTGCCATGGCATCGGCCCTGTCCCGCGCCTTGCCCAAGCCGCCAACGATCACCCGCCTGCAAGAGGCAGGGCATTACGGCACCTTGATCCGCGTTCTGGAAGGTGAAGTGGCAGGGGTCTGGGCCTAGCGCCCGTCAGAAGGTTTGATCGTATTCCCCAACATTGGGCTCCACCCTGATGATGTCGTCGAGGTCCTTGAAAATCGCGCGCAACTCCGCCTCCGAGCTTGGGCTTTCACAGACGACGACGAGGTTGGGCGTGTTCGATGACGCGCGGACAAGGCCCCACCCTCCGTTCTCCAACATCACGCGTGCGCCGTTGACCGTGACCACGTCCACAATCTTCTGCCCGCCGAGGGAGCCTTCGCCCTTCATTGGCACCAACCGATCCACAATGCGTTGCAGCGTGTCGTATTTTTCCGTGTCCGGGCAGAACGGCGATAGGGTGGGCATGTTGTAGACCGTGGGCAGGGCCTTGCGCAGGTCGGACATGGACTTGCCTGGGTTGCGATCCATCAGCTTGCAGACCTCGACCGCGACGCGCATGCCGCAATCATAGCCGCGGCCAATGGGCTCCGCCAAGAAGTAGTGGCCGGACTTCTCGAAACCCGCAAGGGCGCCAATCTCGTGGACGCGGCGCTTCATGTGGCTGTGCCCCGTCTTCCAGTAATCCGCTTTGACCCCATTGGCCCGCAACTCCGGGTCGGATGCGAAAAGGCCCGTCGACTTTACATCTGCCACAAACGTCGCGCCGGGGTACAATTTGGACAAGTCGCGCGCCATGATGACCCCGACCTTGTCCGCGAAAATCTCCTCCCCCTCATCGTCCACGACACCACATCGGTCCCCGTCCCCGTCGAAGCCAAGCGCCAGGTCCGCGCCCGAAGCGCGCACCGATGCGGACATGTCGTGCAACATTTCCATGGCTTCGGGGTTCGGGTTGTAGTGGGGGAACGTGTAATCGAGGGTGTTGTGGCTTTCCACAACCTCCACCCCGATCCGGCGAAGGACCTCTGGCCCGAACGCCGCAGCCGTCCCGTTGCCGGTGGCACAAACCACTTTCAGGGGACGGGACATTTTGAAGTCGCCACAAAGGTCGTCCAGGTAGGCCTCCATCACGCCATCAACGCGTTCCCATTTGCCGCCGTCCCGCCCCTCGCCATCGCCATTGAGAACGATATCGCGCAGCTCTGACATCTCATCGGGGCCGTGGGTCAATGGGCGCTGGAACCCCATTTTCACACCCGTCCACCCGTTCGGATTGTGGGAAGCCGTCACCATGGCAACGGCAGGCGCATCCAGATGGAATTGGGCGAAGTAGGCCATGGGCGACAGGGCCGGGCCAATGTCTTGCACATGGATGCCCGCCTGCGTCAGCCCAAGGATGAGCGCCTGCTTGATGGCCAGGGAATAGTCCCGATAGTCATTGCCCACGGCGATGCGCGGTTCGATCCCGCGGCGATGGATTTGCGTGCCAAGGCCCAAACCCAACGCGGTGACGCCGGGCAGATTGATCTGCTCCGGGTACTGCCAGCGCGCATCATATTCCCGAAAGCCGGTGGGCGCGATCATGGGGTCGCGCAGGAATTCCCAGGTGTTTGGGGTCACCGTCGACAATGGTTTCATGGCAATGCTCTCCGATAAAATGCGGCCTTGCCTTCCCCTATCGAAAACCACGCGATCTGCAAACCGGGCTTCGCAGGGCGGCGAAGACTTGCCTTTGCCAAAGCCGCAGACGCAGCGCCACCAAAAGCCGCGTTGCGCCGTGGCTTATCCGCTCACCTGTTCGCGCAGAATGGCCACCGTGAGCGAGATCATGAGGTAAATCCCCGAGAAAATCAGGAAGGCCAGCAACGTGTTCTCGAACGCGCGTGGATATGTCGGCTCGTCGGGCGCGATGGGCGACACCGGCATGGAGAGGTAGCGCACCTGGCGGTTCGCCTCGATCCTTGCGGTTTCAAGCTGTTGCGCGGCCTGTTGCATCAGCAATTGCCGCGTCGCCAGGTCCATTTGGGCCACGCCCAATTCCGCCGTCACCCGCGCCAGGGACGTGTCATTCGTGGCGTTGTCGGTCAGGCCATCGCGCAAAATGTCCAACTCCGCCGTCAGACGCTCAATGCTCCGCTCCGCCACTTCCACGCGCGTGCGATTGGGGCGGCTGTTGGCGAGCAGCTGATCCAGCCGCAAACGCGCTTGCCGCAACTCCGTCTCGATCGCGTTGATCTGGGCGTAGCGACTGCTGAGTTCGGCATCCGCCGACACAACACCCAATTGCTCCTGCAGATCCACGACCCGGGCCTGGGCCTCCAGCATGCGTTCTTCGGCGGCAGCAAAACTCTCCATAGCGCCGGACATTTGGTCGGTGCGCAGCCGCGCCGTCAGCTGGTCCACCTGTTCCTCGGCATAGCCGATAAGCGCCCGGCTGAACGTGGCAGATGTTTCCGGGTCGGCGGCCACAACCTCCATCTTGATGACGCCTTCGGTCGGATCATATCCGATTTCGATCATGCGCTGGTACAACCGATACGCATCTTCCTGCGTGCCTCCTGCGTTCAGACGCTGAAGGGCGTCGATGTTGTCATCCGCGAAATGGTCCGTGAACCCGTGGTCCGCATCCAATCGAATGAACGCATCCCGAGACAGAAGATACCCCTGGACCGAAATCGAGTCCGTTTGCGTGGCGAAGCCGGTCCCGGAGAACAGGCCACCCAGCCCCCCTGCGCCGCCCGCGGCTGCTTCGGCCTGTTGGATCACAAACTCCGATTTGGTCGCGTACATCGGCGTCGCAATTGCAAAGAAGTAAAAGCCAGCGATCAGCGTCGGCAACGCCACGAAGAACGTCAAGCGCGTGGCCAACAGGGCCAGCCGCCGACGGCGGCGCTTGGCAATGTCGCGCTGGATCTTGATGATCTCGCTGGCACGTTGCTCATTGTCCAACAGGACGGGGCTGGGCTGGGCGGGCGGCGGCGCCTGCCGCTGAACCGCAGGCAATTGCCCGTCCGACGTCACCCGGCCAGCGTCGTCCTGGCCTGGCACGGGGACACCGGGCACAAGCTGCAACATGTTCGAGCGAGAGAACGGGTCGATCCCCATCTGGCGCAACGCCTCGACGGCTTCCTTATCCGACCCGACCTTGATGCCGTGTTTCTGGGCGATCCTTCGGGCCATGCGCAATTGACGCCCTGTGGGTTGCGCCACCTCCTCGGCCGGTGCCTCCGCCTCGGGCGCTTTGGTATTGGGACTTGGCGTCGCCGGGGCGGCGTCCGCCGCGGGCGCGGCGACGTCAGTTCCAATCTGCTCCGTCTCCACGAAGGGGACGCCCCCTTCGGGCACTTTCACCCCGGGGATCAGAAAGCTGGCATCCGGGCTGATCCGGAATTTCCGTGCCTTAGGCATCATACTCATAAAGCCTCCTCGCCTCTTCCAGAGAGGCAAACTGGTGCAGCTTCCCATCGCGCAGCACGGCGGCGGACGAGGCAAAACGTTCAAGGGTCTTCGGTTGGTGGCTCACGATGACCACGGTCGCATCCTTCAACCGGTCTTTCAGGATTGATCCGGCCCGGCGGTTAAAGCCCGCATCCGTGGTCGCGGGCATGCCTTCGTCGATCAGATAGATGTCAAATTCCAGCGCAAGCATCAGGGCAAAGCTGAACCGTGCGCGCATGCCTTGGGAAAAGGTTCCCACGGGCATGTCGAAGTATTCTTCGATGTCGCAAAGCCAGCGGCAGAACGCTTCGACATAGTCTGGGTCCAGGCCATACAGCTGCGCGATGTAGCGAGAGTTTTCGGTGGCCGTATTTCGACTAACGACGCCACCCATGAACCCCAGTGGGAAGGACACGCGACTGGTCCGGGTCACCTCCCCCTCGTCGGCCTTTTCCAGACCCGCCATCATGTTCACGATGGTCGTCTTTCCGGTGCCATTGGGGGCCAGAATGCCGACGGAGCGTCCCACCTCCACGCGGAAGGACGCGCGATCAAGGATCACCTTGCGCTGCGTACCCGTCCAAAAGGACTTGGAGACTGAATCGAACTCGATCATTTGCCGGATTGCCCCGATCCGTTAACCTTCATTTGCCTCACCCTATATGGGGGGCCGTCGGTACGATGATAAACATCATTTCCGACCACAATATGGAGAGCGGGGCGTTTTTCGCCGCGGATCAGCAACGAAATGTGTCGAATTTTTGGCAAACGCGGCGGCATCGACTGGTGAATGCCGCCGCGGATCGGTTTGGTCTACGCGTAGGGGATCTTTTGCACCTTCGCCATTTTGCCCGCCACGATCGAGATGATCGCCGCAGCGAAGCTCAGCAATGCCCCCATTTTGGCGGCGTCCTGAACCGGCCCCGGATCGAACGCCACGGACGCCACGAACAGCGATACCGTGAAGCCAATCGCCGCCACACAGCCGATCACCACCAGGTCAATCGTGCGCATCCCCTCCGGTAGCCCGAACTTGAGAACATGCGCCCCAAGCCACCCGAACAGAAGGATGCCAATGGGTTTCCCAATAATCAGACCCGCCAAGACCAACCATGTGGGCTCCGCGATGGAGGAGAATTCGACCCCCGCATTCATCAGTCCGAACAGGAACAGCACAATCTCCACCGGATGCTTCAGCAGATGCTCCGTATGGTTGAGAAGGTCGGTCAAGTATTGCTCCGCCTCCGAGAAGATGCCGAAAGCGCGGTCCGCATGGGGCAATGTCGGCACAATCGGCAACAGACCCAGGGCTGGGTGCAGCCCGGATTGCGCGAACCCGAACCAGCTGAGCGCGCCTGCAATCAAGTAGGGCCACCAGCTCAGCTTCTGGCGAACCCAGGTGGATTTGGGTCGCGCCTGATTGCCCCGGTCCAATTTGCGCGGCAGCCAATTGAACAGAACATAGACACCGACCGCCGCCGCCACCGACAACAAAAGCCACGCAGGCGCCAACTCACCCTCTGGATAGAATACGGCCAAAATCACAAGGCCCGCCGCATCATCCGCGATGGCCAACAACAACAGGAACCGCACCGCCGGGTGACCTGCGCCAAAGACCAGCCGCCCCACAAGATAGCTGAACGCGATATCCGTGGCCGTTGGAATGGCCCAGCCATTGGCGACCTCTCCGAACTTTGCCGAACCCATCATCAAGGCCAACCCGAGGTAGACCGCAATCGGCCCAACCATCCCGCCCACCGTCGCAAATAGCGGTGTGGCCGCTTTCTTGCCGCGCAAGGACCCGTTCTTGAGGATCACAGCCTCCCACACTTCTTTCCCCGCAATGGCAAAGAAGAAGGCCATCAGGATGTCATTCACCAAGTAGTGAACCGTCAGAACGCGATGGACATCGCCATGGGCAAAATCTTCTGGGTGGAGATGATGGAGTTCCATCGTCTCTTCCCAATGGTGAATGTCATAGCCGATCAAATCGTTGAACCATAACGGATACTCCACCAGAAGATGGTAGGAATGCGCCGCCGTGTTGGCCCAGATCAATGCCAAGATCGCGCCGATGATCAGAAGCAACGAATAGTTCGTTACGAAATTCCAAACCCTGTACATTTTTTGTGTCCCTCGGTCGTTTGGCCTCAGCTAAACCTTTGGACAGGGGTGCGGCAAGCCGCCATCTGCACGCAGGGCCTATGGATCGTGGGCTTCGTCCAACACTCTCTGGGCGAAGGAACCACTCAAATGGGTTGGACATCCGGCGCAGAAAACGCCCTCAATCCGGTGGGTCTGCGCGCAGAGAACAACCACATCCGCGCGGTTTCCAAGCGCCAGCGTGCCTCGGTCGGTCAGACCCATAGCACCCGATGGCCCAGCCGAGATGAGGTGCCAGGCCTGCTCCAACCCCATGCCGTCCCGCCACAGACGCAAGGCCGCCCGATAGAGCGCCGGGTAGTGGTAGTCTGACACCAGCGCATCCACGATACCGTCCGCGATCAACGCCTGCGCCGCGACTTTCTTATCATGGGACCCACCCCGCACCACGTTCGGCGCACCCATCACAACAACGCTGCCCGTCTCCCGGGCGGCCAGGGCTGCGTCCGCGGTTTCGGGAAACTCACAGATGTGACAGCCCAGGCTGTGGTGCGCCTGCCAAGCGTCTGGCTGCGCGGCGTCATGGCTGCCCAATGTCACACCCCGTGCACTCAGATCGCGGGCCAGTTCGGCCAGTCGCGCCTCCGCCCCCGGCATCCCATCATGCAGCCGTTGCAGCAGTGCGTGGTGCGCGTCAGGAGAATGCCCCGCTTTCATCGCTTGCCCGACCAGCCGCGGGGGCCGCCGCCCCTGCGCCAGCGCATCATGGGGCAAGTGGTCATTGAACACCACGTAGTGGCTTAGGCCCTGTGCCACCAAACGGGCCGCGCGGTCGAACACCTCCGGGAAGCCAATCTCCAGCCGTAACTGCAGACGCAGGTCCAGGTTGAACTGACCGCGCAGCAAGGCCTGCGCCAGATCCTCGGCAAGGTCGGGGCCACGCATCCCGCCCTCCCACGACATGAATTGCGCCAGGTAAGCCGTTGTAATCCCGTTGGCGGCCAACTCCGCCTCAACGCTGATCAACCCGACCTCAAGACTTTCCAGCGCCCCGCGACGCGGCGCCAGATGCCTTTCGAACCCATCCCCGTGCAGGTCGACGATCCCGGGCAAGACCAGATAGCCGCGGGCGTCGATCCCCCGGCCCGGCGCGTCGACAAGACGGCCTTCGGCCATATGCAGATCGTCCCCCGCCAAACCACCCGGCCAAAGGACCGTCCCCCCTTTTAGGGTCAAGTGTCGCGTCATATGCCCCTCCGCCCTGCGCCCCGGCGTTGCCTACTGCCCATGGAACGCAGCTTGCAACGGCACGGCGACGCTGGGGCCAAAAATGACAAAGGGCCCCGAAGGGCCCTTTGCACTGTGCCTTCCGGCCAGGCTTTCGCACTGCGAAGCCCGTTCCTTACATCATGCCGCCCATGCCGCCCATGTCGGGCATGCCGCCACCGGCAGCTGCGCCTTCTTTGGCGGGCTTGTCGGCAACCATGGCTTCCGTCGTGATCAACAGACCAGCAACCGACGCTGCATCCTGCAGGGCGTGACGCACAACCTTGGCCGGATCAATGACGCCGAACCCGAACATGTCGCCATATTCTTCGGTCTGCGCGTTGAAGCCGAACTTCGCATCCGTGCTTTCGCGGACCTTGCCCGCCACAACGGAGCCATCAACGCCCGAGTTCTCGGCGATCTGACGCAGCGGCGCTTCGAGGGCCTTGCGCACGATGGTGATGCCAACATTCTGGTCGTTGTTCTCGCCGGTCAGACCGTCAAGGGCCTTACCTGCCTGAACCAGAGCGACACCGCCACCGACGACGATCCCTTCCTGCACGGCTGCGCGCGTTGCGTTCAGCGCATCGTCCACACGATCTTTCCGCTCTTTGACTTCCACTTCGGTCATGCCACCGACGCGGATGACGGCAACACCGCCTGCCAGCTTGGCCACGCGCTCTTGCAGCTTCTCACGGTCGTAGTCGGACGTGGTCTCTTCGATCTGACCGCGGATCTGGGCAACACGTGCTTCGATCTCGGCCTTCTCGCCAGCGCCGTCGACGAT
>JBCBVM010000022.1:0-63287 GCA_039817645.1 Pseudomonadota bacterium | reverse complement strand
TGGGCGCCAAAGACGGCCGCGACCCTGGCGGCCTATGCGCGCGGACCGGACCGCTTTGACACGCGCCCGCTGATCAAGACCGGCACGATGCGGCGCACCATCTTCTACCAGGCCACGGCGACCACGACCTTGGTCGCTTCCAACGCGATCCAGGCGGCGGTGATGCAGGGAGGCGCTGCGAAAGGCGCGTTCGGCGCCACAGCCGGCGGCGTGCCGATCCCGTTCGGCAACATCCCCGCCCGCCCGTTCATTGGCCTGAGCGAAGAAGACGAGGCGGGCATCGTCGCCATCGTCGAAGAGTGGCTCACTGATATCGTTGATTGACGCGCCGGGGGTCGACCCGTCATCATGTCTGTGCCGTAGGCTCGATGAGCCGCGGCGCCTCCCCCACACAAGGTTGCGGATGTTTTTAGGGCACGCGCTTGCGCGATTGTCCGTCCATGGACACAGCGACCTTCGCCTCGACCCTCATGCCTTTCGATACGGCCAATGCCGTATCGGAGCCGCCTGCCGAAATCCAGCTGCTGCCAGCAGGCGGGCAGGTGCAGACGGTTGATGGCCGTGGGCCGTATGGCGTGGCGGATTTGCAGTCGATCATCGACGCCAGCTTTGCGGACACCGATCGCCTGGAGATCGACGTCAACCACGCGACGTTTCTGGCAGGACCCAAAGGCGGCGACGCCCCTGCGGTCGGCTGGATCGTCTCGATGAACGTCCGCGATGGCGCTCTCTGGGGTCACGTCGAGTGGACGGATCGCGGTGCCCAGTTGGTAGGCGACAAAGCCTATCGTGGGATCAGTCCTGTGCTGCGCCACGAGCCTGGCACCAAGCGTGTCGCGCGCGTCATCAACGCGTCCCTGACCAACCGGCCCAACATCAAGGGCCTTCAGACACTTCACATGGAGGAGCCGTCGATGGACTGGCTGATCGAAATGCTCGGCCTTGAGGCCGGAGCAACCGAGGAAGACATGCAGGCGGCGATCCGCGCGCTAATGGATGGCGCTGCGGGCGACAAGGACGAGATGTCCATGAATGCCCAAATGGTCGAGATCGGCCAGGCGCTCGGCCTGCCCAAGGATGCCCAGGCGACCGCCATCGTTGCCGCTGCCAAAAAAGCTAAGACCAGCGGCGCGGAGCTGATCACGCTCCACGCTCAGGTTGAGGCCCTGCAGAAGGATCGCGCGCGCGACAAGTCGGAGGCTTGGCTGGATGGCCAGATCCGCGACGGGCGCGGTGTGCCCGGCAAGGAGGCCGTGCGCGACGCCTTGATCACCATGCACATGGAGAACCCCGAACAGGCCCAGGCCATGGTCGACGGGTTCCCGGACCTGTCCCCGTCGAAAACGAAGGGCAAGCCGCCGGTCGATGCCAATGGCCAGATCACGCTGAATGCCGATGAGGAGAAGATTGCCAAGCTCATCGGCGTTTCTGATGAGGACGCATACCGCAAAAACATCGCCGCTGGCCAAGCTGAGGAGGCCGTCTGATGGCTGCGCTTACCGACAATCGGAACACTTTTGAGCGGGGCGGGGACGTTCTGTCCGGACCGGTGGCCGCTGGAGTTTTGATCTACGCTGGCGCGCTCGTTGTGCGCGACGCGGCTGGAAACTTGCTGCCTGGCACGCCTGGTGCTGGCGACTTTGGGGTCGGTCGCGCGGAAGAGCGCGTGGACAATACAGGCGGCGCCGCTGGCGATGCGACGGTCCGCGTCAAGGTCGGAAAGTTCCGGTTCAACAATTCCGCGGGCGCCAATGCGATCGCGCGCGCCAACATCGGGGCGGTTGCTTGGATCGTCGATGACAATCAGGTCGCGTTGGCTGACGGCGGCGGCACTCGCTCGCCTGCAGGCATTGTCCATGACGTGGACGACCAAGGGGTCTGGGTTCGTTTTGACGAAGTCCTGACCCGTCTCGCCGCAGCCTAAGAGGAAAAGCACATGGAACTTACACGTCCAAATCTCAACGCTCTGCGCGCAGGGTTTCAGACCATCTTTGAAGGCGCATTGCAGGGGGTCGCCGATCAGCGTGGAGACTTTGTGGAGACGGTAAACTCGTCCTCAGCTGAAGAGCTTTATGGTTGGCTTGCCGATCTTCAGGGCATGCGCGAATGGGTTGGAGAGCGCGTTGTGCAAGGGTTGGCGGAGAACGACTACCGCCTGAAGAACCGCGAGTTTGAAATGACGGTAGCGGTCAGCACGACCGCCATCCGCAGGGACACTCTTGGTACATATGGCCCTAAGTTCCGAATTATGGGCCAGGCTGCAGGTGAGTGGCAAGAGCGTCTGTTCTGGGAGGCGCTTGCGGCCGGCACGACCGGGATCTGTTATGATGGCCAGCCGTATTTCGACACGGCGCATCCGGTCTTGGCCGCCAATGGCAACATCCAACCCGTTTCGAACTTCCAGGACGGTGCTGGGCCCACTTGGTATCTGATGATGACCAACGGCATCGTGAAGCCGCTGATCGAGCAGACCGAAAAGACGCCTGACTTCGTCGCCTTGGATGATCCACGAGACCACAACGTCTTCTGGGAAAAGAACGTCGTCTACGGCACGGATGCTGCTGGAGCGACAGGCTATGCGTTCTGGCAAATGGCCTATGCGTCTCGGGCTCCGCTGACCAAGGAGAACTACGAGGCAGCACGGTCTGCGATGATCAATTTGACCGGTGACTATGGCCGGCCCCTCGGAGTAGTCCCCAATCAACTGGTCGTTCCGGCATCGCTTGAAGGTGCAGCGCGCCGCATCGTGATGAACGAGCTGATCGACGGCGGTAACTCCAACGAATGGGCAGGGACCGCTGAGGTTACCATGTCGCAGTGGCTGCGCTAAGGAGGCGTGATCTGATGTCCAACGCAAAAACCAAGCAACCGACGGCGGACGAGAAGAAGGCGGCAGAGGCCAAGGCAGCCGAAGAGGCCAAGGCAGTCGAAGAAGCCAAGGCGGTCGAAGAGGCCAAGGCGGTCGAAGAGGCCAAGGCAGCTGACGACACCGCAAGCCAGGAAAACGGGCGCCCGGAGTTGGGTGTCCAGAAGATCGCGATCGTCGGCCCATCTCAGGGCCGATACCGGTCGGTCGGCGGCAATGCGGTGAAGTTCGGCCCGGAGCCGACAATCATCCAGGTCGCACAACTGAGCCAGGAAGAGGTGGCCGCGATCCGGCGCGACCCAACCTTGACGGCCCTGCCCGTGGGGTCTTCGGACTAGGCGCTCCCCCCCCCCCCTCCCTCCCAGGGACCCGGTCTCACCATGAGGCCCTGCCCGGCGGCGGCACTGCCCGCTGCCGCCGGGATTTCGCCATGTGGAACGGTCCATGCCCTATATCACGTTCACCCAATTGGAAGATCGCTTCGGCACTGAGCTGCTGGTCACGTTGACGGACCGCGCGCAAGTGCCGAGCGGCATGGTTGATCCGGACGTGATTGAACGGGCGCTGGCGGACACGGACAGCCTGGTCAACGGCTACATCTCCGCCCGCTATGCCCTGCCGATCGCCCCAGACGCCGTGCCGCCGTTGCTCACTGACGTCGCGGGCGCGATCGCGATTTACAAGCTGCACACCTATGATCCGGATCCCAAGATCATCCGCGACTATGAGATGGCCCTGGCGATGTTGCGCAAGATCTCTGAAGGGTCCATGCGCCTGTCCATCGCCGGTGTCGCCGCCGAGGATACGGGCGGATCGGGCGCCCGGCTGACCGATCGGGAACGGCCGCTGACAAACGACAACCTCAAGGGCTTTATCTGATGGCCCTGACCCAGGACATCATTGGGCGCCTGGTCGATCGTGCGGGGCTTCTGCACGGGCGCGTCGAAGGCGCGGCGCAGTTTGCGCACATGATGGCGCAGAACCGGCTGCCACAGGTCACGCCAGCCGCCAACGTGCTGCCGTTGGGAATGACCGGCGGCCAGCCAGACGCAGGGGCGGGCATGTTCACCCAGATGGTCGATGAGACAGTTGCGGTGATCCTGACCACGCGAACTGGCGATCCTGTAAAGGAGCGCGGCCGTCAGCTGCTGGATGATCTCATCGACGAGGTCGTTTTGGCGCTCTGCGGCTGGGCGCCCAATGACGAGGTCGGTGTGATGGTCTTTGTCCGCAGCCAGCTTGTCGCCGTGAAGGCGGGCGCCGTCGTCTACCAGATCGATTTCAAACTGTCCGACCAACTGAGGATCGCACAATGACCAAACCTGACCTGCCATCGTCGGGCGGAAGCTACGTCCGCAAGCCGGACGGCACGCTTGTTCCCGCGGGTAAAGCGCCCGTTAAACGCCCTTCGAAGGGCCCAAAAACACCTGCTGAAGGGACCGCGAAATGACCCAGCGTTGGAAGAACAAGATCATCCTGGCCGCCGTCGAGGCGACCTATGGGGTCGATCCCGCGCCCGCCGCCGCAAACGGCATCCTGGCTGTCGATGTGGCGCTGTCGCCCATGGAGGGGACGGAGCGCGACCGCAACCTGGACACCCCTTACCTGGGCGGCACCGGCATGTTGCCGGCAGAGCTGCACCAGCGTCTGACCTTCAAGGTGGAGTTGGTCGGGTCCGGTACCGCCGGGACCGTGCCAGGCTGGGGCGTGCTGATGCGCGGCTGCGCCTGTGCCGAGACCATCGTGGCCGACACATCGGTCACCTACAACCCGATCAGCGACAACCACGAAAGCCTGACATTCTATGTCTGGATCGACGGGACGCAGTATGTCCTTGGCGGATCCCGCGGGACCTGCACCATCGGCTGGACAGCCCAGAACATTCCCTATCTGGAATTCACCTTCACCGCGCTTTACCGGCGTCCGGCCGAGGTGGCCCGCATCCCACCGGACCTGAGCGCCTTTCAGAAGCCACGCCTGGCCTCGGCCGCAAACACGCCCACAATGACGATTGCCGGCAACGCCTTTGTCACCCGGTCCTTCAGCCTGGACCTGGCCAACCAGGTGGAGCCGCGCTTCCTGATCAACCAGGAAGAGATCATCATCGTTGAGCGGGCGGATGTGTTGACTTCAACGGTCGCAGCCGTGCCGCTCACGACCTTCGATCCCTATGCGGCTGGCGAGACGTCGGCCGAGGTGCCGGTGGTCATGACCCATGACAATCGTGACGGGTACCGGGTCGCGCTCAATGCCCCCACTTGCGAAATGCAGCGCACCGCCAGCCTGGAGAACGCCCAGAACATCGTCGAATGGCCCTTGCGCCTGATGCCGCTGCCCAGTGCCGGCAACGATCAATGGACGCTGGTGCTGACATGATCGAGCTGACGATCGTCACGACCTGGATCTTGTCGGCCGTCTTGGGAATGGGCTTCGCGGGCCTGTCGTGGGCAGCGGCATTCCTGATCGACGTCTATGCCCCCAACCTGCCCGACCGCGTTGTCGAGGCCCTGTTCATCACCTGGGTGTGCCTGGTTTTGATCCTCTTGGGTCGCGGCCTTGCCGCGCCGTTTCTTGCCATCTGAGGATCCATCATGTTCGTCATCGACACCCACCCGAAATTCACCACGACCGTCGCCGTCCAGCTGGGCGATGCCACGGAGCCATCGACCTTCCAGGCCACGTTTGTGGCGCTGCCCGCCGAGGAGCTGAAGTCGTTTGACACTGCGACCGAAGAGGGGACCGAGGCTCTGCTGGTTCGCGTGATCGACACGCTGGACGATCTGGTGGACGAAGAGGGCAAGGCCGTCTCCTACACGGTGGATCTGCGCGACACGCTCCTCGGGCTGCCTTGGGTGCGCCAGCCCCTGGTGCGGGCCTATTTCACCGAATTGGCGCGGGCACGGTTGGGAAACTGATGGCGGCGGGTCGGACCCTTGTGACCGGCCAGATCGCCGCGCGCCCAGATGATGCCCTCGATGACGCCAGGCGCATGGGGCTGGATCTGACGGAGGCGGACCTGAACCCGGACGCAGGTCTCTGGCCGTGGCACGCCTCGGCCGTGCGAGCCATGCAGCTGGCCATGACCCAATGGCGCATCGCCAGCACCATGGAGCGGGTGGTCACAACAGGTTTGGACTATGCCGCCGCTGCGATCGCCTGGAGCGCGGCCGGCATTGAGATGACGCCCGACCTGTTCGAAGAGATCCAAGTGATCGAGCGCGGCTGCCTGCGCGCCTATCGGGAGCAGATCAAGTGACCGTGCGGGTTGGGCTCCTCCTTGAGGCCGAAGGTCGGGATGCCAACACTCTGCTCGACGGTGTTGAGCGCAAGCTGCGGGAAGTCGGCGGCGAAGCTGCAAACGCCGAGGCCAAGGCCCGTCGGCTTGGCCCGGCCATTGGTCTGGTGGGCGGACAGGGCCGCGCCATCGGCGATGTGGCTGACCAGACGCAGAAGCTCGGTGCCGAAACGAAGATTGCCGCAGGCAGCGTTGGCAACCTGTTCGCACAGTTCAACGACATCGGCGTCATGATGGCGGCGGGGCAGAACCCGCTGCAGCTCGGCATCCAGCAGGGCACGCAGATCAGTCAGGTTCTCGGCCCGTTAGGAGCTGCGGGATCTGCAAAGGCCCTCGGCGGCGCTCTCTTGGCGTTGGTGAGCCCGATCAACCTGATCACCATCGGCGGCATCGCCCTGGGCGCGACGGCCTTTAGCTGGATCACCGGCCTAATTTCGGACACGGAAGAAGCCGTGGACGGCATGGAGGCGCTGGAGCAGGCGGTAAGCGATTATGCGGCCTCGGTCGATGCCATCAATAGCCCGCTGGCTGGCGCCAACACCGAGCTTCAGGGCATCGCGGCTACGTTCCGAGATCTCCAGCAACTGCAGTCTGACTTGCTCCGCGGCATCGCAGTCGATCAGCTCCGCAGCCAGGTGAGCGCATTGCGCACCGATGCCGGCGGGCAGATCTTCCAAGATGCTGCGGTGTTCAACGCTCCCGTCCGCGAGGGCTTCAACTCCGGCGCCGGCTTCCAAAGGTCACAACAGCGTCAGGCGCGCGACCGGACGTCATCGGCCTTTGGCATCGACCGTGAGGAGGCCGCCCAACTACTCACGGCACTGGACGCCCTTCAGGATGCAAAGATCCCGGAAGATGTCATCAGGTCCGGTGCCGACCTTGCCGACGTATTGGAGCGGGTCTTCGGTGAGGCTGACAACATCCCGGATGCGTTGCGCGATGTCGCTCTGACCGCGGCACAGCTGTCCGAAGAAGCCTTCAAGCTCGAAGAGGCTGCAGCCGAGGCCCGCGTCGGTCTGTTCGATCGGATGATGTCCGCCGTCGATGACTACGGGGATCGGTGGTTTGGTGTTTATGATTTGATCGCCGAACAGCAATTGGCCGCGGAAGAGCGCCAGGCCGCCGAAGACGCCCGTCAGCTCGATGCCCTTGAGCGCCGGATTTCTGCCGTCCTCGATGCGGAGGAGGCCGGTCAGCGTCTCCTGGCCGATCTGACAGCCCAGGCCGATATGCAGGCCCTGATTGCGGAGTACGGTGAAGACAGCGGCCAAGTGTTGATCGCGCAACTTCAGACAGCCCGCGATATCCAGGACCAGTTCCTCGACACGCTCGGGGTCAGCGACGACTTGCGTGCCAGTCTCATGGACGCCTGGGATGCGGCGAACCAAGTCGCAAGCGTCGACATGGAAGGCAACATCCTGAGCGCGGTCAACGCGGCCGGTCAGCTGGTGCAGCGGCTGTGGGGCGCCGCTGCGGCGGCCAATGCCGTGGCGGCTTTGCAGTCGGGCGCCGTTGGGCCAGATGCAGCCGTGGAGCAGGTAAGAAACACCCTCACGCCCGAGGGCTTGAACCGCGATGACATCGTGTTCCAGCGCACGTTCAACAGCGGCAGGCGCGCCACGCGCCGCCGGGGAAGGTCCGGTGGCGGCGGCGGTGGGCGAGGAAGCGTGGGCGGTGCCTCATCCGTCGATCGCGAACGCGAAGCGGTCACGGACCTGATCGCATCTCTGGAACAGGAGCTGGAGGTTCTTCGGGAAACCGACCCGATCAAACAGGAGATGATCAAGCTGCGGGAGCGCCTGGGGGCCGCAACCGAGGCCGAGACCCAAGCCATCGAAGAGCTGATCCGCAAGCGCGAGGAAGAGAAGGCCGCGATCGAGGCGAACCAGGACGCCTATGACCTGCTCAAGGACGGGATCGGCGACTTCCTGTTCGCCTTGGATGGCACGGTCGATGGCACGATCCAGGCACTGGGCGACCTGACGACCAAGATCCTCGAAGCGGTCGCCGCGGCCTATCTGCTGGGCGACGGCCCGCTGGCGGGGATCCTCGGGACAGAAGGTACCGGCGGCTTTATCGGCAACCTCCTGGGCGGCGCGTTCCCTGGTGTCCAGCGCAAGGATGGCGGGATGATTTATGGCCCCGGAGGGCCACGGGACGACAAAGTGCTGACCTGGACCAGCAACGGCGAATACGTCGTCAACGCAGAGGCCACCGCCCGCAACCGGACCCTCCTGGAAATGATCAACGCCGGCATGGAGCTGCCGGGCTTCCGCGATGGCGGCCTGGTCGGTGGCGGTCGCAGCGCGAGCCCCGCCTACATGGGCGGCGATATCATCATCGAGGACCATACGACCGGGGAGAAGACCTACGAGAAGCGCGAAAGCGTGGATGCGGCTGGGCGGCGCCAGCAGCGCCTTGTCATTGCAGATGCCGTGGGCGACGGGCTGTCCGTGCCTGGGGGCCGGGCCAAGCGTGTTATGCAGTCCGGCTTCGGCCTCACAGAAGTGATGCCGCGCCGATGACAGCGATCTGGCCCTCCGACCTGCCGCCGCCCACGCGGACCAGCTTCCAGCAGCAGCCCCAGGAGGCCCGACTGCGCCGTGCCGCCGAGACGGGCCCACCGGCCTATCGCCGCCGGTTTTCGGCGGTGACGACGAACCAGTCTCAAATGATCGATGTCACGCGGTCCGAGAAGGAGACGTTCGACACGTTCTACAGGGACGTCACGAGATCGGGCGCGTTGCCCTTTCTGATGCCAGACTACACGCGCGACGGCTGGCCGCTGCTGGCGGAGGATGGGACGCAGCTCCTGACCGAGCCTGGCGCCGGTGTCACCTTGGCGGCCCAGCAGCTGGTCCTGTTCGGGGCTGAGACGCCCGTCCAGAGCCATCGCGGCCTGCGGTACCAGATCTCTTTCTCGATCACGGTGCTGCCATGAGAACCGTGTCGCTGAACGCCCGAACCGCCCTTGAGGACATCGGCAGCGCAGAGGTCGAGGTCGCCCTGTTTTCGATCACGCATCCCAGCATCGACGGCGCGATCCGCCTGTCCACCGACCCGACGACGCGCCTGAGCGATGACCCGCTGCAATACGGCACGATCAGCAGCTGGGAAGGCGGCTCGGCCGAGGATCCGTTCCTGTTCATCCTGGCAGCTGCCGGCTTCCCATCGGACGTGGAGGACGCGCCGTCCAGCACCACATTGATCGTGGACAATGTCGATCGGCGCATCGCCGACATGCTGCGCGCGCTGAGCGGCCGCGCTACGCTGCACATGGCCGTCGTACTGGCCTCCGACCCGAACGTGTTGGAGGTGGAGTTCCGGAACATGAAGATCGTCAGCAGCGACGGCAACGCACAGTCCATCACCTTGCAAGTCAGCCGCGAGCCGATCGAGGGCGAAAGCGTGCCCAAAGACCGGTTCACCAAGGCGCGGTTTCCGGGGCTGTTCGCATGACCCCGCTGCCACCCGATAACTGGTCCCACAAATACGTGGGCATCCCCTATGCCGACCGTGGCCGGGACGAGGGCGGGGCAGACTGCTGGGGCCTGGCCTGCCTGGTCTACGCGGCTGAATTGGCCGTTGCACTGCCGTCCTACCTGTCCGGCTATGTCTCCGCAGATGAGCGCGAAGAGATTGCCCGGCTGATCGATCATCGCCGAGAGGCGGAAGGCTGGCACGCCGTGATCGAGCCTCAGCCCTTCGATCTGATCCTGTTCCGCCGTGGGACGTTGGGAAGCCACGTTGGCATCCATGAGCGCCCCGGCCACATGCTGCACATGGATGGCGAGGACGCCGCCAAGGTCGTCCGCCTGGACGATCCGCGCTGGTCCATCAGGCGCGTGGGCTCATACCGATTAAATCGGTTTCGGGGGGGCGTTTAAATGGCCTTCGACCTGACCACCCCAAAGCCCACCAATCTGACCTTGGTCGCGCCATTTCTGGATCCCGGTACCGGACGCGCTTGGCTGCAGCTGCCAACCGGCCTGACGCTCGAAGAGATTGTCGCCGAGGCCTTGCCTGATAGGGAGGTGGACAGACCGCAGCTGCGCGTCACGCTCGTCAGCGGCGCCGGCATGTCTGTCATCGAGGCCCGCCTCTGGGCCCGTGTGCGCCCGAAGCCTGGTGTCCAGGTGATCATCCGCGTCATCCCAGGCAAAGATGCGCTTAGGTCAGTTTTGCTGGCCATTGTGTCGATCGCGTCCTTTTCGCTGGGCGGCATCCTCGGTGCCGCGCTGGTCCCGGCGGCCGGGTTCGGCCAGACGCTGGTCAGCACGCTGATCGGTGCCAGCCTCAGTGTCGTCGGCACGCTGCTGGTCGGCGCTCTGA
The DNA here is from genome assembly GCA_039817645.1 of Pseudomonadota bacterium. GTDB lineage: Bacteria > Pseudomonadota > Alphaproteobacteria > Rhodobacterales > Rhodobacteraceae > Jannaschia. Next base: position 52,794 of record JBCBVM010000022.1, on the reverse strand, counting down.
TCCCCCAGGAGCAGCCTGACCAGATTACCGCGCCGCGCGATGTGTTCCAGGTGTCTGGGTGGCAGAACCGCGCAGCCTTGGGCGCCCCTGTTCCATTGGCGCTTGGCCGGATGCGCTACGCCCCTCCTTTCGCCGCCAGAAGCTACACGGAAATCGTGGGCGACGTGCAGTATGTTCGCGCGCTGTTTTGTTTCGGCTACGGGCCCCTAAAGATCAGCGACCTGCGGATTGGGCAGACGCCGATCGACGAGTTCAAAAACGTCGAGATCGAGGTTCGAGAAGGGCGCAGCGATGACGCGCCGATCAGCCTCTACACCCAGCAGGTCATCGAAGAAGTGGCCAACCTGGAACTGATCCGGCCGTACCAGGAAGACGAGCTGGGCAACGACCTGACATCCGAAGAGCCGGTCGCCACGCCGCGCGTTTGGCGCACGGGCGAGGACGCGTCCCGGATCAATGTGATCCTGTCGTTTCCGGAAGGTCTGTTTCGGATCGACAGCGAAGGGCGCTTCCGCGGCGATATCACCGTGGAGATCCGGCTGCGGTTCCGTCTGGCGGGCACTACGGACTGGAAAGACCCGGTGATCATCAGCGTCACAGGCCTTCGGCGGGAACAGTTCTGGCGTCAGTTCACCTACGTCACGGATGTGCGCGGCGTCTGGGAGGTGGAGATCGAGCGGCTGACCACCAGCGACCGCTTTTCGGAATACACCGAGGCGTCGTTCCTGGCCGCTATCCAGACGGTCCGCACGGAACGCCCGATCGCCATTGACGCCCCCATGGCTCTGGTGGCGATCCGGGTGCAAGCGACACGTCAGCTTAACGGTGCCCTGGACAGCTTCAACGCTCTGGTCGAACGCTATGCGCCCGAGCTTCAACCGGATGGCACCTGGCAGGAAGGGCTGCCGCGGAACCCGGCATCCGCAGCTCTCTTTGCGCTCCAAAGCGCGGCCAACGCTTTCCCGGTACCGGACACCGAAATCGACTGGGACAGCTTCGCCGATTGGTATCGCTACTGTGCCGACAAGGGGCTGAAGTTCGACGCGGTGCGTGACAAGGGCGCCTCGCTTCGCGAACTGCTCAAAGCCGTCGGCAGCGCAGGTCGGGCAGCTGTGAGACACGATGGCGTCCGTTGGGGTGCCGTAATCGATCGGCCAACCGATCTGGTCGTGGATCACATCAACCCGCGGAACAGCAGCGACTTCAGCTGGTCCAAGGTGTTCTTTGACCCGCCGGACGCGTTCCGCGTGCCGTTCCTTGATCAAACCCGAGACTATCAGCCCGCCGAGCGCATCGTCCCATGGCCTGGGTTTGAGGGCGTGCCGGACCTGACCGAGACGGTGGATCTGCCCGGCAAGACGGATCCTGCGGAAGTCTGGGTCGAGGCGCGGCGCAAGCAGTACGAGCTGATCTACCGCGCTGAAAGCTACTCCATGATCCAGGACGGTGGCGCACGGGTTGCAACACGCGGCGACCAGGTCGTGGTCAGCCACGATGTCCTGGACGCCACCCAAGTCGCGACGCGCGTCATCGGGATCGAGGGTGAGTTGATCCTGCTCGATGAGGAGGTGACCATGGTGGCCGGCGAGGAGTATGCCCTGCGCTTCATGTCGCCTGTGGCCCCGGCCGACCCCGAAGCGCCGACGCTGCAGACCGTGCGCAGTAGCGTCGCGCGCCTGGTCACAGAGCCGGGCACCTTCCGATCGGTTCGCCTGGAGGTCCAGGAGAACGACCCTGCGCCAGCGTTGCCGCAGGTAGGCTGGGTGGCGCATTTCGGGGTGGCATCCAGGGAAAGCCTGCGCATGAAAGTCCGCGGTTTGGAGGCAGGCGAGGACCTGTCCGTGGGCATTGACTTGGTCCCAGCTGCGCCCGAGATCGACGCGCTGACCGATGCCGAGGTGCCGCCTCCTTGGGACGGACGCGTTGGTGAGCCCACAGGCGAACAGCTCGGCGCGCCCGGCATCCCACGCGTCACCGATGTCAGAACACTTACGGGTACCATCACGCCGCTGCCTAAGCAGATCAACATACAGCTCGAACCCAGCTCTGACGTGGAGATCGCAAGCTACGTGGTCCAGTACCGCCTTCAAGGCGAGGCCACCTTTAGGACCGAAGAGGCTCTGGCCGCGAACAACGGCGTGACGCTTCCCCCGCTGGCATTCGGGGCGACGGTGGAGTTTCGTGTCCGAGCGATCAGTTTGAACAGAACGCCGAGCAACTATAGCGCGCTGTTCACGTTCCAAATCGGCAGGGATTTCAGCATACCGGACGCCCTGCCACCAGGCGCCGTCGTGTTGGAAGGTGGACTTGGTCATGCCTCCATCTGGGTTGTCACGACAACCGACAATATCACCCAAGAGATCCAGCTGTTCCGTGTGCCGAGCGGCACAACCTTGGACCGGGCAATTCATGCCGTTGGCAACCCCTTCCCAGTGGTGCCCAGCAGCACGTTCACATTCATCGACGGCGACGCCACGCGGCAGAACCTTTTGACTGATCCAGGCTTTGCCGGCAGCGCAGACTGGACGGCCGGTACCGGCTGGACGGTGGGCAGCGATCAGGCTGTGAAAGTGGCAGGTGCTGCGTCGGCCGTGACACAGGACTTGGCCCTGCCAGCTGGCGAGACCTACCGGCTGGCACTGACCCTTTCGGGTGTCACGGCGGGCACGGTGACGCCCGTCTTGTCCGGCACGCCGAATGCTGTCGGCGCCGCCATCAGCCAGGATGGCCAAAGCCTGCAGTCGATCGAGCCCTCCGGACCGATCCAGGCCCTGTCTATAGACGCCGATGCCGCGTTCGAGGGTGCGATCGAAGACGTCGTCGTCTTCCAAGAGACCGCAGCCTGCGTGCCCGCAGGCGCTTGGGATTACTATGTCGAGCCGCTGGGCTTCGGCGTCAACGGACCTGTGGCGGGGCCCTTCACTGTCACGATCATCTAGGAGAAACCCATGAGCGCCGGGGTCAAAACATCGCAGCTTCAGGTCGCCGAGGCCCTACAGTCCATCATCGGCAACGGACCCAATGGCACCGCGCAGATGGAGCTGCGCCGGTTCGTCCAGCAGCTGGCACTCGATCGCAACCTGCAGATCGCCCTGAACAACGAGTTGACCGATGGGCCGGATCTCGGCTTCCTGGCGGCTTTGGATAAGGTGGCTGCGCGGGACATCGAAAACGACGCCGTCGATGTTCCCGCACTGAGCCAGGGTGTCAGGGATATTTTAACCCTGGCCCAGTCCGCCATCCAGTCTCAGGCACTACAGGATGCACTCACGAACTACGTGCAATTGCAGGGTGGGAAGATCCCGGCTGAGCAATTGCCGGACGCGGCTCTGGGCGCGCAGCAATATAGCGGGCTTTGGGACGCAGACACCAACACGCCCCCGATCCCACCTGCCGCACCTGCAAATGCAGGTTTCTTCTATGACGTTCAGGTCGCCGGCACGACGGACATCGACGGAACGGCGGATTGGGATGTCGGCGATCGACTGATCTCCGATGGGGTGAGCTGGCGCAAGATCACCAATACCCAGAGCGTCACGTCCGTGGCAGGCAAGCAGGGCGCTGTCGCCCTGACTGCCGAAGACGTTGGTCTGGGCAATGTCGACCCTGATGCAACCGAAAATGCAGAAGACGCCGAACTGCGCGATCGCAGCACCCACACCGGCACTCAGCCCGTCTCCACCATCGAGGGCGTAACCGCACCTGGCGCCGCGATCCTGCAGGCGCAGGATACGGCATCGCAGCGCTCTGCCATGGAGCTGCAGGGCTATCGGCCGGCCTCGCGCACGGGCGATACAACACGCGGCACGGTGCCGGGTTTCGTGGTCGGCGGGCAACTGGTCGTCGGCGTCGACTTGGAAAGCAATGAGGTTGTCCTGGGGCCCCTGCGGCTCCGCTATGACGACGGCGAACTGACGGTCTTGCGCAACGGTCAGGTGGCTTTCCGCCTGGCCCCGGACGGGACAGTGGCGGGCATTGCCGGCAGCGAGTGGATTGAGATCGGCTGCACCAAAGCGGAGATCCCAGGTCGAGCCCATTCAGGGCCGGTTTACAACGTGAAGTTTAACGGGACGATCTTTGCCTATTTCGCCGATGGTGTTCCGTTTGTTGTGGTTCCAAGCAACGACGCCGTGCCAGCGCACGTGGCCCAGACACAAGAGTTCTGGATCGTCGAGTGGGATGGGCAGAGCTGGGTGCTGCGCAACAACACGGTCGACGAAGTCCGTCTGACCAACCCGGCAATGGCCGATCGGATGGAGGCCATCCATAACTCCATGGTTGTGCAACCTGGCTCCGATAGCGGTCCGGGGTTCAATTTGCCCTTCAGCTCCACGACGTTTCCTGGCGTCATGGCCTATCAGCGCGGCCATGCAGTCGATCGCCTTTCCCAGGCCTGGCCGGGCAACCGCAACCACCTGTTCCGTCCCAACGAGATCGCCTGCGCCCAGCTCGACGCGCTGTGCCGGACCTACGGCATGGACCGGCGGGGCCTGCTGGCATGGTCCACAGGCTGGGCAGGCGCGCCGTTTGCAACGTTTCTCGATGGGTTGGGATCCGGGTTTACCTATCCGGACGGATCCGGTGGGACCATCACCGTCTCGCCCCAGCTCATTGGTGAAGGCACCCAGAACGCCGAAACCGAGTACCTGTATAATCGCAACCTGGTGACGCGGCCTCAGATCGACCAGGTGCTTGCCACGCGATATCACAACCCCAAGGCCTCCTGGCCCTTCAAGCTGTGGATGCAGTGGCCCTTGGAAGGCGACGGGGCCTACCAGGCCGCGTTGGATCAGCTCCGCGCCGAAGACGACGCCATCGGCCACAAAACGCCGGATGGTGGCAGCCGTTGGATCGTCATCGATCAGATGGCCGTGCTGCACAACGACATCGATATCGGCGACGGCCTCCAGGATCAGCTGGACTGGATCCAGGCCACTCCACTTGGCCGCAATGTTGGCGGACCGCCGCGCTACCCCTATGCGCTCGAAGACGGCACCCACCACACGTCGGAGGCCCAGGTCTATATTGCCGAGCAGTATGGCCTGGCCATGTTCGACATCCTCCTGCGCGACAAGCATGAGCCGCTGTGGGTGTCGGCCATCGATCGGACCCAAGGGGCCAACGTGGTCCGCTATGTGTTGAACCGGCCCGCGCAAGCCGTCGGTCTGCCCGTCATCGATACGGCCTTTGTCCGCGACGCCACGACCGGCGATGGTCGGATCGTGAGCGGCTTCAGCGTCCGCAACGAGGCCGACAACAGCCACCTCGGCATCACTGGGATCACGATCGGCGAGCTGAACAGCACCACCTGCTACGTGGATGTCACCCTAGACGGGCCGCACTCTGGCCTGGACATCAGGTGTAAATATGCGGGAGACGGTGTTGCCCAAGTCGATGGCAACCCCGACCCAGCAGCCTATGCACCGACCACGTCCGGCTGCGTCGGCAACATCAAGATGGTCGGACGCGAGACGGGCCTCTATTCCCAATCCCCCATCGATCAGTGGCTCTGGGCCACCAACCAGGTCATCGAAGCATAAGGAGCCGCACCATGGCCAATCTCAGAAGCATCCGAAGCATGACGGGCGCGGCGGCCGCTTACGCCACACCGTTCGCCGACATCGAGGACCTGGCGGCGCTGGCCAGCGTGACGAAACTGGCCAGCATGCACCCCGCCTTTGTCAGCGTGGACGGGCGCATCAACGAGGTCTTGAACCTGGCCAACGCGGCCGACCCCTTTACCAACAACGTGGCCGGCCGGGGTCCTGCCTTCACCGTCGACCCGCTACTGGGTCGGCAGACGGCGGTCTTCGATGCGGCGCAGGATGACTTTCTGGCGACCGCTCAGCCGTTCAATTGGTCGGGCGCTTGGACGGTTGCGGCGGTTGGCCGGGTGACCGAGGTGCCCGGTGACATCTTCCAGAATGTCGTCGGCGACTTCAGCTCCACCGCGGCAGATGCCGCTGGCATCATCGCCCAAAGCTCCGGCGGCGTGAACAGGCTGACCAATCGATCCGGGACGATCCCAGGCGGGGCCTCATATGCTCGGGCCGAGTATGTGGGCGGCGCGCTGTTCTACGCGGTGGCCACCAGCGACGGCCTGTCTCGGACGGCCTTCCGTTTAAATAAGGGCGCGTTCGACCGGCAGGACATGAACGCCCTGCCCAGCGTTGGCACCATGGACTTCCGGATCGGGCACAACATCGCCAACAGCTCCATGGAAGGGGCCGTGGACTTCGTCATAGGCGTGCAGGGCGAGGACTGGTCCCAGCCCGCCAACGCGGCCAGTCTGGCGCTTCTCGATGCCTATGTGATGATCGCTTACGGCGCCATTTAAGGGGTCTTTAAGGGCCCTGAAAGCCCGCCGATGCCAGGGAGGCACGCGATGGAACAGTTCTACCAAGGGTCGACCTTCAGCTATGCTGGGTCCTTTCCCATGATCGATGACACCGGGCAGCCGGTTTCTGCGGCTGATGTTGCTGTGACGGCCGCGATCCGGTTCAAGCGGCACGGTCAAAGCGCCTCCCTCAATGTCAGCCATTCCGTGGCTGGGCCCAGCAACTCGATCGTCGATGTGCTGGCCGAGGCCTTGGATAGCGTCACCGCCGCTTGGCCCACGGGCGAGGCTGAGATCCAGTTCCGTTTTCAGTTCGGATCCGGCCACGTGGTCAAGACCGGCAAGGACCAGATCATGATCCTGGAGGCCGTTCTATGACCGAAGTCGCTGTCACTCCAACCATCCGCATCGGCCCCGTCGAGGATACGCAGGGCGCGCGCTTGCGCCTGCAGGCCTTGGCGCGCGGTCCACGTGGCCTTCCAGGTGTTGGCGGAGGCGAAGTCGCCCTCGATCCTGACCCTGCAAACAGCGCCGAGTTCCGAGACGGGCTCCTGTTCGTTGCCCCGCTCCAATTTCAATCGACCCAGTGGTAGGAGAGAACCATGCCAGCTATTCAAATCTTCAAGGAAACAGCCCTGCCAGGCACGCTCCAGGCGAATGCGATCTACCTGGTCACAGACCCGAACAACGCGTCGTTCCTGTCCATGTATGTCGTCAACAGCGCTGGCACTGCGACGCGCCGCACGCCGACGCAGGCCGACATCCAGGCCCTGGCAGGCGGTGGTGGCGGCGGAATTCGCCGGTTCATCGTTGCAGACATTGCCGCGCGAGATGCACTTGCGCCTGCGGACACCGACAGCGTTGTGGTCCGCGATGCCAGCGCCGACGCCACCGTCGCTTCCGGCGCTGCTGAGTATGTCTGGGACAATGAGAACACCGCTTGGATCAAGACGTCTGAAGTCGAGGCCCTGACCGAGAACCTGGTGTTCAACTGGGCTGACATCACGGGCGGGCCGACGGCAGATCCGGCTTTCATTGATCAGGCAGCCGCGTCGCGCCACAACCACGCGAACAAGACGCAGCTGGATCTGATCGGTGAAGACGGGGACCAGGTCTTCACATATCGCGGTGAAAGCTACGTCCAGTCCGGCTCTACCAATTGGTGATCTGACATGAAGATCTCCAAGATTGTCGCAACGCTGCCAGGCACGCTGGACGCCGACACGGTGTACCTGGTTCGCGTTGACACGGGCTTCGACATCTTTGCCACCGACAACACCGGGACCGTCGCATATGCGCACAACGCGGTCTTGAGTAAGGTGTCCGGGATCACAGGGGCCACGAAAGTGAGCAACATCGTCGGCATTTCTCAGGCTGCCTATGATGCGCTCGGGGCACCGGATCCCGGCACCCTCTACCTGATCACGGACTGACCCTATGCCAATTCTGGGACCCGCATATCTTGGCTCTGACCCACTCACGGCGGGCTACTTTGGTGACGAGCTGGTGTTCGAAGATGCGCCGCAAACAGGTGGTGGGTTTCCCCTGGTGATGGGCGCCTTCACGATCCATTCTGTCGATAGCTTCACCGTTGGTCCATTCGAGGCCTTCCGCGACGTGACACTCAGCAGAACCGTCCAGGCTGGTGAAGACATGTTCGTGTTCGCGGCCTCTGACATTCACTTTTCCACCAGCCCCGAGATCCCGAACAGCACCGCGTTCAACAAGTATTATGAGACCAGGGCTGTCGGTTTTGACGGTGGTCGAAACCGAGGCGCCAACCTGACGATCTATGCCCTTCGGGCGGATGCGGCGGTGTCGCAGCTTCGTTTGTTCAATCGCAGGGACAGCGTGTCAGACAATGAGAGCGTGGCCCTGTGCGTGGTTGTCCTGTCCTCTCCGCGGGCAAACCTACCAAACGACACCGGCTATTACGGTGACGGGCCAGAGCATGTTCACTTGCAGGGCGAGGCATCCTCGACAGAGTTCCCACCCCTCAACGCTACGGCCGGACAACTGGCCTGGGCGATTGGAACCTTTGATGACAGAATGCAGAATGTCGCGACCTACCCGGTAGGCTACACACCGCTGGCCTCGGTCCCCGGCAGCGGGCCCGAGTTCAAGACTTCAAGCCTGGGGGTCTGCTGTAAGCTGATCTCCACAACGGGGGTCGAGCAACCCTCCACGATGACCTTTGAGGGACCGGACGAAGACCGCGTTTGCGGGATATCGTTCACCCTCGCCACCGCCTAACTTTCTTGCTGCAAGTTTAAGTGTCAAACACTGCAACTTTGCGCGTCAAGCTACAGCCGCGCAGCCCTGACCGCGCGGGTCCGCGCCCAGGTCCGCCCCCTCGCCCTTCCGTGCTAACCCTGCTAAGCCCCTTTGCAAAGGAGGGGCGCCATGGCTGTCAGAAAACTTTACGCCGGGGCCAAGCTGAGGGAGGTGCGCACCCGCATCGGCCTGACCCAGACGGAGTTCGCCAGCCGCCTTGGTGTTTCGCTGCCCTATCTCAACCAGATGGAGAACAACAACCGCCCTGTCTCCACCACCGTGGTGCTGGCACTGGCCCGCGAATTCGGGTTCGACGTCACGGAACTGGGCGGCGATGACGAGGCGCGGCTGGTCTCTGACATGCGAGAGGCGCTGGCCGATCCGGTCTTCACCGACGACGTGCCCCTGGCCGACCTGCGCCTGGCCGGGTCCAATGCCCCAGCCCTGGCCCGCGCTTTTCTGGCGCTCCACCGTGCCTATCGCGACGGCCATGAACGGTTGGCCTCCCTCGATGCGGCCCTGGGATCCAGCGGCATGGCCGCCCCCTCCCCGTGGGAAGAGGTGCGCGACTTCTTCCACTACTGCGACAATTACATCGACGCGGTGGACCGCGACGCCGAACGCTTCGCCAAGAACATGGGCGATGACTTCGACGCGGGGCTCACCCGGTTCTGGGCGGACCGCAACACGCGGATCGTGCTTGAGGACACGGACCGCCTGCGCCGCTTCGACCTCCAGGCGGGCGTCCTGGCCTTGTCCGCGCGGTCCAGCCCCGCCACCCGCCGGTTCCAAACCATCCACCAAGCTGCGCTCGCCTCTCGGGGGAAACTGCTGGACGCTACGCTGGACCTTGCCCGCTTCTCCAGCGCCGATGCCCGGGCCATCGCGCGCACGGGCCTGGCCAATTACTTTGCGGGCGCGGCCCTGATGCCCTACACCCGGTTCCGCACCGCCGCCGAGGACACGCGCCACGACCTCGAACGGCTGGCCCGCCACTTTGGCGCCTCCCTGGAACAGGTGGGCCACCGCCTGTCGACGCTGCAACGGCCCGGCGCCAAGGGCTTGCCGTTCTTCTTTGTGCGTGTGGACCAGGCGGGCCAAATCACCAAACGCCACTCCGCCACGCGCCTGCAATTCGCGCGCTTCGGCGGGGCCTGCCCCCTTTGGAACGTCCATGCCGCGTTCGAGACACCGGGCCGCTTCCTGCGCCAGGTGGCCGAAACCCCGGATGGCGTCCGCTACTTCTGTTTGGCCCGCGATGTCAGCCGCCCGCCCGGGGCCTGGGACGCCTCGGGCCGCCGCCACGCCATCGCCCTGGGCTGCGAATTGCGCCATGCGGACCGCTTGGTCTATGCCGACGGCCTGGACCTGGGGGCAACGCCCGATCCCATCGGCATCTCCTGCCGGATCTGTCCGAGAGAGGCCTGCCACCAACGGGCCGTGCCCCCCCTGGAACGTCCCCTGCGGATCGACCCTGACCTTCGCGGCGTGCTGCCCTACGACCTCTAGCCTGGCCTTACCGGGCCGCCCGCCACCCGGCGGCCCGCGCCTCCGCCTCGGTGCAAAACCACCGCTCACCCTTGGCTGTGTTGATGCGGGTCCGCCCATAGGAATGGCTGCCCGGCACATGGTACAGCCGTCCATTGGCCGAAATGTTGCCCTTGATCGCACAGCCATCCACCCGCTGCACGGCTGCGCGCCCCTGGGCGCGGAACTGCGCAGGGTCCACCATGTCATAGGCCCACAAACCGCGGCTCAGCAGGATCGCCTCCTTCTGTTCTTCAAAATAGGTGGCGTCGCTGCGGTACACCCGCGCAATGCCGCGCCGCACCAGGTCGGCGTTCATATCCTCCCCGTCCACGAAACACGTTGCCAGAGAGCGGCCATAACGGTCGCGGCGCAGGACGGTGCAGCGCGCGAAACGACCCTCGTACAGGGACCGCGCCGCCTCCGTCGCCATGGCCCCGCAGGGCAGCACGGCACCCGCCCCATCGGTGCAGGTCTGATCCCCCTCCGCCGCATCAATGGCCAACAGGCGGATCGTCTCGGGCGCGCCAATATCGATCGTGTCGGCATCCACCACGCGGATGGGGCCGGAAAGGGTCTCGGCCACGGCAGGCGCCACAGGCGCCATGAGTATTGACAAAAGTGAACAAAGTCTGAACATGCCCCATCCCTCGCCTGCCGGGATCGCCCCCGCAAGACAAAAGATGAACGAAAGGTTAACCCGTGGCTACTTTGTCGCGTGGGGCGATGGGGTGACGCTGCGGCGCAACTGCGCCTCGCGCCAGGCGATAAAACTGACCGAGGCGATGATCATCGCCGCGCCGAATATGACGAACCCATCGGGCGGTTCATCGAACAGGGACCAGCCCAGCAGAACGGCCCATACCATTTGAAGGAAGGTCACGGGCTGCGTGACGGCGATGGGCGCGGCGGCAAAGGCGCGGGTCATGCTGTAATGCCCCGCCGTGGCAAAGGCGGCCACCACGAACATCCACACCAAATCCGCCAGGGTGGGCGTCACCCAGACCGCGGCGGCAAACGGCGCCAGCCCGAGGGTCACCGTGATCGACAACATCGCCACGACCATCGCCGCGCTGTGCCGCCCCGACAACGGTTTGGCGCATAGATACGACCCCGCAAACAGGATCGCGGTGAACAGCATGGCAATGTGCCCCATCTCGATCTCGCGAAACCCTGGCCGCAGAATGATCAAGACGCCCAACAAGGCCACCAAAACGGCTGCAATCCGGCGCAAGGCCAACCGCTCCCCCAGCAGGATCGCAGCGCCAAGGGTGACGTAGACCGGGTTGAGGTAGTTCATGGCCGTCACCTCGGCGATGGGGATCTGCGTCATGGCATAGAACCACAAGATCACCGCCAACGCGTGGACCAAGCCCCGCACCCCGAACAGCGCCACATCGGGGCGCGTCAGCCGCGCGGCCAGCAAGCTGCGCGCCACCGGCACGATGAACACGAGGCCAAGTAGGTAGCGTAGAAACGCCGCCTGCGCCGCAGGCAAATCCTGCGCGCTGTGTTTGACAACGGCGGTGACGGCAATGAAGCAAAGCCCCGTCGCAGCCATCCAAAGAAGGCCCTGGACCGGGCGGGTGGGCGCGCTCATCCCCCGTCCTTGGGCCTTTGGCGCCAGCCGCGCAAGTCCCGCCGCGCCCCGCTGGGCCGGTTGGCCGCACCCCGCGTCTCAGGCCCAGATCAAGCTGGCGGCAATGGACCACATGACCAAGGCGATGATCCCATCCAACACGCGCCAGGACGCGGGCCGCGCAAAGATCGGACGCAGCAACGCCGCGCCAAACCCAAGGCTTAGAAAGAACACCCACGCCGCCACAATCGCGCCCGCCCCGAACCAAAGCGGCGCCGCCGCCTGGGTGGAGATCGAGCCGAGCAGGATGACCGTGTCCAAATACACATGGGGGTTCAGCCACGTGATCGCCAAGCAGGTCAGAATGGCCGCAGACCGGCTGCCGCCCTGGCCTTCCGCCTGCAGGCTGGCCCCGCCGCGCCATGCCGACCACGCCGATTGCGCGCCATAGGCCACCAAGAACGCCGCGCCGCCATACCGAAACACTGGAATGACCCAGGGCACCGCATCGACCAATGCGCCAAAGCCCAGCACGCCGGACGCGACCAACACCGTCTCTGACACGGCACAGGTCAGGACCACGGCCAACACATGGTCGCCGCGCAACCCTTGCCGCAAGACAAAAGCGTTCTGCGCGCCAATGGCCAAGATGAGTGACAGGCCCAGTCCCAGGCCAGAGAGAAAAGAGGTCATGGCCTGCCCCATGGACGTTTGGCCCATGTGAAGGCAACTTAAAAGAAATACCCTCTCATTAGAGATTTTCATGTTCGCCCCTGCCCTTCTTCAAACCCTTTTGGCCGTGACCGAGACAGGCAGCTTCGATTTGGCCGCCGCTCGGCTGGGCGTGACGCCCTCCGCCATCAGCCAGCGTATGCGCAGCTTGACCGAACTGGCGGGCGGCCCCCTGCTGGCGCGGGTCCAACCGGCGCAACCCACGGCCCTGGGCCGCCGCGTCATGCGACACGCCCGCGATGTAGCAACCCTAGAGGCGGACTTGGCCGCCGATCTGGGCCAGCATGGCGGCCCCAAACCCGTCTCCGTGGCGATCAATGCCGACAGCCTGGAGGCATGGGCCGTCCCCGCCCTGGCCGCCGCGCCGGGCTTTCGCTTCGACATCACCATCGTTGATCAAGATCAAAGCGTCGGCCTGCTGCGGCGCGGAGAGGTCAGCGCCGCCATCACGTCAGACGCCACGCCCGCGCCCGGCTGCGACGTGGTGCCCCTGGGCGCGCTGGCCTATGTGGCCTGCTGCACCCCGGCCTTCCACCGCACCCATTTCGGCCAGGGCGTGACCGCCGACGCCCTTCGCGTGGCACCCGTCCTGCAATTCACCGCCGATGACCACCTGCAAACCCGCTGGATCCGGCAGGTCACCAGCGAAGACATTCACCCACCGGCCCACCGCATCGCCGCCCCGGGCCCCTTCATGGAGGCCACGCGCCTGGGCCTTGGCTGGGGATTGAACCAACAGGTCTCGGTGGCGCGGGACCTGCGCGCGGGCACCCTGGTCGAAATCCTGCCGGACACTGGCCTATCAACGCCCCTTTATTGGCAGGTCAGCCGCACCATGAAGCACAGCCTTGTGCCGCTGACCGACGCCATGCGCGTCGCCGCGCGCGCCGTCCTATGTCAAAGGTAGCGGCGCTGCACGGCCAAGGCGACGGCATGGGTGCGCGTCTTGGCGTCCAGCTTTTTCATGGCGCTGATCGCCCGTTGCTTCACCGTCGTCTCCGCGATGCCCAACTCGTCCGAGATGCTCTTCTGTGACAGCCCGTCCCGCAACAGGCGCAGCACGTCCAATTCTTTATCGGTCAGGGACGCGCGGTCCATGATGATGTTCACCCAACTGTCGAACTTAGTCGACAACAGGTCGATCTCCGCATCCGTCAGTTCCCGATCCGGGCGCGCCACCGTCAGGAACGACCGCCGCAGCCCCGATCGCCGCGAAAACGCCGCGCCGTAGGCCATGCCATAGTCCCGCGCCCGCGCCATCACCTTGCGAATGTCCGGCAAGTTGATGTCCGACCACCGGGTCGAGCCGGAGCGGCTGAACACCCACATCACCACCGGATCGGCGACGTAGTAATTGTTCTCCTCGTAGATGCGCTGCCAGGCATCCGGATACTCGATCTGCATGTAGTCGGCACCGCTTAGGTTGATGCCAAAGCCCAGGAAAAACCCGCTGGTCCCCAGCTCTCTCAAATGCTCGATCTCAAGATCATAGTTTGGAATAAGGTGGTTGAGCACGGTCAGGCCCTTATGCGTAACTTAAAAATATGCCCTTTCGTATATAACGAAAGGGCGCCTTCGGACCATAGTAAATGACACGCGCCCCGTCATGCCCCACCCTTTGCGCAGAATGGGAGTTTTAGCATGACGAAGCACATGGCGACGGATGTCAAAGTCTTTGCTGTCGTAGAGATGACAGAAGACATGGTAGAAACCCTGGCCGCGCATTTCGACAACTATGCGAAAGACGGCGTGGTCCAGATCGAAGTCTCGAATTACGGCCTCTGGCTGCCGCATCGCCCGTCGGGCACGCGGCAATTCCTTGGGCTGGCACGGGCACCGGGGGATTATGATGCTTGATAACCTCTCGGCTGACCAGAATACCGCGGACCGCACGTTGGCCCCGGGCGCGGGCCCGGTGGAATACGCAATCCTCTACTTGCCCGACTGCGCCCAAGACTGGGACCTGGTGGTTGAATACCTGCGCTTGCGCAAAGAGGTGTTCATCGACCGCAAAACCTGGCCCCTTTATGAGCATGGCGGGATCGAGTTCGAACAGTATGACGCGATGGACACGGTGTATGTCGTGGCGCATCGCAACCGCCACGTTGTCGGCGGCGCCCGCCTGCGCCGCACCGACAAACGCACGGGCAATGGCGCGCTGACCTATACATACATGATCCGCGATGCCTGCCTTGGCCGCCTGCCCGGCATGCCCACGGACCTGTGTTACCAAGACCCGCCTGTGGGCGACGACGTTTGGGAAATCACCCGCATGGCCGTCGAATCCGAGGCGGGCGTGGCCCGCGGGCTGCTCGACACCGCCTACGAGTTCTTACAAACCAAAGGCGCGCGGCAATGCCTGCTGCTGGGATCTCCGGCGTTTTTGCGCATGGCCCGCATGTCCGGCTGGAAGGCAGAGCCCATGGGCCCCGTGTCCGGCAACCATGACGGGCGATTCATCGCGATCTCCTGCGACTTGACCTGGCGCCCGGCGCCCGCCTGTTAAAGCTGGGCCATGACCTCATCTGAGGCTTCGAAATTGGCGGTGACGTTCTGGACGTCATCGTCATCTTCCAACGCCTCGATCAGTTTCATCAGGGATTGCATCCCGTCCAGGTCCAACTCGGTCGTGGTCTGGGGCCGCCAGACCAGTTTGGTGCTCTCGGCCTCGCCCAACTCCGCCTCCAGGGCGGTGCATACGGTGTTCAAGTCGCTGTCGGCGCACCAGACCACATGGCCATCCTCGTCGGACTCCACGTCCTCGGCGCCCGCCTCGATGGCGGCCATCATCACCGTGTCCTCGTCGCCCACAGCCGCCGGATAGACGACCTGCCCCTTGCGGTCGAACATGAAGCCGACGGACCCGGTTTCCCCCAGATTGCCGCCATTCTTGGAAAACGTGGACCGCACATTGGACGCCGTTCGGTTGCGATTGTCGGTCATGGTCTCCACGATGATCGCGACGCCGCCGGGGCCATAGCCTTCATAGCGGATCTCGTCGTAATTCTCTCCGTCCCCGCCGGACGCCTTGGCAATGGCCCGCTCGATATTGTCCTTGGGCATGGAATTCGACTTGGCTTCCTTCACCGCCAAACGCAGGCGCGGGTTCTTGTCGGGGTCCGGGTCGCCCATCTTGGCGGCCACCGTGATTTCCTTCGACAGCCGAGAGAACAGCTTCGCGCGCAGCTTGTCTTGGCGCCCCTTGCGGTGCTGAATGTTCGCCCATTTGGAATGGCCTGCCATGGGTCCTCTCCCCGGATCTTGGTCCTGTTCCGGGTCTATACCTTTGCCATGGGACGGGGCGCAATCCCGTCCGGGCCGCCAGCCGCGATGCCGCTGGAACAGCAACCAACTGACCGCCATCAGCCCGCTGGCCACCAGGAACGGCGCCCCGGGGAAATGGGCGTCCCCGTCCGTCGCCAGGTTGAACACCCGCGTCATCAGCAGCGGAGAGATGATGGCCGCAACCGCCGTGATCGACGCCAACACGCCCTGCAACTCTCCCTGTTGGTCGTCATCGGCCACCCGGCTGGCAAACCCTTGCAGCGCCGGCGCCACCACCGCGCCCAAGGCCGACAAGGGCGTCAACAGCAACATCATCCAGCCCTGGGGGACGACGGCCACGCAGACCAAGATCACCGCATTGAAGGGCAAAAACCACCGGAGCGTGCGCACCTCGCCCAGACGTGGGATCACCACCCGGATCAACCCGCCCTGCACCACCACCATGGAGATGCCGTAGACCGCCAAGGACACACCCACCATCCGTTCTTCCCAGCCGAAGGCGGCCTGAGTGAAATAGGCCCAAATCGCCGGATACACCCAATTCGCCACTTGGTAGAAGAACCAGACGGCCATCAACGGGCCCAGCCCCGGCAAGGCGTTGATCGCCTTCAACCCGCCAAACGGATTGGCCCGCCGGAGATCGAAGGGCCGCACCTTGCGCAACGTCTCGGGCAGGACGATCAGGCCAAAGACCAAGTTCACCCCCGACAGAAGGGCCGCCGCCCAAAACGGCGCCCGCGGCCCCCATTCCGCCAACATGCCCCCCATGGCCGGGCCCAGCACAAAGCCCAGCCCAAACCCCGCCGACACCAGCCCGAAATTCTGGGCTTTCTTCTCTGGCGGCGAGATATCGGCCATGAAGGCATTGGCCGTGGACATGGTCGCCGCCGCGATCCCCGCCACGATCCGCCCCACCAGTAGCAGCCAAAGACTGCCCGCCAGGGCCATGACGATGTGATCCACAAAAATGACGAACATCGACAACAGCAGGACCGGCCTGCGCCCAAAGCGATCCGACAGGTTGCCAATGGTGGGAGAGAACAGGAACTGCATCAGCGCATAACTCGACGCGAGGACCCCGCCCCAAAGCGCCGCCTCCGACAGGTCGACGCCCTGCACCTCCCGGAGGAGCGCAGGCATGACCGGAAGGATCAACCCAATGCCCATGGCCTCGATCGTCATGGTCACGACGATGAACACAACGGGCAAGCGCGTGTCGCCGACGGGGCGCGCCGCCGCGTCAGCCATGGCCCCGAACCTTTGCCGCGAACCTTCGCGCCAGCGCGGGCGCCTCGCCCCACTGACGCTCCGGCGCGAATTCCGCCGCGTCCAGGCCCGCGCGGGTCAGCAGCGATCCGCCCTCTGCCCGGACCTCCGCGACCCATGCCTTCACCTGGGCCTGTGCCGCCTCCCGCGGGATGTCCTGCGCCAGGCGGAAAGACACTGCCTCCGCATGGATCATCCCGCTCGGATCCTCTGCCTCTTTCCGCAGCGCGGTCAGGTCTGGCGCCACCTCCGCCTCGCCCAACAGCGACAGCGCCTTGCCCGTGGCCGCCACCAAGGGCGGCAGCGACAGCCATTCCGTGAACCACGCTGCGCCATCGCGCGCTTCTGCCGGGGTCGCACCCTGCAGCGTTGCGGCCAACCCGGCGCCATGTCCCGCCAGGGCCCGCATGACCGACGGCCCCACCGGGTTCTGTTTTTGCGGCATGGTGGATGACGCGCCGCCGCCGCCCAATGTCACCGTCCCATCCCGCGTCCAAAGCAGCAGGTCCACCGCCGCCTTGTCCACCGCCTGCAGCACCCGCTGGCACCAGGATGCCAGGGCGCGGACGCCTGCACGCTCAGCATGGGGGCTGGCCTCCGGATCCCGCAGCCCCAGGGCCGCCGCCAGGGCGGCGCGCAGGGCGGGTCCCTCCGGCCCCATGGCCGCCAATGTCCCCGCCGCCCCGCTGAGGGTCACCTGGCACACCCCGTCCCGGATCGCGGGCAATTCGGCCCGCACCGCCAACAGCCCCTCGCCCCAGATCGCCACATGCGCCCCGAACGTCGTGACCGTCGCAGGCTGCCCATAGGTGCGCGCCATCATCGGCGTCTCCGCATGGGCCTGGGCCAGGTCGGCCAAACCCGCCAAAGCGCCATCCAGCCGCCCTTCGATCAAGGCCAGGGCCTGGCGCAACCGCAAAGCAAGCCCGGTGTCGATCACATCCTGGGACGTGGCGCCCCAATGCAGGTATTGCGCATGCTCGGGCGCCTCCAACGCTTTGCGAAACGCCGTGACCAGCGACGGAACACAGACCCCGTTCCGCGCCGTCCCCCCGGCCAAGCCGCTGGGGTCCAACTGGACTTCCAGGGCGGCGCGGTGCAAAAACGCCCCCGCGGTTTGCGGGATCACGCCCGCCTCGCCTTGCACCTTGGCCAACGTACCCTGCACGATCATCATCGCCCGCACGGTCGCACTGTCGGAAAACAGCCGCGCCATGTCAGGGTCCGCGAACAGGCCCGACAACAGGCTCGAATCTTGGGCATTGATCGTCATCCCAGGGCTTATGGGCCGGGACGATCCCCATCACAACGGGGGTCGCACGCCCCCAAACCCGTCAATGGGGCGTATGCCCCGGCTGCGGCACCGCCCGCCGCCCCACCAGACGCCGTTTCAGCCAGCCCATATCGCTGGACCGCTTCCTAATCGGACGCTTGGGCAACGGCCCAAACTGCGCCTCATGGTCCACCGGGCTTTTGGCATGGATGAAATGCATCGCGATCACCCGCTCCGGGTCGTCATCGGCATATTGCGCGCGAATGCGGAACCCGTCCGTTTCGGACGGCCCGTCCGGCCCCCCAATTGTATCGCCGTCATGGAACACATGCCCAAGTTCCGTCGCCATGGACGCGACCGTCATCAACAGGTTCAGGGCCGTAGGCCGGTCCAACGGCGCCATAGGCATCACAATTTCATAATCGCAGAACAACGACAGGCCCACCGACGCCGCCAGGGTCAACGGGGCGCCATCGGGCCCCGCCTCCTGTTGCGATTGGGGCAAGATCATGCACAACAGCGGCAGTTTGTCGTCCCGCAACGCGTCTTCCCCAAAGCTCACCCAATCAGCCGCCGCCATGAACCGCAGGCCGTTGGACCAATAGACCGCGGTCGCCACCGGCAAGGCCGCAAACACCGTCACCACCGCCGCCAAGCGCCGCGCCGCGTCGATCCGCTGAACCATGTCCGCGGCTTCCAAAGAGATCGAAAGTGTCAAATAACCGGGCGACCCGCCATAGGCGGCGATCAGGTCTGGATTGGCCAAGTTCAACGCCAACACATCCTCCGAGATTTGCGGCGCGCCCCCGTCGGTTGCGATCAACGTACAGCGCGGAACGTCGCCCCCCATGGACAAGGCCCCAAGGACCATCTCGTCGGTACTGTTCGGTATATCCGCCAGTGCCGCATAGTCCTCCTTTTCCGGCCATCCCATGGCCGGGAAGTCCTTGCGCAGCGCCTCTGCCACATCCCCCGTGCGAAAGCGCAGATGCTCCGCAAAGAAAACCGTCGCCTCGATGGTCAAGTCGCGCGGCACCGGCGCGTCTGCTTTTTCCGTCTTGCGAGAGAACATCTGCCGTCTTCCTTGCTCAAACCTCAGTGAAACGTGGGCACCGGAATGCCTTTGGGCCGCAGGCCCTTCACTGCAATATCCGTCATCAGGTCCAGGGCCTGCCCCTCGATGCCCAACCGCTTGGCCATGGGAGACAGCACCGCCATGGCCCCGCTCTGGAGGGTTCCGTCCACGGCGGCCACATGCAAGGCCAAGTGGATCGCGGCAAAGCGATGGGCCTTTCGCGGCAATCGGCTTTCGGACCAGGCAAAGACCGATTGGTCCCCATGGATCCGCAGATCCGCCAAAATCTCCCGACCGACGGCCAAAAGCGTGTCGCGATCCTGGGCCACGGCCGTCAGTTCGAACACCGCCATGGCCACCTGAAATTCGCACAGCACCGCGCAGATTTCAGCCTCCGCCAACTCTCCGTCCGCCATTGCCGTGATCAGCGCCGGGATCATCACGGCCCGTGTGGCCGCGTACAAATCCGGGTCGGCGCCTTGCGCCCGCTGGGACAGGAATTCTGCCATTGCCACTGCCTCTCTGGTCCTCGTGTTGACGTTTGGTTAGGCAGGCATTCGGGCAAGATTTTGACGACCCGTTGGAAAATGCGGCATTCCTCAGCACTTGGCGGCCTCCCGCCCGGGCGGGAAACGGTCTGAGAGGGGCCGCTGACCGCCCCGTTGCCCACGCACCTTACGCACATGCCACGCCAAGCGCCCATCCCCCGGCGCGCGATTGATCCCCGCCAGGGTCCGTCTATGGTCTCCCAACCCTCCTATGTCGCGGACGCCCCATGACCCAAGACCAGATCATCCTTTTCAGCCTCTTTGGCGGCGTCTTTGCGATGCTGCTCTGGGGCCGGTTCCGCTATGACATCGTGGCATTCTCTGCGCTCTTGCTCGGCGTGATCCTGGGCGTGGTCCCGAAAGAGGACGCGTTCAGCGGCTTCGGCCACCCGGCCACACTCGTCGTGGCCCTCGTTCTCGTCGTGTCCGCCGGGCTGGTCCGGTCCGGCGCGGTCCTTCTAATCACGCGCACCCTTATCGACAGCGGGCGCAAGATCGGCGCCCATATCGCCATCATGGGCGGGGTCGGCGCGATCCTGTCTGCGTTCATGAACAACGTCGCGGCCCTGGCCCTTTTGATGCCAGTAGACATCGCGACCGCGCGCAAATCGGGCCGCGTGCCCGCCGCCACACTCATGCCGCTCAGCTACGCCACGATCCTCGGCGGCATGATCACCCTCATTGGCACACCGCCCAACATCATCATCGCCGGTATCCGCCGCGACCAGTTGGGCGAAAGCTTCGCCATGTTCGACTTCGCCCCCGTGGGGTTTGTCACGGCCGCCGTGGGCCTTCTTTTTGTGGCCCTGGTCGGTTGGCGGCTCATCCCCGGCGCAAACCAGGACACCCCCGCCGAGGAGGAGCAACAGACCCACTATGTCGCCGAACTCACGGTGCCCGAAGACCACAAAGGCATCGGCACCAAACTGCGCGAGCTGACCGACGGCGCCGATGAGGCGGGCGTCCAGATCATGGGCCTGGTGCGCGACGGCCGCCGCATGTTCGGCTCCTCCCGCGATGTGGCCTTGCGCGCAGGCGACGCCATCGTCCTCGAAGCCGCCCCCGACGCCCTGGACGAATTCCGCGCCAGCCTCGGCCTCGCCGTGGCCGACGAACGCCGCCTTTCCGTGCTAGAGGCCGCCGATCAGGGCCTTGCCATGGTCGAAGTCGTCATCCCCGAGGGCAGCCGCCTTGTGGGCAAATCCGCCCTTTCGGTGGGCCTCGCCTGGCGCCAGCGCACGGTCCTGCTGGGCATCTCCCGGCGTGGACGGCGCATCACAGACAAGCTGCGCCGGACCGAGGTGCAGTCCGGCGACATCCTCCTGCTGCTTTGCCCCGCCGACACCGCCGGCGACGTGGTCGCCTGGCTTGGCGCCCTGCCTCTGGCCGACCGCGGCCTGGCCGTCACCGACGCCACCAAGATCTGGCCCGCCGTGGGCATCTTCCTCGGCGCCGTGGTTCTGGCCAGCCTGGGCCTGATCGACCTGACCGTGGCCCTGGGCGTGGTGGTCGTGGCCTATGTCTTGTCCAAGATCGTGCCGCTCCAGGAACTCTACGACCACATCGAATGGCCCGTTGTCGTCCTCTTGGGCTCCATGATCCCGCTCGGCGCCGCGCTGGAGGCTTCGGGCGGCACCCAACTCGTCGCCAATTCCCTGATCGGCCTGACTGCGGGCCAACCCGCCTGGGTCGCGCTTCTGGTGTTGATGGTGGTGACGATGACCCTGTCGGACGTGCTCAACAACACCGCCACCGCCATCGTCGCGGCGCCCGTGGGCATCCAGATGGCGGCGACCCTGGACGTGAACCCCGACGCGTTCCTCATGGCCGTGGCCGTCGCCGCCTCCTGCGCGTTCCTCACGCCCATCGGACACAAGAACAACACCCTGATCCTCGGGCCCGGCGGCTACCGGTTCGGAGATTACTGGCCCATGGGCCTCCCCCTCGAAGTCCTGGTCATCGCCACCGCCCTGCCCGCGATCCTGGTGTTCTGGCCGCTGTGACCGGTCAGTGCGCCTGCACTACTGAAAGCTTGACCTTCCCTGGACCATCCAACAGCCTGATCCAAAGATAGGGGCGGGACATGAGCAGAACCGAAATCGCCAAGAACTGCGGGCACTTCGCCGTTGGGGCCGTCGCTCTTTCCATGGTCGTTGGCGCAGGCGCCACCATCGGCGCAATCGCCGCCATAAATCTAGGCAGCGTCTGGCACGACTTGAAATCGACATGCGTCCCGACCGCCCGCAACGAGGCGATCAAAGCCGCGCTCACCGCACTAGAGGCCAATGGAGAGTTTCGGCCAGACACGCTCGGTACTGCAACTGCCCTCTTGGCCAGCCCCCCACCGGGGGCCCGCTTCACTCCAGATGACACCGTCACCCTGCTGGCCGAGGACCGCTTCGTTGAAACCCTGGCCGACCGCTTAACGGCGCTGTTCAAATCCGAAGACCCCGACGTGGACACGGTGCTGCACCTGACCCTGTCGGCCGCCTTGCGGGCCTGCTACCGGTCCAAGGACTTCCGCGAAGGCATGCAGTGGGACATTGACCTGTCCACGCTCCAGGCCATTGCCCGGGTGGAGGCGCTCTTGGGCGACGCCATAGCCGAGCTTCGATCCGCCCATAAAATCACAGATATCGCACTGATCCAGATGGCCAAACGTATCAGCCGCGACGCGACCGATCGGGAAAGCGCGCTTGCCACGCTGGGTCAAATGGTCGACGCCTATGAACGCCTGGCCGAACAGGGCACCCGCCCCTCCAACCACCCCAATTTTATCGACAACGTTTTCGCCGAAGTTGCCCGCCTGAACGCCGAAGACCGCACAGACGACGCGGCCCAAGCGTTTGAAGACGCCCTGACCCGCGAAGCCGAGGAAGCCGCTACCCGCCCACAAATTCTGCTGCGCGGCCTGGCCGACCAGCACATCCTGCGCGGCGACGCGGCGGGCTTGGCCCAAACCCAGGAACGCCTGTTCCGGCGCGACGGCCTCACCGGCGCCGACCTCTACCGCGCCCTGCGGAATTGGGGCATCGAACGCCACCGTGAAGGTGAACGCAGCGGTAGCCCCTTCGACCTCCACGTGGCCGTCGCTACAGCCAAGCGCTGCGCCCCCCTCGCCCCCGACGACGAATGGCGCGCCGGGTCCCTCAACGACCTGGGCATCGCTCTCCGGACCCTCGGGGAGCGTGGCGACACGGACACCCTGCACCGAGCCATCGCCGCCTATGAGGCCGCGTTGGAGGTTAACGCCCGCGAGGACATGCCCCCGCAATGGGCCATGACCCAGATGAACCTGGGCAACGCCTTCGCAATCCTGTGGGAGCGCGGCGACGCAGGCGCCCTCCCCCGCGCCATCACCGCCTATGAGCCCGCGTTGGAGGTCCGCACCCGCAAAGACATGCCCACACAATGGGCCATGACCCAGATGAACCTGGGCAACGCCCTCGCGACCCTGGGGCAGCGCGGCGATGCGGACGCCCTACGCCGCGCCATCGCCGCCTATGAGGCCGCGTTGGAGGTCAACACCCGCAAAGAGATGCCCGCGCAATGGGCGATGACCCAAATGAACCTGGGCAACGCCCTCCGGGTCCTGGGTGCGCGTGGCGACGCGGGCGCCCTGCACCGCGCCATCACCGCCTATGAGGCCGCGTTGGAGGTCAACACCCGCAAAGACATGCCGTCAGACTGGGCCATGACCCGCAGCAACATGGCGGGTGCGTTCCGCGCTCTGGCGGAGGCTGAGGGGGACCGGGCCGCAGATCACATCGCGACCGGGTTGGCGGCCATTGAAGACGCGTTGGAGATCTTCACCCAAGACACGGCCCCTGCCTATTTCGAAACCTTCGACCGGATTCGCACCAGCCTCCTGGCCCTGCGCGACGGGCTCTGACCCCCCAAAATTTGCGTACAAAATGTAAAACGCGCAAAAAGCCCACGGTACAAAATGTACAAAATCCGGGGACAGGCCGCGAAAGTGACCCCCTTGCCCCCATCGGCGGCAAGGCCCATGAAGCGGCCATGGCGATGTTGCGGTTTACCATTCTTGGCTGTGGCTCTTCCGGCGGTGTGCCCCGGCTCGGCGGGCTTTGGGGCGACTGCGACCCCGCGAACCCCAAGAACCGGCGGCGCCGATGTTCCCTTTTGGTAGAACGGGTTACGGGCGATGGCGGTGTGACGCGCGTGCTGATCGACACCTCCCCCGACATGCGAGAGCAGTTGCTCGACGCGGGCGTGGGCCATCTGGACGGCGTCGTTTGGACCCATGCCCATGCCGACCATGTCCACGGCATCGACGACCTTCGCATGATCGTGTTTAACCAGCGGCAGATGCTCAACATTTGGGCCGATGACCCCACCTTCGCAGAGCTCGGATCCCGGTTTTCCTACGCGTTCGAGACGCCTCCCGGCTCCGCCTACCCGCCCATCCTGACCCGTCATCCCATTAACGGTCCCATCACCATCACCGGCGACGGCGGCGACATCACCCTCACCCCAATCCCCGTTCAGCATGGCAGGATCGAGGTCTTGGGCTTCCGCATCGCCGACCTCGCCTACATGCCCGACGTCAATGACATCCCCGGTGCAGCGGTCGAAAAACTGGCGGATCTGAAGGTCTGGATCCTGGATGCCCTGCGGCGCACGCCCCATTCCTCCCACCTGTCTCTTCCTGAATCCTTAAACTGGATCAATCGGTTGGACCCGGCGCGCGCGATCCTCACCAACCTCCACGTGGACCTGGATTGGGAGACGGTGAACGCCGAGACGCCGGACCACATCTGCCCCGCCTGGGACGGGATGGTGGTCGAACTTTCCGATGGTTAACGCGCAGCCCGCGGGATGAGCACCCTGCTCGACGTCCTGGCCGTCACGGTGCCCGTGTTTCTGATCATCGGGGCGGGCTACCTTGCCGTGTGGCGCGGGCTGTTCAGCCAAGGCCACGTGGACGGGCTGATGGTGTTCACCCAACGCTTCGCCATCCCGTGCTTGCTGTTCCTGGCCATGGCACAATTGGACTTGGCCGACGGGTTCGACATGCGTCTTCTGCTCACCTATTATTCCGGCTCCCTCATTTGCTTTGCCGCGGGCATCGTCGGCGCGATCTGGTGGCTGAGGCGCGCGCGGGAGGACGCCGTCGCCGTGGGCTTCGCCGCCATGTTTGCGAACACGGTCCTGCTGGGTTTACCCATCGCGGAACGGGCCTATGGCATGGACAGCCTGGCGCCCAACTACGCGATTATCGCCCTCCACGCTGCGTTCTGTTACTTCACCGGCGTCACCGCCATGGAGCTTGTCCGCGCCGGCGGTTCCGGCCTTTGGGGCGGCATGCGATCGGTGGCGCAGTCCCTGTCGCGGAATTCGCTGATGATCGGGGTGGCCCTTGGCCTGGCAGTTAACGTGTTTGGCCTGCCCCTTCCCGCGCAGCTGACCGAGGCCACGGTTCTGGTCGCGCAAGCCGCCCTGCCCGCGGCGTTGTTCGGTTTGGGCGGGGTGCTGGTGCAGTACAAGCCAGAGGGCGACGCCCGTGGCATCGCGCTGGTCTGTGGGATTTCGCTGCTGGTGCACCCTGCATGGGCCTTGGGGGTTGGCAGCGTTTTGGGGTTAGAAACGGGCGCCCTGCGCGCCGCTGTTCTGACGGCGGCCATGGCACCTGGAGTCAATGCCTACCTCTTTGCGGCCATGCAGGGCCGTGCCGTGCGGATCAGCGCCTCATCCGTCTTGATCGGGACGGGTGCATCGGTCGTGACAGTGTCGGCCTGGCTGGTTCTGTTGGGGGCCCTGGGGTAGCCACATCGCGGCGGGACGACATCTGGTGCGATATCGCACCATCCGCCAATATACGCTACCCGTCAGACCCTTCCAACAGATCTTCGCCACCGCCCGCCACGGCCGCGGGCCAGGTTGGCGCTTGGGTTAGGACCTGCTTGTCCAATTCCCACGATACGAACAAAGGGACCGTCTCCGCCTCTCCGGCGGGAACGCCCAGCCAATCGGGGCGTGGCGCAGGACGGGCAGAGCGGTGCAGCCCGTTGCAGAATGGCTGCCGGATCAACCAGCGGCGCATATCCTCGCGCTTGCGCGACGAATGGAACGGGCCCCAATCGGCGGCCACACCGCGCATCCCGCGGCTGACCACTTCGTCACGTGGGACCGTCACGTTCAGGATGCGCACAGCACAGGACATATTCAACGCGCCGTCTTTCAGCGCCTCACCCGAGCGCGCCTGACAGCCATACCCCCTTGCCGTCGCAGGCAAGATTTGGACCAAACCGTACCAGAGGCCACCCCCACCCACGGCGGTGGGACGATAAGTGCTTTCGTGCTTGGAGAGGGTCGAGAGGAGGCCCGCCCAGAACGCCTTGCGCCCCCAGCGGTCCGTCTCGGCATAGGCGGGGCACCATTGTTGGATATCTTTCGGCACGGTCTCAAGCAGCCGCTCTCCGTGGCTGTCGAGCGCGCGCATGGCGGCTCGGGTCCAGCGGGCGGAGCCGCGCACATGGTCCCAGCGAAGGTCCGGCATCTCTTCTTTGACGGGGCGCGCAGGGGGGCGGATCGAGTCCACGGGCGCCAAAACGCCGCCCTCCGGCAAGCGGCTCAGCACCGAGATCGGCGCCGACATGCTGCTTGGCACCGTTTCCAAACTTCTAGGGATTGGGCGTGGTTCTGCCAATGCGGGCAGAGAAAGAACAGCGACCAAGGCGGCAGACCAAGCCGTGCGGACCAGGGTGCGTCCCCGGCCCTCCGTGAGAATCGTCATTAAGCGGCACCCCCCGGTGTCGTCACGTCAAAACCTTAACCCCAGGTTTGGTGTGGCACGTCGGTCCCAAACCAAACCCTTGTGGGCCGTGCGCGGAACTGGTGGCAGCCAAGCTCTCGCATAACTGAGACCCCTTACCACCGGGGGCTGGAATTGCAAAATGCTGGCCAAGACCAAGTGCTTGACAGTCCGTTTTCGGACACAAACTGGGACATTTCGGCAACTTAACGCTTACCAAAAACTCGCCATTGTCATGACTTTGGAAACAAAATTGCTGTTTCCGGCGAAGCGTTTATGGCGCATCTCTCCCAAATGGCAAAAGCAAGGCGCAGCACGGTCCAAGGGGCCCCTGACTGTGGTTCCGCTGCCTCGGCAGGCTTTCGCCGCCTGGCATGAGCGTGTCGATTTGCCCAGGCCGCTTGCACACGCCGCGCCCCAACCCGCCATCGGTTTAGTCCGTCAACGCCTTCTGCGCTTGGCGCAAAAGGGCGCGGGCGTAGCGCGTATGGACCGGCATCAAAACGTGCGCCATCCATGGCACGCGCCCTGCAATCGGCAAAACGAGGGAGCCGAACAACAGGCGCGTCCCCCCCTCCGCCGGTTCAACGGCAAGCCATGACATGGTTAACCCATTGGCATCTGCCAGCCATAGCTGCCGCTCGTCCCGGGCACGCACGGACCATATGGCAAAGGACTTGGCCCTTTCGAACGCCAACGCCTGAATATCTTCGGACGTGCTAGGGTACCCGGCAACGGCCAGAACGCGCCGCTCCGCCGCAAACAGACGCGAGCCGTAGAGCGCGCTGGCGTAGTCGCCGATGCCGTGCTGACCGGGCGCCGTCGCGGCGTAACAGTCGACATAGGCGCCGGGCCGCGCCGCATCCCCGGCCATCGCGCTCCAGACTGGCAGTTCGATTTCGTCGATCATCCAAAGCCTCCGATCCGGTGACCCTAGCCCCGGGTGCCGCGGCACACCGCCTTTCGTGGCGGACCCGGGTCACCCGGGTTTCGGCCCCTTACACTGATCTTGAGGGCTTTCCCAAGCCCGTCATCTTGCCACTCTTGGCGCAGTTGCGCGCCAGTACTGCCCGCTCCGGGCTGCTCCCACCCCTGAGATAGCCCGCGTGGCCGGTAAAGCTCTGAGCGCGGCGCAACGCTGGGAATGTTGCCGCACACATGAGCGCAACGCCGTGGACGCCATAAATGACCGCACCGCCGCCCTGTCCGACCAGCGCCGGGATGCCTTGGGCGATTTGCGCGTGATCTTCCGGCGCTAGCCCCTTCGCGGGGCCGGTCGTCATGTCGTCCCTTGCCCCACCTTCCTGGGCACCGTAAACCGCCAGTCAGACGCGGCACCGGACCCGGAGACCCCCATGCTCGACCTCACCCATGACACCCCCAAGCCCAAGGTCATCGCGGGCGAAAAGCACGATTGGGAGTTGGTGATCGGGATGGAGGTGCATGCGCAGGTCGCCTCCAACGCCAAGCTGTTCTCTGGCGCGTCCACCCAGTTCGGTGCAGAGCCCAATGCCAATGTCGCCTTCGTGGATGCGGGCATGCCCGGCATGCTGCCGGTCATTAACGAATTCTGCGTCGCCCAGGCCGTGCGCACTGGGTTGGGCCTAAAGGCCGAAATCCACCTGATCTCCGCCTTCGACCGCAAGAACTATTTCTACCCCGACTTGCCCCAGGGCTATCAGATCAGCCAATTGTACCACCCCATTGTGGGCGAAGGCGAGGTGCTGGTGGAGTTGGGCGATGGCACCGCCCGTCTTGTGCGCATCGAACGCATCCACTTGGAACAGGACGCGGGCAAGTCGATCCACGATATGGACCCCGCCAACAGCTTCGTGGACCTGAACCGCACCGGCGTCGCATTGATGGAGATCGTCAGCCGCCCCGACATTCGCGGCCCCGAGGAAGCCGCCGCCTATGTCACCAAGCTGCGCCAAATCCTGCGCTACCTGGGCACTTGCGACGGCAATATGCAGAACGGGAACCTGCGGGCCGATGTAAACGTCTCCATCTGCCGTCCCGGTCAGTATGAAAAATATCAGGAGACGCAGGATTTCAGCCATCTGGGCACCCGGTGCGAGATCAAGAACATGAACTCCCTCCGGTTCATTCAGGCCGCAATCGACCATGAGGCCCGCCGCCAGATCGCCATCGTCGAGGCCGGGGGCAGCGTCGATCAGGAAACCCGCCTTTATGATCCCGATAAGGGCGAGACGCGGTCCATGCGCTCCAAGGAAGAGGCCCATGACTACCGCTACTTCCCCGACCCTGACCTGCTGCCGCTGGAGATCGAGCAAGCCTGGGTGGACGATATCGCCGCGTCCCTGCCGGAATTGCCCGATGCCAAGAAAGCGCGCTTCATCGCCGATTTCGGCCTGTCGGATTATGACGCCTCCGTCCTGACGGCCGACACCGATGCGGCGGGCTACTTCGAGGCCGTCGTCGCCGCGTCGGGCAATGGCAAGGCCAGCGCCAATTGGGTGATCAACAACCTGTTTGGCCGCCTGAAGGAAGACGAGACCGAGATCGAAGACAGCCCCATGGGCCCCGCGCAATTGGGCGGCATCCTGAAGCTGATCGAGGCGGGCGACATCTCCGGCAAGATCGCCAAGGACGTGTTCGAGATCGTCTATACCACCGGCCGCGACCCCGCCGAGGTGGTGGAGACCGAGGGGATGAAACAGGTCACCGACACGGGCGCCATCGAGACGGCGGTGGACGAGATCATCGCCGCCAACCCCGCCCAGGTCGAAAAAGCCGCCGCCAACCCCAAACTGGCCGGCTGGTTCGTGGGACAGGTGATGAAGGCGACGGGCGGCAAGGCCAACCCGGCAGCGGTGAATGAGATCGTTAAGGCGAAACTCGGCTTGTAAGCCGATGTGATTTCACGATCCGCGCGAGGCAGCGTCTGCGTCAGCAGGCGCGTTCGCGTTCGGGGTCCACATGACGCCGTCTTTGGCAAGTACGTCATTCCATAGGTTTGCGAAGAAACGTCTTCGTGGTAATTTTCTGTGACTGATTTGGGGATTTTTGCCATGGTTTGGGAATTTCTCGCCGATCCAGACAATCAAAAGACCCTCGCATTTTATGGCGGAGGGGCAGCGGTCGTAAGTTCTGCTCTCTGGACGGCCTTTCTCGCGCTTCGAAAAAAGCCATCCCCTCCGCCCCCTAAACAGCCGACGAACCAAGCCCATAGCGGCAAGGGTATCGCGGCGACGGGCGATGTCTATGTCAGCGGGAACGTTGCGATTGCGGAAAGTCAGTTCCCGAAAGCCGGGATTGGACTTGGGATCATTGGGGCCATCGCAATCGTAGTCGGGCTGCTTTTGCCCCAAGGCAAGAATTGCACCAGCGACTCCATCACAACCGGCGGCGATTTATCTGCGCGAGACATTTCCATTGAAGGGGGAAGCGGGTCAATTGAATGCTAGAGTCGTTATCGTCGCAATAGCCTTCGTGCCAGGGCTGGCGGCCTTTGCTCAGGCTGACGAGACAAATACTTGTGTCGTCGAAGCGGGGCGCAACCTGACCGCGCGGGACATTTCTTTGCAATGCGGCGTTAGCGAAGAAGAGGTCGCCCAGATCCTGCAACGTCAGGACAAGCTTCTCGCGGGTCAGGACGAAATGAAGAACCTTTTGCTGCAGCTCATGCAGCAGTCGGACGACTACGCACGGATGCGCGCAGGCGGCGTGACCGAGGCGAACTTGATTGCGCTTGCTGGCAAGGTTGCAGAAGACGTCTCCGACCCCGGGCAAGCGTTCCAACAGCTTTCGCTGTTTGTGGAGATTGCCATCGACCAACAGCGCCGCGCGCGGGATAATCCCAGTACCGATGCGTTCGTTGCAGCCGTCCAGCAACGCGTGGCCGATTTGTCAGCCGCAGGCGACCTTGATGGGGCAAGCGCCGAGGCAGACCGTGCTGTCACGCTGTGGCAGGCAGAGCAGGAAAATCAACGTCTGCGGGGGATCAGCCTGCTCGAAACGGCCCGCGACCAGGACGTGCTGTCCAGCAATTTCGTGCGCGCCGCCGCGCGCAGTGTCCAACTATTTGAGGTGCAGAACGACACGACTGCGGGACCATGGGACATCCATAGCATTGCGGTAGTTCATCGAAATCAGGGCCTGCGGTTCGGCGCGCCGGCAGATCAGATCTTGGCGATGGAACTGATCCACATCGCCGAAGCGAGGGCAACCGAGGCCTGGGACAAGGCGGCAATGCAAGTCATGCTCGGCGTTGTGTTAAACGAGCGAGGCAGCCGCACGGATGGCACGGCGGGCGCGGAGTTGCTGGCCGACGCCGTCGCCGCCTATCGCGCCGCTCTCAAGGTCCGCACCCGCGCGAACCACCCGGCGGAGTGGGCCTTGACGCAGAATAACCTCGGCAACGCCCTCCGCAACCAAGGCACCCGCAACGACGGGCCGGAGGGCGCGGACCTGCTGGCCCAAGCCGTCACCGCCTTTCGGGCCGCCATTGAGGTCCGCACCCGCGCGGACCACCCAGTGCAATGGGCTATGACCCAGAACAACCTCGGCATCGCCCTCCGCAACCAAGGCACCCGCACCGATGGCGCGGCGGGCGCGGACCTGCTGGCCCAAGCCGTCACCGCCTATCGCGCCGCTCTCGAGGTCCACACCCGCGCGGACCACCCGGTTCAATGGGCCGGAACCCAGAACAATCTCGGCACCGCCCTCCAAGACCAAGGCACCCGGACCGATGGCGCGGCGGGCGCGGACCTGCTGGCCCAGGCCGTCACCGCCTATCGCGCCGCCCTTGAGGTCTACACCCGCGCGGACCACCCGGTGCAATGGGCCATAACCCAGAACAACCTCGGCAACGCCCTTAGCAATCAAGGCATCCGCACCGATGGCGCGGCGGGCACGGACCTGCTGGCCCAAGCCGTCGCCGCCTATCGCGCCGCCATTGAGGTCCGCACCCGCGCGGACCACCCAGTGCAATGGGCTATGACCCAGAACAACCTTGGCAACGCCCTCCGCAACCAAGGCACCCGCACCGATGGCGCGGCGGGCGCGGAGTTGCTGGCCCTGGCCATCGCCGTCTATCGCGCCGCCCTGGAGGTCCGCACCCGCGCGGACCACCCAGTGCAATGGGCCAGGACGCAGGAGAACATCGCCATCGCGCGACAGGCCCGCGCGGAGCATGGCAGCACCACTGACCCCCGCCCCGATCTGGAGGCAGCGCTGGACGCTGTGGAGGCGGCGTTGGAGGTCTTCGACCCGGTCCACCTGTCCTACAACCATGCCAAGGCCACCCGCCTGCGGGACCGTATCCAAGGCAAGCTCGCCGCGCCATAGCCCCTTTTTGCTGTCCAGATATGCAGTCCCGGCCCCACCCCGCGCCCTGCTCACCGGGGGTATCCCTGACTTCGCAGCCGCGCGCGCATCGGCTACGCTCCCTCCATTCTACCCGAGGGATTTCACATGCTGCTCTTCGCCTCCCGCCGCACCTATGACACGTCGAAAAAACGGTTCACCAACAATCCGGCCAGCCTGACGCGCTATGCCTCGGTCAGTCAATCGGCCGCCATGGGCGGGGCGTTGCAAGGCGCATTGGTGACGCAGGACCAATGGCTCAGCAAGGTGCAGGCCCATGGCGACGGGCGGGATGTACTGGTCTATGTCCACGGGTTCAACACCAGCCAGCGGGACCTGTTCGCGCGCCTCGGGCCACTGCGCCGGGATCTGCAGGCCAAGGGCTTTGGCGGCACGGTCGTGGCCTATGACTGGCCCAGCGACGGATCGGTGCTCAAGTATCGGCGCGACAAGCGGGATGCCAAGGCCACAGCGTCCCATCTGGTCACCGATGTGCTGGCCCCCCTGCGCCGCCTGTCGCCGCGCCCCCGCATCCATGTCCTGGCGCATTCCATGGGGTGCTACCTGACCCTGCGGGCCTTTGCGGCGTTCGGCGATGGTCCGTCGGGGGGCTGGACTGTGGACCAGGTCCTGTTCACCGCCGCCGATGCCGATAGCCAATGGTTGGAAAAAGGGGCCTGGGGCGCCCTGGTCCTGGGGCACCGGGCCAAACGGTTCACGAACTACTACAACCCGCGCGACGACGTCCTGGCCCTGTCGCGCCTGCGCTATAACGGGGGCCGGGCGCGGGCGGGCCGGGCGGGGATCCCTGCGCCCCGCGCGTCCCGCCATGTGGATGTCTATTGCCAGGGGCAATATGACCGCGACGTATCCCTGGACGGGCTGTCAGACGATGCCAAGCTGCTGGCCTCGCACAATTGGTGGTACGGGAATGACGGGTACCTGACGGACGTGGCACTGACGCTGGCGGGCACCGATGCGTCGGCGATGCCCACGCGGCGGCCCAGTACGACGGACGATTTGGCCCTGCTCAGCTAGCGGCGCGCCGATGCCACAGTTCCGGCGCGCACCACCCTGACCCGCTTGGGCACCTGCCACGGATGGGCTAGGGCTGATCCCATGTCCGCGCCCAAGCCCCCGCCGAACCGAGAGGACGTGATCGACCGCATCTATGATGTGGCCCTGGACCCCACGCGACTGGAGGATTTGCTGGATCGGTGGGAGAGTTTGGTGACCCCGCCCGAAGGTGGCATCGGACAGAACGGTTTGGATGACGGGATGGCCCGCCATATCGCCCGCGCGTCCCAGATGATGGAGCGTCTGCAGCATGAGCAGCCCAGCGGCAGCGCCGCCCTGCTGCTGCCCTTCGACAAGGTGGCGGCGTTGCTGATCGACGACACCGGACGCATCACGGAACTGAACGGCGCCGCACGCACCGTCCTGGGCGCGGCGCCGGGGGATGCGCTGACCGTCCTGCGGATCGATGTGGACGATTTGGCGGAACTGTCGCGCCGCGCACGTGAGATGTGCCTGGGCGGAGAGCAACCGGAACAGGTGATCCGTGTGCGCAGTGCCGAGGACAACCGGTTCATCCTGTTCCATATGCGGCGATGCTATGTGCCCGAGGCGGGGCCCCATGTCCTTGCGGCCACATCGGAGACGGCCTGGCCCGACGGGTTCGACGATCTGCTGAAAGGGTCCTTTGGCCTCACCTCCGCCGAGGTAGACGTGGTGCGGCAGATCGTGGAATGCCAGTCCGTCAAAGACATCGCCGAGGCGCGCGGTCGGTCCGTCGATACCGTCCGAGTGCAGGTCAAATCGATCCTGTCGAAGACCGAAGCCCATTCCCAGTCAGAGCTTGTGCGCCTTGCCCTGTCGCTCATGGATATGGCGACGGTGGATCAGACAGCCATGCCGGAACGACCGGCGACCCGAACGCTATCGCTGGAGCCGCGGCCGTTTCAAACCCTCTGGACAGCCACCGGTCGGCGGTTGGACTACGTGACATTTGGCGATCCGGCGGGCCGGCCGTTGCTCTATTTGCACGGGGCTTACGGCCTCTGTCGGTGGTCGCCTGCGGCGGAACAACGGGCAGCGCAAAAGGGCCTTCGCGTGATTGTTCCCATCCGCGCGGGCTATGGCGCCACTGACCTTGTGCCGCGAGACGCCGACTATGCGCACATGCAAACGGCCGATCTGATCCAAGTCATGGATGCCGAAGGCGTGACCCGGGCACCCGTGGTCACCATGGGGTCCGACATCTACTTCGCCGTCTGGCTCGCCCATTTCCATCCGACCCGAGTTAGCCACATCCTTGGCGGCGGCCCGTCCCTGCCGCTGACGCGGCCGGAACAGTTCGAACGGATGGAGAAATGGCACCGCTTCGTGAATGCAGGGGCACGCTACACGCCGAAAGTATTGCCGTTCATCGTCAAAGCGGGCTTTCTGCTGGCCCGCCGCCTTGGCAAGCGCGGGTTCATCCATGCCGTCCACGGGGACGTGCCTGGCGATGTGGCAGTGTTCGAAAACCCGGACATCTTCCCCGCCTTTGAATTCGGGACAGATATCGCGCTATCGGCCACACACGCCGCCCATGACGCGTTTTCTCAGCAGGCAATTGCCCATCAAACCTCCGACTGGCGCAGCGCGCTGGAAGGGCTGGAAAGCAAAGTTCCGGTCATTGCCCTGTTCGGGGACGATGACCCAGAGATGCCGCCCGAGACTTTGGCGGAGTTGCAATCCGACTACCCCTGGTTGGACTGGCGGATCAAACCCAATGTCGGGCAGTTGGTCCTGTTCCGGTATCTTTTCGACATAATAGACGAATTCGCCCCCGCGTAACCCATTTGGGGTATGACTCGTTTTCTGACCATCTGGTAAAAGACCGGTGTGAAGGGGGTTGTCACAAAAGTCTTTCAAAACACGTAATCTTTTTTTAAATTTTCCGGTCGGTGCCCCTAGGCACGCAGGGTCAGTGAGTGCTTTGCACGCCGTTCTCATCATCGATCGACCAAAGGGGCGCCTCTGGGAAACCGGGGGCGCCTCCAACTTTTTGTGACCGCTGACCGCTGCCTGACGCTCCGGCTTCGCAACGCCGTTCGGGGCCATCGAAACCTGACCCAACGTCACCGAAGGACGCGCGGGCTCTGCGGCACATCTCATCGATTGATCTCGCGCGTCTCCTCCTCCGAAAAAGTTAAATTATTTCAAATTGTTTTGGCCCTTCGATGTGGCCAATCCCGACCAAATGTCCCGAAAAACTCAGACATGTCTTATGCGAACTGAGCGGAAATCGCCCCCTGCCCCGCCAAGTGTTTCCCCATTCTTGCCCAGGTTAACGCGCACGTCCGGGTCCATGAAACACTTACGGTCTGCTCAACCACTTACCTACGAATATGAGGTCATTCCGGCCCCCCATAAACCCGAACGTCGTCCCGGTCTGAAGACCGATGCGGAGCGGATGGCCTTTGCCATGGCGCTGATCATCAATCAGATGGCCGATGACGATTGGGAATATATCCGGTGTGACACGCTTCCGGTGGACAATACGACGTCCATCACCGGGACGGAGTCGAAATCCCAAACGCTCTTGGTGTTCCGCCGCCCTTTTGTCCTCGCCCAACCGCCTAAGCGCGACGCGCCACTTGTCTTGAACGATCGCCTTTAGGGGGCTGGGCACACCACAGGTTTGGATCGGACGGGCCAGTTTGCCCGCCCTTTCCCATGCCCGGCGCTCCCCCAGAAAATACTGCACTAACAATAGGTTTTGCAGCAGGGTCTTGGCGCTCAGCGCCGTCACCTGGTCCTGCACAGCCCCCTGATTGGGGGCGTGCAGACGTGCGCAAATAAGAAACACCCCGTTTCCGAGATGGCGCAAGACTCTGTGGATCAGACTGCCTAAATGTTGACACATTATGGCAGATGATCGTTCGCACCAGACCTATGAGTATCGGGTCGTTCCCGCGCCCCGCAAAGGCGAAAAGGCCAAGGGCGTCCGCTCGGGCGAGGCGCGGTTTGCCCTTGCCATGTCCCGCCTGTTCAATCGCATGGGCGCCCAGGGGTGGGAATATGTGCGCGCCGACACGCTGCCGGCGGAAGAACGCGTGGGCCTTACGGGAAGCGAGGTTCGCTATCACGCCCTTCTGGTGTTCCGCCGGGTTGTCGCGGAAACCGTAATGGTACCCGCCCCGGATCAGAAACCCGCCATCCCCATGAACAAAGCGCCCCTTCTGCTGACGGCGCCCTTGCCGGAATGGCAGGGTTTCGACGACGAGGAAGTGGAGGAAGCGCAAGTCGTCTCCATCCTCAGCGTGCGCGCCAAACGGGGCGTCGCCGCCGAGTAGCGCCTACCCCTCCGTCAGATCCATGGACAGCGCGTGAATCTGCCCCATCACGTCACCCAACGCAGAATGCACGGCCCGGTGCCGGGCCACCCGCGTCTGACCCGCAAACTGCGCAGACTGGATGACCACGTGCCAATGGCTTTCGCCTGACCCATCATCCCCTGCATGTCCCGCATGGCGAGACGAGTCGTTGCGCACCTCCAAATGGCTGGGCGAAAAGGCCGCCTCAAGCCGTGTGCGAATGGTCTCTTCCATCTTCATGAAAATATCTCTCCGAAAGCCCTTCCCTCTTCCGCTACGATGCTTAAACTCTGGCGCCTTAGGCCGGAAGGGGGTGCGCCCATGACCAAAAACGATCCATTCAACTTTGACATGCGCGTCTCAACCGCAAAAAAGCGCAATCCGCGCGGAAAACGCGGCATGTCAGGTGCATTTGAACACTCGACGCGAGAGTGTGAGCATGAAGGATGCCGCGAAGCGGGGCAGTATCGCGCGCCCAAGAGTCGGGACGCCGTGGATGATTACTACTGGTTCTGCAAAGACCATGTGCGAGAATACAACGCCAAGTGGTCATTCTTCGATGGCGCGACCGAGGCGGAGATTGCCGCCCAAGAGGCGAAAGACAAGCCGACTCGCCCCTTTCGCAAATCTGTCGAGGAACGCGCCTGGGCCCGCCTGGGCATCGAAGACGCGCATCAAGTGCTGGGCGGGAACGCCACGCGGAACCCCGGACGGGGCGTTGCAGGGCGCAAACTTCCGCCGACCGAACGCCGCGCCGTAGAAATCTTGGAGGCCAAGGACGATTGGACCAAGGCCGACATCCGCAAAGCGTATAAGTCATTGATCAAAGTCCTCCATCCCGACATGAATGGTGGCGACCGCAGCCAAGAAGAGCAGCTGTCGGAGGTGGTCTGGGCCTGGGATCAGATCAAAGATAGCCGAAACTTTAAGTAACGCGCCGTATCGCGGCCATTGTTCACGCTTTGGCCACAATTTTGTGCCAAAGCTAGGGAATGCGCCGCGCACTCGTCCTTGTCATGTTGGTGTCCCTGATCAGCGCGCTGATCGGCCCGAAAATGACGGCCGCCGCGGCGGAGGTGTTTCCGTCCGCCCTCAAAGTGATCGTGATCTGCAACGGCGTGTCCATGCAAACCATAACCGTCGACGCGAACGGCGATGTCGTGGATCTGTCGGAAACGGATCCCTGTACCCCGCAAACGCTCTCGGCTGGCACGCGCGGCATGGCTGCTTGGCAGCGGCTTCACCTCACCTGGCAAGTCCGCGTGCCCCGTGGCGATGTGGCGACACCGCCTGCCCCACGCACCTTCCGTCCGCCGGGCCACGGTCCCCCTCTCGCCCGCGTTTGACCGCGCGGACACCTTCCGCCGTTTGACCTGACCCGACCGGAACCTGTGCTGCAGGTTTCGTCCCCTGTTCCGACGACCTGAGAGATCACGCATAATGACCGATACGACTGACCTCGGCCGCGCTGACGCGCGCAGCCCCGCCTCCGGTGGTGCCTTCTACCGCCTTGTTTGGAAATGGCATTTCCTTGCCAGCCTCTATGTCCTCCCGTTCATGGCCATGCTGGCCATCACCGGCGCGCTCTACCTCTACAAGCCGCAGATCGAGAGGTGGCTTTACAGTGACATCTCGACGGTGGAGGCGCAGGACACGCCCCTCACCCTCGACGCGCAACGCGCCGCCGTCGAGACGACGCTGGACCCAAAGCGCATTCGCAGCATCACCCAGGGGACGGAGCCGACGGCGGCCACGAAGTTCGAGATCGACGACGCCCAGGGCACCCGCGCCTATGCCTGGGTCAACCCCTATACCGGAGAGATCACGGGCACCTTGGTCCGCGACACCATGGCCATGCGCCTGGTGCAAAAGGTCCATGGAGAGCTTTTGCTGGGCGATATCGGCACCAAGTTCGTCGAACTCGCCGCCCATTGGGCCATTGTGATGTTCATCACCGGGGCCGTCCTCTGGTGGCCTCGGGGGCGGTCAAAATTGATCGTCACACCCAAGGGGACGGCCGGACATGGTGGCGGACGACGCATCTTTTCACGGGGTTTCTGGCGACCCTCCTTGTTGTGCCAATCCTTTTCTCGGGCCTGCCTTGGACGGATGTCTGGGGCGGCGGCCTGTCCAAGGTGCGCCAGGCAACGGGCCAGGAAAGCGTGTCGCTGAAATGGGGCGGGGCAAAACCCGACTCCACCGTCACAGGCGACCCCGCTCTGTCGCTGGACGCGCAATTGGCCGCCGCGCAAGCTGCGGGCATCGTCGGCCCGTGGGAAATGCGCCCCGCCCGCACGCCCGAGGACAGCACTTGGGTCGGCACCACCAGCCCGGTCCGCGCCGACCAATCCGAAGTGGTCATCGACCAATACTCCGGGAACGTGCTCGCGCGCATCGATTTTGCCGACAACCCGCCCGTCGCCAAGGCCGTCAGTTGGGGCATCAGCTTCCACCGCGGAGAGCTTTATGGCTGGGCCAATGTCATCCAGAACACCATCGCGGCGGCCCTTGCCCTGGCCTTGGCCGTGACGGGGGTCGTGGCGTGGTGGATGCGCCGTCCTTCTGGGCAGTTGGGCGTCCCCGCCGCGCCCGATGTCACCCTGGGCTGGGGCATGGCCGCAACGGTCGTCGTGCTGATGATCCTGTTGCCGCTCATGGGGGTCAGCCTGATCGTGGCCCTGGCGCTCGATTGGCTGATCTTCAAACGCATGGGATGGTTCCGGACGGCACCCACCCCAGCCGAGTAATCCCAAAACTGCGGTCCCCGGCCCAGGTCGGGGCCCACCTCACGCCCCTCGACTGTCTTTCCAAGCCTGCAGCTCCGCCTCGATCCGGGCCAGGCTGGCGGGACGGTAAGACACGAACCCGCCGTCCTGCTTGGCCTCCATGGCCCACCGCTCTAAGGCGCTCAGATGCACCTCCGACAGGGCGCGCGGCCCGGGGCGCGGTCGCCCCATCCGCCGCATCAACGCTGACACTGCGCCGCCTTTGGGCACGGGCGTGTTGTAAATGGGACCCGCCGGGTTCATCTCCGCCTCCAACGCCGCCATCACGCCTGGATCGAAAGACAGGCCCACCTCCTCCGCGCCCGCCAAAATCCAGCGGAGGGCAATGGCGGACAGGTCGGTAATCGGCCCCCCGCCGCCCACACCCCCATGGTCCCCGGCAAAATGCTGCTCCTGGTACCATGGCGGCTGCTCCGGCAACTCCCTTGGGTGCCGCGCGTTCAGAATGTCCAAATTCGTCCAGCCCGTCGGCTCGAAATCCCGGCGCAGCTCATCCAACGCCACTGCGTGGCGGGCGGAGGCCACCATCTCGCTCAACTCGGTCCCGTGGAACCGATCCACGCCGAAAAGGCTCATGGGGTTCAATGTCGGCGGCACGCCCATGGTGCCGACCGTGTCCCACACCCCAAGGAAGGCAAGCCGCAGCAGATGCGCATTGCTCTGCCCGGCGGCCTTATAGGTGGCGCGGTCCCGCTCTGACGTCATCACAAACGGTGAATGGGTCGCCCGCCATCGTTGGCTGACTTCGTGGCGCGGATGCAGCCGGGGGTCACCTTTGGTGCGGTAGCGTCGCAACGCCTCGGGCATCACCTGCATGTTCCCCCGCGCCAAAATGCCCGTCGACCGGATAAACCCCGCCAACCGCCGCGCCGTGTAGGCCCCGCGCGAAAACCCGAAGACGTAAATCTCATCACCCGGCTCATACTGGAACACCAAATGGCGATAGGCATCGACCACGTTCTGCATCAGCCCCATGCCCAGCATCCCGCCCAAGGCCCGGTCCATGGCCCGACCGAACGCGGTCACGCCGCGCTGCCCCGTCCCCACCCCTGGCACGTAGATTGGCACTTGTTGGATGTCATCGCTGTCCACCGGTGCCAGCGCCTGGGCCACGCGCACCACATTGGTGGGATGTTCCGCATCCGACCGGTTCCACGTCCCGTCACATAGGATCACAATACGTTTCATGGCACCCCCCGCCGCAGCCTCGTTGACCTAGGGGTAGCAAAGCCGGGGCGCAGACCAAATGGCGGATTTCCTGCCCTTGGCGGACTTCTCATTCGTCGCAGGCCGTGAAGTCAGCCTTCCCCTTGCCACTTCGCCGCATATGTTGCATCCGCACGGGCGTCGAGCAAGGAGAGTGACATGGCGGATGGCGGCATGGAATTGAACGCAAAACCAACCCAGGACGTGTCCGTCCGCGAAACCTTCGGCATCGACTCCGACATGGTGGTGAAAGGCTTCGAAGACCGCTCCGACCGCGTGCCAGAGGTGGACAGCACCTACAAGTTCGACCCCGACACGACCCTAGCGATCCTTGCGGGCTTTGGCTGGAACCGCCGCGTGATGATCCAGGGCTACCACGGCACCGGCAAATCGACCCATATCGAACAGGTGGCCGCGCGCCTGAACTGGCCCGCCGTCCGCGTCAATCTCGACAGCCATATCAGCCGGATCGACCTGATCGGCAAAGACGCCATCAAGTTGAAGGACGGCGTGCAAGTTACGGAATTCCATGAAGGTATCCTGCCCTGGGCCCTGCGCAACCCCGTGGCGATCGTCTTTGATGAGTACGATGCGGGCCGCGCGGACGTCATGTTCGTCATCCAGCGCGTCTTGGAACATGACGGCAAATTGACCCTCATGGACCAGAACGAAATCATCACGCCCCACCCGTCCTTCCGCCTGTTCGCCACGGCCAACACGGTGGGCCTGGGCGACACCACGGGCCTGTATCACGGCACCCAACAGATCAACCAAGCACAGATGGACCGCTGGTCCCTGGTCGCCACCCTGAACTACCTCAGCCACGACGCAGAGACGAATATCGTCCTGGCCAAGCAGCCCCACTACAACACCGAAAAGGGCCGCCAAACCATCAGCCGCATGGTGACCGTGGCCGACTTGACCCGGACCGCCTTCATGAACGGGGACCTGTCCACCGTCATGTCGCCCCGGACCGTGATCGCGTGGGCCCAGAATGCACAGATCTTCCGCGATGTCGGCTATGCCTTCCGCCTGTCATTCCTCAACAAATGTGATGAGTTGGAACGTCAGACCGTGGCCGAGTTCTACCAACGCTGCTTTGACGAAGAATTGCCCGAAAGCGCGGCCAGCATGTCCCTAGGCTAAGCTGGCGGTCAAACAGCCCTGACAAAGCGCCTCCAGGGGCGCTTTTCTCTTTGTTAATGGGTGTCGCGTAGCCTGCGGGCCATGGCACGACCCATCACATCCCCTGGGGGATGCCGCGCCTTCCCCTGCGCATTGGCCCGCTTTGGCGGACCCGTTGCCGAAACTATGGCCAAGCTGTGCCGCCCCCCCACATCTTGTGACTCAGATGCCGCAGTTGGGCGCACTTCCGGTTTTGCACACTTGGTTGGCGTGTTTTCGCACGCCATGCTTAGATTATGAGCAGTTTGAGAACATATCTCGCCGCAACGCTCACCCTGCTGAGCTTCGTCCAAACCCCCGCCCATGCGGGCATCTACGGTGACCCCCTCCCCTTCTTTGCCAGTTGTACAGGGCGCCTTTCGGCGGAGTTGGAGTTTCAGTGGCTCGTCAGTGACCCCGCCACCGCTGCCCAGGTCAAGGCGCAACGCGCGGCCCTGATCGACATCCTTGACGCGCTCACCCCGACGGAAGGGGCGCAAACCGTCCTTCACCAGCGTATCTCCGCCAAGATGGCCCATGCCGCGCTACTGACCACGGCCCGGTTCCACACCGACCCGGACCGGGCCCGCGCCGCGGCAGAGCGGGCCGAACGCCTGACCCGCGGCTGCACGGACCAATTGCTCAGCTAGGGCAGCGCCCAAAGCACGTTTCCGCATTGCGCCCGGGGCCAAGACGCCTAGATTGCGGGCCATGAGTAAGCCCAACGACAATCCCGCCGATCCGTTCAAAAAGGCCTTGGCCGAGGCGACGAAGACCATGGCCGATGACAGCGATCTGGCCGTGACCTATTCCGTCGATCCCCCAGGCCAGACCAACGAGTCGGTGCGCCTGCCGCAAGTCAGCCGCCGCATGACCCGGGATGAGGTGCTTCTGGCCCGTGGCACCGCCGATGCCTACGCCTTGCGCCACAAACACCACGATACCGGCGTCAACGCCCGCTACTTGCCCCAGGGTAATATGGCCCGCGAACTCTATGAGGCGATGGAGACGGCCCGCTGCGAAGCTGTGGGCGCCCGCGCCATGCCTGGCACTGCGGGCAATATCGACGCCAAGATCGCGGTGGACGCGTCCCGCAAGGGCTATGCCGACGTGTCGGACAAGGCGCAAATCCCCCTTGCCGTGGCCGCAGGCTATTGGATCCGTCAGATGGCCACTGGCCGTGACCTGCCCAAAGGGGCGGAAAATGCGCTGGACCTGTGGCGCGGCTTCATCGAGGAAAGCACGGGCGACCGCCTCGAAGACCTTCAGGACATCCTGGCCGACCAGGCCGCCTTCGCCAAACTGGCCCGGCAGTTGATCGACGACCTCGGCTATGGCGACCAGTTGGGCGACGACCCCGACATGGAGGATGAGGACGAAGAAGACGGCGCCTCCGAAGATGAGGAGGAAGAGCCCGACAGCACCGGCCAGGACGAGCAGGAGGAGGAAGCCGACGCCGCCCCCGAGCAGACCCAGGAACAGCAGGACGACCCGGCCCAGGCCGAAGTGTCCATGGACGACATGTCCGACCAGGAAGCCGGCGAAGAGACCGAGATGCCCGAAGCGGATGAGGCCATGGACCCGCCGCCGCCAGCGCCCATCTCGGACGCGGACCCGAACTATTCCGTCTTCACCGAAGCCCATGACGAAGTCGTCGGCGCCGAAGACCTGGCCGAACCGGCGGAGTTGGAGCGCCTGCGCGCCTATCTCGACCAGCAGTTGGAGCCGCTGAAAGGCGCCGTGTCTCGCCTGGCCAACAAGTTGCAGCGCCGTTTGCAGGCCCAGCAAAACCGCTCCTGGGAGTTCGACCTGGAGGAAGGCATCCTGGATGCAGGCCGCCTGGCCCGGATCGTCGCCAACCCCACCACCCCGCTCAGCTTCAAGATGGAACGGGACACCGAATTCCGCGACACCTGTGTCACGCTCCTCTTGGACAATTCCGGTTCCATGCGGGGGCGCCCCATCTCCATCGCCGCGATCTGCGCCGACGTTCTGGCCCGCACCCTGGAACGCTGCGGTGTGAAGGTGGAAATCCTCGGCTTCACCACGCGCGCCTGGAAGGGCGGTGCCAGCCGCGAGGATTGGCTCAAGGAAAATCGCCCCCAGCAGCCCGGGCGCCTCAACGACCTGCGCCACATCATCTACAAATCCGCCGACGCGCCCTGGCGCCGGGTGCGCCCAAATCTGGGTCTGATGATGAAAGAGGGGCTGCTGAAAGAGAATATCGACGGCGAAGCCTTGGAATGGGCCCACCGCCGCATGGTCGGCCGCCCCGAGGCGCGCAAGATCCTCATGGTCATCTCTGACGGGGCGCCCGTGGACGACTCCACCCTGTCCGTCAACCCAGCCAGCTACCTCGAAAAGCACCTGCGCGACGTGATCTCCATGGTGGAGAAGCGCAAAGCGGTCGAATTGCTGGCCATCGGCATAGGCCACGACGTGACCCGCTACTACGAACGCGCGGTGACCATCACGGATGTGGAGCAATTGGCGGGCGCCATGACGGAACAACTGGCCGCCCTTTTCGACAGCGACCCGCGTGCGCGGGCCCGCGTCATGGGGATGCGCCGCGCCTCCTGACGGGGGGCCCGCGCCCCTCATCCACACTGACAGGAGAACCGGGATGTTCCAAACCTACGAGGTCACGGCCCGGCCCGACGAAGGCCCCCCTCGCGTCGCCAAACTGCGCGATTGGATGGCGGCACAGGGCCTGGACGCCTTCATCGTCCCCCGCGCCGACATGTATCAGGGCGAATACGTCGCCCCTTCGGATGCGCGCCTGGCCTGGATCAGCGGCTTCACCGGCTCCGCCGGGTTCGCTGTGATCACAACGGACCGCGCCGCCCTGTTCCTCGATGGCCGCTACACCGTGCAAGGCCGCGCTCAAACCGATGCCGACACGTTTGAGATCGTGAATTGGCCCGCCACCACGCTCTCCGCGTGGCTGCCCACGGCGTTGGCCGATGGGGCGACGGTTGGTCTCGACCCCTGGCTCCATACAGTGAAGGAGGTGGACGCGCTGCGCAAACTGGACACCCTCCAGATCATCGATAGCGCCAATGGCGTCGACGCCATTTGGACG
The DNA here is from genome assembly GCA_039817645.1 of Pseudomonadota bacterium. Taxonomy (GTDB): domain Bacteria; phylum Pseudomonadota; class Alphaproteobacteria; order Rhodobacterales; family Rhodobacteraceae; genus Jannaschia. Next base: position 8,193 of record JBCBVM010000022.1, on the reverse strand, counting down.
GACCGCCCCGCCCCGCCATCGGCCCCCATGTCCGCCTACCCGGCGGCACTTGCGGGGCGCGACCATACCGCCAAACGCACAGAGATCGCGGCGGCACTGGTCGCGGGCGATGTGGACGCCTTTCTGACCACGCAGCCCGACGCGGTGGCCTGGCTCCTGAACATTCGCGGCGCCGATATCGAGCGGACACCCATCGCCCAAGCTTTTGCCCTCATTCACAAAGATACCCATGTGGATCTGATCTGTGACCCGGCCAAAGCGGCCCCTGTCACGGCACATCTGGGCCCAGACATCCGCGTGGTCCCGCCCGAAGACGCGCCCGCCCTGTTGGCCCGCACCCCTGGCACGGTAGGCTATGACGCGGCCACATGCCCTGCCGCCCTGCCCGATCTGATGGTACGGGCGAAAGCCATGGACGACCCCATCGCCCTGCCCAAAGCCTGCAAGTCCGAGGCGGAGATCGCGGCCACCAAAACCGCCCATCTGCGCGATGCCGCCGCCATGTGCCGCTTCCTGCGCTGGCTGGACGAGGTTCCCGCGGGCACCACGGAGATTGATGTGGCCAAAGCTCTGGAAGGGTTCCGCCGCGACTCCAATGCCCTGCTGGACATCAGCTTTGAAAGCATCGTGGGCTCCGGCCCCAACGGCGCCATTGTCCATTACCGCGTCAACGAAGAAACCAACCGCGCCCTCGACCAAGACTCGGTTCTACTGGTGGATTCCGGCGGCCAATACCTGGACGGCACCACCGACATCACACGCACAATCCCCCTGGGCACACCGCCGCCCGATGTGTGCCACGCCTTCACCCGCGTGTTGCAAGGCATGATCGCCGTCAGCCGCACCCGCTTTCCCGTGGGCGTGGCGGGCGCCCATCTGGACGCCCTGGCCCGCGCGCCGCTTTGGGCCGAACATCGCGACTATGACCACGGCACCGGGCACGGCGTTGGCGTTTATCTGGGCGTCCATGAAGGCCCGCAACGCATCAGCCGGGTGTCCCAAGTGCCGCTCAAACCCGGGATGATCTTGTCCAATGAACCGGGCTATTACCGCGAAGGCGCCTTCGGCATCCGCATCGAAAACCTCATAACCGTCGTGGAGGCCACGCGCCCGCCCGGCGGCGACGACCGAGAGATGTTGGCCTTCGACACCCTGACTTGGGTGCCCATCGACCGTCGTTTGATCAGGGCCGACCTCCTCTCGGCCGAGGAACGCGCCTGGATCGACACCTATCACAAAACCGTCGCAGAGCATCTGCACACAACCCTGGATGGTGCCGACCTGGATTGGCTGATGCGCATGACCGCACCGCTGTGACCCTTCCGCCGGGGGGGCGGACCAGATAGGGTGCACCGAACCGAGGGAGGCTCACACATGGCCCAGATCAAAATCACCCCTGCCCAAGGGGTTTGGACCGTTCGCACCGAAGACGGCGTGATGGTCGAAAGCCGCAACGCCAAAGAGCTGACCGAGGGCAGCATGGCCCCCGTGATTTACTTCCCTCGGGAAGACGTGGCCATGGCTTTGCTGGAACCCTCCGACAGCTCCACCCGCTGCCCACACAAAGGGCAAGCGTCCTATTTCTCCTATATTGGCCAATCCAGCCGCCTGGACGATGTCGCCTGGAGCTATGAGGACGTGACCAACCCCGAGGCCAAAGGGATCGAAGGGTATCTGGCGTTCTATGGCTCTAAGGTCACTGTCGAACGGGTGTGACCCCCAATCACTGCCCGCCGCATATATGTCGTTGACGGTCGCCCACTGCCACGTGACGGTCGCGGGGCGCGCCATGATACATGACCCCGAAAGATACCGATCGCCATGATCCGCCTGCTTGATGTGACCCTTGGGAAATGGCTCCGGCACTTCATGTTTGTCCTGGTCCGCACCTATTACGCGCTGTTCTACAATGTCAGTTGCTCCAACAAGCATCTGTTGCAGGACCAACCCGGCACCGTGATCCTGGCCACCCATGTCAGCCGCCATGATGGACCCTTGATTGCGGCGATCCTCTATACCACCGCCCGCATTCGCCCCACGGTCCACTACTCGGAATACACCAACTGGGTCCAATGGCTGCCCATGGTCGTCATCTCTGCGATCCCCATGAGTTCGCCCAAAACCTGGCCCGAGGAAAAGCGCAAGGCGCGCCGCGCAGAAACCCTTCAAGTGATCCATAAAGTCTTGAAAAACGGCAATTCTATCCTGCTGTTCCCCGCGGGGAAAGTGCGCCGCCAGCAACGGGAAATCGTGGCACCGTATCTGTCGGGCACCCACGAGATTCTGCGAGCAGAACCACAAACCCCCGTCCTTTTGCTGCGCATCGACGGGTTGGGACAATTTCAGCCCGCCCGCTACGATGGCTTTTGGAGCTTCTTGGGCCGCAAGAAAGGCCGCCGCCATGTCAGCCTGACCTTGGAGCCTTTGACCGACCTGGACCCCAACCAAGACCTGCCCGCCTTCAATGCGCGCCTTGAAGCCTTGCTCAATAACGCGCCATCAGAGACAGTCTAGACAGTCGCGGTCCCGCCCCATCTGTTGACCGCAAGGCGCCTGGGGCGGTATGTCGGTAAGTCACTCAATCTATGGTGGATCCATGGGCAAACCCTCCTCTGGCGAGACAGGCCTGATCGCGACCCATGTCATCGTGGGCGATGGCATCACCGCGCTCGCCTTCTTGGAAAGTTGCCGTCTTTGCCCGGGGGACACGGTCCTCTTGCTTGGGCGCAACGCGTCGGAATTTGGCCGCGGCGTTGCCTATGCCAAGGGGCAGGTCGGGACGCCGTGGCGCTTTGCCTACCTTCTGAATTCCCCCGCCGATGACATCGACCCGGCCTTCGCCGACTGGCTGGCCCAGCGATGGACCATGGTCCAGGACGTCATGCAGGGCCGCGCGCCCAACTGGCTTGCCGCCGCGGCACCATTGGTGGAGGCAGGGGACATCCACGGCGTCAACGCGCCCCGCGAATTCTACGGCGACTTCATGCGCGAACAGGCGCGGGCCACCATCGCCCGCCTCGAACGGCAGGGCACCCAGGTCCGAACACTGGACGACGCCGCCACAACGCTTTCTGTGGCCTCCGACGGCATCACGCTGACGACGGCAGCGGGCCGCACCATCACAGCCGCCACCGTCGATGTGGCGCCCGGCGGCCCCTCCACCCTGCGGATCGACGGCGATGACGGCCCCTTCAGCGCGCCCACCGTCTTCGGGCAAGAGGCGCGTATCGCCGACCACATCAAAGCCGGGCGGGAGATCTTTTGCATCGGCGGCAACGCCTCCATGCTTGACGTCCTGCGCCTTTGCCAAAGCCTCATCCCGGATGAAGCGCTGCGCTTCGTGGCCTGCGCCCCCGATGGCGACATCCCTGCACCGCTGATCCCGCGCGTGCCCCGCAAACTGACGCAGCCCGTCCTGACCACAGGCCACCAAACCGCCCAGACCCTTCTGGACGAAATCTGGCACGCCATCGAAAGCGCCAAGGCCGCGGGCGACGGCATGAGAGAGATCCGCGCAGGCTTTCGCGCGCATTTCCTGGCCCATCCGCTGACCAGCTACCTTCCCAACCCAGAGGAGGCCCGCCGCGTCCCCGCCACCCTCCGCTTCTGGCTGCGGGGCGGCACCCGCGACACGATCCTGGACATGCACCGTCTGGTGAGCGCGGGCAAAGCACAGATGGTGCCAGGCTTCGTCACAGCGGTGGAACATGGGCCCACCGGCGCCACGGTCCACATCAGCGATGGGCGCGACACGCACACCCAACGGCAGACAGGCTTCGTCGTCAATTGCGCCGGGGCGGGCCACAATTCGCGCTACGACCCGCTGACGCAGAACCTGCTGGACCAGGGCCTGATCGAGGTGTGCCCTGTCAGCAAGGGTCTGAAAGTCGGCGCCTTCTGCCAAACCAAATCCCCGGCCATCCGGCACCTCTCTCCGGCGACGACAATTATCGGAGAGGAGGTCATGGCCATGCCCCTCTATGACGCCCACATGCTGCGCACCTATGCGGGCCGGGCGCGTATGCCGACCACCGCCGCCGCGTCCTAAAACGGTTCCGTACGTGACGGACGCATGGCCTGCGTTCTTGAGATAGCTTGCGCACTCGTCGGGGGTGAAGGGGTCGAGGATGGCTCCGACGGCTCACCACAGACTGTCGCGTGAACGCGATCCCGTTTTGCGCATCCAGTGTTTCAACTTTGCAAAGGCCTGTTCGATGGGGTGCCTGTCCGGGCAGCATGGCGACGGGAAGAAAAGGTAAGCGCCGGCCGCATGGATCGGTTGCCGCCCGGCCTGGCTTCTGTGGCTGCGCAGGTTGTCTATCACCAGCACGTCGCCGGGCGCGAGCATAAGGACGAGAACGTGCCCGACATAGGTGCGGAAGATGTCGCCGTTCACCGGGCCGTCGAAGACCCAGGGCGCGTCGATCCGATGCTGATGGCGCTGCCACCGGTCGCGGCGGCGCTTCACGTCCGGGCGTTCGCGTTCATCCATTGCCCGGCAGGCGATTTGGCATAGCAGAATCTACCGAGAGGGGGCGATTAGCGTCTTTTCTGAAACTGAACCCGCAGCTGCGCAGGAACCGCGAAACGGGGTCATGGCTCACGTCAATCCCGTGCTCCTACAGCATCGCCACCGCGACGTGTGGGCAGCCCCGCACTTGGTCAGGAAGCCACGCCCGGTGCGGTGCGAGGATCGGACGGCGCCACACCGCAACGCGCGGAAACGCTACGGCAGCTCTCACCTGAATGCATCGTATCCACAACACGCTGGCGAAGGTCGTCCGAGTAACGTCTCAACATCCGTTCAGGCTTCCCTCACAAATTTGGAATCCGAACCACAACGCGCGTGATTTGAGAAACCCTATCCGATTTAGAAAAGAGCTGAACCGCTCCAAACCATTCGCCGGAAACCCCGACCCCATCAGATTTCTGCGAAGCGCCACCATATCAACGTCTAGTCGGGATGTTTCTTGAAACCGGCCCAGGTTTCACCCCGCCCGCCCTAAGGCTCAACCACCCCGTCAATTCCCCCGGATCAGCTTGCCGGGGTTCATAATCCCCTCCGGGTCCATGGCGCGCTTTAAGGTTCCCATGACGTCCCAAGCGGCCCCATGCTCCCGCTCCATGAAATGCAGCTTGCCAAGGCCCACCCCATGCTCTCCGGTGGCCGTGCCGCCCAGGGCCAGCGCGTGATCCACCATTCCGTCGGACAGGGCCTTGGCCGCCCGCAACTCCGCGGCCGACGCAGGGTCCACCAATAGGATTGCATGGTAATTCCCGTCGCCCACATGGCCCAGGATCGGACCCGTCAACCCGCTTTCGGCAATCTTCGCGGCGGCTGTATCAATGGCCTCGCCCAACGCGCTGATGGGCACGCAGACATCGGTCACCACCGCCGTGCTGCCGGGCCGCGACGCCAGGATCGTGTGATAGGCCCGATGCCGCATCGTCCAAAGCCGCGTGCGATCCTCCGTCCGCGTGGCCCATTGATACCCTTGCCCGCCCGCCTCCTCTGCCAGCACACCGAACCGCTCCGCCTCCTCGGCCACGGCCCGATCTGACCCGTGAAATTCCAACAGCAGATGGGACGTCTCGGCAAAGGTGCCGCCACCATGGGCGTTCAGAATGGCCGCCGTGGCCCGGTCCACATATTCGATCCGCGCGGGCCGCAGGCCCATCTGCATGGCCAGCATCACCGTCTCGATGGCGGCGGCACTGTCGGGAAACGCACAAACCGCCGCCGACACCGCCTCCGGCTGGCCATGCAGGCGCAGCAACAGTTCCGTCATGAGGCCCAGCGTCCCCTCGGACCCCACGAACAATCCGGTCAGATCATAGCCCGCACTGGATTTCGGCGCCCGTGTGCCCGTGCGAATGACGTGCCCATCGGCCAGAACCACCTCCAGGCCGCGCACGTGTTCGCGCATGGTCCCATAGCGGACCGCCGTCGTCCCCGATGCCCGCGTGGCGGCCATGCCCCCCAAGGACGCGTTGGCCCCCGGGTCCACCGGAAACATCAGCCCCGTCGCCCGCAGCGCCTGGTTCAACGCCTCTCGGGTGACACCCGGCTGCACCCGCGCCAGCATATTGGCCGCGTCCACCTCAAGCACTGTGTCCATTCGGCGAAAGTCCACCGTGACGCCGCCGCGCGGGGCCGAAGCATGGCCCTCCAACGCCGTCCCGGTCCCCCACCCGATCACCGGCACGCCGTTCCGCGCGCAAATGCGCACAATTTCAGCAACTTCAGCAGTATCATTGGGGTAAACCACCGCATCGGGTGGCATCTCTGCATGCCAGGTTTCCGACTGACCATGCAAACGCAGATCGCTCTTCCCAGTTGAGAAGCGTTCCCCTAGCATATCCGATAAGTCGTTCAGCGCGGTCGCTCGGGTCATCGCATCCTCCTCCATCCGCTGGGCAAGGTGACGCCCCTTGGGCCAAAGGACAAGCGATCCGGTGACAGACAGCCCCCTGTCCACGCCCCTTAGGGGGCCCATGGCCCGCCTTCGCGATGGCTGGGCCATCATCCGACAGCGCGGGCCGTCCAAGGTTCAGTTCTGGTTCATCGCCCTGCTGATCGGCATCGCGTCGGGCTATGCCGCCGTGGCCTTCATGACCGGCATCCGCACGTTCCAGACATTTCTTTACGGCACCGAAGACCCCCGCACCCTGCACAGTTTCGCGGCCACCTTGCCCTGGTGGTGGGTCCTGATCCTGCCAGCGCTTGGCGGGTTGGCCGTGGGGTTCATCCTGACCCGCTTCACCCCCGATGCCCGGGTGCGCGGCGTGGCCGAAGTGATCGAAGGCGCCGCCATGAAAGAGGGCCGGGTGGAACGGCGCGCGGGCCTCGCCTCCATCGCGGCCTCCTTCATCACGCTCAGTTCGGGCGGCTCCTCCGGGCGCGAAGGGCCGGTCGTGCACCTGGTGGGCCTAATCGCATCCTGGGTGTCCAACCGGATCAACGCCGATGGCATCACTGGGCGCGACTTGCTGGGCTGCGCCGTGGCCGCTGGCGTCGCCGCCAGCTTCAATGCCCCCATCGCAGGCGCCCTCTTCGCCATGGAGGTGGTGCTGCGCCATTTCGCCGTCCACGCCTTCGCGCCCATCACCATCGCCGCCGTCTCCGGCTCCGTCATCAGCCGCATCCATTTCGGCGACGTGACCGAATTCATGCTGCCCGAGACGTCGGCCCTCGCCTTCTATGTGGAACTTCCCGCGTTCCTGCTGTTGGGGCTGACCTGCGGCCTGATCGCCTTCATCCTCATGCGGTCCATCTTTTGGGTCGAGGATCTGGGCACCGCGCTCCAAAACACCCTCCGCCTGCCCCCGATGCTGCGTCCGGCCATGGCCGGGCTGATGCTGGGCGCGCTGGCGATCTTTTTTCCGCATATCATCGGCGTCGGGTATGAAACGACCTCCGCTGCACTCTCCGGGACGCTCCTCTTTCACGAGGCCGTGGTCTTCGCGGTCCTCAAAGTGGCCGCCGTGTCCATCACCATGGGCGGGCGCATGGGCGGTGGCGTGTTCTCTCCGGCGCTGATGGTCGGTGCGCTGACGGGTCTGGCCTTCGGCCTGGTGGCGACCTCCATCCTACCCGACGTCTCAGGGTCCGAAACGCTTTATGCCCTGGCGGGTATGGGCGCCGTGGCGGGCGCCGTGCTGGGCGCCCCGATCTCGACCACCCTGATCGTGTTCGAACTGACCGGCGACTGGCAAGCGGGGCTTGCCGTGCTGATCACCGTCAGCATCTCCACCGCCCTGTCTTCGCGCCTGGTGGATCGCAGCTTCTTTCTGACCCAACTCGAACGCCGCGGCATCCACCTGGCCGCCGGCCCCCAGGCCTATCTGCTGGCAATGTTCAAAGTCTCTTCGGTGATGAAAAGCCCTGACCATCCCCGCGCGCCCGACGAAGACCGCATCCGCCGTGCCGTCAATGAGGCCCTCTTCATCGAACCCGGCGACACGCTGGAGACCGCGATGCCCATGTTCGAACGGGCCAATTGCGACTTCCTGGCCGTGGTCCGCCTGGACGATACGCGTTCGGTGCCCGAGGTCATCGGCGTCCTGTTCCACATCGACGCGCTGCGCGTCTTCAACCGCGCCCTCGCCGCCACGGCCGCAGAAGAACATTCCTAACGGCCCCGGGATGGCGCAAGGCCCCTCTGTCATCTGGCCAAAAATACCTCTGGGGGG
>JBCBVM010000021.1:0-67532 GCA_039817645.1 Pseudomonadota bacterium | reverse complement strand
GTCCGCGTCTAGGGTCCCGTTCAGGGCGACGATCCCACCAAAAGCCGATGTTCGGTCACAGTCGAAGGCCCTTTCAAACACGCCAACCCCTGCGGTGTCGCCACGGGGTCATCCTTGACCGCCGCGTATGAAAGGGCCTTCGACTGTGACCGAACATCGGCTTTTGGTGGGATCGTCGCCCTGAACGGGACCCTAGACGCGGACACGGCGCGCGCCATCATCGAGATTTTCACCGAAGTCGTCATTGCCCCTGACGCCACCCCAGAGGCGAAAGAGATCTTTGCCGCCAAGAAGAACCTCCGCCTCCTGACGACGGGGTCCCTGCCTGACCCCCGCGCCCCGATCCGCGCCATGACGCAAGTGGCAGGCGGCTGGCTGGTCCAGGACAAAGACGCGGGCCATATCGCGCCCGCCGACCTCAAAGTGGTCAGCAAGCGCGCCCCAACAGACGCGCAGATGGCCGACATGCTGTTCGCCTGGAAAGTGGCCAAGCACGTAAAGTCCAACGCCATTGTCTACGCCCGCGATGGCGCGACGGTGGGCCTGGGCGCGGGCCAGATGAGCCGCCTTGACAGCAGCCGCATCGCCGCCCGGAAGGCCGAAGACGTGGCGCAGGTCCTTGGCCTGGACCAGTCCGCGGCCCAAGGGTCCGTGGTGGCTTCGGACGCGTTCTTTCCGTTCCCCGATGGGATGCTCGCCGCCGCCGAAGCCGGGGCCAAGGCGGTGATCCAACCCGGCGGGTCCATGCGGGATGAGGCTGTGATCCAGGCAGCGGATGAGGCGGGCCTGGCCATGGTCTTTACTGGCATGCGACATTTCCGTCACTGATGCGCGCGCTCTGGCTCTCTGCGGTGTTGGCCTTCGGGATCGACCAACTCTCCAAACTGGTGGTGGTGCATCTGATGGAGCTCAAGCACCTGCTTGTCATCCAGGTCCTGCCGCCCTTTCTTGTGTTTCGGATGGGCTGGAATGAGGGCGTGAATTTCGGCCTGCTGTCCGGCGCGAACGCCCGCTGGCTGCTTGTTGCCCTGGCCATCGTGATCTGCGGGTTTCTCATCCGTTGGGCCCGCGGCTTTCAACGCCCGATCGCCCTTGTCGCAGCAGGCCTCGTGGTCGGCGGGGCCGTCGCGAACGCACTGGACCGGGTGATCTATGGCGCGGTGGCGGATTTTCTCAACATGTCCTGCTGCGGCTTCCAGAACCCCTATGCGTTCAATTTGGCCGATGTGTTCATCTTTGCGGGCGCCTTCGGCTTGGTAATTTGGGCCGATGCCGATCAAAAGAAGACCCCGTGACGCGCGGGACCGCTTCGGCTAGGAAGGCAAAAAGGCAGGGGAATTAAGATCCATGATCGCTCGCATCGTTATGGCCGGGATCATTGTCGCAACGCTGTCGGCGTGCGGCGGCAACCGAGAGCCGTCTTTGTTCAACATCCGCAAAGAAAGCCGCGCGCCGGATGAATTCTCGATCCTGCCGACCAAACCGTTGGAGCAGCCGGAGAACCTGTCGGCCCTGCCCCCGCCCACACCCGGCGGCGTGAACCGCACCGACCCACAGCCCGAGGCGGAGGCCATTGCGGCCCTGGGCGGCAATGCCGCGCGGGGCGGCGGGGCAGACGGCGCCCTTGTCGCCGCCGTGTCCCGCTATGGTGTGGCAGGGAACATTCGCGGACAATTGGCCGCAGAGGACCTGGAGTATCGGCGCGAGAATGATGGCCGCCTCCTGGAGCGATTGTTCAACGTGAACGTGTACTTCGATGCCTATGAGCCGCAGTCCTTGGACCAACATGCTGAGTTGGAGCGCCTGCGCCGTGCCGGGGTGCGGACCGTCGCCGCCCCGCCCGACCCGGAGCGTTTTGACTGACGAATGCGTGAGATCGGGCGGTCGGGATTTGAAGTCTGACGTCAGACCCATATCTCCTACACCAACGCCACCCTTCCGAGGAGATGCCGCTTGTTCACGCGCCCCATCGCGACACTCGCCGCCTGCTTAACCCTGTGGTCCGCGCCTTCCCTGGCCGAGGACGACACTGTCACCACCTTTACCTTGCCCAACGGCATGAAAGGCGTGGTCATCGAAGACAACCGGGCGCCGGTCGCTGTGCACATGGTCTGGTACAATGTGGGCGCCGCTGATGAACCGCCCGGCAAATCTGGCATCGCGCATTTCCTTGAGCACCTGATGTTCAAAGGCACTGAGACGTTGGAGCCGGGGGAGTTTGGCCGAATTGTCCAGGCGCAAGGGGGATCCGACAACGCATTCACCAGCTTTGACTATACCGGCTATTTCCAGCGCGTCGCCGCCGACCGCCTTGACCTGATGATGCAGCATGAGGCGGACCGGATGCGGAACCTGGTGCTGACCACCCAAGAGGTGCTGACCGAGCGGGATGTCGTCCTAGAGGAGCGCGCGCAGCGGACCGACAGTAACCCCGGCGGATTGTTCGGCGAACAACGTGCGGCGTTGCAGTATCTCAATCACCCCTACCGTATTCCGATCATCGGGTGGCGCCACGAAATCGAGACGTTGGGCCTTGAGGATGCGTTGGACTTCTACGAGGAGTTCTATGCCCCCAACAACGCAACACTGATCGTCGCCGGAGATGTGGACCCCGCCGAGGTCGAGGCGTTGGCCCTGGAACATTACGGCCCCATCGCCCCCACAGAAGGGCTGGCGCCCCGCACCCGCCCCGCTGAACCGCCGCAGATTGCCCCGCGCCGCATCACGTTCGAGGACGAGCGTGTGTCGAACCCCTATGTGATCCGCACCTATCTGGCCCCCGAACGGGACCCGGGCGCCCAGGAAGACGCCGCCGCCCTTGAGATGCTGTCCCAAGTCCTTGGCGGATCGTCGGCCACTTCGATCATGGGGCGCACGTTGGAGCAGGAAGAGGGTGTAGCGCTCTACACCTCGGCCTTCTACTCGGGCACATCCTACGACGACACGACCTTTGGTCTCATCGTCATTCCCACGCCTGGCCGCACGCTGGAGGAGGCAGAGGCCGACTTGGATCGCATGATCGTCAAAGTGCTGGAAGACGGCATCGACGAGGCGCAGTTGGAGCGGATCAAAGTTCAAGTTCGCGCGTCCGAGATCTATGGCCGGGACAGCCTGCAGGGGCGCGCGCGCACCTACGGCGTGGCACTGACCTCCGGTCTGACGGTGCAAGACGTGCAAGACTGGCCCGACATCTTGGACGCGGTGACCGAAGACGACATCCTGCGCGTTGCGCGAGAGGTGTTGACCCTCGAAACCTCGGTCACAGGTTACCTGACCCGCCCCGAAGCCGACGTGGAGGCGACCCAATGACCTTTATGCTTCGCGCCCTGACAATCATGGGTCTGTCGCTTCTGCCCTTCCGCGCGGTCGCCGCAGTGGAGATTCAAGAGGTTACCTCCCCTGAGGGCATCACCGCTTGGCTGGTGGAGGAGCCTTCGATTCCCTTCGTCGCCATGGACATCCGCTTCCGCGGCGGCGCAAACTTGGATTTGCCCGGCAAGCGTGGTGCGACGAATTTGATGATGTCGCTTCTTGAAGAAGGGGCGGGCGACAAAGACAATCTGGCATTCGCCAAAGCCACCGAAGCTCTTGCCGCGGGCTATGGGTTCGACGCGTCCAATGACAGCGTGTCGATCGAAGCAGAGTTTTTGACGGACTTCACGGACGACTCCGTCGCTCTGCTCCGCAATGCGATCCTGACGCCGCGGTTTGACCAGGCCGCCATCGACAGGGTGCGTGATCAAGTGTTGGCTGTGATCGAACAGGATCGGCGCGACCCTGAATTCTTGGCCTCCTCGACGATGGCCGCATTGGCCTTTCCCGACCACCCCTACGGCACGCCGCTGGAAGGAACGCCGGAAACCGTCTCGGGCTTGACCCGCGATGACCTGATTGCCGCCCATCGCAACGCCCTGACCCGCGACCGTGTCCATGTGGGTGTGACCGGCGATATTTCTGCGGAAGAATTGGGGCCGCTTCTGGATACGCTGTTGGGCGACTTGCCCGCCTCTGGCGCGCCAGAGGTGCCGGAGGCGACCTACGCGCTTGAGGGTGGCCTGACGGTCATCGACTTCCCCTCGCCACAGTCCTACGTCTTGTTCGGGCATGAGGGCATCATGCGCGATGACGAGGATTTCTTCGCGGCCTATGTGATGAACCACATCCTGGGCGGCGGTGGCTTTGCCTCTCAACTCATGACCGAAGTGCGTGAGAAGCGCGGCCTGACCTATGGCATCGGCAGCTTCCTTGTCCCACGGGACCATGCCGCGCAATATATGGGCCAGTTTTCTTCGTCCAACGACAAGACGGCGGAGGCCATCGCCATCGTTCGCCAACTCTGGTCCGAAATGGCGCGAAGCGGGGTGTCGGCCGAGGATTTGGACGCGGCCAAGACCTACCTGACAGGCGCCTACCCCCTGCGGTTTGATGGAAACTCCCGGATTGCGGGCATCCTGACAGGTATGCAGATGCAGGACTTGCCAATCGACTACATCGCCACGCGGAACGACAATGTGAACGCCGTAACCAACGAAGACATCATGGCCATCGCCACCCGGTTGCTTGATGCCCAGGCGCTGCACTTCGTTGTGGTCGGCCAGCCGGAGGATCTGTCCACGGGCGCCTTGCCAGAGGGGTAACGGGGTCGCGCAGACTTCTACGCGCGTCGGCGGGACAAGGACGCAAGGCTTTGGCCAAGGGGTATCTGGTTGCAACCTCAGCCAACGTGTCTGGGGCGGTCACACCTCGCGCATACCTACGGGGATTGCGGGCCTTACGCACTTCTAGAATCGCGGCGCCACTGCTAGATATCGGGGTATGGGCGCAGAAGACCGCAACATAATCCTCCCTCGCATCCGCCAATTGGATGAATCCGCTGTCAATCGTATCGCGGCCGGAGAGGTGGTGGAACGTCCAGCCTCCGCCGTTAAAGAGCTTGTGGAGAACGCCCTCGACGCACGGGCCAAACGGATCACCGTCGACATCGCAGATGGGGGGCGGACGCTCATCCGTGTCACCGATGATGGCCATGGGATCACCGCCGCCGATCTGCCCCTTGCCCTGTCGCGCCACGCAACGTCCAAGATCGATGGCAGCGATCTGCTCAATATCCACTCCTTCGGCTTTCGCGGGGAGGCGTTGCCGTCCTTGGGCGCCGTCGGACGGCTCAAGATCGCAACCCGGGCAAGTGGCGCGCCAGAGGCCGCAGAACTCCATGTCTCCGGTGGGCGAATGGACCCGGTGCGTCCCGCGGCCCTGCGCAGTGGCACCGTTGTCGAGTTGCGGGATCTGTTCCATGCCACCCCCGCGCGCCTGAAGTTCCTCAAATCAGAACGGTCAGAGACGATGGCCGTCACCGACACCCTTCGCCGCCTCGCCATGGCACAGCCTGGGGTGGCCTTCACGTTGCGCGATGTCAGCGATGGCGGAGACAAAACGCTTCTCCGCGTGGATGCCGCGCTGGACCGTGGGACGCGCCTTGCCGACGTGCTTGGGCGGGATTTTGGGGCCAACAGCCTTATGCTGGAGGCAACCCGTGAGGGCGTCACGCTGACCGGCCAGGCCGGTCTCCCCACGTTCTCTCGCGGGAACTCGGTCCATCAGTATCTTTTCGTGAACGGACGGCCCGTGCGGGACCGCATGCTCACGGGGGCATTGCGGGCGGCGTATATGGATGTTCTCGCCAAGGATCGGCACGCCGTGGCGGCCCTGTTCATTGAATGCGACCCGACCCTGGTGGATGTGAACGTCCACCCCGCCAAGACCGAGGTGCGGTTCCGGGACCCCGGCCTTGTGCGCGGGTTGATCATATCGGGCCTGCGACATGCCTTGGCCGAGCAGGGGTATCGCGCGTCCAGCACCCTCGCCGATGCAACGCTGGGCGCATTGCGTCCCGAAGGGCCCCATGCACAGGCCTATCAAATGGATCGCCCATCGCAGACCGCGCGGGCGGCTGCGTACCAGGCGCAAGCCCCCATGCCGGGTCTGGCGGAACAATCAGCCCGCTTTGACATCCCAGACGCCTGCCCGGATGAAAGCGCGCAAGCGACCGAAGAAGGACCGCTTGGCGCGGCCCGCGCACAGCTCCATGAAAACTACATCATCGCCCAAACGCGCGACGGTATTGTTCTGGTGGATCAACACGCCGCCCATGAACGCCTGGTCTATGAACGCCTCAAGACCCAGTTGAGGGCGACTGGCATCGCGTCCCAAGCATTGCTGATCCCCGAGGTGATCGATGTGGGCGCGCCCATGGCAGAACGGCTTTTGAGCCTCGACCTGTCGCGGCTGGGGCTCGTCCTTGATCCGTTCGGCCCCGGCACAATCGCAGTGCGCGAAACCCCGGCCATCCTCGGCAACTGCGCCACCGAGGCCTTGATCCGGGACCTTATCGAAGAGCTTGAGGAGGACGACACCGCCGACCCCCTCTCGCTCCAATCCCGGATCGACGCCATCCTCAGTCGCATGTCGTGCCATGGCTCCATCCGATCCGGCCGCCGCATGACCGCGCCCGAGATGAACGCCCTTCTGCGAGAGATGGAGGCGACGCCCTTGTCCGGCCAATGCAACCACGGGCGGCCCACCTATGTGAAGCTAAACCTGTCCGACATCGAACGGCTGTTCGGGCGCACATGACGCTGGACCTGTCCGACCCGCTGACCATGGGCGCCCTGTTTGGCGGGGGAATGGCCCTCCTGCTCATCGTGCTGATCCTTGCCATGCTGGGACGCTTGCGGGATTTGACACATTCCCAGACCCATCTGACCGGCACGCTGGGCACCCTCTCGGAGGCGCAACGCCGGGCCGAGACACACATGGCGACGTCACTATGTGGAACCGCAGAAACCCTGGGCGCCTTGCAAGAACGCCTGGCCACCATCGACGCCGCCCAGGCCAAGATCGAGCGCCTGTCAGGCAACGTCCTAGGCCTGCAAGACATTCTGTCCAACAAACAAACCCGCGGCGCATTCGGAGAGATCCAGTTGCGTGACATCCTGGGCAAGGCGCTGCCGCCCGATGCGTTCACGTGGCAGGCGACCCTGTCCAATGGCAAACGGGCCGACTGCTTGATCCACATGCCCGACCCGCCCGGCCCGCTGGCCATCGACGCCAAGTTCCCCTTGGAGCCCTATGAGGCCCTGGTCCATGCCGAGACGCGGGAGGAGAAGACCCAAGCCGCTGCGGGTCTGCGCACGGCCATGCGGACACACCTGCGCGCCATCGCGTCCAAGTACATTCTGGAAGGGGAAACGGCGGATGGCGCCTTGCTGTTCTTGCCGTCCGAGGCGATCTACGCAGAGCTGCACGCCAACTTCGGCGATGTGGTCCGCGAGGGGTTTTCCCTGCGTGTCTGGATCGTGTCCCCGACCACCTGCATGGCGACGCTCAACACGCTGCGGGGCATCCTTAAGGACCACCGCATGCGCGAACAGGCGAGCGACATTCGACGCGCCCTAGCCGCCTTAGGCCGGGATGTTGCCTTGGTGGTTGAGCGGGCCCAGAAGTTGGAGACCCATTTCGACCAAGCGCGCCGGGATTTGGAGGGGATCACCACAGCCGCCGAACGCGCGGGCAAGCGCGCCGACCGGCTCGACACCTTCGATTTTGCCGAGGACGCCGCGCCGGCCCCGAAACTGGCCCCAATCATTCGGCGGGGGTGAGGCACCGGGGCCACGGCAGTCAAAGATCTTTCACAAAGAAGTGCAGATACGGGCGGAGCATGGGCTGGTCCAGATAGGTCGTCGTCTCGATCGGACCGGGCACTTCCCGAAAACCCAGCTTCGGGTAAAGACTGCGCATCTCCACGTTCGGGGTCAGCGTATCGGCGATCAACTGGCGCAGGCCCATCTGTCGCGCGGCGTCCTCCCGCGCCAGGATCAACGCGCGGCCCGTCCCTGTGTCGCGCGCCGCATCGGTCACGTAGACCCGCTTTAGTTCGCCCACATCCCCGGGCAAGCGTTTCAGCATCCCGCAGCCGACAATCCGGCCCGTCCCGTCCCGCGCCACAACCAAGCAACCTTTGGGTGGCAGATAGGCATCGGCATTGGCCCAGAATTCCGCCAGCGCGCTTTGCGGGGCCGCAGGGTCGAGGGGCACGCCTATCTCGGCCATGCGGGCAACGATCAACGCATAGTATTCGCCCAGGATGCTGTCCAAGTCTTCCCGCGGCGGAAGCGCAGTGCAGAGTTTGACGGTGATGTCGTGCATGGCGGCCCTCTTCTGATCGCACGGAAAATGCTACGGACAAACCTGCCAGTTGCAACTGCGCGCCACTTGCCCCTGGGAAGCCCCCTGTCCCCGTGATAGCGCCGGGGCATGAGCAATCTGCCGACCAAACCCCAAATCCTCCAGTGGATTTCAGACAACCCGGCCCTGACCTCCAAGCGTGACATCGCCAAGGCGTTCGGGATCAAAGGCGCCGCGCGGATCGACCTCAAGCGCCTTCTGAAGGAGTTGGAGGCCGAGGGGCATTTGGCCAAGCGCAAGCGCAACTACGGCGACCCCAACCGCCTGCCGCCTGTATCGGTCATGAAGGTGGCCGGGGTGGACAGCGACGGCGACGTCTTCCTGCACCCCGCCCAGTGGGAGGGGGATGCCCCCATACCCCGCGCCCTGTTCATTCCGCGCGATGGTGACCCGGCCCTGGGCCCGGGCGACCGCATCCTGGCCCGTTTGACCGAAGTAAGCCTGGATGACTTCACCCACGAGGCGCGCCTGATCCGGCGCATCGGCACCGGGCCGCGCAAAGTCCTTGGCGTATTCCGGGCCAGTGACGAGGGCGGGCGCGTTCTGCCCATCGACAAGGGGTCGGACAAGGAGTGGTTGGTTGGCCGCGCCGACGTCGAAGGCGCCCGCGACGGAGAATTGGTGGAGGCCGAGCAAGTGGGCCCCAAAGGACGCATGGGCCTGCCGCGCGCCCGCATCGTCACGCGTCTCGGCGATCCGGGTGCGGCCAAGGCGGTCTCCCTGATTGCGATCCACCAACATGGGCTGCGGGACGCCTTTCCCGACGCGGTGGTGGACGCGGCAGAGGCGGCGAAACCCGCGCCCTTGGGGGACCGGACGGACCTGCGCGACCTGCCCCTGATCACCATCGACCCGGCAGACGCGCGCGACCATGACGACGCCTGCTGCGCCGCACCCGACCCGGACCCCGCCAATCCGGGCGGCCATGTCCTGTGGGTCGCCATCGCCGATGTGGCCCATTACGTGACCCCCGGGTCGGACCTGGATGCGGAGGCGCGACTGCGTGGCAACTCCACCTACTTCCCGGATCGGGTGGTGCCCATGTTGCCGGACGCGCTGTCGGGGAACCTTTGTTCCCTCCATGAGGGGGTGGACCGGGCCTGTATCGCGGTACGCATTCGGATCCGCGAAGATGGGACCACGCTGGACCATGTGTTTCACCGAGGTCTCATGCGTTCGCCCGCGTCGCTGCATTACGAGGAGGTTCAGGCCGCCATTGACGGCGCCCCCAATGATCGCACCGCCCCGTTCCTGGACGATGTCCTCAAGCCGCTCTTTGCAGCCTATGATGCCCTCAAAGTGGCGCGCCACAGGCGCCAGCCCCTTGATCTCGACCTGCCGGAGCGGCGCATTGTCCTATCGGATGCCGGAGAGGTGACCAGCGTGGCGTTCAAGGATCGCCTGGACGCCCACAAGCTGATCGAAGAATTCATGATCTTGGCCAATGTCGCCGCCGCCGAGGCGCTGGAGGCCGCACGCACCCCCCTCCTCTACCGTGTCCACGAAGAACCAGAGGCCGACCGGATCGACGCCCTGCGGGAGACGGCCCAAGCGTCTGGCTTTGCCCTGGCGAAGGGCCAGGTTCTGCGTACGGCGACGCTAAACAAACTTCTGCGCGATGCCGTGGACACACCCCTGTCGGAGTTGATCTCCATGTCCACGCTCCGCGCCATGTCCCAGGCCTATTACGGGTCGCAGAATTTGGGCCATTTCGGACTGGCCCTGCGCAGTTATGCGCATTTCACGTCGCCCATTCGGCGCTATGCCGACCTGATCGTCCACCGCGCCCTGGTCACCGCCCATGGTTGGGGAGAGGACGGCCTCAGCGCGTCGGACGTCGAAACCCTAGATGCCACGGCCAAGCAAATCTCCGAGACGGAGCGGCGGTCGATGGTGGCGGAGCGGGACACGTCGGACCGGTACTTGGCCGCCTTCTTGGCCGACAAGGTCGGTGCCGACTTCGCCGGGCGCATTTCGGGCGTGCAAAGCTTCGGCGCTTTCGTCCGGCTTGATGACACGGGCGCCGATGGCATGCTGCCGGTACGGTCCCTGGGGGCGGAATACTTCCGGTATGACCGGGATGAGAATACGCTGACCGGGTCCGAGACTGGCCTGACCCTAGGTTTGGGGCAGAAAGTCACCGTGAGACTGGCCGAGGCGGCACCGGTGACGGGCGGCCTTATCCTGGAACTGCTGGATGTGGAGGGGGAGCCGATCCGCCGAAAGGGCCGCGCGTCCGCTCGCCCAGGGCGTCCCGGTAAACGCAAACTGCGCAAAGCACCGCGCCGCAACGCCCGGAGATAGGGCTTTCTGCATCCCGGCCCGTGCGATACGTTTGCCGGGATTGTCAGGACCTGTTGTGGACCATGCGCATCCTATCCGTCTTCGTTGCCTTTGTTGCGTTCTTCGGCCCGGCCTTTGCCCAGCAAAGCATCGCCACCTCTCCCCGCCCAATCGCACGGGCGGCGCCCCCCGCGGACGTACCCGTTGCCACGGACTTTGCCACGTGGCTGGCCGCGTTCGAAGATCGCTCCGTCGCCCAGGGGATCGAGCGGGACCTTGCTGCGCGGGCCTTGGCCAGCGTGTCCTACCTGCCGGATGTCATTCGCCGCGACCGCAATCAATCGGAATTCACGAAGACAATTTGGGACTATCTGGATACCGCCGTCAGTGATGTGCGGGTCCAGAATGGGCGCAAGGCCCTGAACAAATATGCGGACGCCCTTACCGAGATCGAGGCGCAATACGGTGTCCCAAAGGAGATCGTGGCCGCGATTTGGGGGCTAGAGAGCAGTTATGGTGCGTTTCGCGGGTCCACGTCTACCCTGTCCGCGCTGGCGACCCTTGCCGCCGACAGCCGCCGGGCCGCGTTCTTTGAGGAACAATTGTTGGAAGCGCTCCGCATCGTTCAGGCGGGGCACACGGGTGTCTCCGCCCTAAAAGGGTCCTGGGCCGGCGCCATGGGACATACGCAATTCATGCCAACCTCGTTCCGTGACCATGCAGTGGATTTTACCGGGGACGGGCGCAAGAACATCTGGGCCGACGACCCGACCGATGCGCTTGCCTCAACCGCAGCGTATCTGAAGGCGAACGGCTGGACGACCGGGCAACCCTGGGGGTTGGAAGTCACCCTGCCCGAGGGCTTCGATTACTTGCTCAGCGGGGAACGGGTCCTGAAAACCTCGGCGGAGTGGACCGCCCTGGGGGTGGTCGCAAGCGATGGATCCCCCCTGCCAAATGGCGGCCCCGCCTCAATCCGCCTGCCCGGGGGACACACAGGTGCGGCGTTTCTGACTTTCGAGAATTTTCGAGTGATCGAGACCTACAATACCGCAGACGCCTATGTCATCGCCGTTGGCCATCTGGCGGACCGCTTGGATGGTGGGCCACCCCTAAGCAGCGGTTGGCCCCGGGGCGACCGTGCGCTCAGCTATGATGAGCGGATCGATTTGCAGGAGCGGTTGCGCAAGGCGGGGTTCGACCCATTGAAGATCGACGCCAAGATTGGTCCGGACACGTTGGACGCCATCCAAAGATGGCAAGCGGCGCGGGGCCTGGTCCCCGATGGTTACATGAGCCCCGCGCTGCTGGGCCAGTTGCGGGCCGAATAGGTCACTCCGACCGCTCCGCCTGATCTCGTGCGGCGGCGTTGCGGGCCTTCACCGCCTCCAGCCAGCGGGGCACCAGCCACACGGGCCCCAGAACGATTGCCCACCCCGTTGCGTTGAGCACCGTAAACGCCACTTTCGCCGGGAAGGGCATCGTGGACAGCCACAGAAAGACATGGGCCACCACGATCGTGCCAATGATCAGCGTCAGGATAATCTTCGTCCGTCTGTCCATATCCCAAGAGTGGTGCGCAGGCCGGGGGCGTCAAGCGTGCCCTAGCCCGCGTGCCGCGCGGGGGCCTGCAACGCACGAAACCCATAGTGGCGCAGCCATCGCAGATCGCTGTCAAAGAAGGCCCGCAAGTCGGGGATGCCGTATTTCAACATCGCGATCCGATCGATGCCCATGCCAAAGGCGAAACCCTGCCACGTCTCTGGGTCGATGTTTCCAGCCGCCAGGACCTTCGGATGCACCATGCCGGAGCCGAGGATTTCCAGCCAATCGTCGCCTTCGCCAAGCTTGAGCGTTCCGCCTTCCCAGGAACAGCGGATGTCCACTTCGGCAGAGGGTTCCGTGAACGGAAAGTGAGACGCCCGGAACCGCAGTTCGATCCCGTCCACCTCAAAGAAAGCGCGGCAAAACTCCTCCAACACCCATTTCAGGTTCGCCATTGAGATATCGCGGTCGATGGCGAGGCCTTCGACTTGGTGGAACATGGGGGTGTGGGTCTGGTCGTAGTCCGCGCGGTACACGCGGCCCGGGCAGATGATCCGTGTCGGCGCGCCGCTCTTCTCCATGGACCGGATCTGCACCGGAGACGTGTGGGTCCGCAGCACATGGGGCGGGCGATTGTCACCCTCTACGCGGGCCATGTAGAACGTATCCATCTCGGCCCGGGCTGGATGGTGGCCGGGGATGTTGAGCGCGTCGAAATTGTACCAATCCGTCTCGATCTGTGGGCCTTCGGCGACGGCAAAGCCCATGTCCGCGAAAATCGCGGTGACCTCCTCGGTCACTTGGCTGATCGGGTGGATGGTGCCTTGGCGACGGTGGCGCGTGGGCAGGGTCACGTCCAACCATTCACCGCGCAGGCGCTCCTCAAGGGCGGCATCCTCCAGGGCTGACTTCCGCGCGGCGATGGCGGAATTGATCTCGGTCTTCAACGCATTCAGGGCGGGTCCAACCTGCTGACGTTCCTCGGGGGTCATCTTGCCCAACTCACGCATTTTCAGGGCCACCTCGCCCTTCTTGCCAACGGCGGCAAGACGCACGGATTCCAACGCGTCCTCATCAGCGGCGTCTTTGATCTGGCCCAGATATTTATCGCGCAGGTCGTCCATCATTCGCCCCTTGGTCAGCGTGAGGGCGTGTTACGGGAAGGGCGCGCCGAAGGGAAGATGTCGGATGCCCCCATCCCGCAAGGGGCCGTGCTGACGTGCCGGACAAATCACTCTATACTCCGCCAATGCGCTTCCCCTCAGACCTTGGCCTGCTCTTTCTCCACGCTCTACCCTTGGATGGCCGGATGTAGAAGGCGCACCTGAGGGCCGCCCCGGGACACGCCGTTGCGCCCAATCTCTATGGGTTTGGCGAAGGGACGGGCATATGGGCCGCCGAGAGCATTAGCGCCATTCCACAGGAACGGACCACAGTGATCGAGTGTTCCTTTGGCGGGTCCTGCGCCCGAGAGGTGATGGCCCTTCCCCCAAACCGCATCGCCGCGGCGGTTCTCATCGGCACCAAGGTGCGCGGCCACCCGGACCCGGATGGCTTGGCCGATACCGACCAAACCATAGAAACCCATGCCTTTGAAACTGCGCGGGACCGGTATTGGGAACCACTGTTCCATGCCGCCGGATCACAGGCCATCACCCGAAGCGTAGGGCGAATGGCCATGGAACAATCCATACCAGATTTGATCGCACGGCTCCGCGCGTTCCAAACGCGGCAAAACCGGGAAAATGCCACCGCGCAAAGCACAGCTCCGATCCACGCGGTGACAGAGGCCGCCCCATCCGGCTGATGTCGGGGCTTACGCACGTCAAGACCGCGCGACCACAAGCCAAGCCCGGCCAAATGCCGACACCGAAACGCCTGTCGTCCCTACTCCGCCGCTTGGATTGCTTGGGCAATGGCTTGGCCAATGATGGCCGAGGCCCTTGGGCTTGGGTGCACCAGATCGCGATCGTAAAGGCCACGATCGGCCGTGTTGATCACATCCCCCGCATCAAAAAAGACGATCCCCGGGTCACGCGCGGCCAGCTGTGAAAGGCGGCGGTGCATGATGTCGAATTCGGGCTGGCATGGGGTGAAG
This sequence comes from Pseudomonadota bacterium, assembly GCA_039817645.1. Classification (GTDB taxonomy): domain Bacteria; phylum Pseudomonadota; class Alphaproteobacteria; order Rhodobacterales; family Rhodobacteraceae; genus Jannaschia. Next base: position 53,362 of record JBCBVM010000021.1, on the reverse strand, counting down.
CCGGTGGGGCTTGCCTTTGCGCCATCATAATACCCCATCCAAAGGACGCGGGTCCCCGTGGCGCGGATCCGCGCGATCAAGTTGGGGATGTCACCGGTCAGGTCCGGCCCGATCAACCCGTCTCGTGTCGCCTGCGCGCGGGGCGTGGCGCAATCATCGCGGATGTCATTCCCGCCGCCCGTGGCGATCACCCAATCCCGCGCCCGCCCGTCATATTGCCGCGTGATGTCGAAGCCCGTGGCCGCCGCCAAGCCGTTGGGATGGGTGACATGGGCCAAGGACTGGCTTTCGTCAGAGATAGGCCGCCCGAGGGCCCGGGACGCCGCCTCCGGTATGCCACTGTTCCCGTTCCAGGCCATGACACTGTCGCCAATGGCCAGGATTTCTGCGCGGTCTTGCGTCGGAGAGCAGGCCACTAGGACGAAAAGGGCAAGAAGTGCAGGGCGCATCGGTCATTCCTTGGTAGGGGTGGCCCCTTGCCAAGGGCAGTCATGGCAGGACACGAAAGACTTACGCGTCGGGGCCGGGGCTGGATCAGGGCGTCGATCCTCAGGTCGCGAAATACCGCTCAGAGGGCACCCATCCCGCGGCACGTGCCGCGGCGCACCATTCCCGCTCGACCGCCGTGGCGCCGATCATCAGCACACCATCTGCGGGCAGATGCCTGGCCTTAAGAACGGCTATCAACCGCTCCCGCGCCGCAGACCAACTGTCAGTAAAGGCGGGCGCGCGGTATGCCCAGTCCAGCGGCCCTACGGCGGTGACAGGAAGGGGTGCGTGGATCAAGGCTCCACGGCTCGCTGCGATCCGCTCCAGCTTCTGTGCCGCCGCAGCCTCCATCTCTGCCTGCCGCAACATGCCCAGGGCCGAGGACGAGAATAGCAACGCGACAATGTCCCGCCCCGTGCTGGCCCGGACGCTGGCATACGTCCCGTAGTCCAATCCTAGTGCTGCCGCGCGGCGCACCCGCATCCGCACCACTTCCAGGGGCATGCGACCCTTGATCAGGTCCTTACGCGCCTTGCGCCATTGGTGCAGGCGCCCGGCATAGCCGTCAAAGTCCGTGCCTGAGTTGTGGCCGATGCCGGGGGGTGCTGTCATCACGCTCTCCTTCTCGGACATGGTGGGCGGAACCTGCGCCGCAGGCAAGGGGCGACCGTCAGCTTGGCGCGTGGGACAGCCATGCCACATATTGGGCCGCGTCCCTCTCTGCCGTTGAACGATCCCCAAAAGTCCCGCGTGGGGCGCCAAGGCGGCGCCATCCATGGCTGTCTTCTGGGTCCCGCCGGCATTCAACCCAGCTAAAATGGCGGCCATCCTGTAGGATATCCACACATCTGTCGCCGGTCATATCCTCATGAGATGCGACAACAATCTGGCGTTTGCGGATCATATGGCCTCGGCCAGGCGGGCGACGTAGCGGGCCAGCGTATCGATCTCCAGGTTGACGGCATCCCCCACCTTGGACCCGCCCCAGGTCGTCACCTCCTGCGTGTGTGGGATCAAGTTGACGCCAAACTGCGCTCCGCTCACTTCGTTCACCGTGAGAGAGGTGCCGTTCAGGGCAATGGACCCTTTGGGCGCAATGAAGCGCGCCAAGGCATCTGGGGCCTGGAAAACGTAGCGAACCGATCCTCCTTCGGGCGTCACGGACAGGATCTGCGCGACGCCATCCACGTGCCCCGAAACGATATGGCCGCCCAATTCGTCCCCCACGCGCAGCGACCGTTCCAGGTTGACCCGAACACCCGGCGCCCATGCCCCAAGCGCCGTTTTCGAAAGGCTTTCGGCGCTGACATCCACGTCAAACCACGCCCCTTGCCCGTCGCGCCCCCGGTCGACGACCGTCAGACAGCACCCGTCGCACGCAATGGATGCCCCCAAATCGATGCCGTCTGGATCATATCCGGTCCCAATTCTGACACGGAGGTCGCCGCGGTCCTCAACATTCCGGATGGTGCCGATATCGGTGATTATGCCAGTAAACATGGGCGTCTCCCTGTGCTGTTTTTGCACCTACGCGGCAGGTCGCGGGAGGGCAAGTGCCTCAAATGCGCCATATTATGGCCTTCCCCACGCCCCTGCGGAGTCCGATAAGGGTGTGTGTAAAACCGGAGGGCGAAATGCGTCCAACGCGCAGGTTCCTTTTCCTGCAAGGGCCCCATGGTCCTTTCTTTCACCGTCTCGGCGCGCTGTTGCGGGCCGCGGGGTGTGAGGTGTGGCGCGTCGGCTTCAACCGCGGGGACGAGGCGTTCTGGTTCGACCGCGGCAGCTTCGTGCCGTACCACGGCACGGCACAAGATTGGCCCAAGGCTTGCGCCACCCTTCTGGACGACAAAGAGATCACGGATCTTGTCATCTATGGCGACACCCGCGCCGTCCATGCTGAGGCGGTGGCCATTGCCAAGGACCGCAACATCGACATTCACGTCTTCGAAGAAGGGTATCTGCGTCCCTGGTGGATCAGCTATGAACGTGGCGGGTCTAACGGCCATTCCAGGCTGATGGACAAATCCGTACCGGAAATGCAGGCCGCCCTGGCCGAGTTGGACCTGGACTTGCCCGACGCCCCGGCCCATTGGGGCGACATGCGGCACCACGTGTTTTACGGGATGCTCTATCACTGGTTCGTCCTGTCGCGCCCGGGCAAGTACCGCAACTACCGCCCCCATCGTGACATCACGGTGTTGAAGGAATTCCGCCTGTACCTGCGGCGGCTGATCACCATGCCCTTCACCGCGTTGGAGCGGCGCATCGCCACGCGCAAGATCGTCCGTGGCGGCTTTCCCTATCATCTGTGCCTGATGCAGTTGGAACACGATGCCAGCTTCCGCAGCCACTCCCCTTTCGACTCCATGCCGGAGTTTCTGGAACTTGTGATTGAAGGCTTCGCCAAAGCAGCCCCGTCGCATCATCACCTGGTCCTCAAGGCCCATCCGCTGGAAGATGGACGCGCGCCCATCAAATCGACGATCCGGAAAATGGTCGCGAAATATGATCTCAAGGGGCGGGTCCACTACCTGCGCGGGGGCAAACTGGCCGGGTTGATGAACGAAGCGCGCAGCGCGATCACTGTGAATTCCACGGCGGCGCAGCAAGCGCTGTGGCGCGGTTTGCCGGTCCTGGCCCTTGGGCGGTCGGTCTACTCCAAACCCGAATTCGTCAGCGAGCAAAGCGTCGAGGACTTCTTCCGCGACCCTGTGCGCCCCGACAGCCGTGCCTATCGCGACTATCGGCACTATCTCTTGGAAACATCGCAAGTTGCTGGTGGCTTCTACTCGGCAAGGGGCCGCCGACAATTGCTTCGCCAAGTTGTCGACATGATGTTGGCCGAAGATGACCCATATGATCGCCTAGAGGCTGGCAAGCCGGCCTTGCGGCAAAACCTAAAACTGGTGTCGGGATAAGGCACGAAAGACAAGAATCACCGCCCAAGATGGGGACAACCCCACAACGTGGCATGAGGCAGAGCGAAAGGTCAGAACCGTGAGCAGATCACCATTTCGAAGGGTGCGAGGCATCGCCCTTTTCGTCGCCATAACGTTGGTGGCGTCCTGTGGGACGTTGCCGCGATCCGGCCCCACCAAAAGCGAGATTTTCGCGGGATCCGTGCTGAAAGAAGGGGACGCGTTCGTTGTCGCCGTCAATGACCGGGTCACGCGGGCGACCTCCGTCACCCCGGCCCTGGGCTTCACCAGCGCCTTCAAGAACGCCCATCCCATCGGTGCGGACACCATCCGCCCCGGGGACACACTGGGCCTTATCATCTATGAAAATGTCGAAGATGGGCTGTTGACGAACACGGGGGCCTCGGCCTCGGTCATTGACGAAGTGCAGGTCGACAGTTCCGGCAGCATCTTCATCCCCTATGCTGGGCGTATTCGCGCGGCGGGGAACACGCCCGAAGGTCTGCGCCGCGTGATCACCGCGCGCCTGGACGAACAAACCCCTGACCCCCAAGTTGTCGTCCGGCGCCTGGCAGGCGACGGGGCCACCGTCAGCATCGTGGGTGGGGCTGCGGCGCAGGGGGTCTATCCCATTGAACGGCCGACCCGACTTCTGTCGGCGATGATCGCATCCGCCGGTGGTATCTCCATCGAGCCGGAGATTGCACTGGTTTCCGTCACACGAGGTCACCTGACGGAGACGGCGTATCTGGGCGACATCTACAAGAACCCGACCATGGACATTGCCCTTCGCGATGGCGACCGGATCTTCATCGAAGAAGACACGCGCGCCTTCTCCGTCCTGGGCGCCACGGGCGCTCAGACCCGGCTGGAGTTTGAGACGGAGATCATCTCAGCGATCGAGGCGCTGGCACAAGTGGGCGGGTTGAACGCGTCCCTGGCGAACCCCACAGGTGTGTTCGTGTTCCGCAATGAGTCCGAGGCGATTTCGCGCCGGGTCATGGGGCGCGACGACCTGATCGGGACGCAGCGTGTGGTCTATGTCCTTGATCTGACGGAGCCGAATGGCATGTTCAACGCCCGTGATTTCATCATTCGCGACGACGACACGATCTATGTGACCGAGGCGCCAATCGTGGCGTGGAACCGGTCTGTGGCTGCGATCTTCGGGTCCCTGGGCACCGTGAGCAGCGCGGCCAACACCTTCGGGCTGGAGTAGCATGAGCGCGGAGCGCGCGCCTGACCTCGCGCGCTTCGTCTCGGCAGGGTTCTTCTCGACCCAGATCCGACGCATTGCCTGGCTTGCCGGGGTGGACCTCCGCCCCGGCCTTTCCAGTTTTGGCGACTACATCGCCGCCTGGGGACTGGACGGCCCATCAGCGAACCGCGCGCTGGCCCTGTCAAAAAAACGGGGAAGTCCAATACTTTGGTTTGAAGATGCGTTCCTGAGGTCCCTCCACCCTGGCCGTGGAGGAGAGGCGCCGCTGGGCCTGTTGATCGACCGCAAGGCGCCCCATTTCGACAGCCGGACCCCGTCGGAGTTGGAAGACATCCTGGCAACCAATCCCTTCGATGACGGCAATGTCATGGCCCGCGCCCGCCTGGCCCTGGCCGAAATGGTCCGCAGCGGCGTCACGAAATACGCCGCCACACGCACCGACCTGGACCCGCCTGCGCCTGGCTATGTCCTGGTCATTGACCAGACGCGGGGCGATGCGTCGATCACCTATGGCGGCGCGTCGGAGCAGACGTTTCGTGAGATGTTATTGATTTCACGCGAAGAAAACCCGGGCACCCCCATCGTGATCAAGACCCACCCAGAAACGGCAGGGGGCCACCGGGCCGGGCACTACACGGATGCGCACGCGGTCCATGGGGCCATATTGGAAACGCGTCCCTTGCCCCCGGCGACGCTGCTGGCGGGGGCGACCAAGGTGTATACGGTCAGCTCGCAAATGGGGTTTGAGGCAATCTTGCATGGGCATCGCCCGATCACCTTTGGTCAGCCGTTCTATACCGGATGGGGCCTGGATGACGCGCGCACCCCGGTGGATCGGAGGCAACGCAAACTGACCCGGGCGCAGATTTTTGCTGGCGCCATGGTGCTTTATCCGAAATGGTACGACCCGCATCACGACCGGCTGTGCGACCCGGTGGATGTCATTCGCATCCTGGACGCACGGGCGCGCGCCTGGCGAGAAGACCATGAAGGATGGAGCGCCGAAAACTTTCGCCTGTGGAAACGGCAGCCCATGCAACGCTTCTTTTCCGGCAAGATCAAGTATACGAAGACGCGTGGACCCCGACATTTTGTGTGGGGTGCAGAAGATCACAAGGGCCCTGACGACCACGGGACGGCGACCGCCCGGGTTGAGGATGGGTTCCTGCGATCACGGGGGTTGGGGGCGGAATTGATCCCTCCGCTGTCGCTGGTCGTGGATCGGCAGGGCATGTATTTCGACCCGTCCCGCAGGTCGGATCTAGAGGATGCGATCATTGCTGCGGCAGGTTTGCCACCAGAGAGTTTACAACGATCTCAGCATCTAAGGCGCCAGATCATTGCAACTGGCCTGAGCAAATACAACCTGGACCAAACCATGCCTGACCTTCCGGATGGGCCGATCCTATTGGTGCCGGGGCAAGTCGCGGATGACGCGTCAATCCGGCTGGGGACGTCAGAAGTCACGGATAACGCAGCTCTTTTGAAGGCCGCGCGGGCCGCGAACCCGGATGCGTTTATCGTCTATAAGCCCCATCCGGACGTCGAAGCGGGGTTGCGAGAGGGGGAGATTGAGGCCACGGATGCCGATCTTGTCGCCCGGCACGCACCGCCCATCCCATTGATTGCACGTGCGAGTACGGTATGGACCATGACGTCCTTGTTGGGGTTCGAAGCCCTGTTGAGGGACGTGCCGGTGACGACCTTAGGGGCGCCGTTCTATGCCGGTTGGGGCCTGACGACGGATTTGGGACGCGTACCCGCACGCCGAAAAATCGTGCGCCCTTCGATAGATGCGCTGATCCATGGGGTTTTGATCGCCTATCCCCGATACTTCGATCCCGTCATCGGGGCAGCTTGTCCACCGGAAGTGGTGGTGGATCGATTGGCGCGGGGGCCTTTGCCCAAGCCGGGACCGGGCAACCGGCTGTTGGCGAAGGCGCAGGGGGCCCTCGCCACCTATGCCTGGATTTGGCGTTAAGACAGTCTTCTAAAAGCTGAGCCCGCAATTTCGGCCCATTGTATAAGTTGCACAAGCGCAACGGGGCCAGAAGCGTTCGTTGCGACTTACGATTTTAGGCGCTTGAGCACCTCATCGGTGAGGGCCGACACCTCCTCCGCCGCTTTCGTGCCGCCGCGAAATTCGCAAGCGCCCTGCCCCGCACCCAGACTTTCGGCATAGGCGACCCGTTGGCCAAGGACGGTCTGTGCCGGGTCGGCTTCGAGGCCATCGAAGGATGCGAGAATTCTCTGGCTGAGCTTCGTACCGGGCCGGGCGCGGTTGAGAACGACAAGGGGGCGCTTGCCTTCGCGAACGGCGAGGTCGAGGACGCCTTCGGTGGCCCAAAGATCAACCTCCGACGCGGAGACGGGGACAACGACCAAGTCGGCCACTTTGAGGGCGGGTTTCAGGTCGCTGTCGATCTTGGGCGGCGTGTCGATCAGAATAAAGTCGTAGTCCTTATCGTGCTTGGAGCATTCGAAGGTCACGCCCCAGGCGGATGAAGTCGAAAACGTGATGTCGCCCTTCAACCCGTCTTCGCGTTCAAACCGGGTCATGAACCAGCGCCCGAGGGACCCTTGCGGATCCACATCCAGAAGGGCGACCCGGTGCCCGCGCGCAGCCAGTTCCGTCGCCAGATGGGCGGTCACCGTGGTTTTGCCAGAGCCGCCTTTTTGCTGTGCGAGGGTGATAACAACGGCCATTGCGACCTCCGGATCGAAAAATGCTGCGATGCGGCATAATGCGCGTTGCGGCAGGAACGTCAAGGCCCGCCCGATGGTGGACCGGTGAGGGCAAAGCGCTGGATGACTTGGAATTGACCGTCGGTGCGTTCGCCGCACAGGGCGAGACTGTCGATGACGAAGGGGCGCGGCAGGTCGGGAAGGCGGTTCGTCACATGGTGTTGCCAATTGGGCAAGTCGGCCCGGTCCAGCCGACCCGTGAGCGTGAGGTGAAAGCGGAACGCGTCAAGGACGAACGGGTAGCCCCATTTCAGAAGCAGCGCGTCTTGGTGGGCCGAAAGACCCGCGGCGCGGCGCTTGGCCAGCTCCGTATCGGTCATGGGGGCGCGAAAGGCGTCCAGTTCGGTGACACAGGCCGCAGCGAGGTCCCGCAATTGCGCCATGTCACCCGTGGGCGTGAGGGCCAGGAAGCGGCCCAGGGGCGTGACGGCCAGGCCATCGGCATGGGCGGCAGGCCGGTGTGCAGCCAGGGTCGCCACCGCGTCGGACAGGGCGTCTGCGGTGTGGCCTGGGGCCACGCGAAACGGAGGCTTGAGCGTGCCGTGGAACCCATATTTGCGCGGCGCGGCGGTGGCGGCGGCCATGCCTGGGATGTCGGGTTGGGGCACGGGTTGGCCCGTGTTGCAGTCCCAGCCGAGCCAGGACGCGCCAAACGCGGAGAGGGCATCGCCATGGGGCACGCAATAGACGGCGTAGCGGGTAAAGCTGTGATCGGTCATATCTTTTGCAACACCGCGGTGATGTCCGCCGCCATCGGGGACGACGCTGCGGCGCCCGGGCGGGTGACTGAAAGGCCCGCGGCTGCGCAGCCGTAGCGGACGGCGTCGAGGGGGGCCTGGCCTTGGGTGAGGGCGGCGGCGAAGGCGCCGTTGAACGCGTCGCCGGCGCCCGTCGTCTCTACCACGTCGCCCGCGATGACGGCGGGCACACGGACGGACAGGTCCGCATCGTGATAAAGGGCCCCTTGCGCACCCATGGTGATGATCGTAGCCCGGCGCACGCCCTGGGCCAGAAGGTGCGCGGCGGCGGCGCGGGCGCTGTCTTCGTCGGTGACGGGGATGCCGGTCAGCGCCTCTGCCTCGTTTTCATTGGGGGTGACGTAGTCGCAAAGGGACAGCATCCCATCGGGCAGGTCTGCGGCGGGCGCGGGATTCAGCAGCGTCAGCGCACCACGGTCCGAGGCGATTTGAAGGGCGCGGTGCGCGGCGTCCATGGGTTGCTCCAATTGTGTCAGGAAGATCTTGGCGCCGCCGATCAACTTGGCCTGGGCGTCCATATCGGCGGCGGACAGAGTGGAGGCGACGCCAGGGGCCACGATGATCGCGTTATCGCCAGTCGCGGCATCCAGATAAATGAAGGCGGCACCGGTGGCCGCGCCTTCGGGCCGTGACACGGCGGGGGTGACACCCGCGTCTTGCCAGAGGCGGAGGGCCATGTCGCCAAACGGGTCCTGTCCGACCTTGCCCAGAAACGCCACATCGCCCCCGGCCCGACTTGCCGCAACCGCTTGGTTGGAGCCTTTGCCACCGGGGCCCAGGGCGAAAGACTGGCCCAACACAGTCTCTCCCATGTTGGGCATGCGGTCGGCACGGAAGGCCGCGTCAGCGACGAAGATGCCCAGGACGACAATGTCTGCCATACCCCTAACCCTCTGGCCCGATGATGCCTTTGGTGAAGGCCACACACCCGAAGAAGCGCCGCTCCCCGGTGCGGATGATGGCGAAGGCGCCTTTGGCAATGTCGTAGAAGTCGAAGCGGGCGGTGGGGGCCATGGTCGGGTCCTCCCCCGCCGCGCGCAGGGCATCGGCCAGTTCCGCCTGGACGTTCGGCACATGGTTCGGGTCGTCGCCCACCTGCATGCGGCGCACCGGGTCGGGGTCGGTCCCGTCCAGCGGCAGGACCGATAGGACGGCGGACGCCGCCTGGGCCAATGTCACGTTGTCGATGGCAAGCGCCGTGCCCACGGTGGTGTGGGCCGCACAGCTTTCGGCGGGGAAGTTGGTGTCCACCAGCACGACGACATCGCCATGGCCCATGGCGCGCAGGGCGTGCAGGACGTCGGCGTCCAATTGGGGGTCCAGTCCTTTGAGCATTAGCGTCCCTCCTCCAGGCGCATATGGATGGCGTCGGCGAGGGCGCGGCCCAGCGTGCCCTGCGCCTCGGCGCTGAGGTGGACCCCGTCGCGCGGGTCCACGGCGCAGACGCGGCCCGCATCGAAGAAACCACAGCCCAGACGCTCCGCCTCGTCCCGCAGGGCGGGGGCGATAGCACGGGACCGGGCGGGGCCGCCCTGGAACATTTCAGCCAAGACGCCCGCCTCTTCGATGGGCACGGGGGCGACCAGCATCACATCGGGCGCGTGCCCGTCGGGCCCGGAGGTGGAACCTTGGACCAGTTGGGCCAGCTTGCCCACGCCCGCCGCAATGTCCCAGCCGCGCAGGCCGAAGCGGGCCTTGCAGTCATTGGTGCCCAGCATGATAATCACCAGGTCCAGGGGCCGGTGACTTTCTAAAAGGGCAGGCAGCGCGGCGAGACCGTTCTTATGGGCGCCATCGATGGGGTCGGGATGGACGGTGGTGCGGCCGGGGTGGCCTTCGCAGATCACCTCCACGCCCAATGATCGGGCGACGACATTGGGCCAGCGCGCGTCGGGCGGGTGCCGGTCCAATTGTCCCAACTGCCGCAAGGCGACAGTGCCATGGGAATTGCTGTCCCCAAAAACCAAGAGCGTCGTCATCGGTGTCCCCCTTGGGCGCAGGTTAGAGGGTTTCGCGGGAAACGGGAATTGGGTTTGATGTGAAATCGCGATGTCCCGCAAACCGTGGAAAGCGATTGACCGGGGGGCTGCGGCGGCCCCAGGTTGCGCGCGAGGAACCGGAGGGACCGATGACCGACCTTGCCCCGCGCCCATGGTTGAGCGCCGCCGCCGCCGCCCGATGTGCCGAAATTCCGCTGCCCGCCGACCCGGTGGGCCGGGTGGAGGCATTGGCAGAGGCGTCGGCAAAACTGCATGACCGGACCCATGTGAACCTGAACCCGGCCACCAATGTGATGGCGCCCCGGGCGGAAGCGTTGTTGGCCAAGGGGTTGGGTGGGCGCCCGTCCCTGGGCCATCCGGGCGAGAAGTATGAGATGGGGCTGGGGTGCATCGAGGAAATCGAAGTGATCGCCGCGCGCCTGGCCGCCCAGGTGTTCGGCGCCCCCTTTGCCGAGGTGCGGGTGCCGTCGGGGGCCATGGCGAACCTGTTCACCTTCATGGCGTTGGCAGCGCCAGGCGACACGATCCTGGCCCCGCCGCCCAGCATCGGCGGCCATGTGACCCACCATGGGGCGGGGTGTGCAGGGCTCTATGGGTTGGTGACGGTGCCCGCGCCGGTGGATGCCGGGCGGTATAGTGTGGACGTCTGCGCCACGCGGGCCCTGGCGCGGGAGGTGCGGCCCAAAGTGATCACCATCGGCGCGTCGCTGAACCTGCTGCCCCATCCGGTGGCCCAGTTGCGAGAGATTGCTGACGAGGTGGGCGCGACACTGGTCTTCGACGCGGCCCATTTATGCGGGGTCATCGCGGGCGGAGCCTGGCCGAACCCCTTGGCGGAAGGCGCCCATGTGATGACCATGTCGACCTACAAGTCGCTGGGCGGCCCGGCGGGCGGATTGATCGTGACGACCGAAAGCGCCCTGGCCGAACGGCTGGACGCCATAGCATTTCCTGGGATGACGGCGAATTTCGACGTGGCCAAGACGGCCGCCCTGGCCGTCACGTTGCAGGGTTGGGTCACGGAAGGACGGGCCTATGCCGCGGCTATGGTCGCCAATGCGTCCGCCTTGGCCGAGGCCGCGCAGTCCGAAGGGTTGCCGGTCTTCGAGACCGAGCAGGGACCGACGCAGAGCCATCAATTCGCCCTAGAGGCCGCGGCGTTTGGCGGCGGACAGGCCATGGCCAAGCGGTTGGAAGCGGGCGGATTTCTGACCTCGGGCATCGGGTTGCCTGTGGCGGAGGTGGCGCGGGACATGAACGGCCTGCGCCTGGGCACGCCGGAGATGACACGGCGCGGTCTGACGCCCGGGGATGCGGCGGAGCTGATGGGCCTGCTTGCCCGTGCCCTCCAGGAGCCGCCGGAGCGGGTGGCGCCGGAGACGGCGGCGTTTCGCGCGCGGTTCACCGGGTGCAGGTTCACGGGCGGGTAGCGGGTGCGGAACCGACATTGGGGGCGCTGCCCCCGTCGCCAAGGGCGACTCCCCCGGAGGTATTTCGGGCCAGATGACATGGGGGGGGGTGCGTGGGAGGGGGGCGGGCGCCGCCCTATTCCGCGGCGGCGGACGTCGCGCGGCGGGCGGACATCCAACTGTCGAGGGCGGCAACTTGGTCGGGGCTGAGGCGGAGGCCCAGTTTGGTGCGGCGCCAGAGCACGTCCGTCGCCGCGCGCGCCCATTCCTTGTCCATCTGCCAAGCGACTTCGGCGCCGGTAAGTGTCGCCCCGAAATCGGGGCCCAAATCGGTGGCAGTGGTGGCGTCGCCCAGAAGGGTCGCCGCCTCGGTCCCGTAAGCGCGGACCAGGCGAAGGGCCCACATATCGGTCAGGAAGGGATAGCGGGCCTTGAGGTCGGCCACCAGGGCCGGCTGCCCATCGACAGGAAAGTCGCCGCCGGGCAGGGCCGCGTCATGGGTCCAGGGGCCGGAGGTGGTGGGCAGGTGGGCCGAGATCTTATCGAGCGCGCCTTCCGCCAAGCGGCGATACGTAGTGATCTTGCCGCCGAAGATGTTGAGGACGGGGGCGCCGCCCGAGGCCTCGACCTTGAGGACATAGTCGCGGGTGGCCGCCGTCGCCGAACTGGCCCCGTCATCATAGAGGGGGCGGACGCCAGAATAGGTCCAGACCACATCGTCCGCGGTCAGGGTCTGTCGGAAGTAGCCATTGGCGAAGTCGAGGAGGTATTGCTGTTCCTCGGGCGTGCAGACCGGGCGATTGTCCGCATTGTCATGTTCGGCATCGGTGGTGCCGATCAGGGTGTAGTCATATTCGTACGGGATGGCGAAGATGATCCGGCCATCGGCGCCCTGGAAGAAGTAGCATTTGTCATGATCCGTCAGGCGTTTGGTCACGATGTGGGAGCCGCGCACCAGCCGCACGCCTTCCCGGGCGTTGGAGCGGACAACGCCGCGGATCACGTCGCCCACCCAGGGGCCGGCAGCGTTGACGAGCATCTTGGCGCGGACTTGGCCCGTGCGTTCGCCGTCAAGGGTGATGCGCCATGTGTCGCCCTCGCGTTCGGCGCTGACGACCCGGGTGCGGACATGGATGTCGGCGCCGCGCCTGGCAGCGTCGCGGGCGTTGAGGACCACAAGGCGGGAGTCTTCGACCCAAGCATCGGAATATTCGAACGCCTTGGCAAAGCGGTCTTGGAGGGGCGCGCCTTCGGGCGTGCCATCCAGGGAGATGGTCTTGGTGCCCGGCAGGTATTTGGACTTGGCCAAGGTGTCATACATGGCCAGCCCCAGGCGGATCAGCCAGTCGGGGCGCTTGCCCTTGAGCCAGGGCATGATCGTGCCGAGCAGTTTCGATGTGGGGGTCCCGCCTTCGAACCGCATGTCGGGCGACAGGGGTAGAACGAAGCGCATGGGCCAGGAAATATGCGGCATGTTCCGCAACAAGACGTCGCGTTCCAGCAAGGCTTCGCGGACGAGGCGCACCTCCCAATACTCCAGATAGCGGAGGCCACCATGGAAGAGTTTTGTGGAGGAGGAGGACGTCGCCCCCGCCAGATCGCCCATTTCGGCGAGGCCCACGCTGAGGCCGCGGCCAGAGGCGTCGCGGGCGATGCCGCAGCCGTTGATGCCGCCGCCAATGACAAACAGATCGTAGGTCTCGCGCATCGTAGCCTCCAAAACGAACACAAACGAAGATTTATACTTTCCTTTTGGCGCGCACAATGATTCATTCCGTGCCCAAAGGAGTACGCGATGTCGTTCCGACACCCCCTTATTCTGGATGTGCTGCGGCGGGATGGGCGGGCCACGGTGGAGGGTCTGGCCGCCGCTTTGGGTGTGACGGTGCAGACCATTCGCCGTGACCTGAGCGACTTGGCCGAGACCGGGCATCTGACGCGGGTCCATGGGGGCGCGGTTTTGCCATCGGGGGTGACGAATATCGCCCATGGGGACCGGCGGGCCCTGAACGCGGATGCCAAGGCGGACATTGCGCGGCGGGCGGCGGCGCTGATCCCGGATCGGGCGTCGGTGTTTTTGAACATCGGCACCACCACGGAGGCGGTGGCCCAGGCATTGCGCACCCATGACGGGTTGATGGTGGTGACCAACAACCTGAACGTGGCCAACATTTTGGCGGAAAGCGATGCGGATGTGGTGGTCACGGGGGGGACCCTGCGGCGCGCGGATGGCGGGCTGACGGGGCCGTTGGCCGCCGCGGCGGTGGCGCGGTTCAAGGTGGATGTGGCGGTGGTCGGTTGTTCGGCCTTGGATCAGGACGGGGATTTGTTGGATTTCGACCCCAGCGAGGTGGAGGTCAGCCAGGCGATCCTGAGGCAGTCCCGGCGGCGGATCCTTGTGGCGGATCAGTCGAAGCTAGAGCGGGAGGCGCCGGTTCGGATTGGGACCCTAGACCAAATCGACATCTGGGTCAGCGACGGCCGCCCGCCCCGCCCGCTGGAGGCGCGGCTGGAGGGATGGGACACAACGCTGGACCTGCCCCGGGACGCAGGCGACTGGGTCGCCGTAGGTTAATCGGTGGTGCGGATGGTTCTGGCGAATTTGTCAAAGATCGCGCCAGAGCCGCAAATGACGTGGCCGTCTTCAAACAGGGTCTGGGTATCGGGGCGGATGGCGTCCACGATACCGCCCGCTTCGCGGACGATCAGGCTGCCTGCCGCGATGTCCCAGAGCGCGCGCGCCCGGTCCACATGGCCGTCATAGCGGCCTGCGGCCACATAAGCCATTTCCAGGGAGGTGACGCCCCATTGGCGTACACCGGCGCAGACCGGCATTAAACGGCCAAGGTCCTTTAGGACGGCGGGCAAATAGGGCTGATTGGCGCCGGGGATGCCCATGGAAAAGACGGCATCAATCAACTCGGACCGGCCCGAGACGCGCAGGCGAGAGCGCCCCTCGAGCCAGGCGCCCGCCCCCTTTTCGGCCCAGAAGAGTTCGTCCTTGGTGGGGTCGTAGATGACGGCGGTCGCGACCTCTCCCTTATGCTCCAACGCGACGGAGATGGCCCAATGGGGCATGCCGTGCAGGTAGTTCGCGGTGCCGTCCAGCGGGTTGATGATCCAGCGGCGCGTGGGGTCCTTGCCCTCGACCTCGGGTGTGCCGCGGGACAGAAGGCCATAATTGGCGCGCGCCTCGGTCAAATCCTCCTGGATGATTTCGGCGGCGCGGATGTCGGCGCGGCGGGCGAAGTCCTCGGGACTTTTGGCGGAGACTTGCAGGTTCTCGACCTCGCCGAAGTCTTTCAGCAGGCTGCGCCCGGCCTTGCGGACCGCTTTGATCATCACGTTCAGGTTGGCGCTGCCTTGCATATGTCCCGCTCCGACTGGTCAGGCGGGGGCTTTAGCGGAAGGCTGGGCGCGGGGCCAGCCCCGATCTGGGACGGTGACATCTTGACCGCGCGCGCGACCTGGCGTCGGGTGGCGGCAGGCGATGTGACGGCGGAGGTGAGATGTTTGCGAAGACACCGGGGGACTTGGTGCCCTATGACGCGTTGGTGTCCATGTCCGGTTTGGCCTTCATGGAGGCCATTCGCGATGGCACGGCGCCGCAGCCGCCCATTTGTGCGGTCCTCAACTATCGCATTGCCGAGGTAGAGGTAGGGTGCGTGACCTGCCGGGGCACGCCGGAATTTGACCATTGCAACCCCATGGGGACGGTCCATGGCGGCTGGTACGGGACCCTTTTGGACAGTGTGATGGCCTGTGCGGTGATGACGACCCTGCCGCGGGGATCGGTCTATACGACGCTGGAATACAAAGTGAATATCACCCGCGGCATTCCCCTCGGCACCGAAATCGAGGCCGTGGGCACGGTGTCCCATGCGGGCCGGTCCACAGGCGTGGCGGAAGGCGTGATCCGCGGGGCGGCGGATGGCAAGCTTTATGCCACGGGATCGACCACCTGTCTGATCATGGAGGGTTAGGGGATGGATGTCCGCGACGAGATGCACAGACGCGTGGCCGAGAGTTTCGCGCGCCAAGGATTGATGGCCACGTTGGGTGCGCAACTACTCAGCGTGGCGGCCGGGCGGGTGGAGATCACGGCCACAGTCACGGACGCCACGGCGCAACAGCATGGGGTGGGCCATGCCGGGCTGACCTTTGCCATCGCAGACTCGGCCGCGGGCTATGCCGCGCTGACGGGAATGGCGCTCGGGCATGAGGTGGTCACATCGGAGCTGCGGATTTCTCTGTTGGCGCCAGCGCGGGGGCAGTTGCGGGCAGAGGGGCGGGTGCTGCGTCAGGGGCGCAAGGTTGTCGCCGTGGCATCCGATGTGTGGGGCGAGGATGGGAGCCATGTGGCAACGGCCTTGGGCACGATGGTCCCGGTGAAACTGTGAGAGGAGAGGCCGATCTGGACCAGCTTATGGCGTCCATGTCGCCCGAGTTACGGCCTGGGACCTTTGTGTTTGCCACCGTGGCGGAGGTGGGCGACCTGCCCGCGCTTATGACGTTCCAGGAGGCAGATGGGATCACTGTCATTCTGGAGCGCGACGTGGCGGAGGCGCATGGTTTAGAGGGCGCGTTTGCGTGTCGGATGATTACGTTGAACGTGCATTCGGCCTTGGACGCCGTGGGGTTTTTGGCGCGGATCACAACGGCCCTTGCGGCAAAAGGGATGGGGGTGAACCCGGTATCGGCCTTCAATCACGACCACCTGTTCGTGCCGGAGAACAGGGCCGAGGAGGCCATGGCCACGCTGCACGGGTTGGTGCGAGGCCCGTGACACCGGGGGCGATGGCACGTGCCCGCTGATTTGGGGCGCACGGGCGGTGTTATGGCAATGCGTTGATGATGCGATAGTTCGGGGATGCTGACCCGGCGCCGGACTGCTCGAATGAGGCGTTACTCCCAGTCGAGGGCACCCTTCTTCCACTCATATGCGAACCCAACGGTGAGGACCGTCAGGAAGACCATCATGGACCAGAAGGCGGCGTCCGACAGGCCCGCGAAACTGACAGCCCAGGGGAACAGGAACGCAATCTCCAGGTCGAAAATGATGAACAGGATCGACACGAGGTAGAAGCGGACATCGAATTTCATGCGTGCATCATCGAAGGCATTGAAGCCGCATTCGTAGGCGGACACTTTCTCTGGATCCGGATTGCGGATGGCGATGAGGGCCGCAGCCAACAAAAGCACCAGACCCAAGGCAATGGCGACGCCCATGAAGATCAAAATCGGAAGATATTCGCGCAGCAGATCGTCCATGGGCCCTCTCCGTATCCGGCACGTCGCTTCTAGGCGCGCCCCAAAGCGCGGTCAACGGCCCAAGGCGTCGCGGAGGGCGGGCGCAGCGCCATCTTTGGGGCCGATGGCGTGGGCGCGGGACAAACGGAGTGGTTGGCGTGACATGGGGTTGGGTCGACGCGGGGCGGATCCTACACCTGCACACCAAGTCGATGCCGCACGCCGCCGGTCATACATGTCGGATTTTGGGGGATACGTCCTGCATCCGAACAAAAGGCTTCGGTCGGTTTCTAGGGTGCGTGTCAGCGAAACCGGAATGCGACGACGGCCAGGACCATGAGCAGGCGTTGGAGGCGCCCCACCCCGTCCGCGCGCAGCCCGTCCGAGAAGGCGGCCCCTGCGGAGACGCGGTCCCATCCGTCATCAAGGACCCAATCATGCATGGCCGATGCCTTGCGAAAGCGCGGGTCCGCAGGGTCCAGCGCCCATCGCAGATACCACGGGATAGACACGTCGAAGACATAGCCCGTGGGCACCGTCACCAAAAGGCCGGACCCTTCGCGTCCCACCTCCCACAGGATGTCCTTGGTAAGGACAAACTTGCCATCGTCGCCAGGCCGATGCCACTCCGTCAGGTCGGTGTAGCGAGACATGGGCCTAGCGCAGCCGCTGCAACAGCGCGGGTGAGGGGGTCCCGGTGACCGGCAGGCCTTGGGCGCGCTGATACCCCTCGATCGCGGTTTGGCTGCGGGAGCCGATGACCCCGTCCGAGCCGCCTGTGTCGAACCCCGCTGCGGTCAAGCGGTCCTGCAGTTCCTTGCGCTGGTCGAGCGTCAGGCCGAAGCGGTCGGGGCCGAACTGCTGTCGCAGGGGGCCGCCCCCCGCGATGCGGTCCGCCAGGTAGCCCACGCCCAAAGCATAGTTGTCGGAATTGTTGTAGCGTTTGATGGCGCGGAAGTTCGGCCCGGTGCGAAACACGGGACCGCCGGGGTCGGTGGCCAGGTTGCCGCCCGCATCCTCGACGGCCCAGGACGCGCCCCGTTGCCAGCCGTTGCGCGACAGGTAGGCGGCGGTGGAGGCAAGGGCGTCGGACGGATCGTCGGACCAGATGTCGCGGCGGCCGTCGCCGGTGAAGTCGACGGCGAAGGATTGGTAAGATGTGGGAATGAATTGCGTATGCCCCATGGCCCCCGCCCAGGAGCCGACCAGCCGGTTCGCCGTGGTGTCGCCGGTCTGCAGGATGCGCAAGGCAGCCAAGAGTTGCTGCTCAAAGAACCGTCCCCGCCGCCCGTCAAAGGCCAGCGTAGACGTGGAGGAGATGACTGGGATATCGCCGCGCCGGGTGCCGTAATAGCTTTCGACGCCCCAGATGGCGGCGACGATTTGTGCGGGGACGCCATACCGACTTTCGATGGCCTGAAGGGTGCTGCGCTGGCGGGCATAGGCGGCACGGCCTGCCTCCACCCGGGTCTCATTGGCGACGATGGCCAGGTAGTCTTCGAAGCTGCGCTTGAATTCCGTCTGGTTGCGGTCGCGTTTCACGACGCCCGGGACGTAGCCTTGGCCGCGGAACGCGGTGTCCAGAATGTCTTGGCGGATGCCTTCGCCCCGGGCCCGGGTCTTGAAGCCGTCGACCCAGGCGGACCATGCAGGCGTGGTCCGGGGCACCAGGTCCGGGTCGGAGGACCGTGCGGCGGGTCGGACGGAGGTGGCGGGCTGGGCACCGACGCAGCCCGTAAGGGCCAAGGAGGCCGCAGCCGTGGTGAATGCGCGACGGGTGAACATGACCTGTATCCTTCTGACGAGGGGTTTGGCCGCGAGTCTACCCGCCCCCACGCATCGCACAAGGGGAGATGCGCAGACGGCGGGTCCCTGCCAGCGCCGTGCTAGGGGTCAAGGTTTGGCCCAGCCGGGTTTGCGCTTCTCGAAGAAAGCGGCCACGCCCTCCGCCGCCTCGGGGTCCTGCCAACGGGCGGCCAGCGCCGCGATGGACTGGTCGATGGCGGCCTGGTCCACACCGCCGCCCAAGGCCAGGGCCAGCCGCTTGGCGTCCGCCACCGCGCGTGGGGCGCAGGCCAGGTAGGGCGCCACCTCGGCCTCCACTGCGGTGTCGAGCGCGTCAGGGGGCACCGCGCGCGAGAGGATGCCCAGATCCACGGCCTGCGCCGCATCGAACCGGCGCGACGACATGAACACGCGGCGGGCCCGCCCCTCGCCCATGCGCGCGATGACATAGGGGCCGATGGTCGCCGGGATCAGGCCAAGCCGCGTTTCCGTCAGCCCCAGCTTGGCGCCGTCCGCGCCGATGGCCACGTCGCAGACACAGCACAGGCCAACACCGCCCCCGAATGCGGCCCCGTTCACCCGTCCGATAAGAGGTTTGGGCAGGGTGTTGAGCGCCTGCAACATGCCCGCCAGGCGCCGCGCCTCGGTCGCGCGGGTGGGGGCATCGGCCTCAAATTGTGCCCGCATCCAGCGCAGGTCGCCCCCTGCGCAGAAAGACGCACCCGCCCCTGTCAGGATCACGGCGCGGCTGTCATCCTGCGCCAATTGCACCGCCGCCGCCGTCACCGCGTCCATCATGGGGGCAGACAGGGCATTGTGGGTGTCGGGCAGGTTCAGGGTCAGTGTGACAACCCCGCGCCCGTCCCGGGTGATGTCGATGGTATCCATGGTCGGGGGTCCCCTTTTCGATCCGTGGTTATGGGCCGTTGCACGTCTTCGCGCCGATGCTGCGGATTTTCCGGGTCCGATCAAGGCGCCGCATCCCGCATTATTGGCCCTTTGGTCAAGTGGTTCAGGTGCGAACCCCGCGCCGTCGCGGCAATGCGGCGGCCAATCATCCTTCGGGGTTCGGCTTTCCAAAGCCCTGCAGCCTTGCCGCCAATGCCGCGCTTGGCACGGCCCCAACTGCGGGCGTTCGGTTGGCCTTCTCATTTGGCTCGGGCATCCGTGCGGGTTGATCCTTCAGCCTTGACGCAGGGTTTGGGCGAAGTGGGCGGCCTCGGCCACTTTGTCCGCGTCGAGGCCCGTGTCGTAGCCCGCGCGGGTGATATGGGCGAGGACGGCTTCGGTCGCGACATTGCCAGCCGCGCCTGGGGCGTAGGGGCAGCCACCCAGCCCGCCCACGGCAGCGTCGAACACGCGCAGCCCGCGGCTCAGCGAGACGTCGATATTGGCAAGGGCCTGTCCCCCGGTGTCGTGGAAATGCCCGGCAAAGAAGGTCGGCGCGCCTTCTTCCAACACTGCAGCCAGCATGGCATCCACGCTGTCGGGCTGTCCCTTGCCGATCGTCTCCCCTAGGGAAATCTCGTGACACCCCAAGTCGCGAAGGGCGGCCACGACGCGGGCCACCTGCTGCGGCGGGACGGGGCCATCGAAGGGGCAGTCGGTCACGCAAGACACATAACCGCGCAGGGGCACGCCATCGGCGCGGGCGGCGGCGGCCACCGGGCCAAAGCGGTCCAGGCTTTCTGCGATGGTGGCGTTCAAGTTGGCCTTGGAAAACCCTTCGGACGCGCTGGCGAAAATGGCGACCTCGTCGGCCAGGGCCGCGCGGGCGGCGGTGTAGCCGTGCATATTGGGCGTGAGAGCGGCGTAGCGGACGTCGGCCCTGCGGGTGATCCCGGCCATGACGTCCGGGGCGTCGGCCATCTGTGGCACCCATTTGGGGCTGACGAAGCTGGTGACTTCGATCCGCCGGAAACCCGCCTCTGACAAGCGGTCCACAAGGGCAATTTTGTCGGCAGTGGGGATCAGCCGCGCCTCGTTCTGAAGGCCGTCGCGGGGCCCGACTTCGAAGAGTTCGACAGTCTCAGCCACTGGGCACCTCATAGAAGTCTTGGGTGTAAAGCGCCTGGCCTTCGTCGGCGGCCTGGTAGGCGGGGCGCGCTTCAAGCCGGGCAAGCCAGGCGGCCATCCTGGGGCGGTCACCAACGCGGTGAAACCGGCGGGCCATGATGGCGGCCTGCCCCACGGCCACATCCGCCGCCGAGAAGCCGGAAAGGAGCCAATCGCCCGCCAACCCCTCCTCCACCGCGTCGAAGCATTTGCCGATGCGCGCGGCCTCCAGCTTCATCACGGTGGGGGAGCGCATCCAGTCTTCCCGCAGCATCACATGGCTTTGCGTGCAGGCGGCGGCGTGTTGACTGATGGTTTCAGCAAAATGCAGCCAGGCCAGCCAATCGGCCCGCTCCGCGTCGCCGGGGGCGCGGCCCAGGCCCGCTTCGGGGTACCATTCGCAAAGCAGCTCGAGGATGGCGCCAGACTCCCAATACCGGCGCCCGTCCCGTTCGAGGGCGGGAACCCGGCCCGATGGGTTGAGGGCCAGAAACGCGGCGCTGCGCAGGGTTTTGTCGAAGGGCCAGACGCGGACGGTGACGTCCAGGCCCATTTCATGGATCAGCCAGAGCACCCGTTGAGATCGGGTTTGCGGCACGTGGTGGAGGGTCAGGTCAGACATTGGAGGCCCCTTTGGTTTGGCGGTGGTCCGCAGGCGTGCGGCGCACGACCGGGTGGGCGCGCAGGTGCATCAGCCAGCGGTTGAGGTGCGGAAAATCGGTCAGCATCTGGGCGGCAGGGCCGTGGCGGGCAAACAGGTCGACCATGGGAAACAGGTGCCAATCGGCGCGGGTCTGGCTGTCCTGTGACAGGACGGTCCCCTCCGCCGCGATGTCGTCCAGCGCGGCAAGGATGCGCGGGGCCTTCGCCATCCCTTCCGCCAAAGCCACCGTGTCGGGCGTGGCACCTGGGCCCTTGGCGACGCCCTGGACGAATACCTGCCGGACCAAGGGCCAATAGGCATACGTGTCAGCGATGCTGGCAACCTGGGCGATGCGGGCTTGTGTCAGCGGGTCCGGGATTTCGGTCCGGGGAAAGCACGCGTCCAGATAGGTCAGAATGGCGGCAGTCTCATAAAGCGTCACGGGCCCCTGCCGCAGCACGGGCACCCGGCCGAAGGGATGGGCCGGGTTGGGGGCGGCGAAGGGGTTTTCCTCTTGCCAATCGAAATGCAGATCGGCCGCGCCGAGGGCCAATCGCACGGCCCGCGCATAGACGCTGGGCCCATAGCCGATGAGGATCAGATCGGTCATTCGTCCTCTGCCAAGCGGACCAGCGCAGCGCCCGCTTCGACTTGCGCGCCGGCTTCGGCCAAAACCTCCGCCACGACACCGTCGCGGGCGGCGGACAGGGTGTGCTCCATCTTCATGGCCTCCAGGACGGCCAAGGGATCGCCCGCCGTGACCGCCTGCCCCGGCACGACGAAAACGGATTTCACCAGGCCGGGCATGGGGGCCTCAATGGTGCCAGCCGCGGCCCCCACGGCGGTGCCCACGGCCAGCGGGTCGGGGATGTCGAAGCTGTAGCAATTGCCCCAGAAGACATGGACCTGATCGTCCAGCGGCAGGACCCGGGCGGGCACGGCATGGCCGTCGATGGACCACCCTTTGTCGCGGGTCACCCGGTGGGTGGTGTCGCCCATGGCCACGTCATAGGTCCCGCGTCCCAAGACGGTGACGCGGGCGCTGACCCCCTCCCCGCCGTGGGTGACGGTCTGTTGGCGTGTCAACGGCGCCCAGAGGTGCAGGCCCTCTGCCTCTCGATCTTGGTGCAGGCCCAAGGCGCCCAACACGGCCAGCGCCTGGGTCCGGGTGCAGGGGGTCGCGGGTGCGGTCAGCGGGGCCAAATGACGCTCGATCAGACCGGTGTCCACATCCCCCGCCACAAAGCCGTCATGGGCCACAAGGCGCCGCAGGAAGGGGAGGTTTGTGACCGTCCCCGCCACGTCCGTCTGCGCAAGGGCTGCGCCCATCTTTTGCAAGGCAGCGGCGCGGGTGGGCGCCAGGACGATCACCTTGGCAATCATGGGATCGTACCAGGGGCTAATGACATCGCCCGCACGCACGCCCGTGTCCGCGCGGGCGAGTTCGGAAAAAGACAGATGGGCGATCTGCCCCGTGGCGGGCAGGAACCCCGCAGGCACATCTTCAGCGTAAAGCCGCGCTTCGATGGCGTGGCCCGCAATGCGCAGATCGTCCTGCGCAAACGGCAGCGGCGCCCCGCTGGCCACGTGCAATTGCCAGGCCACAAGGTCCACCCCGGTGATGAGTTCGGTCACCGGATGCTCCACCTGCAGGCGCGTGTTCATCTCCATGAAATAGAACCGGTCGGGGCGCAGCCCGTCGGACGCATCCACGATGAATTCCACCGTGCCCGCGCCCGCGTAGCCGATGGCCTTGGCGGCGCGCACGGCGGCGGCGCCCATAGCGTCACGCATCGCGGCGGTCATGCCGGGGGCCGGGGCCTCCTCGATGACCTTCTGGTGGCGACGCTGGAGGGAGCAATCCCGCTCAAACAGATGGATCGCGTCGGTACCGTCGCCGAAGACCTGCACCTCGATATGGCGGGGCGTGTTGACCCATTTCTCCAGCAGGACATGGCCGTTGCCGAAGGCTTTCTCCGCCTCGGAGCGGGCGGCATCCAGCGAGGCGGCAAAGCCAGCCGCCCCCTCCACCCGACGCATGCCCTTGCCCCCGCCCCCGGCCACGGCCTTGATTAGGACGGGGTAGCCAATGGCCTCCGCCTCTTGGGCCAAACGATCCGGGTCCTGGTCCGCCCCCTGGTAGCCCGGCACGACCGGCACGCCCGCCTGTGCCATCAGGTCCTTGGCGGCGTCCTTCAGGCCCATGGCGCGGATCGCGTCCGCCGAGGGGCCGATGAAGACAAGGCCCGCGGCCTCCACCGCTTCGACGAAATCGGGGTTCTCGCTCAGAAACCCATATCCAGGGTGGACCGCCTGCGCACCTGTGGCCTGGGCGGCGGCGATGATGGCGTCGCCCCGCAGGTAGCTTTCGGCGGGCGCCGCACCGCCCAGGGACACCGCCTCATCGGCCATGTCCACATGTCGCGCGCCCGCATCCACGGCGGAATAGACCGCGACGGTGGCCACCCCCATGCGGCGGCACGTGTCGATGATGCGGCACGCAATCTCGCCCCGGTTGGCGATTAAGATCTTGGAGAACATGGTCATTTCCTTTGCGACCAAAACACGCGCGTCCGCATATCGACACGGGCGTCCGTCATGCCGCACCCCCGCGCTGCCCCAGGATGGGGTGTCCGACCAGCGCATCCTTTTGCGTGACGGGGACGTCCACCAGCAGGCCGACCCGGGTCGGATCGCGGGGGCGGGGCATGGCGCCGCGGCCATGGGCGATCATCTCAATACCCCGCACGCGGCCAGAAGCCTGGTTACAGGTCATCATGTCCCCGACCAACACGCGCCCGTCCCAAAGCGACACGCCCAGCACCAGTCCGCGCCCTTTGATATGGAACACATCCACCACCTCTCCGGACCAAGTGTGCGTCATGCCGCCCCCTCCGACGGCAGGGGGACCAGCCGTTCGAACCGGTGGCGGTAGATCAGATTTGGGCGCACCCCATCCGCCCAATACAGCATCAGCGGCGCCGTCAGGGGAAAGCCGGGGACCAGCGCCGCGAAGGTGAGTGGATAGGCCACCGGCCACTTCCGCAGGATCGCAAAGACCGTCACCGCCTGGAACAACACCAGCACATAGAGAGCCCCCTTGGACCAGGCGCCCCATTGCACGGTCCACAGCAGGACAATGGCCAAAAGGGCCAGGACCGTCAGCCAAATAGGAACTGAAATCCGATACATCGGATGGGCCTTGGCGAAACTGCGCCCGACATAGATCCACTCCCACTCCCGTATGGGGCGTCCCTTCGCGGCGCACCGGTCGTACCGCCGCATGCCCGCGTCCCGCCCCAAAGACAGGAGCGCAAGCAGCGGGATCATCGTGATCGAGCCAAAGACCGGCCCGCCCGCCCAGAACGGCAGGACCGTCGTCGGCACGACCGCCGCCACGACCCACACGATGAAGCCCATGCCCAACCCAAGATAGCCCCATGGCATGGGCAATAGTCCCAAGACGCAAAAGGCACCCGGAAACACCGCGAAAGCCTGCGCCGTCTCTGGCGGGACGCCAGGCGCAGGCCGGAGGAGAGCTGCGGCAAAGAACAGGGCCAGGGCACCCATGGGCGCCAAGATCAGGCCGCGCCGCCACACCTGTCCGACCCGGGTCATGGCGCCACTCTCTGCGGCTGGACCAGATGATGCGTCACGCAGGCGGGCATGGGCCACGCGTCATAACCCACGCCCCACGGCCGCCCGTCACGTGGCCCCCGCCCCGCATCGCGACAAAGGTTCACACGCTGCGCATCCTTCACTTGCGCCAATGCCTTGCCGGCCTTCCCCTGCGTCTCGGAAATGGCCGCCCGCGGCTTTTCCGCATCACTTCCGCCCCTCAACCACCTGGGCCTCGCGCCGCCGAAGGGAATGGCTTTGCGTGCCTGCTTCGCCACGCGCAACGGGACAGTCACAGCCAGGGTCGACACCAGACCGAGCAGATCGGACCGACCCGGCAACCCACGGAACCGGCCCGCTTTCGCGCGCTGTTCGGCCACAAGGTCAGCCCGCGCGATGTCCGGGGCGCGGGCAAAACGGCGCCGTTCCACACCGGGTCGCCCGGACCAGAAGCTAAGGGCCGGACGCACAAACGTCCCGTCGCGAGCGCTTTCAGAAAAATGTTCAAAATGAAAGCTAAAGACGTCTTTCCCGATGCCAACGGAGTTACGGATCCCGTCGTCCCGCATCGCGACCCACCGCCCCGTTTCGAGGATGGGCGACCTGCGCCGGGCGCCCCACCCCTGTTGGAAAACGCGCCGGATCATCTGGCCCTCTGCCCACGCGCTGAACCTAAGCGCGGCCTCCAGGACTTCGCCAATGAAAACAGAAAGTTTCGCGCCGCACTTCGCTGGTCTTGGGGACGGGGTCCGTCTGTCATCTGGCCAAAAATACCTCAATCCTCCGCTGGCATCCCAATGCGCCGCTCACATTCTGAAAACCCCGAACCGGGTTTCCTGCTGGGGGGCGTTGAGGGCCGCGCGAAGGGACAGCGCCAGCGTTTCCCGTGACTTACGCGGATCGATGATGCCATCGTCCCAAAGCCGGGCCGATGCGTAAAGGGGGTGGGATTGCTGGGCGAACATCGCCTCGGTCGGGCGTTTGAAGGCTGCCTCCTCCTCAGCGGACCAATCCTTACCAAGCCTTTGCATTTGCTCACGTTTTACCGTCGCCAACACGCCTGCGGCCTGGGCGCCGCCCATGACGGAGATGCGGGAATTGGGCCATGTCCAAAGGAACCGGGGTTGATAGGCGCGGCCCGCCATGCCGTAGTTTCCGGCGCCAAAGGACCCGCCCACCAGCATCGTGATTTTCGGGACCGAGGTGGAGGCGACGGCGGTGACCATCTTGGCCCCATGGCGGGCGATCCCCTCGTTCTCATATTTCTGGCCGACCATGAAACCGGTGATATTCTGAAGAAATACCAAAGGGATGCTCCGTTGAGAGCAAAGTTCTATGAAATGGGCCCCCTTCTGCGCGGCCTCTGAAAACAGCACACCATTATTGGCCACTATCCCCACAGGGGCGCCGCAGACTTCGGCAAATCCAGTGACCAAGGTCTCTCCGAACCGGGCTTTGAATTCGTCGAACCGGGACCCGTCGACCAGGCGCGCAATGACTTCGCGGATGTCATAAGGCGTTCGCAGGTCGGCGGGCACCACATCGAACATTTCGGCCGGATCGTAGGCCGGAGGCTCCGAAGTGTCCAAATCTGGGATCGTTTTTTCGGCCCCTTTCCCATTGTGCACAAAACGCAGCGCCTCTCGGGCGAGGGCCAGGGCATGGGCATCGTCTTCGGCCAGATGGTCGGCCACGCCCGACAGACGGGTGTGGACATCGCCACCGCCCAGATCCTCGGCGGTGACAACCTCTCCGGTGGCGGCCTTGACCAAGGGCGGCCCGGCCAGGAAGATCGTGCCTTGGTCCCGGACAATGATCGACACGTCGGACATGGCGGGGACATAGGCGCCGCCCGCCGTACAGGACCCCATGACGACCGCGATCTGTGCGATGCCTTTGGCGGACATGCGCGCCTGGTTGTAGAAGATGCGGCCGAAATGGTCGCGGTCGGGAAAGACCTCGTCCTGGTTGGGCAGGTTCGCGCCGCCGCTATCGACCAGATAGACGCAAGGCAGATGACATTCTTCCGCAATCTCTTGGGCGCGGAGGTGTTTCTTGACGGTGATCGGGTAATAGGTGCCGCCCTTCACCGTGGCGTCGTTGCAGACGACCATGACGTCGCGCCCATGGACCCGCCCCACCCCGGCGATGGCGCCACCGCAGGGGGCGGCGTTGTCGTACATGTCGTGGCCCGCAAAAGTCCCCACCTCCAGAAACGGAGAGCCGGGGTCGAGCAGGCCCGCCACCCGGTCGCGGGGCAGCATCTTGCCGCGGCTGAGATGTCGGTCACGGGCTCGGTCGCCGCCCCCGGCGATGGCATGGGTGGCGGCCCGTTGAACCTCGGCCAGGGCGGCTTCGTGGGCGGCGCGGTTTGTCCGCGCGGCGTCGGAATTGACGATCAGGGAAGAGGTCAGTTTCATGCGGCTACGGTCCTGCCGCGCGGGGCATGTCGGGCAGGTCAGACTGTCCGCGCAGGCGTGTCTTGGGGCGAAGATGTCGTGACGTGCGACAGGGGGTCAGGGACGGCATCAGCGCTGCGCCTCCGCCAGGTGAAATTCCGAGGTCAGGGCCTGGCGCCCCGTCAGGTCCAGAAGGCAGGCCGAGGTCGCGGGCCCGCCCCCTGTCCCGCCGCCCCATTGGGCGCGGGCATAGTCGCAGGTGGCGTCGCGATAGGGTATCCAGGCGCGCTGCATCGCTTGGAGGCTGTCGGCCAAGGACGGCGCCTGAGGCGTTAGGGTCGCATTGGCCTCATCCGTGGCGAGGTTGAGGGCACGCAGGGCCGTATAGGCCGCGTTGAGACGTGCGTCCCAATACTCATATTCCGCCCAAAGGCAGCCCCCCATGCCCACGGTGCTTTCACCGCCCACGGTGTCTTGCATGCAAGCGTCGGCAGAATGGCCAACGCATTGGGCCTGGGCGATCGGCGCCACGCTGTCGAGGCAAAGCTCGGTCGCTTGGGGCGAGAAGACGAGGTCCTGGGCCAGGGCAGCCAGCGGAGCGAGGGTCAGGGCACAGGCCAAGAAAAGCCGCATCACTTATCCTCCGGCTGGTCGGTGGGCAAAAGCGGGCTGTTGAGCACGGCCCGTTCCACGCAGCGCCAGTAGCCGGGGCCGAGGCCCGGATGCGCGGCGCCGCACTGTCCGCCGGTGCGGCCATGGACGCGGGCCAGCGCGTCGAGGCGGCGGGCCAAGCGGTCCGGCGGTGCGGTCTGTGCCCATTGGGCCAACACACCATGGGCCAGGGCAAGGAAGCGGTGCTGGCTGTCGCGGAAGCAGTGGATCAGGTCATGGGCGATGGGGCCAGTGTCCGGCAGTGGCGCGCCGCTTAGGCCGAACTGCGCCTCACAGGTGAAAAAGGCGCTGGCGCACGCGTCCCTTTGTGCGACCGTGGGCGGGGTGATGGCGAAGTACATCTGTTGGACGCAAGGATCCTCGCGCGTCAGCGCATGCAAGGACCAAACCACGTCTGAGCGGGTGTCAGCCTGGGCCCCAGTGGCCACAAGACAAAGGAGGAGCGTTCGGATCATCGCATATGATCCGCCAGGAAGCGGAGGCGGATGACACGGTCCGCCGTCATTTCCATCCGGCAGGCGGTGCCCGCGATTTGGCGCATGGAGCCGGACCCCCAGAGCGCATAGTCCAAACCGCATTCGGCGTCGCGGAAGGCGATCCAGGCCCGCTGTGCGGCGATCAAGCTGTCGAGGCGATTGGAGAAGCGACCGTCGAAGAACGGGCGGTCTTCGTCATCAGCGGCGGCGGCCCAGGCCTTCACTTCCGGCCAATCGGCGTTGAGCTTCGCGTCCCACAAGCCGGTTTCCATGGCAAAACAGGCGGTCATGCCCAGGGTGGTTTGCCCGCCGTCCTGGGCCTGGCAGGCGCGCGCGGACTGCCCCGTGCAGGCGGCCATCTCGCGGGCGTCTTCGGCGCCTTCGACGCAGGTATCAAACGCCGCCTGAAAAGGGCCCGGATCCGCCGGTTGGGCCAGGGCAGGCCCCGCGAGGAGCGCCACCGACACGGACGCGACGATGGTCCTCATGGCGTGCGCTTTCTAAGGGCCCGGAGGCGGCGACGTAAGCGGATCTGCGTGGCGTCATAGGCGGACATTTCGTGTTCCAAACCGTCCCACGCCTGCGTGCCGCGTGGGCTGCAATCGCCCACGGCGGGTGTCTCAAGATAGGCGCCCAGGGGCAGGTCCGGCCATTTCTTCCAGGCGGGTTTGCCTAGGGCCAGCGGCGCGTCTTCGGGCGCGTGGGCCAATGCGGCTCTGTCGATGCGGCGCTGCGCGCGGTGACTGCGCGCCTTCCCACGCGGGATGCTTTTGCGCGCGGCATGGGGGTATTCAGACGTATTGCGTCCGTCACGCCCATAGCTGAGCGCCTTCTTTTGTTGCGGCGTCAGGCGTTTGCGTTTGGGCGGACGGGACGGCATCCAAAGCTCCTTCCGGGCGGCTAGCCTGCCGCGTCGATGGCACGTTCCAAGCGACGCAGGATTTGGTAATGGCCGAACGCCTCGACGGCGGCGCAGATGGTTTGCGCAGGCAGGTCTTTGGGCAGGCGTGCCTCTAGGGCGGCGACGGCTTCGGGGATGTCGCAATCGGTCTGGATCAGGCCTTGTACATGCTGGTCATAGGCCTTGGCCAAGCTGCGCTTTTGGAAGAACGGCAGATCGGCGATGGCCGCGTCGATGCCGGCGGGTTTGACCGCACCCGCGCGGCTGCGCGTAACATGGCTCAAATAGTCGGTGACGCCGGACACGCACTGGCCCGGATCGGCGGTCGCGTCGCAGCGGGCCATGGCCTCCTCGAAACACTGCGTTTCGGCCACCCGCTCATAGCCCGACAAGGGCGCGGGGGTGCAGGACTTGTCCGTCGCGCACGCCGAGGCCGCCTGCATCTGCGCGGCCAGCGGGGGAACTTTGGTCATAAGACAGGTGCGCAAGGCGGGGTCCGCTTGTGCGATGCCCGCCGTGATCAGCACCGCGAACGCCGAAAAGAGTAGTTTCATGTCAATCCCCTAGCCATTGGCACCCCGTGGCATTTGGGGTGCATTCGCCCGACCCTTCCGCGATATGGCGTGGCGGGACCGGCGCCCGCATGTCCCGTCCGACAGCCTGTCCGTTCCCTCCGCCACCGAACCACGCGGAACCCCTGGCAGGGGCGGAGTGTGCCGGAGGCCGAGGGTTTGGCCAAGCGATTCGGTGGGGTGTGCAGCAAGCCGGACCATCGCCAGACAGGGGGCTTAGCGATGCAAGGGGCGCGCGACAGCGCTGTCTGTTGGCAAGGTCACAGCGACGTGCAGGCGATCCACGACGCCTCGCCCAATCGCCAGACCGCAGGACCGGTGCGTCGATGGGCCAACGCCCTTTGGGCATGCAGTCGGTCCTGGACAGGAAGGGGCTGTGTGGCGACGCCTTCACCCCATGGACCCCATCAGTTCACGGCCCACCAGCATGCGGCGGATCTCGGACGTACCGGCGCCGATCTCCATCAATTTGGCATCGCGAAAGATGCGGCTGACGGGGGTGTCGTTCATAAAGCCCGCGCCGCCCATGGCCTGCACCGCTTGGTGGGCCTGCTTCATGGCCTCTTCGGACGCATAGAGGCAACACGCTGCCGCGTCCTGGCGGGTGACGGCGCCGCGGTCGCAGGCTTTTGCCACCTCATAGACATAGGCCCGGGCCGAGTTCATGGCCGTATACATATCGGCGATTTTGCCCTGCATAAGCTGGAACGACCCAACCGGCTTGCCGAATTGCTTGCGCTCCGACAGGTAGGGCATGACCTCATCCAGGCAGGCGGCCATGATGCCCAGCCCGATCCCCGCCAGCACGACCCGTTCATAGTCGAGCCCGGACATCAGGACTTGGACGCCGCGCCCCTCCTCCCCCAAGACATTCTCAAAGGGGACTTCGACATCTTCGAACACCAACTCGGCGGTGTTGGACCCGCGCATGCCCAGCTTGTCGAAATGGGGCGACGTTGAAAAGCCGGTCATGGCCTTCTCGACCAGGAAGGCGGTGATGCCCTTGGACCCGGCGTCGGGGTCGGTCTTGGCGTACACGACCAGGGTGGCAGCGTCAGGGCCGTTGGTGATCCAGTATTTTGTGCCGTTCAGGCGGTAATGGTCGTTCCGCTTTTCGGCGCGCAGTTTCATGGACACGACATCGGACCCGGCCCCCGCCTCGGACATGGCGAGCGCGCCCACATGGGTGCCCGCGATCAGGCCGGGCAGGTAACGCGCCTTTTGCGCGGCATCGCCGTTGAGCGCGATCTGATTGACGCAAAGGTTGGAATGGGCGCCGTAGCTGAGCGAGACCGAGGCGGACGCACGGGCGATTTCTTCGATGACAATAGTGTGGGCCAGGTAGCCCATGCCGGCGCCACCATCCGCTTCGGGCACAGTGATGCCAAGCAAGCCAAGCGCCCCCATCTCCGTCCACAGATCGTTGGGGAAGGCGTTGGCCTGGTCGATAC
The DNA here is from genome assembly GCA_039817645.1 of Pseudomonadota bacterium. Classification (GTDB taxonomy): domain Bacteria; phylum Pseudomonadota; class Alphaproteobacteria; order Rhodobacterales; family Rhodobacteraceae; genus Jannaschia. The sequence continues at coordinate 22,002 of JBCBVM010000021.1, read as the reverse complement.
CGGCGGCCAGGGGTTTGACCCGGTCCTGGGCCCACCGATGGACCATTTCGCGCAAGGCAGTCACGTCTTCGCCCAGATCGAACGACATGGTTGCGGTGAACACAGGCGGCTCCTCCCCAGGAATTGAACACTTGTTCAGTTATAGCGCGCAGACGGCCGTCCGTCTAGCATAGAGGCGGGCTGTTCCCTGCCGCCGTGCCGCGTCCACGTCAGGAAAGCCTTACTTGACCATAGGGCAGGTGCGCGCCAATTTCGGCGTATTCCTGCCAGCCGGAGATTTTAGCATGTCGGACTATTACGTCGCATTTTATCGGGGCAAGGGGACGTTTGCCGACAAAGTGGTCAAGTTCGCAACGCGGTCCCCGTTTTCCCATTGTGAATTGATCCGCTCGGACACCAAGCCACGGCGCGGTGAGACGCATACCTGCATCAGCGCCTCGGGGCGCGATGGCGGGGTGCGGATCAAGGACATCGAGCTTAAGGACCCGAAGTGGGACATTTACGCCGTCCCGTTTGCGCGCCCCGACACCTGGGATCGGGCCGCCGCGGAACTGGGCAAACCCTATGAGTTGTGGACGATGTTCGCGTCGCAATTGTTCAACTTCCGCAGGAACAGCCGGAACAGATGGTATTGCTCGGAATTGGTGGCCCATGCCCTGCGCCTGCGGATGCCACACGCCAAATCGCCGGGGGACCTGCTGCGGGCGATCTTGGACAATACGGACCAGTTCCACCACGGGTTCGAGTTGGGCGAGGACGAGGCTGAAGCGCGGTTGGGCGGTGATTTAGACGGGCCCGACGACGAAGACATCCGCCACGCCTGAAATGGCAGAGGGTCCTCCCCCTCCTCCGGCCGCACCCAAAGCGTTGGGCCTGGGATTTGGCGCCATCGGGTTCTTCATCGGAATGGTAGCGGGGCTTAGCACGGCGGAGCTGACGACAACTCTGTTGGCGTTGGTCTTTGCGCTGGCGGGGGGATCGGTGATCGCCCTTCTCAACAAGTTGGATGCCGAAGGGCGGGTGGCTGCGGGGCGGGCGCTGTTTGCGTTTGGCCTGGCTGGCAGCGTCGCCCTGATCGGCGGAGCATTGGTGCGTGTGAACGGCTACATGGCGTTGACAGACACGCCCGACGTCCAGGCGGCGGCGCGGTCGCCTTTACGGTCGGGGGCTGCGACCACCCTGGGGGAGTGCCTACGCCTCATCGCGGAAGACCGGATTGATGTGCGCCCGTTCTGCCCGGCGCAGGGTAGCACGACGACCCAGGCACCGGGGAATTAGGATGCGACGGGGCATGTGCCGATGTCTGCTGACGCTTTGGGTGATGTGCCTGGCATCGGCCGTCGCGGCGGAGCCCCTGACGACCCTGCGCAATGGCGCGTTGTTCCGCGTGGTCGCACAAGGGCCGAACGGGCAAAGCCTGGGGACGGCGTTCAAGGACGCACAGGGCCGTGTGATCACCGCATACCATGTGATTGACGGCGCATCGCACATCTTGCTGCATGATTTCGAAGGCCGGATATGGGAAGATGTGACCCTGCATTTTATGGCCCCAACGCGGGATTTGGCCCTGTTGATGGTGGACGGTTTGCCGAAGGAAGGCGGCTATCCGCTGAACACGAACGCAGGGGCGGGGGCCGCGGGGGCGACTGTGGCGCTGCATGGCGCGCCTTTGGGAATGGAACGGACGGTCCTGGCCGGGCGCCGTGCGGTTGCCGGCCTGCAATCGGGCGCAGTCTGGGTGACGCGGGACCCAAGCGCCCCCGACCCGGAGACCGCCGCCGAGGTTTCCATCTTTCGGGACCCTGGCATTCAGGTCCTCCCACTGGATATCACGGTGGAAGGGGGGGGCCAGCGGCGCCCCCATTGTCGATGAGTCGGGGGCGGTGGTTGGTATCTTGTCGGGCAGTCGCGACACCGGGCGGGGTCTGGCCTGGGCCATCCCGATGGATGTCTTGGTCGGGGATGGCTCTCTGTGGGAGAGGCTGGACGTCGCGGTGTCGGGCTACCGCTGGCCCGACGCGGGCGTGTTGGTGCCAGGCGTTTCGTTCGGCCGATCACAGGCAAAAGTGACCCCCTTGTCGATCAGCGCCAAATGCCGGGCCGCGACAGCCGCGATGCAGGTCGCCTATGACAATACGATTAAGGTGAATGCCGTGGCGGCGGCCGCGTTCGACACCTTGTTGCGGACGGTCACGCAGAACGGACGCATCCCCAAGGAGGACGTGCCGGACAATGCAATTCGGTACGCTTCGGAGGCATTGAACACTATGCCGCAGTTGGCGGAGGTTCAAGCCTCGCAAGATCAGCTGACAGAGGCCTGGACGACGTTTCTCTGGGACTGTTCAGGGCCACACGCCATGGATCGGCTGCGCGCATCCTACCCGGCGACGCAGCATAACATTCGGGCACTGGCCGCCATGATTGATCGCTTGGACATCGTCTCACCGGCATTCCAAGAGGGAAACCTGTACCCTGAGGACGTGGCAGAGGTGATGGGGCCGGTGGTCGCGATGCTTGCCCAGAGCGACCAGACGCTGAGCCAGCAGATTCTTGTGATGGCAGAGGCGCTCGTGCAGCTTCGTGACACCATAGATGAGGAACAGGCGCATGCCCGGGCCACCACTGCCTATGGACGTGAAATGGCGGACTTCCTTGCCCTTGTCGAGACCGGCCTCGATGAGGAGACGGAGGTCTATCGCGAAGACGTTTGGCCCTTCGCGCTGACATTGCCGGGCGGCTGGGTTCCCGCCGACCCGGAGATGTTCGGGATCGTCGCAGACGACAGATCCGTGCCGTCAAATATGCCTCCATCATTGGCGGCGATGTTCGTGGATGGGTTTCCGCTTGAGGTGACAAACACTGCGTATCTGTACATGATGCCTTTTCCGGCGCGACTCCACGGGACCATGACGCCCGACGCCGCGAAAGATGGGATTCCGATGTTGGTGCCTTTTCTTTCAGCAATTGACTTGGAGGTGGCCGAGGTCCTTGCCCAAGGGGAACCGACGGCGGATGGCGCATTTTATCGCTATTCTGTTTTGGCGCGGCCAGCGTCGGGGCGGCAGTTTGATTTTGAGGTCACTGGCTGGTTGCCTGCGGCGCCCGTTCCAGTGCGCGGGATGCTGATTTGCCTGACAAGCTACCACAACCCGCGCAGGCCGTGCGAGACGTTCAGCGCCGCGCATATGCCGTAGGACGGCGTTACTCTGTCTGGCCGGTCCGCGTGGCGTCGACCATGGTGGCCAATTGCTCCGCATCGACCAGGCCGGGGGCAAGTTGGTCGCCCACCACGAAGCTAGGCGTGCCCGAGAAGCCGAGAGAACGGGCAAGCTCCATGCTGGTGTCGATATGGGCCTGCACTTCGGGGGCGTCCATGTCGGTGCGCAATTGGTCGATGTCGAGGCCGACGGTGGCCGCGATGTCCATGACGATCCGTTCGTCCACGCGGCCCCGCGCCTCCATCAGTGCTTCGTGGAAGGGCACGTATTTGCCCTGCTGCCGCGACGCCAAGGCCGCGCGCGCCGCAAAGACGGAGCCGTCACCCAGGATCGGCCATTCGCGGTAAACGACCCGGACATTGGCATCGCCTTTCAAAAGCGCCGTCACCTCGTCGCCCGCGCGGCGGCAATAGGGGCAATTGTAGTCGAAGAACTCCACGACGGTCACGTCGCCCTCGGGGTTGCCATGGACGGGCGCGTTGGGGTCGTTTTCCAATAGGTCGCGCCCATCTTCGAGGGAGGTGCGGGCCTGGGCGGCGGCCTCCTCCTCCTCGCGCTGCTGCAGGATGGAGACGGCTTCCATCACGATCTGCGGGTTCTCCAGGATGGCTTGGAGGGCCAGTTGCTTGATCTCCTCCTCGGTGAAGTCTTGGGCCGTGGCGGGCAGGGTCGCGAGGACTGTGGCGCAGGCAAAGGCTGTTAGGCGGATCATGGGACACTCCAAAACCGGGCGGCACGTCACCAACCCGCACTTAGAAAACCCCGCCGCGCACAGCAGCGCAAGGGCGTCTCGGGGTCACAGTTGCGTCAGTGCGGCGCTTGGCCCCTTTTCTTGCCCCATTCGTGGGCCCTAGGTGAGGATATGGTTCGAGTTCTCCTTTTCCTGGCCGCCGTGATGGGCGCACCATTGCAGGCCGCTACCTCTGACGTGGTCGAAACGCAGACCCTGTCCGCGCGCGTGATCAGCGTGACCGACGGCGTGGGCGCGGGCATGGCCGTGTTGCAGGCAGGGTTGGACCTGACCCTGGCGGCGGGGTGGAAGACCTATTGGCGGTCCCCCGGAGAAGTGGGCCTGCCGCCGGACGTGTCTTGGGAGGGCAGCGAAAACATCGCCAATGTCACCCTGGCCTATCCGGCGCCCACACGGTTCACAGCCTTCGAGATCGAGAATTTCGGCTATGGGGAGCGGGTGGTCTTTCCGCTTACCGTTCAGCTTGAGACGCCCGGCGCGCCAGCCCGGCTGGCCCTGCAGGCGAACCTGCTGGTCTGCGAAGAGGTCTGCATTCCCGAGACGGTGGCCCTGACACTGGACCTGCCCCAAGGCGGGGGCTTGGATGCCGAGGCAGGGGACCTTTTGTCAGCTTGGGTCGCCAAAGTGCCCAGCGACGGGCCCATGGCAGGCATGGCGCTGACGCAAGTGCATTTGGGCGAAGAAGCGCTGACCTTGACGGCACAGTCAGAGACGCCGTTTCAAGCGCCCGATCTGTTCCCGGAGCATGGCGATTACGGGGCCTTTGGCAAGCCGGAGATCACCTTGGCGGACGGGGGCACGACGCTTTGGGCGCGGATGCCGGTCTTGTCTGCCGGTGAAGGCGCCTTGGACATCACATTGGTAGACGGGGACCGGGCCGCAACCATGGGCGCCGACCTCAGCACCGTGCCACCGCCCGCGCCCGGCGCCGGGCAGGGTTTGGCGATGATCCTGGTCTTTGCGGTGCTGGGGGGGTTGATCCTCAACGTCATGCCCTGCGTGTTGCCGGTGCTGTCGATCAAGCTGGCCTCGGCCCTGTCGGCGCGGGACCGGGGGCCGATGCGGGTCCGGGCAGGCTTCTTAGCGTCTGCGGGGGGCATTCTGGCGTTCTTCCTGGCGCTGGCCGCCGCGATGATCGCCCTGCGGGCGGCGGGCGTGGCCGTGGGCTGGGGCGTGCAGTTCCAGAACCCAGTCTTTCTGGCGGTGATGGTCGGTTTGATGACGCTGTTCGCGGCGAACCTATTCGGCCTGTTCGAAGTGTCCGTGGGGCAGCGCGCCATGACGGGCATGGCCCAGACCGAGGCGCGCGGCGGCTGGGGCGGCGATTTCGCCACGGGCGCCTTTGCGGCGGTCATGGCGACGCCCTGTTCGGCCCCGTTCTTGGGCACGGCGGTGACGTTTGCCCTGACCCATGGGCCCGCTGAGACATTGGCCGTCTTCACGGCCTTGGGCCTGGGCCTGGCCCTGCCCTATCTGGTCATCGCCCTGCGCCCGTCCTTGGTCGAACGCTTGCCGAAACCGGGGGCTTGGATGGCGAAGCTGCGCCTGGTGTTGGGTGGGTTGATGATGGCGGCCGCCATGTGGCTGGTTACGGTGCTTGCGGGGGCGGCGGGCTGGACCCTGGCCCTGGCCGTGGCGGCGGTGGCGGCGGGAATGCTCGGCCTGTTGGCGTTGCGTGTGCGGACGGTGCCCTTGGCGCTTGGGGGCTTGGCGGTCGCGGCGGCGGTGGCCGTTTTGGTGCCGCCCGCGCCCGTGGCCCAGGCGGCCTTGGGCGGACCGTGGCAGGATTTCGCCCGCGACCGGATCAGTGCAGAGGTGCAGGCCGGGAACGTGGTCTTTGTGGATGTGACGGCGGATTGGTGCCTGACCTGCAAGGTGAACAAGCGCCTGGTCCTGCAAGAGGACCCGGTGCGCGACCTGCTGGCCAAAGATGGCACAGTGGCAATGCGCGCGGACTGGACCCGGCCCGATGACGCCATCGCCGCCTATTTGCAAGACAACGCGCGGTTTGGCATCCCGTTCAATGCGGTCTACGGGCCGGGGGCGCCAGAAGGGATCCCCCTGCCGGAGTTGCTGACCGATGGGGTGGTGACCGAAGCGTTGACCCGCGCCGCGCAAAACTGAAGCGTGGCAGACGCAGGGCAGATCAGCCGGTCCACCTGCCTACGGCCGATCGCTGACGTCGGGGCAGAAGAGGCTCTGGCGGCATCTCCATTTAACAGCTTCAGGCCATTGCACATGGAAGGTCTCCAAAGGCTTCGAACGAGGTGCCTGTCTTCTCACAGCGTAGGGCAACTCGCCTCAAAAATCTGATTTTTCGAGAAAACAATCCGCTAAGTGTCGTTCTTCGCAGAGCATCCAGTCAATCGGACGGTCTTCGTTGCGCGTCGGAGTCTGTTTGATACGGGCCGTCGCCCCCCGCGCCAGCCACAGGATCGCCTCCCGTTTAAGATCTTGAATCTGAACGCAAACGATGGGGGAGCCCATAAACGCACACGCCGCCTAGGCCTCCGTAAGGGCACGGCTGGCGGCGGTGAACCAGTCGGTGAAGCCGTCCAAAAGGGGGTCATCCTCGGCCAGCCCCGCCATCCGCGAACACAGCCCCTCGACCAAGTCAGGGACCGCGCCCACCAGGTCGTGACGCTGTGTGTCTCGGGGATCGGCCCAGCCTTTGGCAAGGACCGTGCCATGGATCAGCCGCAGGCGGTCAACGGCCACGAAAATGGCCATGCGCCGCACCAAGTCGCGGGCCGGCGCGTCCGGCACGGCCTCCGCCAACAGGTCCATCCAGTCGGCCACGGGCACGTCGGCATATAGGTCGGCCAGAAGGAACGAAACATCTTCGACCCCGCCGCGGCGCCCGAACACGTTCCAATCGTACCAGATGATCCGACCATCGGCTTGGACCACCGCATTGCCGGTGCGCGCGTCCCAGCGGGTGAAACGGTCCGGCGGCGCGCTGAGCGCCCGGGTCACGGCATCCACGTCCATGGGCGGCGGCCCGATGCGCAGGTCCCCCGACAGGAACACGGCGCGGGCCACGAAGTTCTCGATCCAGCCGGTATGGGTCCCAAGGCCCGGAAGCTGTGCCAACACATCGGGACGTTGGGTCATGGCGGCGCGACACGCATCCAGCGCCGCGATGGCACGGCGCAACAGGTCCACGCGCCCCCGGATATCGGCGCGCACCAGGGCGTTGGACAGGCGATTGCGCCCCGCATCGGCCTGGAGCATCAGCCCGTCGCGGAACCCGATCACATGGGGCACGGGGGCGCCTTGGGCGGCCAAGGTGCCCAGAAGTCCAGCCTCGTTCCGACCCCGCTCGGCGGTTTCGCGTTGGGTTGCGATCAGGGTCCGGCCATCCTCCAACTCGACCCGGACGGACCGACGCCCACGCCCACCGGGGGCCGAGACAGACGTGACCGCGCTGCCTGCCATTTCGGCAGTCAGGGCCTTGAGCCAACCGAGCGATCCAGGAGGGTGCATCACCGGCTCAGGGGGAACCTCATGACGTTGGGCATCAATCACGATCATCGCTCCTGCGCAATTGCGGTCCGCCCCCAAGCGATGCCCTGTGATGGTTGCACTCCCCCATGGGCCATGCAACGGTTTTCGGACGAGGACAGGGGATTGGGGGCATTCCGCCGACCCTGGGGGAGCGACATGGCGAAACCGAGGCTGAGTGTGGACGGGCATGTGGATTTGGCACGCAATGATGGCGTGCCGTTTGACCGCGCGGTGGTGGATTCGGTGCGGGTGAACACGCCCGCCGTGACCCGCCGGGCCGCCAGCCTGCCCGGCCGCCGGTCGGTGAAATCCGACTGGCAGGCCGCGTGGTTGGCGCGGACCGTGTCGATGATCGACCTGACCACCCTGTCGGGCGATGACACGCCGGGCCGCGTGCGGCGTCTATGTGCCAAAGCCTTGCACCCCGCGCGGCCGGATGTGTTGGACGCGATCGGGTTGCCGGACCTGACGGTGGGGGCCGTTTGCGTCTACCACGACATGGTGCCCGTGGCGGTCGAGGCGTTGGACGGGCGCCTGCCCGTGGCCGCCGTCTCCACCGGGTTCCCCGCCGGGCTGTCGCCCTTTGCCCTGCGCCTGCGGGAGATCGAGGAGAGCGTGGCGGCCGGCGCGCGCGAGATCGACATCGTGATCTCTCGGCGGCACGTCTTGACCGGGGATTGGCACGCGCTGTTCGAGGAAACGCAGGCCATGCGGGCGGCCTGTGGTGCCGCCCATATGAAGGCGATTTTGGCGACCGGAGAATTGGGGACCCTCAAGAACGTCATGAAAGCCAGCCTCGTCTGTATGATGGCCGGGGCAGATTTCATCAAAACCTCCACCGGGAAGGAAGCGGTGAATGCCACGCTGCCCGTGAGCCTGGTGATGATGCGCGCCATTCGGGACTATGGGCGCCTGAGCGGGTTCAAAGTGGGCTACAAGCCTGCGGGTGGGGTGTCGAAGGCAAAGGATGCGCTGGTCTACCTGGCGCTTTTGAAGGAGGAATTGGGCGACCGCTGGCTGCGCCCAGACCTGTTCCGATTTGGCGCGTCCTCCCTATTGGGTGATATCGAGCGGCAGTTGGAGCATCATGTGACCGGGCGCTACTCCGTGGCCCATCGGCATGCCTTAGGGTGACGCGCGCGCACGGCCGCACGCGTCGTGTCAGAGTATTTTGGGCCAGATGACAACAGGGCCCCGGGACAGCAGGATCGAGAGATGAGTGTGTCGGAGATTTTTGAGAGCATGGCGTGGGGGCCCGCGCCCGAGAGCCGCGCGGAGGCCGATGCCTGGCTGGACAGTCATGGGCGGCGCTTTGGTCATTTCATCAACGGCAAGCGGACCAAGCCGGGCGAGACTTTTGCCACCGAGGCGCCCGCCAGCCGGGACGTCCTGGCACAGGTGACCCAAGGCACCGCGGCGGACGTGGCCACCGCCGTGAAGGCCGCGCGCAAGGCGGCGGGGCCATGGGCCGCGGCAGCGGATCACGACCGGGCCAAAGTCCTGTATGCCATGGCCCGCGGTCTGCAAAAGCACAGCCGGCTGTTTGCGGTGCTTGAAACGCTGGACACCGGCAAACCGATCCGGGAGGCGCGCGACATCGACGTGGCCCTGGCGGTTCGCCATTTCTATCACCACGCCGGTCATGCGGAAATCCGGTCCGAGACCATGCCGGGCGCGGTGCCCTGGGGCGTCTGCGGGCAAATCGTGCCCTGGAACTTCCCCCTGCTGATGCTGGCCTGGAAGGTGGCCCCCGCCTTGGCCATGGGCAATACCGTGGTCCTGAAACCGGCGGAATGGACGCCGCTGACCGCGCTGGCCTTTGCGGATATCTGCGACCAGGCGGGCGTGCCGCCGGGGGTGGTCAACATCTTGACCGGCGATGGCGCCACGGGGGCCGCGTTGGCGGCGGCCAAGATCGACAAGCTGGCCTTCACCGGCTCCACCGAAGTGGGCCGCCTGTTGCGTCGGGAGACGGCGGGCCGGGCCATGGGCCTGACCCTAGAGCTTGGCGGCAAGTCGCCCTACATCGTGTTCGAAGATGCGGATCTGGACGGCGCGGTCGAGGGGCTGGTGGATGCGGTCTGGTTCAATGGCGGACAGGTCTGCTGCGCGGGCGCCCGGCTGCTGGTGCAGGAGGGCATTGCGGAGGAGTTCCTGGACCGGGTGAAGGCGCGCATGGCCCGCATCCGCGTGGGCGACCCGTTGGACAAGGCCATCGACATGGGCGCCATGGTTCACCCCGCCCATCTGGCCGATGTGCAGGCCCGTCTGGCCCAGACAACGGGCGTGGTTCACCAAGGCCGCGCACCCGAGGGATGCTACCTGCCGCCCACATTGGTCACGGACCTGCACGGTGCCGACCCTTTGATGCAGGAGGAGGTGTTTGGCCCGGTCCTGGCGGCGACGACCTTCCGCACGCCGGACGAGGCGGTGCAGTTGGCCAATGACACGCGCTATGGCCTGGCAGGGTCGGTCTGGTCCCAGGACATCGACGTGGCTCTGACCTGCGCGCCCAAGATCAAGGCGGGCGTCGTCTGGGTGAACGGGACCAATATGCTGGATGCTGCAGCGCCGTTTGGGGGCATGAATGAGAGCGGATTTGGCCGCGAAGGCGGGATGGCGGGGCTACGCGCCTATTTGCGCCCGGCCGCGGGCAAGCCGCTGCCGCCAGTGACGGTGCGGGACGGGCGCGGCCCGTCAGATGCGGTCGACCGGACAGCGAAGATGTATATCGGGGGCAAACAGGCACGGCCCGATGGGGGCTATAGCCGCAGCGTCGTGGGCCCCCGGGGCCCCGTGGGTGAGGTGGGCCTCGCCAACCGGAAGGACCTGCGCAATGCCGTGGAAGCGGCGGCGGGGGCCAAGGCCTGGTCTGGGACGACTGGGCATCTGCGGGCGCAAATCCTGTACTACCTGGCCGAGAACCTGGCCGCACGTGCGCACGAATTTGATGCGCGGCTGAAGGCTCAGACCGGCGGCGCCCCAGAGGCGGAGGCGGCGGTGCGCCATCTGTTCCGTTGGGCCGCCTGGGCGGACAAGCATGATGGGCGGACGCTGGGCGTGCCTGTCGGCGGCCTGGCCATGGCGCTTAACCGGCCCCTGGGCGTGATCGGGGCCTTTGCCGCAGAGGTCCATCCCCTGATCGCCCTGGCGCAGGTCCTGGGCGCGGCACTGGCCACGGGCAACCGGCTGGTCCTGGTGGCGCCAGAGACGGCGCCGTTGACCGCGACGGACTTGTATCAAGTGCTGGACACGTCGGATGTGCCGGGCGGGGTGGTGAACATTCTGACCGGCACCCATACCGACCTGGCGGGCCAGATGGGCGGGCATATGGGGATCGACGCCGTGTGGTCCTTTTCATCCGCCGATATCTCCGCCGTGATCGAGCGGGAGGCCGCGGCGGATTTGAAACGCACCTGGATCAACAATGGCCTGGGGCGCGATTGGGACGCGGCAGATGCGGCGCCGTTTCTGGCGGCGGCCACCGAGGTGCAGACGATCTGGGTGCCGTTCGGCCTGTGACCGGCCTGGCAGGTTAGCCCGCTTGCGCCTGCACCCCTGCGGACCGGATCACCCGAATTTCAGGGGCGGTGCCGGTCAAGGCGCCGCGGATGGCGTCGGCCAATTCGGTGAAGGCTTCGGTTTGGGCGGCGGTGCGGCGCCAGACCAGGGCGATGTCGCGGCCCGGCTGCGGGTCGGCCAAGGGGCGGGCCACGACCAGTTGTTCCCGCGCTACCTCCGACCGGATGTAGAGGGCGGGCAGGATAGACAGGCCCAGGCCCGTGGCCACCATCTGACGGAGGGTGTCGAGGGACGTCCCCTCATAGTCCAACGACAGCGTCGCGCCGGTTTCCTGGACGATGGCGTCCACCTCATCATGAAGCCGGTGCCCCGCCTCAAGGGTCATCACGGTTTCCCCGGCCAGCGCCTCCCTCGGGACGGTCTGATCGGCGGCCAGGGGGTGATCGGTGGGCATGACCAGCAGCAGCGGCTCATGGAACAGCGGCACCGACTGAAGCACGGGGTCATCCACAGGCAGCGGAAAGAACAGCAGGTCCAGATTGCCATCGCGCAGCCGTGTCAGAAGGTCGGCGGCCAGACCTTCGCGGACGTAGAACTTCAAATCGGGGTAAGTGCGATGCAAGTCGGGGATGATGAGCGGCAGGAAGTAGCTGCCCAAGGACCCGACGACGCCCACGCGCAATGTCCCTGTGAAGGGGTCGGCCCCGGCACGGGCAAGGGCGCTGATATCGGCCACATCGCGCAGGACGCGGCGGGCGCGGGCCACGACCTCCTGCCCGATGGGGGTGACGGTGACGCCAGAACGGCTCCGCTCCACCAATTGCACGCCCAACTTCTCCTCTAACTCGCGCAGTTGCGCGCTGAGCGTGGGCTGCGTGACATGGACCGACTCGGCGGCGCGGCGAAAATGCAGCGTGTCGGCCACGGCCACCAAGTAGCGGAACTGTTGCAAGGTCGGCATCTGGGACCCTTGATAGTGACTGTCTATTGAAAAATACTTAGATCACAGGTTTGAACAATCAAACGATCCGCCTATATCCCCTCGGAGCACAACCTGCAGGAGAGGTCATGGCCGCGTCAGACGCCAACACTCGGTTCCTTGGCGGGCCGGCGGGATGGATATCGGTCCTAGTGCCCCTGGCGCTGTTCTTGTGGTTCGCGCAACACATCCCTGCCGTGGCCGGGGGCGAGGTGTTGAAATGGTCTTGGGATTGGATCCCATCACTGGGCGTAGAGATTGGCATTCTGCTGGATGGCCTATCGCTGACCTTTGCCTTGCTGATCAGCGGGATCGGCGTGATGGTGACGCTCTACTCCACCTCCTATTTGGGCGGACATGACCATTACGCGCGGTTCGTGACGTATCTGCTTGCGTTCATGACGGGAATGCTGGGCCTGGTTCTGTCGGATAACCTTCTGTCTCTGTTCGTCTTTTGGGAGGTGACGACGATCTCTTCCTACCTGCTGATCGGGTTCAACGCCGATGAGGCCAAATCCCGCCGCAACGCGTTGCAGGCCCTGTTGGTGACGGGCACGGGGGGCCTGGCGTTCCTGGCGGGGATCGTCCTGATCGCGACGGCCACGGGGACATTCAACATCAGCGAAATCGAAGGGTCGTTGGCGGATCACGCGCTGTACCAACCGATCTTCTGGCTGGTGGTGGCGGGGGCCTTCACGAAATCGGCGCAAGTGCCGTTCCATTTCTGGCTGCCCAACGCCATGGCGGCGCCGACGCCGGTGTCTGCCTATCTGCATTCCGCCACCATGGTGAAGGGCGGGGTGTATCTGTTGGCGCGGATGAATCCATCCCTGGGGGGCACTGATCTTTGGTTTTGGGTTCTGGTGATTTTCGGCGGGGTGACGGCGGTGTTTGCGTCGATCTTGGCGATCAAACAGACCGATATCAAACAAGTCCTGGCCTACACGACGCTGATGGCCCTGGGCACGTTGGTCATGTTCATCGGCGTGGGGACGGAGGCGGCGATCCTGGGGGCCATGACGTTCCTATTGGTGCATTCCTTCTACAAAGCGTCGCTGTTCTTGATGATCGGCGTTGTGGACCATGGCACCGGCACCCGAGAGGCGACCGTCCTGCGCGGGTTGTTCCGAAAGATGCCGATCACCGGGCTGGCCGCGATGCTGGCCGCGCTGAGCATGGCGGGCATTCCGCCCCTGTTCGGCTTCATCGGTAAAGAATTCCTGTACAAGGGCGCGCTGGACGGCCCGGCCATGCTTTGGGTCACCGGATGCGCCTTTGCGGCATCGGCCCTGATGTTCTGCGCCGCGGGGATCGTGGCATGGCGGCCCTTCACCGGCACACTGGCCGAAACCCCTGTGGCGCCCCATGAAGGCGGGGTGGCCATGCTGACGGGACCTGTTCTTTTGGCGGGCTTGGGCGTCGTCCTGGGCCTGATGCCCGATTACGCCGAAGCCCTTGTCCGGCCTGGCGTCGCGGCCGTCCTTGGGCGCCCGGCGGAGGTCGATCTGTACCTGTTCAAAGAGGTTAACACCGCCTTCATCTTATCGCTTATGACCTTCGCCGTGGGCTGGGGCCTCTACCTGATCCATGGGCGTTTGCGGGACTATCTGGCCGGCTTCAAATCCCGCTTCGACCCCGGCTGGGACCGGCTGATGGACCTGGTGGCCGCAGGCTGCGCGGGCCTGACGGGCGCCATCCAAACGGGGCAATTGCGGCGCTATATCTTCGTGACGTTTGCAACCCTGACGGCGGTTGTTTTGGTGGCAGTGATCCGCGCAGGCTTGGCGCCGGACTTCACCATCGAGGAGGACCTGAGGGCCAAGCATTGGTCTGTCCTGATCTTCATCACGGCAGGCGGGCTGATCACGGCCTTCACCAACAGCCGGATGACCGCCGTGGCCGCCCTGGGCACGGTGGGTGTGGGGGTCGCGCTGGTCTTCATCATGTTCGGGGCGCCGGATGTGGCGATCACGCAGCTGCTGGTGGAGGTGCTGCAAGTCGTGCTGGTGGCCGTGGCCATGCTGAAGCTGCCGACGCTGAACAAGGAATATGTCAGCACGATCCGAGGCTGGGACCTGACGCTGGCCCTGACGCTGGGGGCCTTGACCACGATCACCCTGCTGGCCGTCATGGCCACGCCCTTTGACATGCGCCTGACGGAGTTTTTCGAGTCCACATCCGTGCCCATCGCCCATGGGCGCAACATCGTGAACGTGATCCTTGTCGACTTCCGGGCGTTGGACACATTCGGCGAAGTGGCCGTGGTGGCCATCGCCGCCCTGGGGGCGTTCGCCCTGCTGCGCGGCACCAAGAAAGGGGCGTCATGAGATCGTCTTTGATCGTTCGGGCGGCCACTCGGGTTCTGGTGGGCCTGCTGCTGGTCTTCTCGCTTTGGATGCTGCTGCGCGGGCATAACGAGCCCGGCGGCGGCTTCATCGGCGGCCTGATCGGGGCCACTGGGTTTATTCTATACGCCATCGCCCATGGCTGTAGCGCGGCGCGCCTGGCCCTTCGGCTGGAACCGCAGACCATTGCTATGGTGGGCCTGGGCGTCGCCTTGGCGGCCGGCATCTTCTCGACGTTCTTCGGCGACGCGCTGTTCACGGGTCAATGGCTATTCCTGGGCGCCGAGGAAGGGGAGAAGGGCCTGCCCCTCTCCAACATCCTAATCTTCGACATCGGCGTCTATCTGGTGGTCCTCGGCTCTGTCCTAACGCTGGTCCTGGCGCTGGAGGAGGAGGTCTGATGGAAGTCTTCGTGGCCATCATGGTCGGCGCGCTGGTGGCGGCGTCGGTCTATCTGATGCTGGCGCGCAACGTTTTGCGGTTCATCTTTGGGCTGATCCTGTTGTCGAACGCCGCGAACCTGCTCATCTTTGCATCGGGCGGCCTGACACCCGAGGCCCCGCCCCTCATCGCCGAGGGCGCCTATGCCCCCGCCGAGGGGGTGGCCAACGCCCTGCCCCAAGCCTTGGTCCTGACGGCCATCGTCATTGGCTTCGGCCTGTTCGCCTTTGCACTGGTCCTGGTCTATCGCGGTTATCAGAACCTGGGCACGCTCAATTCCGACGATATGCGGCTGGCCGAGCCGGAGGACGCGCCCAAGTGATCTGGTCCCTGCCCCTTCCCATTGTCGTGCCCTTCATCACGGCAATCCTGGCATTTCTGTTCCGCCGCAACCGCGAGGGGCGCTGGATCTCGGTCATGGGGTCCGGCGTGATGCTGGTGGCGGGCGTCCTTTTGCTGATCCGTGTGTTGGAAGAAGGGCCCGTGGCCGCGCAGATGGGCAACTGGCCCGCGCCCTTTGGCATCACGCTGGTGGCCGACACCCTGTCGGCGGTCATGGTTGTGATCACGGGCATCACGGCCCTGGCCGTGTCCCTGTACGCGGTGACCGACATCACCGACGAGATGGAGGAGTTGGGCTATCACGCCCTGTTCCAAGTGTTGATCGCGGGCGTGACCGGGGCGTTTCTGACGGGCGACCTGTTCAACCTGTATGTCTGGTTCGAGGTGATGCTGATCTCCTCCTTCGGGCTGTTGATCCTGGGCGGGTCGAAGGTGCAGATGGATGCGGGCATCAAATACGTCACGCTGAACCTGATCTCTACGATCCTGTTCCTCAGCGGGATCGGATTGCTCTACGGGACCACGGGCACGCTGAACCTGGCCGATCTGCACTTTGCCGCGGCCGAGGTGGACCCGGGCCTGATGACCGTCATCGCGGTCATGTTCATGGTGGGCTTCGGGGTGAAGGCGGCGGTGTTCCCGCTGTTCTTCTGGTTGCCCGCGTCCTACCACACGCCGTCCTTTGCCGTGTCCGCCGTGTTTGCGGGCCTGCTGACCAAAGTCGGTGTCTATGCGTTGATGCGAATGTTCACGCTGGTCTTCACCTCGGACATCGCGTTCACGCACACGATCCTTCTGTGGGTGGCGGCGTTGACCATGATCACCGGCGTCTTGGGCGCGGCGGCCCAGACCGATTTCCGGCGGATCCTGTCGTTCCACATCGTCAGCCAGATCGGCTATATGGTTCTGGGTCTGGCCTTGATGACACCGCTCGCGATGATGGGGGCAGTGTTCTACCTGGTGCACCACATCATAGTGAAAGCGAACCTATTCCTGGTCTCGGGCGTTGCCAATCGGATCGCCGGGGGCACGGATTTGGACAAGATCGGCGGGCTTTATAAGGGCGCGCCATTGTTGGCCCTGCTGTTCCTGATCCCCGCCTTCTCCCTCGCTGGGTTCCCGCCCCTGTCGGGGTTCTGGGCCAAATACGTGCTGGTGAAGGCGTCCCTGGACCTGGAGATGTGGCTGATCGCCTTCGTGGCCCTATCCGTGGGGTTGATGACCATCTACTCCATGACAAAAATCTGGGGCCGCGCGTTTTGGAAGCCCCATCCCGACGGCATCACCCCCAAATTGGCCCACTTGTCCCTGGGCGACCGGCTGTGCCTTCTGGTGCCCATCGCGGGGATGGCGGCCATGACCGTATTCATCGGCCTTTTCCCGGAGCCGTTTGTCCAAGTCGCAACCACGACGGCCGAGGAATTGCTGGACCCCACTGCCTATCTGACCGCCGTCATCGGAGAGTTGCCGGACACCCTGCCGGAGGAGGCTGCGGAATGAATATCTTCCTGCTCAATATCATCTTGGCCATCGCCTGGGCCGCGCTGACGAATTCCTTCACGCTGCCCGGTTTGGCCATCGGGATGATCATCGGGTTCCTGGCGCTCTGGGTGATCCAGCCGTTGTTCGAGGATCGGGGGGGCGGCTACTTCGTCCGCGTGTGGCGATGGGGCAAACTGTTGGTGCTGTTCCATTATGAATTGATCGTGTCGTCCCTTTCGGTGGCGTGGGATGTGTTGACCCCGCGCCACCGCGCCCGCCCGGGCATTATCGCAGTACCGCTGAGGGCGAAGGGGGAGGCAGAGGTGCTGTTGGTCACGAACCTCATCTCCCTCACGCCCGGCACGCTCAGCCTGGACGTGACCGAGGATTGCAACACGTTGTTCGTTCACGCCATGTTTGCCGACGATGCCGAAAAGATCGTATCGGAAATCGAAAACGGCATGGAACGCTGGGTGCGGGAGGCTTTGGAATGACCCCAACCTTAACCGAACAGATGCCGCTTCTGAACTTGGCGGTGCAAGCCGGGTTCTTCATGGTGATGGCCGGGGTCGTTCTGTCCTTCCTGCGACTGGTGAAGGGCCCGTCCCTGCCGGACCGCGTCGTGGCGCTGGACACGATGACCGTGTTGATCGTCGCGTTTTGCGGCCTGTTCGCCTTGGACACAGGGGTCACCGCCTTCCTGGACGTGGCGGTGGTTCTGGCGTTGATCGGGTTTCTGGCCACCGTGGCCCTGGCCCGCTTTATCGAGCGTCGGGCCGCCCAAGCGCCCGTCGTCCCAGAGGTGGAGGGGACACGCCATGATCCTTGAGATCGCCCTCTCCTTTCTGGTGCTGTCCGGGGGGTTCTTCGCCTTTATCGCCGGCCTGGGCATCTTGCGCTTGCCGGATGTGCTGATCCGGATGCATGCTACGACCAAGGCGGGGACGCTGGCCTCGGGCCTGATTATGGCGGCGGTGATGGTGGGGTTTGCAGATGCCTCCACGGTCGCGCGTTGCGTGTTGATCGTGGTCTTTCTTCTGCTGACGGCCCCTGTGGGCGCCCATATGATCGGGCGCGCGGCCTTTCGGTCTGGCACGCCCCTGTGGGCACCCACCAAGGTCGACCCCACCGCCCATGCAAAGCTGGGCGTCAGCCCCCCACCCCAGCGGATGCCCGACCCGTAGGTCTGCGGTCTGACAGGGATATCGTCGATGTCTCGGGTCAGGAATTGGCGGATGAACATACCACCGGCGTCATAAAGCCGGGTGGCGACCCGGTTCCGCGTCAGTGCCCCGTCAGCATCCAAGTCGCCTTTCTGGTCGCAAAGCCCAGGGCGTCGTCTCGCCCATGGACCCGCCGCTTGGACAAGATATCAACATGACCGCCCGTCATCCGTTTCAACAATGCGCTCCGCACGCGTGATATCACATAGGGTTGGGACCCTAGCGCGCCGTCCTGGCCGGTTGGTCGGGTCTGTCCAGGGGACCACGCGCCAACCCGAAAACATGGCAACAAAGTCAGGGCACCGTTTGCATCACCGGACACGACATTCTGACACCGGGGGTCAGCGCCGGGGCTTGCCCTTCCATGTGGCCAGCCACGCGCGGACGCCCTTCTTACGCTCGGCCACAGCATCGGCGGCGTCGTCCCAGGCCTCCTCCACATCCTCTACGATGGGGTCGATGCGGTTGCGACGAAACCGGATGATCCGCACGGTGATCGCCCAAAGGATCGCCGCCAGAATGGTCAGGATGATGATATTCACCCAGGGAATGATCCGCGTATCCGGTCCTTCGACGGCACGCACGCCCACGGCATTGGGGAAGATCGTCAGGAACTCTGACCGCCATCCATAATGGGTCAAGGCCACCCATTGCGGGTCGGCACTGGTCGACACAAGGTCCTCCGCCTCCGTCTGCAAATTCGAACTGTCCAGTTTGAAGTAAGGCGGCCAGCCCCAACCCGTATCTTCGTTCCGATAGACCGAGGGGCGGCCGTTTTCGCGCACAGTGTTGATGAAGCGGACGTCTTGGTTGACCGTCCCCGCCGCGCCGCCCACATCGCCCCCGGCCCAGAAGATGGAGTTTTCCCCATAATCCACCCGCCGGATTTCCGTGTTCACCACGCGCACGATATCCGTCTGTGGCAACGTGTAATGCAGGAACGACCCGACGACGCCCAGGATCACGATCAGGAAAGTCCACTTAATCACGCGCATCACGCCGCCCCGTCAGTAGAAGTTGATGAAGTACACCAGCCCGCAGATAAGCCCCACCGGGATGATATACACCCCCCAAAGCAGTTTCCGTTTCAGACTGCCTTGATAGTCGCGCAGACCGTTCTCCACATAGGTGTGTTCTGGCAAGGGCGGTTGCTCGGTCGCCCATTCCTCTTCCAGGCGCCGCTTTTCCCCGGCGCGGAAGTAGAACACCAGGCAGACATAGATCACGGTCAGAATCACGAACAGGCCCACGGCCAAGCGCAACAATCCAATCATGCCTACCCCCACGGCCCTTTGCGCCGAACCGGCCAGCCATCGCGAGCAGACACTTTCGGCATCGGTTGCGGCAGGTCACGGGCGAAAAGATGCGCCCAGACCCCCTCTTTGTCGGCAGCGTAGTCCTTTGCAAGCCGCTCTGCGACCCACTCTTTCAAGGTGTCGGGCATGGCACGATAGCGGGCGTAGAAAAGCGGTTTGTGGCAAATATGCAGTTGCCGAAAGTCCTGGGTTGCCAATTCCGCCAGCAGCATGTTGGTCAGGTCCCGCAACGGCCCCGGTGCGGCGCGCAGGGTGTGGAAATAGGCCGGATTGTCGGACGTGATGGCCGGCCAGTCGCCCCGCCCCTCCGCCCAGGCCAACATCCGGCTGAGCGCATGGAACGCCTCCGGCAGGGCCTCCGCATGGGTGTTCATCAGGCGCCGCCGCTCCCGCGCGTTCACATGCGCGGGCAAAAGGTCGGCACGGCCCAGGGCGTCGATGGCCAAATGCTCCAGCTTTTCCCGCAGGATCCCGGCGGCGGCCTTGCCCCGCCCCTCCACGATGGGCTGCACCAGGGCGTTCGTCTGCAGGAACGTGGCCACCAGGTTGGGCTTGGCCAAGTCGATCATATCGATGCCGGCGCCCTCGAACGGTCGATGGGCCAAAACAGCCGGGTTGGCGACCGACCGGACCACATAGACCCCGCCATGGTGCGCGGTCCAAAAGTCGCTTTGTTGGAACCGTGCGGCGTCAAAGGTCACCGGCGCGCGGGTCACATCGCCGGTCTGCCGCGCCAGGTCGATCATGCGCGCCACCAGAACGTCATCCCACCACGCGTCCGGGACTTGGCGGAATTTCCGGATCAGCGCGTCCAGGTCCTCGGCATTGCGCACGATGCCGGTGGTCGTGTCGGCCTCCACGGTGACGGTGCGGATGTCGAGCAGGCGGGCCGGGTCGGCCACGGAATAGACGGAGTTCTGCAACTCCCCCGCCACCGCATCCCGCGCCGTCAGCGTGAACAACTGCGCCTCGTTCTGGGTGATGAAGTCGCGCAGGATCTGGGCTGAGGTGGAGAATTTCATCTCCAGCAGGGGGGCGTCCTTCTGCCGGGTGCTCAGCAGGATGATCTGCCGGTTGCAGCCACCGGGGTTGAGGTAGTCCATATCCCCAAACTCGTCGCCCACCTCCGGCGAGAAGCCGGACAGGTCGATGTGGAAATGCTCCAGCGTTGTGCGTTTGCCCGTCAGATGATCCAGCGCGCGATTATACCGCTCGATCAGGGCAGGACCGTCGACCTCGAACAACCCTCCGAACATCAGGCCATGGCGGATCAGACGGTGCATGTCTGCCCCCCGGTCCGAACCATAGCGACCAGGGCCTTCCCCGGGGGCCGGTCGGTGGCGGCCCGACGGGGCTGTCGGGCGGACGCTGCCAAGGGGTGTGCGGCACCGTTCATCTCGCGGCCCTCCGAATGCGCAGGCCCGCCCAGTAGACGGTCATGAGAAAACCGGCATACAGCAGGGACGGGTTTACCATCCTTTGGAAAAGGTCTGTCGCGCCGTGGAGCATCATTCGCATTGCATTGGCATCGACCACAGGTTGCCCGTCCCCGTTCAGTGTCACCAGCGTGGGTTCTGCCGAAACGAACCAAAGATACAGGTCTGTCATTTGGGGCACGGCCAGGAAGAAACCGCCCAAGCCAAGCAAGATGCCTGCGACGACTTTGGCCAGCGTCGTCCGGTGACGGACCGAAACCCCTGCCACAAATGCCCCAAAAAAGACCGAGGCAAAGCCAAGTTGCCGCAAGGACGGTGTCGAGAACACTTGGCTCGGAAACGATAGGCTTCACAATGAACTGGTCCATCGGTTCCATTACCAGACCACCTCCTTCCAACCGCGTGGCAGGTTCGCCAGGGACAGCACCATGACCGGCCCCCAGATGATCGCCGCCTTCGCGGACAGCAGAACGAAATGCCACGGCGCCGCGTCCAGCACGGCCTCGCCCGCATCGCCGTACAGCCACCAGAACCCCACCGCCGCGATGACGGCCAACAGGCCGGAGGAGGCAATGCCGTTCACAACCAGCCATCCCACCCCTTCGGGCAGCAGCTTGCCCAGGACCCATGGCACCAGCCAGGCTGCCACGGCCAAGCCGACCAGGGGCAGGACAAGGCTCATCCCTTACCCTCCAAATACCGGCGCTTGGCTTCGTCCATGCGGCCCATGTCGCGGACAGCGGTCTCGATGGCGACCTCGTCGGATTTGTCGGCATAACGGAATTCCGAATCCGCGTAGCGGTTAACCTCCTGGATGACCATCTCGGTCGTGATGGGCACCCGCATCTCGGACACCATGCCCATCTTTTCGTCGTAGGGTTTGTGCATGAACCGGTCCGCCGTCACGAACCAGTCATCGGGCAGTTCCACATCCATGGCGCGGACCTTGACCGCATCGGTGATGTTCTTGATGGCCCGGCCCGTGAACCGTTCATCCGCCGCCTGAATGCCTTTCAGATAGGTGCCGATCTTGGCAATCGTGTCCAACTCTCCGATGCGGCCCTGCACGTCGTCAAACACCTGGGCCAGGCGCCGCTCGGCGGGGCGGGAATGCTTCTCAAAGCTCTCGGCCACGGCCTTGGTCAATTCCTGCGCGGCGTAAAGCTCGTGCGCGCCCAGGGGGATATCATGCCGTTTACCCAGCAGCAGGGCCAGGATGTCGATGTAATCCTCCCGCGTCTGCGGCCCGTCCACCAAGAACCGCGCGCCTGCACGCTGGCGCAACGCATCATCCACGTTCTCCGGGTAGTTGGAGAACATGCCGAACGTGCAATTCCCACGCACGACGGTGTTGGCGCCTGCGAAGCTTTCCATCAACACGGCCGTGATTTCCAACTGCCCCGCACTGGCCTGACGGTCGCCGCGCTTGCCCGCAAGCTG
>JBCBVM010000020.1:0-68222 GCA_039817645.1 Pseudomonadota bacterium | reverse complement strand
CCGTTCCGGGTGGAGACGGTGACGCCGTTGCTGTCGCCTTTATACGCGACGCTCTGGTCCTGGGTGCTGAAGTCTTGGTTGAAGTGCGCGATGGCACCGGCTGCGCCGCCGGGGACTTGGGCGGATGCGGCACCGGCCAAAACTGCGGTTGCGACGAGGGCGGAAGTGATGAGGGTTTTCATAATGTTAGTCCTTTTGCGTTGCGGTGGGCCTTGATCGTTGCGGCGGCCCGAGGGTGAGGAGCGTTGGGCGTCTTGCCCGTGCTGATGGGATAGATATGCGCCCTGTGTAGGTCACCTTCAATGCACGTGGGCGTGAGAATTGGCGGAAATACGTGCGAAAACGCACATATCAGGCACCATCGCGCACGGCCCTCACGGTCGCGCGACCGACCGTCACGCGGGCGTCACTGGGTGGGTTAAAATGTAACGTGGTCCCCTATTTGACGTCCCGGGCAGATCGCCGTGGGCGGAGGTTGTCTTGGAAATCTAGAGCACTTCGACATTAACCTGAGACATATCCGGCAGCCTGGAAGTGGGTCCAACATTCCGTTGGATCGTAGCGTTCGCAGATTGCCCCGATGGCGTCGAAGACTTCTGCAAGGGTTCTCGACCCGACCTATCGCAGGTGGGCTTTAGGGTTTGAGAAAGCCTTCTCAACGGGATCAAGATCCGGGAAGTGTGGTGGCAGGCACAGAAACCAGCAGCCGTGTTTGCGCAGGGCTGGCGCCGCTTCCGTGTTCCGGTGCGTGGCCAAGTAATCGAGTATGACGACGGTGCCCGCGGGCAAACTCGGGGACCAGCACCTCGCGAATATCGCGCGCGCAGGCGGGGCCCACCATCTCGCTTTGGATGGCTCATGGTGCGAGAGGGTTCTGTGTCGGGCGGCGATCAACATCTGCGTCGCCCAACTGCCGAACGGAGCATCTATCGTCGGCGCCCCAAGGGCGTCTCTCGGGATCCAGGTTTAAGTCGAACCGCTTTAGCGTCCAAAGAAACGGAATGGCTGACGTCATGGGCGGCAGGGCGACCGTACCGTTACCGTTGAGCGGCGTCCAAAGGGGGCACTGCGGCGGGGGCGGGTAACCCTGCCTCTGCCATGAGGCGATCGGAGGCCGTCTCGATTGCCTGTTCCATCCGGGCCATGAACGCCTCTCGGCTCAGCCCGGGCGGGATCGGCTCCAGGAATTCCACAACGGCCAAGCCCGGTTTGCGCAGAATCCCGCGCTTGGGCCAGAACACACCCACATTGGCCGCCACCGGATAGCAGGGCTGTCCCAACTGTTCGTAAAGGGCGAACGTGCCCACTTTGTAGGGGCGCTTCGCCCCAGGGGCCACGCGTGTGCCTTGGGGATAGATCAGCAATTGCCCACCCTCTCGCCCGCCGGAGCGGACTTCTGAGAGCATGCGTTTGATCGCCTCGGTGCGCTTGCCGCGATGCACGGGGATGCAGCCAAGGCGCAGCGCGTATTGCCCCAGGAATGGCGCGAACCGCAAAAGCGCCTTCATGATGAAGAACCCCCGCGGAATAGCCGTCCAAATCATAAAGATGTCCAAGAACGACTGGTGCTTGGCCGCAACCAACGCCTCCTCGGTGGGCGGCGTGCCGCGAACCTCCGAGCGAAGACCGACGATCTTCTCCAGAAGCCACAGCGTGTGCCTTGCATAGGTGTCACAGCCGCGCCGCGCCCCCTCTCGGCTCACGATGGCCCAGGGCGCAAAGGCGAAGCCGATCACGGCCATCCAGATATACATGACCACGTTGAAAAGGATGGACCGGAGAAGTTGCATGGACATGCTCTACTCGAAACGGCGCAGGGCGCGAAAGGCCGCACGTCGCGTTGCCGCAAATGCAAGTGTCCCGGCGAATAGGGGGACCAGCGGCAGCAGAAGCCAACTGGCGCCCACCGGTCGGATCCCGAGGAGGAGTCCCTGGGCAACGTCCCCGGTGGGAAGGGTCAGCAACGCCAACATGCCCAGCACGGTGCCCCCGGCGGCGCCCGCAAGGCTTCGCAAGGTAAAACGGCGGGTGAAGGCGCGGGCGACGAACGTGTCGCGGGCCCCCACCAGGCGCAGAACCCGGATCACATCGCTGCTTGCGGCTAGGGCGGCTTGGGCGGCAAGCGTGACCATCGTCCCCAGAACCGTCGCGATCAGCAGAAGCGCCATCCATCCAAACATGCGCAAACGCCCCGCCGCGTCCACCATGGGCCGGCGCCAGGCAGTGTGATCGTCCAAAACGGCGTTCGGCACCTCGGCGGCCAGGTGCAGGCGCAACCCCTGGATGTCAAGGCTATCTGGGTCCTGGGTCACGTCGATCAAACGCGGCAGCGGCAGCCGATCAACGGGAAGGTCTGGCCCAAGCCATGGTTCCAGCAAAGCGCCCTGCGCTTCGCGCGACAAAGGCGTGGCGGCGGCGATACCGGGGGTGGTGACCAAGATCGCCATGACCGCGTCCTCCTGCTGTTGCGCGTCCGCGGCAGGCGCCGTGATCCGAATGGTCAGGGATTGCGCGGTGCCGTCGGACCAATGGCTGGCCAGCCGCCCCATGGCCAAGGTCAGCGACAGGGCAAAGACCGCCAGGAACGCCATCGCCCCCGCCGTCAGCACCGTTAGCCACACCGTCAGACCCGTGGGCGGCACCACGCGATCCGCCTGGCGGTCGCCCATCATTGCGTCAAACCAACGCCGCAGATGTCGGAGCAACGCGGTCACAGCGCTGCCCCCGCCATTTGCAACTGTCCCCCGCCCAGCCGCAGAACCCGGGCCGAGACCTCGGACTTTGCGGCCCGGATCAAGGCCATGTCATGGGTCGCAATCAGCACCGTTTTTCCAAGACGGTTCAACTCCACCAGCAGAGTCAGAAGGCGCTGCGACATCTCCCAGTCGATATTGCCCGTGGGCTCGTCGGCCAGGATGACATCGGGGTCCATGATCACGGCGCGGGCCAGGGCCGCCCTTTGGCGCTCCCCCCCGGACAGTTCGGGCGGGCGGGACAGGCGCTTTTGCGTCAGGCCCACCCAGCCCAGCAATTGTTCCAGGTTCGCGCGCGCGGGCGCCAGGGGCCGCCCCGCCACCAGCAGGGGCAGGGCGATATTCTCGCTCAGCGGCAGATGATCCAGGAACTGACAATCCTGATGGACCACACCGATCCTTTGACGCAACCGGGCCAACCCATCGCGTCCCACGGTGCGGCTGTCCCGGCCATCCAGAAGGACCTGCCCGACCGACGGCTTCAACTCTCCGTAGCAAAGCTTCAGAAGCGTCGTTTTCCCGGCGCCCGACGGGCCCGTCAGAAAGTGGAAGGACCCTGGCGCCAGGTCCAAGTCGACGGCGTTGAACACTTCCCCGCCCCCGTAGGAATAGCCTGCCCGTTTCAACTCGATCACATGATGGCCCCTTGTTGTCCGGTGGCGTGTCCTGCGGCGCCCCCTTAGCGCATGCCATCGCGGGGGGGAACGGCCCGCGCGGGCCTGTTGCAGCCTTGGGCCCAGTGCAGCCTTGTTTTTGTCGCAATCCGTGCGTGGAGGTCACAAGGTCGCGTGCCTCCCAAGTCCGTGACCACGGCAAGGGTTGACACACCGTTGACATTGGGGCGCCTTGACCGCGATTGTTGCCCTCCGCCACGTAAGGACCGCCAGACCCTCCATGCGACTGACCTGCCCGAACTGCAACGCCCAATATGAGGTCGCCGATGACATGGTTCCGGCGGATGGGCGGGATGTCCAATGCTCCAATTGCGGCACCACGTGGTTCCAGGAGGGACGGAGGAGAGACGCCGCGCCCAGCGACCGCCCCGTGCGTCGGGCGGCAGAAGACGCGTCCGACGCGGCAATCCCCGAACTGGAGGTAGAGGCTCCGCGCCGCGGCGCCACCGCCGACGAGGAAACCCTGGAGATCTTGCGCCAGGAACGCGCCCATGAGGCCCGCCAACGGGCCGCCGCGCGCCGGCGTCAGCCGAGCCTTGAGGCAGAGATCGAAGAGGATCTCGACAGCATCGGCGATCTGTCCTTGGGGGCCGAGTCCCGGGCCGAAGCCGCCGCCGAACGGCGCCGCATGGCCGAAGCCGCCGAGTTTGCCCGCAGCCGAGAGGCCGAGGAAGAGGCCGCGCTGTCCCCGTCGGAACGTATGCGTCGCCGTGAAAAGACGCGTGTGCCCCAGCTCACCGACACCGAGGCGCCGCCCGACGATACCGAAGACGTGGCCGAAGCCATTGCCGCCGTCCTCAAGATCGACGCTGGCGGCACAGCGCCCACCCCGAGTGCCAATATGACCGCGCCAGAGGCCGCGCCGGGTGCCATCGCGGCCGCTGCGGCGACGGGGGGCGCATCGGCCAGGCGCGAGTTGCTGCCTGACATCGAAGAGATCAACTCCTCCCTGCGCCCCGATGATCGCGTGCCAGAGGCGGCCGCCGTCGAAGACGCTCAGGAAGTGCCCGCGAAAGGGTCTAGCAACGGGTTCCGGATCGGCTTCCTGGCGATCATGGCCGTGGTGCTGGTGCTGGTCTTGCTCTACGTCTTCCATGGACCTTTGGGCGAGGCGGTGCCCGCTTTGGCTGGCACTTTGGAAGGCTATGCCGCATGGGTCGACCAACAGCGCGTCACCCTGGAACGGAGCGTGGAAGGCCTGACCGAAAGCATCCTGCGCCAAACGGAATAGGGCCCTCGGCCCACAATCTTTACACCGACGCGGGGCGCCCCCATAGGTCGTATTCGCTGGCCTCATCCACATCGACGGTCACGATGTCGCCCGGGGTCAGCCCCTCGAACCCTTCGTCGATGAACAGGTTGCCGTCGATCTCCGGCGCGTCGGCCTTGGTGCGGCAGGTGGCGCCGTCCGCTTCGACGCTGTCCACGATCACCTCCAGGCGTTGGCCCACCTTCGCGGCCAGCTTTGCCTCGGATATCGCCTGGGAAGCCTCCATAAACCGGGCATAGCGGTCTTGCTTCACATCGTCTGGCACATGGTCGGGCAAGGCGTTCGACCGGGCGCCCGCCACGTTCTCGTACTGAAAGCACCCCACCCGGTCCAACTGCGCCTCTTGCAGCCAATCAAGCAGGGTCTGAAATTCCGCCTCCGTCTCCCCGGGGTAGCCCACGATGAAGGTCGACCGCAGGGTGATATCGGGGCAGATCCCGCGCCATTCCGCGATGCGGTCGAGGGTCTTCTCGGCCGCCGCCGGGCGGGCCATGCGGCGCAGCGTGTCTGGATGGGCATGTTGGAATGGAATGTCTAAATAGGGCAGGACGCCCCCCTCGTTCATCAGCGGCACCAGGTCCCGCACGAATGGGTAGGGGTAGACGTAATGCAGCCGGACCCAAGCGCCGAGCGATCCGAGATCCCGCGCCAGGTCCACGATAGGTTTGCGCCCGTCGCGATCCTTCCAATCCGTCCCGTAGGCCGACGTATCCTGAGAAATGACCAGCAATTCCCGGGTCCCGGCCTCCACCAGCTTTTCTGCTTCGCGCATCACGGCGGCGTGGGGGCGGGACGCCAGCTTGCCGCGCATGTCCGGGATGATGCAGAATTTGCAGGTGTGGTTACAGCCCTCGGAGATCTTCAGATAGGCGTAGTGGCGCGGCGTCAGGCGGATGCCCGCGGCGGGCAGTAAGTCCACAAACGGGTCGGGTGCAGGCGGCACAGCGGCATGAACCGCGTCCAGCACTTGTTCATATTGGTGCGGCCCGGTGACGGCCAACACTTTGGGATGGGCGCCGGTGATATAGTCCGGCTCCGCCCCGAGGCATCCCGTGACGATCACCCGCCCGTTTTCGCGCAGCGCCTCCCCGATGGCATCCAGGCTTTCGGCCTTTGCACTGTCGAGGAACCCGCAGGTGTTCACGATGACCGCTTCGGCCCCCCCGTAGTCGGGCGAAATCGCGTACCCTTCGGCCCGCAGCCGCGTCAGGATCCGCTCACTGTCCACCAGGGCCTTTGGACAGCCTAGACTGACCATCCCAATGCGCGGCTGCCCCGGACGGTCGTCGGCGGGCAAAACGGCACGCGGGGCCAGGTCAGGGCGAAGATCAGGCGGATTTTGCGACATAGGCGCCACATAGGGCAGGGGCCTTGTGGGGGGAAGTCCTTGCGACAAACCCCAGGGCGATTCATGGTGAAGGCGAGGGCAGTAGGAGTGCGGGCAATGAAATGGATTTTCCGCATCGCAATGACATTGACCATCTTGGTGGTCGTGGGCGTCGTGGCGTTGCTATTGGTTCCGGCGGAGAAGGTCGCGCAGTTGGCCACCGACCGGTTGGAGGCGATGACAGGTCGCCAAGTTGTTATCTCTGGCGATGTGAAAGCCACGCTTTGGCCGCGCCTGGGCGTGCGCGCCGAAGGGATCAAGATCGCCAACGCGGCCTGGTCCGACAAAGGCCCCCTGTTGAAAGCGGACCGGCTGGATGTGGGCGTCGGCCTGCAGGGCTTGCTGGGCGGCAAGGTCGCCGTCGAGGATCTGACCCTGGCCGGTGCGGTCGTCTTGCTGGAACGGCAGGCGGACGGCACCGGAAATTGGGAGATGGGTGTCGCCCCCCCCGGCCAGCCTGGCGCTGGCGTCGCCACCACCCCATCGGACAGCGCGCCCCCGCAGGTGACCGTTGACCGGGCCGCGCTTTCGGGCGCCGACATCACCTTTATCGACCACGGGGCCGATCAGACCTGGCGCCTGCGCGCCGTGGACGTGGTGGCAGGGTTGCCCAAGGCCGATGGCCCGCTGGAGATCGAGGGCTCTGCCTTGGTGAATGGCCAAGCGATCACCCTTGCCGCCCGCGTCCAGGACCCGTTGGGCCTGACCCGTGGGACGCTGACGCCCCTGCGCGTGGCCCTGAAGGCAGGCGGTACATCCGCCACGCTGGACGGGAACCTGGACCTGGACCCGCTAGCCTTTCGCGGCACCCTTGATGCCAGCACCACCGACCGCGCCAAGATCCTCACGGCCTTCGGAGAGCAGGCGCTGGACCTTCCCTCCGGCCTGGGCCGCGACCGGGTGGCCCTGACGTCTCAACTGACGCTGGCCCCCGAAGGCAGCCTGCACTTGCGCGACATGGCGCTTTCGCTGGACCAGAACCGCCTCGCCGGGGCCGTCGACCTCCTCCCCGGAGAGGTCCGCCCCAAGATCACCGCCAATCTCACCGCAGGCGCGCTGGACCTGACCGCCCTCAGCCAAGAGGGGCAGGGCGGCGAAACCGCCCTCGTCGCGGAAACCGGGTGGGGCCAAGACGTGATCGACGTCTCCTCCCTCTTCCTTGCGGATGCGGAGGTGACCTTCACCTCCGGCGCGATCACCCTGGGCGACGCGACCCTGGACAGCGTCACCCTACGCACCGTGAACGACAATGGTCGCATGGTCACCACGCTTGACCCGATCACCGCCTATGGCGGCACGGTCACCGGTGACGTCGTGGTCAATGGCCGCGGTGGCCTGTCGGCCCGGGTGAACTTGGACTTGGCGGGCCTGCAAATGCAGCCCTTCCTGACGGAGTTCGCGGATTACGACCGCCTCATTGGCACCTCAGACGTGACCATTCGTCTGCTGGGTGTGGGGGACACGGCGCAGGCCCTGGTCGAAAGCCTCGGGGGCTCCGTCGGCTTTCAAGTGGGGCAAGGTGAACTTCTGGGCCTCGACATCCCGGGCATGGTCCGCTCCCTCGACGTGTCCTATCGGGGCCAAGGGCAGAAGACAGTGTTCGACAGCATCTCCGCCCGTTTCAACGTGGAAGGGGGCGTGGCCCGTGGCGACGATTTGGTCATGGAGGCACCTTTGGCGCGTGCGCGTGGCGCGGGAACAGTGTCCCTTGGACCGCAGACGCTGAACTACCGATTGATGGCCACCTTGCGCCGCAACCGCGAAAGCGGAGGGCTCACCGTGCCCATCCTAATCTCCGGCCCGTGGTCAAACCCCCGCATCCGCCCTGACCTGGACTTCCTGGAAGACCTGGCCAAACGCCGCCTAGAAGAGGAACGCCGCGCGCTAGAAGCCAAACGCGACGAGTTGGAGACCCGCGCCCGCGCCGAAGCCGAAGAGGCCCGGCGCAAGGCGGAGGCCGAAGCCCGCCAACGCCTCGCCTCCGAACTGGACGTGCAGTTGGAAGACATCGAAAGCACGCAAGCCATCGAGGACGCGATCAAAGACAGGGTGGAGGAGCAACTGCTCGACTTGTTGTTGGACCGGTAAAAGGCGCTCGGCGCAGGCAGGCGGGGTTCACGCCGCGCCTTTTGGCGACAGGGCGCGCGCGTCTTGGGTCAAGATCACCCACCCGTGACAGAACGTGGTCGGCCGCGACACCCCGCGGCGGCGGGCCGCATACCCCCCCAACTTACCCGTAACCGCGTGCAAAAAGGGGGGCACACGGCTTGGGCCGCGGCGCTCATAAAAATCCTTAACGGGTCGTTGATTTATTCGATCAATCCGGATCACGTCACGGTTAGATATTGTCATGCGGGTTTACTTCAAAATTCACGAGCAATGGGGTTCCTTGGCCAAGCATAATTCGGTCAGGCAACAATCTCTGAAGGAGCTCCCATGCCAACGTTCACCACAACACGCGACATATATCGCCTAGAAGGCGTAACAATTAACGACCTGCTCGGGTCGACGATATCCGCCGGCACTCAGCTTTCTGTCGTTAACCTCACGGCCATTGATCAGCTTAATCCAAATCAAAGCGCAATTCTGCAAGAAAACGATGCGCGCCTCCTGCGCAGTCAGACGTTCTCCAATTTCCAGGGTCAAGGTGTCCGCCAAAGCCCCGGCGAGGCGGCGACATTCCTCATCAATGGTCAGCCTATTGCGACACAGGTCCCCACGCTGGTGACCGTTGATTTCCTCAACAGCGACATTGGCTTTGACGTCGCCACGAATGGTGGCCAGCTCGACTCTCCGCTCTTCTTCGCAGTGGACGGTGTCGTTTACCTGGTGGCGGAACAGAACCCGGCAGACGTTCCAAACGCGACCGAACTGACACAGGACGTGACCCTCAGCCAGTTCTCCAACAACAACGCGATCAATATCGAACGGTTTGGCTTTCAGGAGGTCGACACGCCTGTGGTCGACCCTCAGCCCGACCCAGACCCCCAGCCTGATCCTCAGCCCGACCCCGGCCCCGCTCCGGAACCTGAGCCCGATCCTATCAACGAAATCAACGGTGGCGGCGGTCGCGACCGGATCAATGGAACCGGCGAAGCGGATGAAATCAACGGCAACGGCGGCAATGACATCTTGTTCGGACGTGGCGGCGACGACGTCATCGACGGCGGCGCAGGACGTGACCGGCTGAACGGCGGCACCGGCGATGACGACCTGTCCGGCGGGTCCGGTCGCGACGTGATCCGCGGCGGTCGCGGCGACGACACCATCGACGGTGGCACGGGCAACGACGTCCTCATCGGGGGCTCCGGCGCTGACACGTTTGTCTTCGCGGCAAACAGCGGCGACGATGTCATCCGTGGTTTCCGGTCCAATGACGTGATCGACCTGTCGCTCAACAGCAATCTGAACGCCATTTCAGATGTTGTGAATGCCATTACGCAGACCCGCTCCGGCACACTCATTGATTTGGGTGATGGCGATAGCGTTCTTTTGCAAGGCACATCCATCAGCAGTCTTCAAGTGGATGACTTCTTGTTCTAAAGATTAATGACGGCCCGTGTCGAAAATCTTCGCCGCGGGCTATTATGCGACTTTGAAGTAAGGCATATGCAATTCTAAGAAGGGTTATAGAGAGCTGGAAATATTAGATTCGTATGATCGCGATATTCAGTTTCGACGCTCCTCTTTTGTATTATAAGTATGCGCTCCCGTCTATTCCCTGACACTGCATATTGTAAGTCAGGATCCGCCTGACTGCTTTGACACTGCAATCACAAACATAAGCAGCAGTTGCCCACGAAAACCGAAACATTAGCCGCCCCAAAACCACGGCGCCGCAAAGCGCCTTGCCCTTGACTTTCCCGTCCGAAACGCGGCCCCTGCGGCGCAACTCGGAGGGGACGATGCGCGACGAACTGGTCGAGATTTTCATGGCGGGCGTGCGCCGCGCCGATCCGGCGGCGGCCATGGCCAAAGCCCTGCCAACCTGCCAACGACCGGACATCATCCTGGCCCTGGGCAAAGCCGCCATCGCCATGGCGCGCCTCGCCCTAAGGCAATTCCCCAACACCCCCTGCCTGATCGTGACCAATGCCGAAAACGCCGCGGACGTGCCGGGCGCGCGTGTGATCGTGGGGGGACACCCTGTACCGAATGCGGGGTCCCACGCGGCCGGGGCCGCGCTGTTGAAGGCGTCGCGCGACCTCACCGATGGTCAGCGGGCGCTGGTGTTGGTTTCTGGCGGCGGGTCCGCCCTGGCGGTCGCGCCATTGGGCGACGTGACGTTGGCGGAAAAGGCGGCGGTGTCCCATCTCCTCCTGGGGGCAGGGCTGGACATCGCGGCCATGAACCTTGTGCGCCAGAACCTGAGCGCGCTGAAGGGCGGCGGCCTGGCCCGCGCCATCTCACCTGCTGCGGCGGAGGTCCTGGTCCTGTCCGATGTGGTTGGCGACACGTTGGCCGCCATCGCATCCGGCCCCTGTGTGCCCCCGCTGGGCGGCCCCGATCACGCGCGGGCCATCTTGGAACAGGCCGGCCTTTGGTCCGAAATCGCACCATCCTGCCGCGCCGTCCTCGGGGCCGCCGCACCCACCGAACCACCCCACATGCCCCACCGCTTGATCGGGTCGAACCGCCTTTCCGCCGAGGCCATGCTGGCGGCTTGCCCCGGTGCGCTTCTGGACCCTGTCCCGCTGGAAGGCGACGTCTCCGACGCCGCCCTGCGCATTGTCGCTGCCGCACATTTGGACGGTCCGGCCACGCGCCTTTGGGGTGGCGAGACCACCGTGGTCCTGCGTGGCGACGGGCGCGGCGGGCGCAATCAGGAACTGGCCCTGCGGGTGGCCCTGGCCCTTCGCGATTTCGGGCGCCCCTGGGCGTTCCTGTCCGGCGGCACCGATGGGCGCGACGGCCCAACGGACGCCGCGGGCGCCTTGGTCGATGACGGCACCCTCACTCGGATTGCCGCGGCCGGTCTGGATCTGGAGGCCATCCTGGCCCGAAATGACAGCTATGCTGCGCTGCAAGCCTCTGGCGACCTGTTGATGACGGGCGGGACCGGGACCAACGTGGCCGATCTTCAAGTGCTCCGCTTGGGGTAGATCGCCCGGGGCGCGGCGCGTCACGGGGGTGACGTGGGCGGCGGGTAGACTACCTAAGTATCATGATTATTCGACTTATCGCTGTTGGCACCTTAGCTGCCGCCGTTGGGTTCGCCGCATGGGTGCGCCTTGCCCCGTTCGACACGGCCACATGGCATGCCGATCCAGAGGCTGGGACCCGCACCGGCAACCCCAATGACGCCCTTATGGGACCCGGCGGGGATCGGGAGGCAATCGCCTTCCCCGAAAGCCCCGACGCCCTTCTTGCCCGGCTGGATCAAATTGCACTGGCAGAGCCGCGCACAACCCGCCTGGCAGGCGATCCGGCGGACGCCCATGTCACCTATG
Source organism: Pseudomonadota bacterium (assembly GCA_039817645.1). GTDB lineage: Bacteria > Pseudomonadota > Alphaproteobacteria > Rhodobacterales > Rhodobacteraceae > Jannaschia. Next base: position 56,688 of record JBCBVM010000020.1, on the reverse strand, counting down.
TCCAACGCTCCGCGCTGATGGGGTATCCGGATGTGATCTCCGTCAAAGCCCTGCCGTCTGGGGGCGGAAGCACCCTGGTGATGTGGAGCCGGGCGCGCTTTGGCCTCAGCGATCTGGGGGTCAACGCCAAGCGTGTGTCTCGCTGGGTTGCGGCCCTGTCCGATGGCTGACCGCGACGCCATTGCGGACCCGGTGATCCGGCGGGCAGTGGCATCCCTTTTGGCGACCGGGGTCGTGGACGGGCTGTACCTTGCGGGCAGCCATGGCACCGGCCAGGCCGATGCCTTCAGCGATATCGATTTGGTGGCCGTGGCCGCACCTGACGCCCATGGCGCAGTCGCCGATGCCTGGCAGACGGCCTTGGCCGCCGAGGTCGAGGTGGTTCACTGGGACCGGCAATCGCGGTGGGGCACCCTGGTCAATGCGATCACGGTTGCGTGGACGCGGGTCGATCTTTTCGTGGTGCAGGATCTTCGGGGCCGTGCCCAGGATGCGCTGCGCCCGGTCCACGACCGCGATGGCCTCTGGGCTGACCTGCCGCCCAAGACCGGGGCCAAACATCCGGACCCTGCGCAGATCACCCGCACCGCCACCGAAGCCATCCGCATCCTTGGCCTTCTGCCCCTCGGCATCGGGCGGCAAGAATGGGTCACCCTGTATTGGGGCCTAAGCCTTCTGCGAACGATGATCGTCGATCTTTCCATCCAAGAGGCGGCACACCCCCACCGGGGTGGGGCCTTGCATTTGCGCCGTCAGGTGTCTGATGCGGTCCATGATCGGTTGGCGCATTTGCCCCAGGGCGGCCCCTCTCGTCCAGCGATGGAGGCCGCCTTCCACGCCCACGCCGCCGAACTGCTGCCGCTGGCCCGGCGCTTGGCGGGGGCCACCGGGGCCACGTGGCCCACCCGGTTCGAGGAGGTCACGCGCGCCGTCTTGGCTGACCGGCTTGGGTTTCAGATGCCGCCCGCGCAACCCGGGCCAAGCCCAGAGACCTTGGTCACGCACAACTGAAACGTTGTGCATTTCAAATTCTTGCGGCGCAGAACCCGTGGCCCCGGCGTTGTGTCAGGCCATCAATGTCCGTACCACAGCCCATTCTGCGCGATCCTCTGTCGGGTCATCGGTGAAGGCTGCGGCGGTGGTCCCGCGTTCGAGGCAGGTATAGACGGCGCAACACCCGCCCGGCCCGGCGCCGCTGTGGCCCACGATCGGATGCCCGTCATACTGCCCCATCATCAGTCCCAGACCATAGCCGATGCTTTGCCAGGGCCGACCCGGAATGCCGTCCCCCAGGGGCACCCGAGCGCGGAGCGCTTCGCGCATCGCCGGTGATAGGATCGGCCCCATCAGAATGCCGTGGACCATTGCCGCAGCCTCGCTCGGCGGTCCGAACAGGCACCCATGGTACACCCACCGGAAATCGTATGTGGACCAATCCGGCTCCACCCCCGCGCTCAGTCGCGTCTGCGTCAGGCCAAGGGGCGCCAGCACTTCCTGAGACAGGAGAGACCCGAGGGATCGCCCCGTCGCGTCCTCTAACCTCGCCCGTGCCAGCATGTAGCCCACATTCGAATAGCGCCAGATTTCGCGGGGCCGGTGGGTTGGTGGGCCCACCCGTGCCAAAACCTCGGCGGGTGACCAAGGCGGGTCCCCGGCGGCCACGGCCTGTTTGTACGCAGGCAGGGGACCGTAATCCGACAACCCGGCGCGGTGGGCCAACAGATCGCGGAGGGTCCACCCCTCTGACATGGGCGCATCAAGGGCGACGACATGTCTTTCCGCCAACCGCAGGGCCGTGGCCGCGATGGCCGTCTTGGTCACACTCCACCAGGGGCGGGGGGCGTCATCGGTGCAGGTGCTGCCCTTGGGTCCGACCGTGGCCAGCGCCCGCAGGCTCACGACCGGGCAGACGCCGCCATGGCCGCCGCGGCGCGGATTTCCTCGGCGATCTCCAGGGCCTCGTCAGGCTCGAAATCCATGGGAATTTCCAGTGCCCCGCTTTCAACGAAGATGCGGACCATGCCTTGGTCTGTGGGCCCGATCTGCAGATTGGCCTCGGTGTCGGATGCGTCATTGATACCCATGCCCCGCCATAGCGGAGCGGGCCCGCCCGATGCAAGCCATCACGCCCCGCGCCGTGCCGGTCAAAGAAGGTCAAAAACCCCGGTTTGCACCTGCATCCAAGCCACATCCTCCCAGTGGTGGCCGCGTTCGAAGTCCTTGGACTGTTCTTCCGTCAAGCGCAGGGTCAGCCGCCCTGCGTCGTTGACGTCATAGCGCAGGGTGGCCGGGTCGATCCCGCGATAGCTTTGCATGTCCGCAAAGATCGCGTCGCTTGCCAGAACCCCGGTGGACTTCACCTTCTCGCTCAGGCGCAGGCTGCCCGTCGTGACCAGGGCCGCGTCCTCTTCGATGGCGACCCAAGACAGCGTGTCGGTGGGCCGCTGGTTCGCTGCGGCCTCCTCGGCGACGAAGCGGTAGTCAAAGCCGGACCGGTCCACGTCATAGACACGGTGCGCCGTGGCCGTGGGCATATCCCCTCCGGTTTGGCCGAACACCATGACGTCGCTGTCGAACCCGCTCAGGTCCACAGACCCAGCGGCGGCGCGGCCCGTGGTGCCGAACGCGATGGTTCCGCCACCTTGCATCTCATGCTGGCCTTCGGTTCCGGCCATCCAACTGATGGTTTCGCGCACATGGCGGCCATCCAGGTATTCCCACTCGTCCAACTGGAACTCGAACCCGTCGTCGGTGACGTTGCGCACCCGCACCGAAAGCGCATGACTCCCCTCGAACGACGCGGGGCCCATGACGACGACAGCATCCTCTATGGTCTGGTCAAATCGGACACTGTGCCATTTGTCCGGGCTGCCCGCCCCGGCGACGACTTGGCCCACCTCCATCCGGACGTCCTGCACGGGGGCCGGGGCCTGCTGCGCGGCCAAGTACCCGGTCACATAGGACATATCCGTGATGCCCTGCTGCACGGTATATTCGGTCACGGGCACATAGATGCTGAAGCCCTGCCAGCTTTCATGCACGGGCGCCTGCCACACGTTGGGCCATTGGTCGGCATACATGATGTCGTGATAGAACCCGCGCCCGTAATCATGGATGTGGAAATCGCCATAGACCGTGATCCCCGGCACCGGGCCATAGCCCAGCGTTTCGGCGTCCAGGTTCAACAACTCCTCTGGCCCGCGCATATCCCCCAACCCCGTCATGTAGACCATGTTCATTGGGTTGGCGCCCAAGGCATATTGCACGTCGTCCTGGATCGTTTTCAGCAGCGCGGCATCATCGGTCAGATGGTGCATCCGCACGAACACGTCCTGGGAATGGTTGGGCTGCGTCGCGGTGTTGCCCCACCCGTAGGGCGCATAGGGGTTATAGAGGTTGCCAAAGGCCGACCGCGTGCCCAGGTCCAAAAGCAGGTCAATCTCCCCCTGCATATCCGCCACACCCGTGTCCCGGATCGTGTCGTTCAGGACCATGTCGCCCAAGGTGGCATAGAGGAACGCGGCCTCGAACTGATGCTCGTTCCACTTTACGCTGGACGCATCGCCGCTGGCATAGGCAGAGGTCGCGGCGAAGATGTCGTGATAGGCGGTCTCCCCGGTCTCTCGGTACATCTCGAGCGCGGCAATGTTGCGGGACACGATGTCCCGCTCTGCCGGGCTGCCGCTCAATTCCGCCTGCCAGTTCGCCTCGGCATAATCCATGGCGGCGCGCGCACTGGCCAGCCAGTCATCGGCCGCCACATTGTCATAGGGCCGCAAGTTATGGGCCACTTTCGCGGCGGCGGCTGCGTATTCCCAACTGGACCAAACATCGGGCGCGTAGGCATAGATGACCGGACCCTCGGCCCAAGACGATCCGCCGAAACTCTGATAGTCCCGCTGCTCGATCCCGCCCGGGATGCCGCCATCGTCTGTTTGCAGGCGTTTGAACACTTCGATGCCCCAGATCGCCTCTTGCAGAATATCGGGGATGCCATCGCCCTGTTCGGGGATGTTGCGCGTGTCATCGCGTCCCCAGGCGCCGGTCATCTCCACCAGCTCGATCATGTTCCGCGCCGCTTCCAGGTGCTGGGTCCGCCGGTCCCAATCGCCCGCATCATGCCAGCCGCCCCAGGCATCCACGGTCTCGCCGGTGGTCTCGTTGGGGAAGCGGTCGAAGGGTTTGTCCCCGCTGCCATCCGCCGACCCTTCCGACGTCTCAGAAATCTTCACCGTGGTCCGCATCACCGTCAGGTCGTCACCCGGCACAAGGGACGCGGGGCGCACGAACTCCGTATGGGCCTCCGTCAGGGCAATGCCGCTGCGCTGATGGTAGAAGCCGGAGAAAGAGACGTCGAAAATGTCGTCCCAATGGCTCTCTTCGATGGTGAACGTCTGAGAAATTCCCACACCATCCACATAGACGTAGTAGTCCCCAGCCACATTCACGTCCGAGAAATCCATTTCCCAGACGTCGGTCCGGTTGAAATTGTTCCAGAAGTTGTTCGGCGCTTCCAGGGGTTGCGCCATTTGGATCTTGCCTTGGTCCACGACGGCACCCGTCGTCGCATTGATGACCTGAAACCGGGTGTTGGCGTCATAGTCTTGCGCCACGCTGCGCCCGTCATCGGGTGCGCCCAGATCCACGTCCCACCCGTTCCAGCTTGATAGATAGGCTTTCTTTACCAAGTCGTCGGGGTCGTAACCCGTCAGGTTCACATGCACCGCCTCCGACACGGTGGCGCGGGGGGCATAGCGGGCGGTCAGCGTGTCAAAATCCGTATCGTCATATGAAATGCGGACCACGTCGCCCTGTTGCAGGGGGGTCGCCAGGTCCAGGAACACGTTCTGCGCCGTGCGGAACTCAAAGCTGAACAGGGATGTCTCCGCGGTCTCAAGGATGTTCGCCTTGCGCGACAGCCCCGTGATCGCCACGGCCGCCCCGTTCACCGTCACGGACCATTTGGACAGGTCATCCACGGGCGCGCCCCGTTCGGCCATGCTGGGGTCGATGTCGAACAGGTCGTCGATGTCCGAGGCGATGTAGCGGTCGAAATACTGAAAATACTGCCCATCCGGCCCCGTCTGGCGCCCCACCCAGCCATTGTCATAGACAAAGCCGTCATCGTCCGGCGTGATCCCGGCGGGGACGTTCGTCGTCTGTTTCGAGTCGACGATGGTTCCCAATTCCAGGCGGAGTTGGAGGGTGTCATTGTCGGTAAACCCAACGAATGTCTTCGTATTGTCCATGGTCTCGTTCCTTGCGCGTCGGTCTTCAAGCGGCAGCCGGTCTGGACGGCTGCGCGCACTCGGGCCGCGCAAAGGGCACTCGATCAAGTTTCCTTGAGGGCGGATCGGACGCTCGGCAGACGCCCGCGCAGGGACGTGTCACATCAGGGCAAGGATTCACCAAAATGCGGATCGCCTGTCTCATTAATGGACAGTGGGCAGGAACACGCCACCCTCCGCCCTCAATAGGTGGCGCGCCCGCCAGACAGGTCGAAAACCGCGCCGGTGGTAAAGCTGTTGGCCGGGGACACGGCCCACAGGATCATGGCCGCAGCCTCCTCTACCTCCAGAAAGCGGGCACGCGGGATCTTCGACAGCATGTAGTCGATATGCGCCTGCGCCATCTGGTCAAAGATCGGCGTCCGCGCGGCCGCGGGTGTGACGCAATTGACGGCAATGTCGTGCCCCGCCAGTTCTTTGCCCAGCGATTTGGTAAACCCGATCACCCCGGCCTTCGATGCGGAATAGGCGCTGGCATTGGGGTTGCCTTCCTTCCCGGCGACCGACGCAATGTTCAGGATGCGCCCATAACCCCCGGCCACCATGCCCGGAACCACGGCGCGGTTCACATGGAAGGTGCCGGTCAAATTGACCTCTAGAATGCGGCTCCAGGCGTCCAGCGGATAGTCCACCACGGGAACCGTCGGCCCCGCAATTCCGGCGGAGTTCACGAGGATTGCCGGACCCCCCAATTCAGCCTCCGTCTGCGCCAATGCCGCCGTGACGGACCCGTAATCCACGACATCGACCGCCACCGCCAGAACGCCTTCTCGCGCCGCCATCTGTGCGTTTGCGTCCGCGTTCGCATCCCAAGATGCAACCCGCGCGCCCGCATCCCGCAAGGCCTGCACCACCGCCAACCCGATCCCTTGCGCGCCCCCGGTGACCACCGCCACCTGTCCGTCCAATTGTGCCATTCTTCACGCCTCCTATTGCCCAATCTGTGCTGCAGCCGCAGCAGAAGTCCACGCTTGAACCTGCCAAGGGGCTGCGTAAGGTGGGCCAGAGGGCACGACCTAACGGCCCCAATGGGAGGAAATTATGACCTATACGTTTCGCGCGCTCCTGACGGGCGCAGCTATCTTTGTGGGCGGTGCGGCCACGGCGGCCGAATGCATCGCCCCCGCCAACCCCGGTGGCGGCTGGGACTTCACCTGCCGTCAGATCGGCAAGATCATGACCGATATCGGCGTCGTGGACGGCCCCGTCCAAGTGACCAACATGGCCGGTGGCGGCGGGGGCCTTGCCTATCAGACCGTCGCCAATGAGCGTACCGACGATGCCGATCTGATCGTCGCCGCGTCCCAGGCCACGGCCACCCGCCTTGCGCAAGACGCCTATGGCGGGGCCACGGCCGACCAGGTCCGCTTTGTGGGCGCCATCGGGGCCGACCCCGGTGTCATCGTCGTGGGCGCCGACAGCCCGTTCCAATCGCTCAGCGACATGATCGACGCCTTGACGGCCGACCCAAGCTCCGTCGCGTTTGCGGGCGGGTCTGCGGCAGGCGGCTTTGATCACCTGAAGGTCCTGCAATTGGCCAAAGCGGGCGGCGTCGAAGACGTGCGCCGCATCAAATATATCGGTGTCGATGGCGGCGCCGACGCGATCACGCAAACCGTGGGGGGCTTCACCCAAGGCATGACCGGGGACATGTCCGAGATCGTGGGCTTCCTGCAATCGGGCGATGTCCGCGCGCTGGCCGTCCTGTCCGACGAACGGGTGCCGGGGTTCGACATTCCCACCGCGAAGGAGCAGGGCTTCGACGTGGTCGCGGTCAACTGGCGCGGCCTGTATGTGCCCAAGGACATCTCTGACGCGCAGTTCCAGGACTGGGCCGACAAGCTGTCCGCCGTGGCCGAAAGTGAGGAATGGAAAGAGGCCATGGCCGCCAATGGCCTGGCGCCGTTCACCGTCGTAGGCGACGATTTCCAGGCCTTCATCGATCAGAATATCGCCGATGTTCAGACCCTTAGCCGGGAAATTGGCGTGATCCAGTGACCGTTTCCCCGCGGGGAAACGCGTTGTTCTGGCGCCTCTGATACGCACCGACCCCGCCAGCCGGCGGGGCCGGTCGCCGCAGATCGTCTCATCCTCCACCACCAACCGCAGAGGCTCCCATGCTGTCCAGTGACCGCGTCTTCGGCGCCATCGTCATTATCGGGTCCCTTGCCTACGTGGCCAGCGCGGCCCAGATCGCGGCCCCCTTCTTCTCTGATCCGCTGGGCTCCAAAGCGTTCCCCATGGGCGTGGGTTTGGTTGCGGCGCTGTGCGGGGTGATGATGATCCTGTCACCCGACGACGACCCGGACTGGCCGCCGCTGCGCGCGCTCGGCGCTTTGGTGATCTCAACCGTGCTGCTGGTGGGGTACGCCTATGCGCTCAAACCGCTGGGCTTTCTGATCCCCACGGCCATCGCGTCGGCGGTCCTCAGCTATCAGATCAATCCACGGCCCTTGCCCGCGCTGCTGACCGGGCTTGGCCTGTCCATCGGCCTCTACCTCCTGTTCCGTTACATCCTTGGGCTCAGCCTCTTCGGCTTTCCCCGCGACTGGTTCTGAGGGGCAGGCAGTATGGACATCCTCTCCAACCTGGCCTTGGGCTTTGGCATCGCCCTCTCGCCCTACACGCTGATGCTGGCCGTCCTGGGCTGTTTCATCGGCACCATCGTGGGCGCGCTGCCGGGGCTTGGCCCGTCCAACGGCGTGGCCATCATGATCCCGATCACGTTCACCCTTGGACTGGACGCCGTGGCCGCCTTGGTCCTGCTGACGTCGATCTATTACGGCGCGATGTATGGCGGGCGGATCAGCTCCATCCTGCTCAACATTCCGGGCGACGAGCCTGCCATGATGACCTGCCTGGACGGCCACCCCATGGCCAAGAACGGGCGGCCCGGCGACGCGCTGGTCATTTCTGGCGTCGCCAGTTTTGTGGGCGCCACGCTCAGCACGATTGGCCTGATGTTCCTGGCGCCGATCCTGTCGAATGTCGCCTATCAATTTGGCCCGGCCGAGTATTTCGCCCTCTACCTGCTGGCGTTCTGCACGTTGGGTGGCTTGGCGGCCAAGAACCAGGCAAAGGCGCTCTTCGCCTCCTGCCTCGGCATCATGATCGCCATGATCGGCCTGGACCCCAATTCGGGCATGGCACGCCTGACAGGGGGCAATCTGCATCTCTATGACGGGGTGGATTTCCTGGTGGCCATCGTCGGCCTGTTCGCGGTGTCCGAGGTGTTCTTCTTCATCGAAAAGCATGGCAAGCAGGGTGCGCTGAACATCGTCCTGGAAAAGGTCACCGTCCCCTGGGCGGAGCTTTGGTCCACGCGGTGGACCATGGCACGCTCCTCCGTCATCGGGTTCATTGCCGGTGTCTTGCCCGGCGCGGGCGCGTCCCTGGGGTCCTTCCTGACCTACATCTCTGAGAAGTCCATCGCGGGCGAAAAGGGCGGCTTCGGCACCGGCGTCGCCAAAGGCATCGCCGCGCCAGAGGTGGGCAACAACGCCGCCGCCGGGGGCGCCCTGGTGCCCATGTTGACCCTGGGCGTGCCGGGGTCTGGCACCACTGCGGTGTTGCTGGCGGTGCTGGTCACGCTCAACATCACGCCGGGGCCAACCTTGTTTACTGAGCGGCCCGACGTGGTCTGGGGCCTGATCGCGTCGCTGCTGATCGCGAACTTTGTCCTGTTGGCGATGAACGTGCCGCTGGTCAAAATTTTTGTGAAAATTTTGGACCTTCCGCCGGCGATCCTGATGCCGGGCGTGACGATGGTGTCTTTTGTGGGGATTTTCGCCCTGACCGGCAGTTATTTCGATCTGCTGTTGGTGGTGGCGTTTGGGGTGCTGGGCTATGTGCTGCGCAAACTGGATGTGCCCACGGTGCCCGTCATCCTGGGCATCCTCCTGGGCGGCAAGATGGAGAAGCAGTTGCGCGATGCCATGGTCCTGTCCGATGGCGACTGGACCTATCTCTTCTCCTCCGGCATCTCCATCGGATTATTCGCCGCCGCGTTTCTGGGTTTCATCGCGCCCATGTTCTTGCGGCGCATCATTCGTAAGCCCGTGCTGACGGACGGGCAGGGACGGTAGGCGCAAGACAGATGGACAGTCCGATGATCCGCATTCTGGTGCCTGCGGGCGCCCTGGGCCTTGGCTGGGACGCCGAGGCGTTGCGCGTCGGGGTGGCGCGCAGGCCGGACCTGATCGCCATCGATGGGGGGTCCACCGACAGCGGGCCCGCTTATCTGGGGCGGGGGGTCAGCAAGTATTCCCGTGCGCAGACCAAGGCCGAATGGGCGTCCCTGATTGCCGCCGCGCGCGAGGCGGGGTGCCCCCTGATCATCGGGACGGCGGGCACCTGCGGCGCGGCGTCGGCGGTGGATTGGCTGGTGCAGATCACCCAAGAGATCCTGCGCGACAGCGGCAACGCCGCCCGGATCGCCGTTCTGTACTCGGACCGGGACCCGGCGGCCTTGGCCCAAGATTGGGACCGGGTGGCGCCGTTATCCGGCGCGCTGCCGGTCACGGCGGATCAAGTGGCCACCTGCACCAACATCGTGGCCCTGGCCGGGGCGGAACAGGTGCAGGCCGCCTTGGCCACGGGCGCCGATATCGTGATCTGCGGGCGCACCACCGACACGGCCATCCTGGCGGCGCTGCCATTGGCTGTGGGTTGTGACCCCGGCGCCGCGTGGCACGGGGCCAAGGTGGGGGAATGCGGCGCGCTGTGCTGCACACATCCGGACACCGGCGTGATCGAGCTTTGCTTCGACGCCACGGGGTTCACCGTCACCCCGTTGGCGGCCCCGTCGCGCGCGACGCCGCAGACCGTGGCCGCGCATCTGCTGTACGAGAATGCGGATCCTGTCCACTTGAAAGAACCTGGCGGAGCGCTCGACGCCTCTGGCGCGACCTATAGGGCGGTCGATGACCGCACCGTGCGGGTGGAGGGCAGCCGCTGGGTGCCTGGCCCTTACACGGTTAAGCTCGAAGGGGCCCGTGTGGCGGGGCACGGGGTCATGTCCTTGGTGTTGATCCGGGACCCGCGCTATGTGGCGGGCGTCTTCGACTGGTGCACGTCGCTGTTGGCCCGCGCGAAAGAGAAGATCAGCAACCGATTGGGCGACGTGGTCTATGATCTGGAATTGCGGCGCATCGGCGTGGACGCGACCTTGGGCCCGCTAGAGCCGCGCCGGACCATGCCTAACGAGATCGGCGTTCTGGCCCAGGTCATCGCGCCCGATCCCGCCCTGGCGCGAGAGGTGGCCAAGACCGTGAACCCCCTGCTGCTGCATCATCCGCTCACGCCGGAGGAGCCGATGCCGACCCATGCGTTTCCGTACTCGCCCCCCGAGATGGACCTGGGACCGCAATATGAATTTCTGCTGCACCATGTCCTGCCCTTAGATGACCCGATGGACGGCTTTCGCCTGGAGGTTTTGGATGCCTAAACTTGGCACATTGGCGCGCATCCGGTCCAAGAATGCGGGCCCGTTCTGGATCACGATCGACCTGTTCTGCCACGATGGCGCCTATGATCAAGTGGCCGCGATCCCGTCCGACACCTTCTGTCGCGCCTTGCGGGTCGCGGGCTTGCAGCGGTTCAACCTTCCCGACATTCAGGTGGTAAAGCTCAGCCTGCCACGTCCGCAAATCCAAGGCAGCGCCCGGGACCGCGACATGCATGGCGCGGCCTTGGCCCATGTCCTGACCGGGATCGAAATCGCGACGGACGCCCCCGAAGGCGCGTGACCGCCGCCCCTATTGCAGGTCGGCGAAGGCTGCCCGCATCCGGTCCACCGCCGCTTCGACATTTGCGCGGGGGGTGGCAATGTTGAACCGCAGGAACGCGTCTCCGCCTTTGCCGAACGTCGGGCCATGGTTCACGGCGATCTTGGCGCCTTGCTCCACCCGGCGGGTGAAGTCCGCGCGCGGCATGCCGGTGCCTTCGAAGCTGACCCAGCTGAGATACGTCGCCTCCAGCGGAACGGAGCGGAGGCCGGGGATCTCGTTGATGCCTGCGTCGAACAGGCGGCGGTTCCCGTCAAGATATGTCATCAGATCGTCGACCCAGGCCGCGCCCTCGGGCGAATAGGCGGCGGTGGCCATGAACAGCCCGAAGGAATTTGGACTGATCCCCAGCCCCGCCATCCTGCGCGCAAACTGCGCCCGCAAGTCTGGATCGGGCACGATCACATTGCCGGAGTGGGAGCCTGCGATATTGAAGGTCTTGGTGGTGGCCGTCATCATCACCAGTCGATCTTCCACGCCGTCGATCCGGCTCATGGGGATGTGGCTGTGCCCAGGATAGATCAGGTCGTGGTGGATTTCGTCAGAGACCAGGATCAGATCATGGCGCTTGGCGAAGGCGGCGAAGCCCTCCAACTCCGCCTTGGTCCAAACCCGGCCATTGGGGTTGTGGGGCGAGCAGAGGATCATCATCTTCGCCCCCTCCGCCTCGACCTGCGCGTCCCAGGCGTCGAAATCCACGGTGTATTGCGTGCCGTCAAAGGGCAGTTCGCATTCCACCACGCGGCGGTTGTTGGCCGTGATGACCCGGGCAAAGGCATGGTAGACAGGCGTGAACAGAACGACCCCGTCCCCCGGCGCGGTCCAGGTGTCCACACACAGGGCGGTGCCATTGACCAGGCCGTGGGTGGTGAAGATGCTGTCCCGTTCCACCGTCCAGCCGTGGCGCGTCTGCATCCACCATCGGATCGCGTCGCGATAGGGGCCTTCGTCGCCGAAATAGCCGATGATCCCGTGGTCCACTTGGGCGCGCACCGCGTCCAGCACGCATTGGGGCGGCCGAAAGTCCATATCGGCCACCCACATGGCCAGGCCGTCTTCCTGGGGGACGCGATAGATCGTCTCCATCATATCCCATTTCACGCAATGGGATCCGCGGCGGTCGATGATTTGGTCAAAACGAGGATCGGCAGTCATCGCAAAGGTCTCCGGGCGTTGGGGCACCCCAAGATGTGTCATCGCCGGGCGGTGGAGGCAACGGGCGGGTGCAATTCTCTTGCGGGTCTGCCGGACGATGCCCGCACCAGTTGCGCCGCCCGGCGGCACCCATTATCTGCCCGCCCATGAAACGCCCAATCCTTTTGCACCCGGATCCCCGTCTGAAGAAAGTGGCCGCCCCCGTGGCGGACCTGTCCGATGAGCTGCGCAGTCTGGCCGACGACATGTTGGAGACGATGTACCACGCGCCGGGCATCGGGTTGGCCGCCCCGCAAGTGGGCATCTCCTCTCGGTTGATCGTGCTCGACTGCGTGAAAGAGGAGGGGGAGGCCCCGCGCCCCCTGGTCATGTTCAACCCAGAGGTGACGGCCCGGTCCGAAGAGATGTCGGTCTATGAGGAGGGGTGCCTGTCCATCCCGGAGCAATATGCCGACGTGACCCGCCCGTCCGAGGTCACGGTGTCGTGGATCGACCGGGACGGGACGGCCCAAACGGAAGATATGGCCGGCCTTTGGGCGACCTGTGTGCAGCATGAGATCGACCATTTGGATGGCAAGCTGTTCATCGACTACCTAAAGCCGCTGAGGCGCCAGTTGATCACCCGCAAGATGGTGAAGCTGAAGCGAGAGCTGGCGCGCGAGGGCTAACGCCGCGCGGCCCTGCGGCCAGGAAAGGGCGCCCATGGTTTTGCCGATTGTGATCCACCCCGACAGCGTGCTGCGGCGCGTATGTGCGGACGTGTCCGAGGATGTCACCGAGGATGTCACCGACCTGGCCCGAAACATGCTGGCAACGATGTATACCGCCCCGGGGCGCGGCTTGGCGGCGCCGCAAGTGGGTGTGTCGCTGCGTCTGTTCGTGATGGATTGCACGTGGAAAGAGGGGCTGCCGGACCCGCGCGTCTTCGTGAACCCGGTCATCTTGCGCGCAGCCGGGCGGCAAGTGAACGAGGAGGGATGCCTGTCTTTGCCGGATCAGCCGCGGCGTGTGGCGCGGCCGGCCACATTGACCCTCGGTTTCGATGGGCGGGACGGGCGCCGGTCAGAGGTGTTCACCGGCTTTGCCGCCGCGTGCGTCGCCCATGAGGTGGACCATCTGGATGGGCGCCTGATCCTGGACCACCCGCAGGCGGACTGACCCCATTGGCCCTTGCCCCGACGGCGCGGTTGGGCCACCCAAGCGCCATGTTGCATCGCCCCTTTCTGATCTGGCCCGACCCTGGCCTGTCGATCCAAGCAACGCCCGTAGAGGCGATCACGGAGGAGATCCGCGCCATTTGGGCCGAAATGGTGCGCGCCATGCAGGCCATGCCGGGTGTGGGCCTGGCCGCGCCGCAACTGGGCATCCCCCTGCGCCTGGCCATCGTGGACGCAGGGGACGGCCAGGGCATCACCTATTTGGCCAACCCACGGATCCTCCACCGCTCCGCCATTCTGCGGACCCATGAGGAAGCCTCCCCGAACTTGCCCGGCCTGTCGGCCAAGGTGAAGCGGCCCCGCGCGGTGACGGTGGCCTATACGGATGCGCGCGGCGCGCGCCGGGAGGAGGAGTTCGTCCTGCTGCGCGCGACATCCGTGCAGCATCAGATCGACCACCTGAACGGAGAGCTTTATATCCACCGGCTTAGCAAGGTGAAGCGCGATATGCTGCTCAAGAAGTTCAAGAAATTGCAGGGGTAGGGCGATGCGGATTGTGTTCATGGGGACGCCGGAGTTTTCGGTTCCGGTGCTTGAGGCGCTGAGCCGCGCCCATGACGTGGCTGCCGTCTATACCCAGCCGCCGCGCCCTGCGGGGCGGGGCAAGAAGCTGCGCCCGTCGCCAGTGCAGATCACGGCCGAGGGGTTGGGGATCGACGTCCGCCACCCCAAAACCCTGCGCCCGCCCGAGGCACAGGCGGCGTTCGCGGCGCTCCAGGTGGATGTCGCCGTGGTCGTGGCCTATGGGCTGATCCTGCCGCAGGCCATTTTGGACGCCCCCGCGCGGGGCTGTTTGAACATCCACGCCTCCCTTTTGCCGCGCTGGCGCGGCGCCGCACCCATCCACCGGGCCATCATGGCCGGGGACGCAGAAACGGGGGTGTGCATCATGCAGATGGAAGCGGGGCTGGACACCGGCCCGGTCCTGCTGCGCGCGGCGACGCCGATTGGGCCAACGGAGACGACAGGCGACCTCCATGACCGTCTGTCCGCCATGGGGGCGGATTTGGTCGGGCAGGCCCTGGCGCGGTTGGACGCCTTGCCGCCACAGGCTCAGCCGGACGCGGGCGTGACCTATGCCGAAAAGATCAACAAGGTCGAGGCGGCGGTAACCTTCGCGGATCCTGCCCAGACCCTTGCGCGAAAGATCAACGGCCTGTCACCCTTTCCCGGCGCCTACACCCTGGTGGCGGGCCAGCGGCTCAAACTGCTGCGTGCGCGGGCTTTGCCGGGGACCAGCGTGCCAGGCCGGGTTCAGGCGCAGGCCGGGCTGGTCATCGGCACCGGCGACGGGCTGTTGCAGGTGTTGGAGGTGCAACCGGCTGGACGCGGGCCCATGGACGCCGCAGAATGGCGGCGCGGCGCGCGTGTGGCGCCCGGCGACACCTTGGAAGGGTAGGCCCATGTTTCCCACCATGATCGGCACCGTCGTGATCGCGGGGATCGTCGGCTATGTCTCCGAACGGACGGGCTGGACCCGTAATGGCATCCTGCAAAGCATCATCATCTGTGTGGGCGGGGCGTTCGTGTTCTATTTCGTGTCGCTCATGTTCGGGATCGGCTTTCGGTCGCCGGGGTTGAATGCGATCCTGTCTTCGGTGGGCGCGCTGATCATTGTGCCGTTCCATTGGCGGAAATGATGGAGGTGAGTATTTGGGCCAGATGAGCGCCAGTCCTGGACGCCCTTGGCGCCCCTGCGTAAATGTCTGACGGAAGGAGACGCCCCATGTCCAAGCCGCCCCTGACCTTGTATCTTGCCGCGCCGCGCGGGTTTTGCGCGGGCGTGGATCGCGCCATCAAGATCGTGGAGATGGCGTTGGAGAAATGGGGTGCCCCTGTCTATGTGCGCCACGAGATCGTCCATAACCGGTTTGTCGTCGACGGACTGCGCGACAAGGGCGCGGTGTTCGTGGAGGAGTTGGAGGAATGCCCGGAGGATCGCCCGGTCATCTTCTCGGCCCACGGGGTGCCGAAATCCGTCCCAGCGGAGGCCGCGCGGCGAGAGATGGTGTTTGTGGACGCGACCTGCCCCCTGGTGTCGAAGGTGCATATCGAGGCGGCGCGCCACCATGAGAACGGCTTGCAGATGGTCATGATCGGCCACAAGGGCCACCCGGAGACCGTGGGCACCATGGGGCAACTGCCCGAAGGCGAAGTGTTGTTGGTGGAAACGGTGGCGGACGTGGCGACCTTGGCGCCCCGCGACCCGGGGCGGCTGGCATTCATCACCCAGACGACCCTGTCGGTGGATGACACGGCGGATATTGTCGCCGCACTCCAGGCGCGGTTCCCGTCCATTGTCGGCCCCCATAAGGAAGACATCTGCTACGCCACAACCAACCGGCAGGAGGCAGTGAAGGCCATGGCGCCCAAATGCGATGCCATGCTGGTGGTGGGGGCGCCGAATTCGTCCAACTCAAAACGGTTGGTGGAGGTGGGCTCGCGCGCGGGCTGCGCCTATGCGCAACTGGTGCAGCGGGCGACCGACATCGATTGGCGGGCGCTGGACGGCATCGCGTCCGTCGGTATCACCGCCGGAGCCAGCGCGCCCGAAGTGCTGATCACCGAAGTGATCGACGCGTTCCGGGCCCGGTTCGATGTGACCGTCGAAAAGGTCGCGACCGCCGAAGAGAATGTGGAGTTCAAAGTGCCCCGTGTGTTGCGGGAACCTGCGTAAGCGGCGCAGACGTCCCGACATTTCCTTGGCGGCGAGCCTTGTGGGGGGCGGTCCGTGCGTGCCCTGCTGGGGCATGATCCAGACTATCTGTACTATGGGAGCACCGCCGGGTAGGGGCGCGTCGGGCGAGACAGCCGACCGGTTGAAGGCTTTGGCATGGCGGTAAGGCAATGCTTTGGCCGGTGTCGTGGATGCGACCACCCACGCCCAACGGCGGAAACAGGCGCAGGCAGAAGGTTTTGTTTTGGCCTCCGACGGTCACTGGGGGAGCGTGCCCTGATTTGGAAGGTCGCCGAGGCCACCATCCGGGCCGCCTCTGCCCGAGGACGTGACGCTCCGCTGGGTCGCCGCCGAGCGCGGGCCGGCGATGGTGCGCGCGTTCGAAACCATGGCCCTTGCCTATGGTGTCCTGCCACAGGCTTTGCATGTGCTGGACGGCGCCTTTGGGTCACGGATCCTTCCCGTCGGGCACGCGTCTGTCGCTGCTTTTGGGGCCAAGGTCCCGTTGCCGATGCGAGATCGCCACGGCTTCCATCAGGCCATGGCCGGCGCGGCGCATGGCAGCACCCTGTCCGAAACCGTGTGCAAGCGCCTGGGCCCGGTGCCCACGGTGTCCACGGCCCTGTCCATCGCGGGCGTTGCGGACCCCGCCCCGGTGCTGGGCGGGCCCCTGACGATGTGGGGGGGGCGCGCCCCCTCTCCTGTAACAAACCTTGACTTGGTTTGTGGGGGCACAGGCGGCACATAGGGGCATGATCAGCTTACAGTTCCTTGTGACCGCCTTCGCGGTCGTCATCGCGCCGGGCACCGGGGTTATCTACACACTCGCCATGGGGCTGGGCCGCGGCAGATGGGCGGCCATTGCGGCGGCCTTCGGTTGCACCTTCGGGATCGTGCCGCACTTGGCGGCGGCGACGCTGGGCCTGGCGGCCGTGCTGCATACCTCGGCCCTGTTGTTCAATGTCGTGAAGTTTTCGGGCGTGGCCTATCTGTTGTGGATGGCCTGGGGCGCCCTGCGCCAGACCGGCGCGCTGGCCGTGAAACCGGCGGAGCGGTCGCCGGAGCCTGCGTGGCGCATCGCGTGGCGCGGGATGCTGATCAATGTGCTGAACCCGAAACTGTCGATCTTTTTCCTGGCGCTTTTGCCGCCCTTCCTGTCCGGCAATCCCGGATCGGCCACGGTGGAAATGGCCCTGCTGGGCGCGGTGTTCATGGCCATGACCTTTGCCGTCTTCGTGGTCTACGGCTTGTTCGCGGGCGCGTTCCGCGTCTGGATCCTGGGGTCGGAGCGGATCATGGCTTGGCTCAACCGCTCCTTCGCGGCGGTGTTTGCCGTGCTGGCAGGACGGTTGGCCTTGGAACGTGCATGAGCGATTACGTGACGTTCGAGGGCCGGATTGAGCCGCTGGTCTGGGGCCGGTCCACCTACACAATTCTGAAGCTGCCCGCAGACGTCGTGGCAGCACTCGGGACGCCAAAACGGGTGGAGGGAGAGATCGCCGACCACCCCGTCAACCTTGCGCCATCCAAATCGCCGGAGCTTGACGGCCCGTTCCTGTGGACCGGCAAGGCATTTCTGGACGCGGCGGGGCTGGCGCCAGGCCAGCTGGTGGAGGTGCGGCTGCGGGCCACCGACCCCGATGCGGTGGAAACGCCGCCAGACGTGATGGTCGCCCTGCGCATGGCCGGGCGGTTGGAGGCGTGGGCCGCGCTGACGCCGGGCAAACGGCGCGGCCTGTTGCACCAGGTGGACACCGCCAAACGGGCAGAAACGCGGGTCAAGCGCGTTGCCAAGCTGGTCGCGGCCCTCTGACCCCGTGCATCTGCGCGGGGCGGGCGAAGAATGGCTTTCGCCCCGCGCGCGGCTGCGGCACATAGGGACCATGTGGAGCGATGACCCAATCCCAAGATCGGCCCTGTGGTTGGGCCTTGCTGGCCTATTGCCGTTCATGTGGGGCGTGGTGACCATGTGGGTGCCTCCCGCGGCGCAACTGACCATGTCCACCGTGGGGCCGCGCTTCATCGGGCCCTTTGTGGGTCTGTCCTACGGCACAGTGATCTTGGCGTTCATGTCCGGGGTGCTGTGGGGGTTCGCCACCCGTGCGTCCCCCCAAGTGGCGGCCACGGGCTATGCCCTGTCGGTTCTGCCTGCGCTATGGGCGTTCTTCATGGTGGGCGGTGGGCCGGTCAGCGCGGCCATCGCCCTGATTGCGGGGTTCGTCGGCCTTCTGGGGCTGGATTGGATGTTCTGGAACCAGGGCTTGGCCCCGCCCTGGTGGATGAAACTGCGGATCCTGCTGACGGGGATCGTGATCTTGTGCCTGTTGCCGTTGACCCTATGAGCGATGACGAAACACTCCGGGTCTATGAGGCCCGCGCCCAAGACTATGCCGCCATGGGCCAGGACACGGACGAGGATCGCGCGCCCTTCGTGGCGGCGTTGCCCCCGGGGACGGGGCCCGTGCTGGACTGGGGCTGTGGCCCGGGGCATGATGCGGCGGCCTTTGCGGCCCTTGGCTTGGCCGTGGAGGCGACGGATGCGACCGCCGCCATGGTCGATCTGGCCCGCGCCAAGGGCGTGGCGGCACGGCAAGAGATGTTCGAGGCGCTGAACCCCGCGCCGCGATATCGCGGCATTTGGGCCAATTTCTCCCTCCTCCACGCCGCGCCGGGCAGCTTGCCGGACCTGATCGCCCTGGCCGCGGGTGCGTTGCTGCCCGGGGGTGTCCTCCATGTGGGGATGAAGCGGGGGCAGGGCGCGGCGCGGGATACGATCGGGCGGCACTACATCTATGTGGAGGGCGCGGATCTGGACCGCCTCACGGCGGCCCACGGCCTGACCCGCCTGTCCCTGCGCCATGGCCATGCCAAGGGGATGGACGGTCGTCCCGCGGGCTACGTCATCCATCTTAGCCGGAAAGCCCATGCCTGATCTGTTTGCCTATACCGATGGCGCCTGTTCCGGGAACCCTGGCCCGGGTGGCTGGGGCGCGCTTTTGGTGGCGCGCGCCGGCGACAGCGTCCTGAAGGAGCGGGAGTTGAAGGGCGGCGAGGCCGATACCACCAACAATCGCATGGAATTGCTGGCCGCCATCCACGCGCTTGAGGCATTGGAGCGTCCGTCGACCCTGACCGTGGTCACCGATTCCGCCTATGTGAAGGGGGGCATCACCGGATGGCTATCTGGGTGGAAGAAGAATGGCTGGCGCACGTCCACCAAGAAACCCGTCAAGAACGAGGATCTGTGGCGCCGCCTGGACACGGCGGCGGCCCGCCATGACGTGACCTGGGAATGGGTGAAGGGCCACGCGGGCCACCCCGAAAATGAACGTGCCGACAAGCTGGCCCGCGATGGGATGGCGCCGTTCAAGCCCGCCAAAGGGGCATGACCGTCCCAGTCCGCGTCTGGATCGCATCGGTGATCGTCTTGCGCCAGGACCAGGTGTTGTTGATGCGGCGGGCAGGGACGCTGGCGGGCGCATGGTGCCAAGTGGCCGGCAAGATCGAACAGGGGGAGGCGGCCTGGCAAACCGGCTTGCGGGAACTGGCCGAGGAAACCAGGCTGGTGCCCCAGGCCTATTGGTCCGCCGACTATCTGGAGACCTTCTATGAGCCCGCCCGCGACATCGTCACCGTCGGCCCCGTCTTCGTGGCCCGCGTGGCCCCCGACGCAGAACCGCGGTTGAACGAGGAACATGACGCCTACCGCTGGCTGTCCTTTGGGCCTGCGCGGGACCTGGTGTCGTTCGGGGGCCAACGCCAGATGCTATCTTGGGTGGAGCAGGAATTCGTCCACCGCGCGCCATCGCCCCATCTGGAGATTGCCTTGTGAGGGGCTTGCCAGGTCTCGGCCTTTCTGCATGTGCCGGGAAAACCCGGATCGGGGCGCTGGCGGCTGTTGTGCGATGATGGAACGGGGCTGCGTCGTCATCCGTCGTGGACGCTCCGTCCTGGCGTTCCACCACCCGCTGGCCGGGGCGCAATTGGGGAAGGGCCAGAGAGAGGCTGGCGAAAGCGCGCCCGCGTGTGCACGGCGCGACTTGCGCGAAGACGCGGGCGTCACCGCGTGGCGCCTGGTGGTGCGTGGATACCTGCCCGCCCTGCGCTGGTCCATGGTGAAGGCGTGGGCCGGGCCTTTGCCCCCACGCTGGGACCACGCGCGCGCCGACGATGGCGGCCATGTCTTCCGCGTTTTCTGGCACCGCCTTGGCACGCCAGAGGGGGCGTTTCCCCCTCACTTCCGCCGCGCCCTGCGCGCCGTGGAGATGTGGCCATGACCCTTGCTGTTTTCCTGGATCTGGCCTCGGCCCTGGTGTTCGCGCTCAGCGGGGCATTGGTGGCCGCGCGGGCGCAGTTGGACCCGGTTGGGTTCATCTTCCTGGCCTGCCTCACGGCGGTCGGTGGCGGCACCGTGCGCGATTTGCTGCTGGATCGGACGGTGTTCTGGTTGGTCGATCCGTCGCCCTTGGGCGTGGCGGCGGGGGCGGCCGTGGTGGTGTTCTTTACGCATCATTTGTTGGAATCGCGCCTGACTGTGGTGATCTGGCTGGATGCCGTCGCTCTGTCGGTGGCCGCCGCCGCGGGCGTTGCAGCGGCCCATGGTTTGGGGCAACCGATCTGGGTGCAGTTGGCCATGGGCGTCGTGACCGGGTGTTTCGGCGGTTTGATGCGCGACGTGGTCAGCAATGAGGTCCCATTGGTCTTGAAACAGGGGGAGCTGTACGTGACCGCCGCCCTGGCGGGCGCCATCGCCGCCGTGGCCACACGCGACATTCTGGGAGAAGGGCTTTGGCCCTTGGCCGCCTGCGCGGCGGTCACGTTCGTTCTGCGTGCCGGGTCTATCCGGTTCGGGTGGCGGATGCCTGCCTTTCGGCCGCGCCCGCCCAAACCCTGACGGGTCTCAAAGGACGCCAATCTCCGCCAAGGCCAGGGACAGGTCCTGGGGCAAAGGCTCCTCGGACCGCTGGGCCGGGTCCAGGTCTGCGGGTGCATCCTCGGGCTTGAGGTAACGCCACCCTTGGAAGGGGCGTTTGGGGCTGGGCAGAACGCGGATGATCTCCGGCTGCAGCACAAAGGCGCAGCGCAGGATGCCATCGGCGCCCTGAACCTCGTCGAAGCGCAGCACGCGCTGACGGCATTGGACCACCCCGCGCACAACCCAATAGATAGAGCCGCCCTTTAGCACCTCCGCCTCCCGCTTGGGCCACATGCGGGTGATATGCCGCGGCAAACCGTCCGGCCCTTTTGCGCGGGCCGAGGCTTGCCATGCCGCCATATCCTCGATGCTGTCAGACCCGACGCTCAGCTTGATCAAATTCATCGTCATGTGATGACTCGTGCCCCCTGGACGTATATATCTAGCCCCTCTGAGATGTATCGCAACCAATCCTTGGGGGTTCTCCACAGATGTCTGCCTTCGCTGCACCGATTGCCGAGCAAATCTGGGACATGAAATACCGCCTCAAACAGGCCGATGGCTCACCGATGGATCAAACGGTCGAGGACAGCTGGCGCCGCATCGCCCGCGCCCTGGCCGCGCCGGAGGCCGACCCCGCCGCGTGGGAGCCGACATTCTACGCCGCGTTGGAGGATTTTCAGTTCCTGCCCGCCGGGCGCATCACCGCGGGGGCGGGCACCGGGCGCGCCGTGACCCTGTTCAACTGCTTCGTCATGGGCACCATCGAAGACAGTATGTCCGGCATCTTCTCGGCCCTGAGGGAAGCCGCGCTGACCCTACAACAGGGCGGCGGCATCGGTTATGATTTCACTCCGATCCGGCCCAAGGGCGCAGATGTGCGCGGGGTTGCGGCGGATGCGTCCGGCCCGCTCAGCTTCATGGATGTCTGGGACGCCATGTGCCGCACGATCATGTCCGCCGGGTCGCGCCGGGGGGCCATGATGGCCACGCTCCGCTGCGACCACCCGGATATCGAGGATTTCATCGCCGCCAAACAAGACGCGACCCGCCTGCGCATGTTCAACCTGTCCGTCCTGGTGACCGATCCGTTCATGGCCGCCGTGTCCCAGGATGCGGATTGGCCCCTGGTCCATGGCGGCACCACCCACAAGACGGTGCGCGCCCGCGACCTGTGGGACCAGATCATGCGCGCGACCTATGATTTCGCCGAACCGGGCGTGATCTTCATCGACCGGATCAACCAGACCAACAACCTCTCCTACGTCGAGACGATCGCCGCCACCAACCCTTGTGGAGAGCAACCCCTGCCGCCCTATGGTGCCTGCCTTTTGGGGTCGGTGAACCTGGCGCGTCTGGTGCGCGACCCGTTCACCGATCAGGCGCGGCTGGAGGATGACGCGCTGCGCGACCTGACCGCCACGGCCATTCGCATGATGGACAATGTGGTCGATGCCAGTCGCTTCCCCTTGCCGCAACAGGCGGACGAGGCGCGCGCCAAGCGTCGGATCGGGCTGGGGGTTACGGGACTGGCCGATGCGCTGGCCATGGTCGGTCTGCGCTATGGCACGCCCGAAGCCGCGGCGTGCACGGGCGCCTGGCTGGCCCTGATCGCCAATGCGGCCTATGCCACCTCGGCCCGTTTGGCCGCGGAGAAGGGGGTGTTCCCGCTGTTCGACCGGGACGCCATCCTGGCCACGCCCATGGTCGCCCGGCTGGAGCCTGAGACCCGGTCCCTGATCGCCAAGCATGGGCTGCGCAACGCGCTTCTGACCTCCATTGCGCCCACGGGCACGATCAGCCTGTTGGCGGGCAACGTATCTTCTGGGATCGAGCCGATCTTCGCGCACAGCTACACCCGCAAAGTCCTGCGACCGGACGGGACGCGGACAGAGGAAGTGGTGGAGGATTACGCCGTCGCGGCCTGGCGTCGCCTGCACGGCGACGCGCCCTTACCCCAGAGTTTCGTGGCGGTGGCGGACCTGTCGCCGTCCGACCATGTGACCATGCAGGCCGCCGCCCAGCCTTGGGTGGATTCGAGCATCTCCAAAACGATCAACGTCCCCGCCGAGATCGGGTTCGACGCTTTCAAGGACGTTTATATGGAGGCGTGGAATTCGGGCTGTAAGGGCTGCACGACCTATCGGCCCAATGATGTGACGGGGTCGGTGTTGAGTGTGGTGGAGGAGAAAAAGCAACCGCCCGCACTCAAGAGCGTCTCTGATCGCGTAAAGTGGGCAATGGGCAACGCGGACTTCAACTCTCAGGAAGACCTCGCTGAGGCCGCAAACATCACCCCTCAACAGGTGCGTAGCATGGTGTCGGGGAGCCGGGAGCTGTCGAAGGCCGCCGCAGAAAAGATTGCTGCCGCGACAAACGTGTCGGCTGAATGGCTCCTCTTCGGGACGGACGGTGTTGATGACAACCCGGCCGGGGCCACCGCCAGGCAGCCCCCGGCCGCTTCACCCGCCCGCGGTCGCGGGATGCCCTCCGAAACCGCAGATGTGGTGAACCTCTTTGATCCGCTGGACCGGCCTGCGACCCTCTCGGGAGAGACGTACAAGATCAAGTGGCCGCAGTCGGAACACGCGCTTTATATCACGATCAACGATATCGAACTCGATGGCCAAAGGCGCCCGTTCGAGATCTTCGTGAACTCCAAGAATATGGAGCATTTTGCTTGGACCGTCGCTCTGACCCGCATGATCAGCGCCGTGTTCCGGCGCGGCGGCGATGTCAGTTTCGTGGTCGAGGAACTCAAAGCCGTGTTCGATCCAAGGGGCGGGGCGTGGGTGCAGGGCAAATACGTCCCCTCGATCCTTGCGGCCATCGGCGGCGTCATCGAACGGCACATGGTCGCAACCGGTTTTCTGGCGGGGGAGGGGTTGGGGCTAAAGACCGACCCTGCCGATCTGCGCGCCGCATCCCCCGACGTGGCCCAGGTCAGCGCGCCAGGGCCCACTTGCCCGAACTGCGGCAGCTTTGACATCCACATGGCCGAAGGCTGCGCCACCTGCGCCAGCTGTGGCTTCTCCAAATGCAGTTAGCGCGCCAGGGGCGGCGCGACCCCCGCGCCCGGGGAAACGCGCTGTCCCGGACCGCCCATGGCGCCGTCCATTACGCTTCGGCGGAAACCGTCTCGTCCACGTCGCGCGGCTCGCGCGGGGGGCGGCCGATGATATCGCGCAACTCGTCCAGTTCGATGAAATTGTCGGCTTGGCGGCGCAGGTCATCGGCGATCATAGGGGGCTGCGACCGGATGGTGGAGCAGACCGAAACCCGCACGCCCTTGCGTTGCAGCGCGGCGACCAGAGGCCGAAAATCCCCGTCGCCCGAGAACAGCACGATGTGATCGACGTTGTCCGCCGTCTCCAGCGCGTCCACCGTCAGTTCGATATCCATATTGCCCTTCACCTTGCGCCGCCCCTGGCTGTCGGTGAACTCCTTGGCGGGCTTGGTGACCATGGTGAACCCGTTATATTGCAGCCAATCCACCAAGGGGCGGATCGGTGAATACTCCTCGTTCTCCAATAGGGCGGTGTAATAGAAGGCGCGCAGCAACTTGCCACGGCGCATGAATTCGTTACGCAGAAGCTTGTAGTCGATATCAAATGAAAGCGCTTTGGCCGCCGCATAGAGGTTTGACCCATCTATGAAGAGCGCAAGCCGCTCGTCGCGATAAAACATTATAAAATCCTTTCGGGAAAAGCCGATAGGGGTGAGTGAGTGATCCCATGGCTGACTTCCGTTTCGGGGTATGTAAAGTGTTTCCCCACCTGCGCAATACGTATGCAAGATAGAATGACTGTACACCTGATTGCGCTGGGCGCAAATTCCCGTGAATCGCGCACAGCAAACGCGCGAAACGTTGCCCGGGCCGGACAGGCCCTGCGGGCGCGATTTGGAACTGCCACAAAACTGTCATCACTTTATGCAACGCCTGCGTGGCCGCCGAGTTCCGGGCCCGATTTTGTGAATGCTGCCGCGTATTTGCGGGCTGACATTTCCGCGACGCAGATGCTGGCTGCTCTGCACCAGATCGAGGGACGGTTTGGGCGCGTCCGCGGTGTGCGGTGGGGCGTGCGAAGCTTGGATTTGGACCTGTTGGCCAGCGGTCAGCGGGTTCTGCCGGATGTCGCAACGTCATCGTATTGGCGGGCCCTTCCGCCCAACCGTCAGCGGGTCGATGCACCCGAAACTCTGATTCTTCCTCATCCCCGGCTGCAGGATCGGGGCTTCGTTCTGATCCCCCTTTCGGAGGTTGCGCCGCAGTGGCGCCATCCGCTGACCGGGCGAAGCGTCGCGGCCATGAATGTCGCCCTGCCAGCCCGGGCGCGGGCGGGCATTCGGCGGCTTGGCCCGATTTGACCGGCGGCTGTCAACAAGACTTGTCAAGCCCCCGCGGCGCGCGTACATACGGCTTTCCTGCTTTCTGACCAATAAGGGTGTGATCCATGGCGCGCGTGACCGTTGAAGACTGCGTTGATAAGGTTCCGAACCGCTTTGACCTTGTGATGCTTGCCGCCCACCGCGCGCGGGAAATCGCAACGGGCGCGCCTGTGACCGTGGATCGCGACAACGACAAGAACCCCGTCGTGGCCCTGCGGGAGATTGCGGATGAGACCCAGCAGGCCGATGACCTGCGCGAACGCCTGATCGAGTCGAACCAGACCCAGATCGAGGTGGACGAACCCGAAGAAGACAGCATGGCGTTGCTGATGGGGGTCGAGAAGGACGCCCCGGCCCAGGATGACATGTCCGAAGAGAAGTTGCTGCGCGCCCTGATGGAGGCGCAATCGCAGCGCTGACCATGGTGGCGCGCACGCGATGATCGAGGTTGATGATCTGATCGCACTGGTGCGCGCCTACAATCCGCGAACCAACGAAGCCCTTCTTCGCGATGCCTATGCCTATGGGCAAGACATGCATGACGGGCAAACCCGCCGGTCTGGCGAGCCTTATTTTACACATCCCGTTGCCGTTGCCGGTCTGTTGAGCGAACAGCGCCTGGACGATTCGACCATCGTGACGGCGCTTTTGCATGACACGATCGAAGACACCCGGTCCACCTATGGCGAAGTGGCCGACCGGTTCGGGGCTGAGATTGCGGAACTGGTGGATGGCGTCACCAAGCTGACCAACCTGGAACTCACCTCGACCGAGACGAAGCAGGCCGAGAACTTTCGCAAGCTGTTCATGGCCATGTCCAAGGACATGCGCGTGATCCTGGTGAAGTTGGCTGACCGCCTACACAACATGCGCACGATCCGGCACATGAAGCCCCATAAGCAGGCGCAAAAGGCGCAGGAGACCATGGACATCTATGCGCCCCTTGCCGGTCGCATGGGGATGCAGTGGATGCGCGAGGAGTTGGAGGATCTGGCCTTCTCCGTCATCAACCCGGAGGCGCGCCAGTCGATCCTGCGCCGCTTCGTGTCCCTGCGCTACGAATCGGGTGATGTGATCAGCAAGATCACCGAAGACATCGAGGCGGAGTTACATAAGGCCGGGGTCCAGGCTGAGGTCATGGGCCGCGCCAAGCGCCCCTTTTCCATCTGGCGCAAGATGGAGACGAAAGAGATCGGTTTCAGTCGCCTGTCCGATATCTACGGCTTTCGCATCATCACCGAGGATGAAAGCAATTGCTACCGCGCCTTGGGCGCCGTCCATCAGCGGTGGCGCATCGTGCCCGGGCGGTTCAAGGATTATATCAGCCAGCCCAAGACCAATGGCTATCGCTCAATCCACACGACGGTCTCGGGGCGCGATGGCAAGCGTGTCGAGGTCCAGATCCGCACCCGGCAGATGCACGAAGTGGCCGAGCGGGGGGTGGCCGCCCACTGGTCATATCGCGACGGGGTCCGGGCCGAGAACCCCTTTGCCGTGGACCCGGCAGAGTGGCTGCGGACCATGACCGAACGCTTCGAGGAAGCCGCCGACCATGCGGAATTCATGGAAGCCGTCAAGCTGGAGATGTATTCCGATCAGGTCTTTTGCTTCACGCCCAAGGGCGATGTGGTCAAGCTGCCCAAGGGGGCCACGCCCATCGACTTCGCCTATGCCATCCACACGCGGATCGGGCACAAGACCGTGGCCGCGCGGGTCGACGGATTGCGGGTGCCGCTGTGGACGCGCCTGCGCAACGGTCAATCGGTGGAGGTCGTGACCGCCGAGGGGCAAAGCCCCCAAGCCACCTGGATCGACATCGCCACCACCGGGCGGGCCAAGTCCGCCATCCGCCGTGCCTTGAAGGCACAGCGCCGGGTGGGCCATGTGCGCCTGGGCCGTGAACTGGCCCGCGCCGCGTTTGCCCATGTGGACAAGAAGGCCAGCGACAAGGCGCTGGAAACGGCGGCCCGGACCCTGGGCCTTGAGGGCGGAGAGGATCTGTTGGCCGCCATCGGCGCCTCGGAGATCAGCGCCCGCGACGTGCTCAGCACCCTTTACCCGGAATTGGCCAAGACCCAGATTGCCCCCGATGTGGCGCCGGAAAAGGCCATTGTCGGCCTGGACCCCGACGCCCATTTCGACCGCGCGCCCTGTTGCCAACCCCTGCCGGGCGAACGGATCGTGGGCATCACCAATCGCGGTAAGGGCGTCTCTGTGCATGCCATCAATTGCCCCCGCATGGTGGAGTTCGAGGATGAGATGGACCGCTGGGTCGACCTCAGCTGGAACCCCGGCCACCATGCGGCGCAAAATGACGTCACGCTCGATATGACCATCTCCAACGCGCCGGGCGTGCTGGGGCGGATTTGCACATTGATCGCTGAACAGAACGCCAATATTTCCGATCTAAAGTTTGTAGATCGTAAACCTGATTTCTTTAGGCTGTTGATCGACGTCGATGTGCGGGACAGTGAACATCTTTACGCCGTAATTTTGGCGGCTGAAACCGATAGCGACGTCGCGCAAGTAGAGCGCTTTAGGCAGGAAAAGAAACCGTCACGGCCCGTGGACCTTCCCACACCGGCCTGACCCAGCCGGAGAGGAGGCCGCACGCGTGTTCAAACGCCGCGACAGATTGCCGATTTGGCAAGCGGTCTTGCGCGCGCTGTGGCCCCGAGGCGGTTGGGGACGGGCGGCGCTGTACGTCAAACACCGGCTGAGGCGCTTGCCCGACACCCCGCGCAAAATCAGCCGGGGCATCATGGCGGGCGTGTTCACGACCTTCACGCCGTTCTACGGCGTCCATTTCGTCGTCGCCGCCATGATCGCCTGGGTCCTGCGCGGCAACATGATGGCCGCGCTGCTGGGCACGTTCTTCGGCAACCCGCTGACATACGTGCCCATCGGGGTTGTGTCCCTGAACCTGGGCCACTGGATGCTTGGCACGGAAATGGACCGGGAGGTGGATGAAAGCATCTTCGGCAAGTTCTTTGGCGCCGGAGAGGATTTGTTCTGGAACTCTTGGTACGCGCTGACGGGGCAATCCGTGGACTGGTCGGCGACCTCTCTGTTCTGGCACGACGTGTTTTATCCCTGGCTGATCGGGGGGCTGGTGCCGGGCCTGATCACCGGCATTGCCGCCTATACGATCAGCCTGCCCTTGATCGAAGCCTATCAACGGCGGCGGCGCGGGGCGCTCAAGAAAAAGTTGGAGGCGATCCGCGCCAAGGCCGCCCAGAAAGCGGCGGAAAAAGCGGCCGAGAAGGCCGCGAAGAAAGCCGTGCAACGGCCCGGCGACGCGGCGGAGCTTTGAGGCAGCCCCGGCTTTTCAGCACCCTTAAACGTTTCGTTAACCGCTCGGCCCGATACCCTGTTTCGCGCGCAGCTTTGCGGACCGCGACGACCTCCCGCCATGGGATACTCGCGACCCTCCGCAAGACGATGGTTTGACGGATCACGCCTGATCCGCCGGCAGAACGCCCCGCTCCGGTGGGGCCAGGGCAGCCCCCTAACGGGGCACATGATCCGTTCGTTCCGACTGTGAACGCGGGCCCGACCATACCACGACGCTTTCGATGGCCCGGGGACGCCGGGCGCATCGAAGACACTGACCCCCGACAGAGATTTCATCGCCACCCTTGCCGAAGTATCGGGCAGGGGCCCCACAGCATACGGTGCGTGGGGCGCATGGGCGTATTCCAAACGCGAAGACGGGAAGGGACCGCCTACGGTCCGGGGGCATGTCGGTGCCGTCCTTCGCCCCCGTCAGAGCAGCGCCTTCACGGCGGCGCGCGCGGCGTCCTCCGCCGGGATGAAATCCAGACCCAGCATCTTCACCGCCTTGGCATTGGACACCGGCTCGTTGCGGCCCAGGATGGGCACGATGCCCTTCAGCGCGGGGTCGAACATGGCCAGGGCCTTGATCATCAGCCGCGGGGCCGTGCGTGTGGGCAGTTTGCGGTCCGGTGCCTCTTGCCGCGCGATTTTGGCGATATCGGCGAACCAAAGCGTGCCCGCCGCCAGCAGAATCCGCTCTCCGGCGAGGCCGGGGGTTTCCAACGCGATGACGTGGGCGCGGGACACGTCGCGCACATCCACCGTCTCAAAGCTGATCGGGGGCACCATGGGATCACTTCCCGACAGGATGCGGGTCACGACCTTGAGCGATGTGCTCCGCTCCTCCCCCAAAGGCGGCCCCAGGATCAGGCCGGGGTTCAGCACTGTCAGGTTGATCGCGTTTTCGTCGGCAAAGGCCCAGGCCGCTTGCTCGGCTTCCGTCTTGGACCGGACATAGGCGTTGGCATTGCGGTGGTCGGCGGTGGACCAGTCCCGCTCATCGCGCAGGCGGCCCGCCGGGCGCGGCCCGTTGACGACCGCCACTGTGGACGACGTCAGGATGACCCGATCCACCCCGTTGGCCTTCGCCGCCTCCATGGCGCGCAGTGTCCCTTCCACGGCGGGGCGGATCACGGTCTGCGGGTCGGCGGGCGTCTGCTCCAGCGGGAAGGGGGACGCGGTGTGAATGATTGCATCCATCCCCGACGCCGCGTCGGTCCAGCCATCATCGCTGTCCAGGGTCAGCTCCACAAAGGATAGCCGGTCCAACGCCTCGGGCGGCATCACGGCGCGCACGTCGTCGGCCCGGGCCACATCCCGAAGGGAGCCGCGGATATGGTGCCCCGCCACCAACAGGTCATGGGCAATGCGACGGGCAAGGAAGCCGGTGACGCCGGTCAGTAGGACATGCACGGTAATGGACCCTCCCCTGGCATAGGATATGGGCGGCGGCGGCACGGGTTCAACGGCGCGCGTGCGGGATCACTGTGCAGGTGCGGGCGCGAACACCATCTGCTGCCCCGTGGCATCGCTGAGGATCAGGACCCGTTCGGACACTTCGGCCAAGGTCATCTGGGACAAGGCGTCGAAATAGGCCGCTTCAAACGACAGGTCCGGGCACGCGCGTTTGGTGGCGGCGATGGCCTGGATGTCGATCCACGGATAGGCGATGCCTTGGCGCGCCGTGAACCGGTTGCAGGGTCCGCGCCCGGTGATGCGGCCTTCCTCGGGAAAGGCGATCTCGGCCGTTGCGGCCACGGGGGCGCCGTCCAGATGCGTCAAACGCCACGTCACGCCGTCGGGCGCGTAGCCAGAGATCGTCTCATCGGGGCAAAAGCCGATGACGGCGCCGAAGATTACGGTGCAAAGCATGGCGCAGGTCTGCCCCGACCTGCGCCCAAAGGGAAGGCCCCCGTGCTATCCGCAATTCGCGAGGGTGGTCGCCATATTTCGGATCAACTGCGGGTAAAGCTCTGGCCCCAGCTCCATCGTGACGCCCAGCGGGTCGATCACCCCGGTGCCCGCCTCGGTGCCATCCAGGACGGTGCTGACCAGGTTGGCGTTATACTGCGGTTCAGACAGGATGCAGGTGACGCCGGTTTCTTGGACGCGGGCCTGAATCTCTGTGATGCGCGCCGGGCTGGGTTCTGCGGCATCGCCGAGGGATATTGCGCCCGCCGCCGTGACGTCGAAATCGGTCTCAAAATACTGGTACGCGTCGTGGAAGACGATAAAGGACCCGCTTTCCACCGGGGCGAGAAGGGTGCGCACGTCTTCTGCCAAGCGCTCCAACTCGGCCTGTCCGGCGGCGGCATTGGCAAAGTACGCGCCCGCATTGTCCGGATCGGCGGCAGACAGTTTGGCCGCGATCAGGTTCAGCCAAGCCGAGGCGTTGGACGGGGCCAACCAGGCATGGGGATCATGGTCGCCATGGTCGTGATCGTCATGGCCTTGTTCGGCGTCGGCATGGTCTTCGTGGCCATGGTCGTCGTGGTCGTCGGCCTTTGCATCCTCTGCATGCCCGTGGTCGTCATCGTGGTGCCCGTCGGCGGCGGCCTCCTCCGCCCCGTGGTCGTCATGGTCCCCGCCGTGATCGTCATGATCGTCGTGGTCGTCATCGTCGTGGTCATGGGTCTCGAACAACGCGCCTTCGCGGAAATCCAACAGGGTTGTCTCCTCGGCCTCCAGCAGGGTTGTGACCTGGGCATCGGTGGCAAGCGTGGCGATGGCGTCCTCCATCCACGGGGTCAAATCAGACCCCATCCAGACCACGATATCCGCCTCTTGCAGGGCCGACGCGTCTGACGGACGCAGGCTGTATTCGTGGGGTGACGCCCCCGCTGGCAGGATCAGGTTTGGCTCTCCCACTCCGGCCATGACGCGCGCCACCAGCGAATGGACGGGCGCAATGTCGACAGCCACGGATGGAACATCCGCCATGGCGGTGCCAGCGAGCAATGTGGCGGCGAGCGAGAGGGGGGCGAGCTTTGTGGACATCGGACAGCCTATGTGATTTTATAACATTTCAGGGTCCTACCTGACATGAATTGACATCACAAGCGAGGTCGCACCTATGTCCTCTAGAACCGGGGCGCCCGTTGGGTTTGACCTGCACGACCATTCGATCTGCGTTGCAGATGCCGTTGCGACGGCCGAGGCGCGATGTGCCGCTGAAGGCTTGCGCCTGACGCCCGTGCGCCGCAAGG
Source organism: Pseudomonadota bacterium (assembly GCA_039817645.1). Lineage (GTDB taxonomy): Bacteria > Pseudomonadota > Alphaproteobacteria > Rhodobacterales > Rhodobacteraceae > Jannaschia. Next base: position 24,719 of record JBCBVM010000020.1, on the reverse strand, counting down.
TTTTGGAGGTTTTGCTGCAGGAGCACCGTGCCATGGGGGCCTATGCCATCCTCGATATTCTCCGGCGGGCCGGGTTCGGGTCGCAGCCGCCGGTGGCGTATCGCGCGCTGGATTTCCTGGCCGAGCATGGGTTCGTCCACAAGATCGAACGGTTGAACGCTTTCGTCGCCTGCACCCATCCCGGAGAGGAGCATTCCCCGGCCTTCATGATCTGTCGCCTGTGCGATGCGGTCGCCGAAGCCCATTCGGCCCCGTCGAAAGGGGCCTTGGGGGCGGCGGCGCGGGCCGCGGGCTTTCAGATCGAGCGCACCGTCGTGGAGGCGGAGGGCCTGTGCCCCGCCTGTTTGGACAAAGACCGACCATGAGCCTGATCTCTGTGAAGGACCTGAGCGTCGCCTATGGCGCCAATACCGTGCTGCGCCATGTGGACTTGCATCTGGAGCGGGGCGAGATCGTCACCATCGTGGGCCCGAACGGGTCCGGCAAGACAAGCCTGTTGCGGGCCATCATCGGCGCGACCGAACCCACGCGCGGTCAGATCGTGCGGCAGCCCGGGCTGAAGATCGGCTATGTGCCCCAACGGCTGCATATCGACCCGACGCTGCCGATGACGGTCGACCGGTTCATGCGCCTGACCGATCGCGTATCGGGGGCCGAATGCGACGCCGCCCTGGCGGCCGCGGGGGTGCCTGACCTGCGCAAACGGCAGATGTCGCGCCTATCGGGGGGGCAGTTCCAGCGCGTGTTGTTGGCGCGGGCACTGATCAATCAGCCGGATGCCCTGCTGCTTGATGAGGCGACGCAGGGCTTGGATCAGCCAGGATCGGCGGCGTTCTACCAGCAGATCGAGGGGGTGCGCCGGGACACGGGCTGCGCCATCCTGATGATCAGCCATGAATTGCATGTGGTCATGAGCGCGTCGGACCGCGTCATCTGTCTGAACGGCCATGTGTGTTGTGAGGGCACACCCGCCGTCGTCGCGTCGGCGCCGGAATACCGCGCGTTGTTTGGAACCGGGACCGGCGGGGCGCTGGCGCTGTACCGGCACGACCATGACCACGATCACGACCATGACCACGACCACAGCCATGAGGCGGCGGAGTGATGCTGGACGATTTCATGACCCGCGCAACCCTGGCCGGGGTGGGCGTCGCCCTGGCGGCGGCACCGCTGGGCTGTTTCGTGGTCTGGCGGCGGATGGCCTATTTCGGCGACGCGACGGCCCATGCCGCCGTGCTGGGCATCGCCCTGTCCCTGGCGTTTGAGGTGTCGATCTTCCCCGGGGCCTTGGCCGTGGCGTTGCTCATGGCGCTGACGGTGACGCATTTGGCGGGGCGCGGCTATGCCATGGACACGCTGCTGGGCGTTTTGGCCCATTCGGCCTTGGCCTTTGGCCTGGTGGCGGTGTCGTTCTTGTCTGGCATCCGGATCGACCTGATGGCCTATCTGTTCGGGGATATCTTGGCCGTGTCCCGCCTGGACCTGTTGGTGATCTGGGGCGGGGCGGCGGTGGTTGTGGCGTTGATCGGCTGGCGCTGGTCGGCCCTGCTGACCGCCACCCTCAACGAGGAGTTGGCCTATGCCAGCGGCCTGAACCCGAGGCGGGAGCAACTGATCCTGACGCTGTGCCTGGCAATCACGGTGGCCGTGGCGATCAAGGTCGTGGGCGTGTTGTTGATTGCAGCCATGCTGATCATTCCTGCCGCCGCAGCGCGCGGGTTGGCACGCACGCCCGAAGCCATGGCGGTGATCGCCGGGGGGATTGGCGCGGTGTCGGCCGTGGCGGGATTGCAAGGCGCGTATGTGTTCGACACGCCGGCAGGCCCGACCATCGTTTGCGTGGCCGCGGCCCTGTTTGCCGTGTTCAACGTGGTGGGGTGGCGCAAGCCGGGCGGGGCATAGGTGCGCATGGCGCAGCGCGCCCCCATGTTGGGACGCGCTGATTTCAGGCCTGCTGCTTAGGCCAGCAAACGGCGGGCAATGACCTGTGCCTGAATCTCCGCCGCACCTTCAAAGATGTTGAGGATGCGCGCATCGCACAGCAGGCGGCTGATCGGATATTCCAGCGCAAAGCCGTTGCCGCCATGGATTTGCAGCCCATTGTCGGCTGCGGCCCATGCCGTGCGCGCGCCCAGCAGCTTCGCCATCCCTGCCTCAACGTCACAGCGGCGGTCATTGTCTTTCTCATCGGCCGAGAAATAGGTCAGCTGCCGGGTCACCATGATGTCCACCGCCATCATGGCCAGTTTGTTGGCGACACGGGGGAATTCGATCAGGGCCTTGCCGAACTGGTTGCGGGTTTCTGCATAGGCGAGACCGGCATCGAGGGACGCTTGGGCCACGCCGATGGCGCGGGCGGCGGTCTGGATGCGGGCGCTCTCGAAGGTCTGCATCAGCTGTTTGAAGCCCTGGCCTTCTTCGCCGCCCAGAAGGTTCTCCCCCTTCACTTTGAAATCGTCAAAGTTGACAGTGTATTCCTTCATGCCGCGATAGCCGAGGACTTCGATTTCCCCGCCGGAGATACCGGGGTCCTGCCAGGGCGCCTCGTCGGTGCCGGGCGTCTTCTCGGCCAGGAACATGCTGAGGCCGCTGTAATTGTTGGTGTCCGGAATGGTCCGGGCCAACACGGTCATCACATGGGTGCGGGCGGCATGGGTGATCCAGGTCTTGTTGCCGTTGACGACCCAATCGCCATTGTCATCCTTCACCGCCTTGGTGCGCAACGCGCCCAGGTCGGACCCGGTGTTCGGTTCGGTGAAGACGGCTGTGGGCAGGATCTCACCTGAGGCCAGACCGGGCAGCCATTTCTGCTTTTGGTCATCGGTTCCGCCGCACAAGATCAACTCCGCCGCGATTTCCGACCGGGTCCCGAGGGAGCCGACGCCGATATAGCCACGGCTGAGTTCTTCGGACACGACGCACATGGCCGCTTTGGGCATGCCCAGGCCGCCGAATTCTTCGGGGATGGTCAGGCCGAAGACGCCCAATTCGGACATCTCCTCGATGATCTCCATGGGTATCAACTCGTCTTTGAGATGCCATTCATGGGCATGGGGTTCCACGCGGTCCACGGACCAGCGGCGGAATTGCTCCCGGATCATCTCCAACTCGTCATCCAGGCCTGAGGCGCCGAATGTGGCATTTGCTGTGGCGTCGCGCATCAGCGTCACAAGGCGGGTGCGCGCGCCTTGGGTGTTGCCTTCGTTGCAAAGGGTCATCACGGCGGGGATCATCAAACCCCGCTGCGCGTCTTGGTCCAGCCCCATGTCCTGGGGGCGCACGATTTCGCCCTGGCTCATGGGCAGGCCGCCATAGACCTGCCAAAGGTATTCGCCAAAGGCGATCTGGTGGATCAGCGACTCCATTTCCCCGAACGTGCCTTCGGCGTCCAGCCGGTCGGCCCAATGCTGCATCTGCCGCAACGCCAGGCCATAGGTGGCCAGCCAGGCAAGGCCGTGGGTCGCCGTCTGGGCCTGTTCCAACAGGTCGGCGGCGATCTTGCCGTCGCGGGTGACTTGGGCGCGAACGGCCGTCCGCGCCTGCTCCACAACGGCGTCGAGCGCGTCGCAGGCTTGGGCGGTCAGGCCAAGGAGGTCGGGGAGAAGCGGTGTCTCGGAGATGATATCTTTGGGCATAGCCTGACCATCGTGGGGCATCTGGAACCTCTTGAAAAGGGGAATCTGTTTGCAGTTGCAGCGCAACTTAGTTTCAAGGACATGGGCGGGCAAGGGAATATAATGACCCAATGGATTTTCAGGCGTCTTTGTCGCGGGTGCGCGCGGGCGGTCTGCGTCGGCCTTGGGGCCGGTTTGCCCAGGAATTCGGAGCACGTGGCGCCCGGTCGTTGACACGCGTTCCATATGTGGGGCTGCAGGTCTGGACAGAAACGCGTAGGGACAGGCCATGGAACCGTTGACGTTGATAGCATGGGCCATGGCCTTGGGGATCGCTGGATTTGCCGGGATGGTCAAAGGCATGGTCGGCTTTGCCCTGCCGTTGATCATGATCTCTGGCCTGTCCAGTTTCTTGGACCCGCGCTTGGCCCTGGCGGGGATCCTGGTATCCGTCCTGGCCACCAATGGGTGGCAAGTGGCCCGGCAGGGATGGGCGCCCATGCGTGCCGCTGCGGCCCTGCATTGGCGCTATCTTCTGGTGGTGTGCGCGGCGATCTTTCTGACGGCGCAGGTTGTCACGCTCCTCCCGCGGGAGGCGTTCTATTTCATCCTCGGCATCCCGGTGGTGGGCCTGTCGCTGGTGCAGTTGTTCGGGGTGCGCGTGTCCATCCCAGAGGCGCGGCGCAACGCGGCGGAATGGGGCATTGGCCTGATCTCCGGCATTCTTGGCGGGTTGGCGGGCACATGGGGGCCGACCACGGTCTTGTACTTGATTGCCATCGACACCCCCAAGGCGCGGCAAATGGTGGTGCAGGGCGTCATCTATGGCGCGGGGTCGGTGGTTTTGGTGCTGGCGCATCTCCGCTCGGGCATTTTGAACGCAGAGAGTTTCTGGTTCTCCCTCGCCCTGCTGCCAGCGGCCCTTCTGGGGATGATGCTGGGTTTCCGCCTACAGGACCGGATGGACCAAGACCTGTTCAAGAAGGTCACCTTGGTCGTGTTGGTCGTGGCCGGTCTGAACCTGATCCGGAAGGGGATTATGGGTTAAGGCCCCGGGTCAGGACAGAAACTGAAAGCACGTCTCTTCGACCGAACCGTCACCGCCGGTGTCGGTCACCTGGAACGCGACGGACACGACGGGCTGCCCGTCCACTTCGATGGCGAAGGTCCAGTCGCCGGGCACCTTCTCGTAGTCATGCTCAAAGGTGAACAGGTTCAGGTTGTTCACGCCGGGCATAAGAACGTCCGACCATTCCTCCCGCTCGATGCCGCGGGGGCCCATGGGCGGATGGGTCACGACGATGGTGACGTCTTGGGGTGGGGTGCCGGGCTTCAGGCCGGTGCGGAAGCCGAAACTGAGTTCGTCCAGGGTGGGGACAGTCCGTCCGTTCAAATCGAAGAAAAGAGACCCTTTGATTTTGCGAATCACGCCCGCTTCGGTGCCGGGCGCCTGGACCAGTTCCCCTTCGGTCGGGCGGGGGCAGACGATGCCCGCCTCGATCAGGCGGATGCCCGCATGGGCCGTGGACCCCATAAACGCAAGGGCGACAAGGCCCCATGCGCCCAGAAACGCCGCCGTGCACAGCGACCGAGAAAACCGGCGAAAACCCGTAGAAACCATAACGTCAGACCTTTTCATCGCCCCACGCGGATTTTGCGAAATTTGGCGATAACATGTCCAGGGTGTTCTGGAATGCGGCACCGCCATGGTGTTTCCGTGCCGATGGCGGGCGACGAAAAAGGCCCCGACAATGCGGGGCCTGTCCGGGCGGTTTTCGCGTGGCCCTAGCCGATGGCGCAGTCGCGCACGTCGTCATCGATGTGAGAGACATATTGCGCGAAGTTGTCCGAGAACATGGTGACCAATTTGGTGGCCTGCGCGTCATATGCCGCCTTGTCCGCCCAGGTGCGGCGCGGGTCCAACAGGACATCGGCCACCCCTTCGCAGGTCACGGGCACGTCGAAGCCGAAATTCGGGTCGCGGCGGAACTGGCCCTGCGCCAGCGAACCGTTGAGCGCCGAAGACAGCAGCGCGCGGGTGGCTTTGATCGGCATCCGTGTGCCGGTGCCATAGGCGCCGCCGGTCCAGCCGGTGTTCACCAGCCAGCAGTCCGACCCGAATTGCGCGATCTTGGCTTGCAGCAGCTTGCCATAGACCTCGGGGCGGCGGGGCATGAAGGGCGCACCAAAGCAGGTGGAGAAGGTGGGCTGCGGCTCCGTCACCCCCCGCTCGGTGCCCGCGACCTTGGCCGTGAAGCCCGACAGGAAGTGATACATGGCCTGCGCCGGCGTCAGCCGTGCGATGGGGGGCAAAACGCCGAACGCGTCACAGGTCAACATGACCACGTTGCGCGGGTGCCCGCCCAGGGCCGTGTCGGACGCGTTGGAGATGTAATCCAGCGGATAGGCACAGCGCATGTTGGCGGTGATGCTGTCATCCTCGAAATCCAACGCCAACGTGTCGGGGTCGAAGATCATGTTCTCCACAATCGTCGCGAACTTAGACGTGGTGGCGTAGATTTCCGGCTCCGCCTCGGCGGATAGGTTGATGGTCTTGGCGTAGCAGCCACCCTCGAAGTTGAAGATGCCCGTGTCGGACCAGCCATGTTCGTCATCGCCGATCAGGACGCGGTCGGGGGCGGCGGACAGGGTGGTCTTGCCGGTGCCCGACAGGCCAAAGAACACTGCGGCGTCTTCGGGCGCGTCGATGGCGTGATTGGCGGAACAATGCATGGGCATCACGCCCCGCTCCGGCAGGATGTAGTTGAGAAGCGTGAAGACGGATTTCTTGTTCTCACCCGCGTATTCGGTGCCTGCGATCAAAATCTCTTTCGCGTCCAGGTTCATGGCGATGACCACGTCGCTGCGGCAGCCGTGCTTGGCGGGGTCCGACTTGAAGCTGGGGCAGTTGATGACCGTGTATTCCGGGTCGAAGGTCGCCAATTCCGACGCCTCGGGGCGGCGCAGCATGTGCCGAATGAAGAGGGAGTGCCAGGCCAACTCCGTCACGACGCGCACGTCCAAGCGGTGGGCCGGGTCCGCGCCGCCATATAAATCTTGGACGAAGTAGTCGCGGCCCTTCATATGCGCCAGCATGTCGGCGCGGAGCGCGGCATAGCCGTCGGGCGTCATGGATGCGTTGTTGTCCCACCAGATGGTGTCTTCGGTCGTGGCCGTGCGCACCACGTGTTTGTCCTTGGGCGACCGACCGGTAAATTTGCCGGTGGTGACTAGAAACGCGCCACCGCGGCCCAGGGTGCCTTCCTTGCGGGCCAACGCCTCGTCGATGATCGTCGGCTCAAGCAAGTTGTAATAGACCCGGCCCAGACCCGTGATGCCTTGGGCTTCAAGCGTCCGCTGGGGGTTCACGCGAGGGTGGGTCATTTCTTACTCCTGTAACCGGATTTCCGGAGGGTTGTGACGCCGCGCACGGCCTTTGGCGCAGCATTCCACAACCTAGCAAAGCTGATCCGATGCCGTTAGAGGGCGTTAGCGCCATCAGACCGTGCTGTTTGCGCAATCATTTCCGGGCATCGGAACCGATCGGCTCATTTACCGGGAATTAAGTGCAAGGGGGCCACAGTCCTGACTGCGAATCACGTGATTCGCGAATTCAGTTGATTCTGTCGCCATTTTTCGGAGAGTTGGGAAAAAACAAGGCAGATACAGGCAACCAGAGGGACCACGACCATGTCGAGGATTGCACTCGTTGACGACGACAGGAACATCCTGACGTCTGTTTCCATGACACTTGAGGCAGAAGGATTTGAGGTGGAGACCTATAATGATGGTCAATCCGCCCTCGATGCGTTCAGCCGTCGCATGCCCGATTTGGGCGTGTTTGACATTAAGATGCCGCGCATGGACGGCATGGATTTGCTGCAACGGCTTCGACAGAAATCCAGCGTTCCGGTCATCTTTCTGACGTCCAAGGACGATGAGATCGACGAGGTGCTGGGCCTGCGGATGGGTGCGGACGACTATGTGCGCAAGCCGTTTTCCCAGCGTCTTTTGGTCGAGCGCATTCGCGCCATCCTGCGCCGTCAAGAGGCCATCGCCTCCGACGAGACGGAGACCCCCGAAGACACGCAGGTCATGATCCGCGGCGAGCTGACCATGGACCCGCTGCGCCATGCGGTGAAGTGGAAAGGGCGCGACGTGACCCTGACCGTGACCGAGTTTCTGCTGCTTCAGGCGCTGGCCCAACGGCCCGGCTTTGTGAAGTCGCGCGACCAGTTGATGGACGTCGCCTATGACGACCAGGTCTATGTGGACGACCGCACCATCGACAGCCACATCAAGCGCCTGCGCAAGAAGATGCGGTCCGCAGATACGGAGTTTTCGGCGATTGAGACCCTGTATGGGATCGGTTACCGGTATAACGAGGAGTAGACGTCGTAGATGGCTTCCGTGACCGACATGGACGTTCTGCCGGACGCGCCCCGTAAGAAGGGGCGCAAGTCCAAGGCGGGCCGCGAGGGCGAGGTCGTTCTGGGGGAAGATTGGGAAGGCCCGGAAGGCACCGTCGAAGCGGAAATGGCCAGCGCGCGGGAACGGCGCGGGCTCTTCTCGCTCGACCGATCGCCTTTGGCGCGGAAAATCATCCTTTTCAACCTTTTTGGGATCCTGCTGCTTGTGGCAGTTGTTCTGCTTGCCAATCCGTCCCGCGACAGTCTGGTCGAGCAGCGCGAGCTTGGCCTTGTGGCCGAAGCGCGTTTGGTGGCCGACGTCATGGAAGCGTCCCTGCCGGAGGGCGCGCCGGTCAGTTTCGGCGCCGGTGATGGGGTCGATGTTGCTGACCTGCTGTCACAAATCGAGCTGCCCACGGGCGTTGTGGTCCATGTTTTTGATACTGCAGGGAATTTGGTCGGACAAACGATCGGGGACGCGCAATCGGCCCCCGTGGTTGGTTTGAATGGCCGTTTCCGGCAGACGACCTTCATTACGAACACCCTGAACACATTTTGGGAAGCGGTGTCGGCGGTCTCCTCTCGAAATCCTGCGGACCCGCCCGCGCCTTTGGACATTGCCAACGAGCTTGTATCCTCTGCCGCCGTGGGCGAGACGTGGATCAAGGCCTATCGTGGCGACGAGGGTCAGCTTTACACGGTGACGACGCCGATCATGGCTGCGGCCCAGGCCATGGGCACCATTGCTGTGACGACGCGGGCCGGGGAGATCGACGCCCTCATTCGGACGGAGCGGGAACTGCTGTTGCAGCTGTTGGTCATCGCGTTGATCGTGTCCATCTTCCTCAGCTTGATTCTGGCCTCGAACATTGCCAACCCGCTCTCCGACCTGTCCGCCGCGGCGGAGTTGGGGCGGGACAAGCACGCGCGGAAAATGTCGCCCCAACGGGTGCGCATCCCCGATTTGACGGCCCGCCCTGACGAGATTGGCCGCCTGTCCGGCGCGTTGCGCGGGATGGTTGCGGCCCTGTACGACCGCATAGATTCCAACGAACAATTTGCCGCCGACGTGGCCCATGAGATCAAGAACCCCCTGGCGTCCCTTCGGTCTGCGGTGGGCACGATGCGGTTGGCAAAGACGGATGATCAACGGGGCCGCCTGCTGGACGTGATCGAGCATGATGTGCGGCGCCTCGACCGGCTTGTCTCCGACATCTCGAACGCGTCGCGCCTTGATAGTGAGTTGGTCAAGGAAGAAGAAGAGCCCTTCGACTTGGTCAAGATGATGTCGAACCTGACACTGTATCACAGCCAAGAGGCTGAACTGCAGAAGATCGACTTTATCACAGATTTGCCCAAGGAACCCATTGTTATCATGGGGTTGGAGGCGCGTCTGGCGCAGGTGTTTGTGAACCTGGTCACCAATGCCCTGTCGTTTTGCGAAGAGGGGGATGCCGTGCGCGTCTGGCTCCGGCGCCGCGACAACCGCGTTTTGGTCGTGGTCGAAGATACGGGCCCCGGCATTCCCGAAGCCGCGCTGACGAAGGTGTTCAACCGTTTCTATTCGGAACGGCCCGAAAAGCAGTTCGGCAACCATTCCGGCCTGGGTCTGGCCATTTCCAAGCAGATCGTCGAAGCCCATGGCGGCGTCATCTGGGCCGAGAATATCCGGCCCACGGATATGGACATCACGTCTGATCCGCTTGGGGCGCGCTTCGTCGTCGGCTTGCCGGTGTAGGCGGGACGGCCGTGGCAGAGGATCTGCCGCGGCTGTCGCATTTGGCGCCGGGCCGTGCATCGGTCCACGGGACTGCCGTTGCCTTTGGCGCAGAAGGTGTCTTGATCACGGGCCCGTCGGGGGCGGGGAAGTCCGGGCTGGCGGCGCAAGTGCTGGCCCTTGGCGCCGCCCTGATCGCCGATGACCTGACGATCCTGTCCCGCCAAGGGGCCCATGTTTTGGTCAGTGCCCCGCCGGACGCGCCTGCGATGCTGGAGGCCCGCGGGCTGGGCCTTGTGCCCACACCGCTTCACCCGCCCGTGGCTTTGTCGGCGATTGTGATCCTGGCCCCTTCTGCCGCACGTCTGCCGGAGCCGGAGCATATGGCCGTGCTGGAGACGCCGATCCCGGTGCTGCGCCACCCCTACCGATTTGACTTGGCGGCGAAGCTGCGGCTGCGGCCCTGGCGGGGGATGTGACCTTGCGTCCTCTCACAGCTTCGCGAGGCCATGTGGCAAGCCTTAGAAAAGTCGCAGCCCCCGCCTATGTAACAACAGTCTGTCAGGGCAGTCCTGGCGTCAGAGAATTAGCCCAATGAAGGACGACACGCTTTCCGAGACGGATCTGGTGCTGGTGACGGGCCCTTCGGGCGCGGGGCGCAGTACCGCCGTGCGCGTGTTGGAAGATACCGGGTACGAGGTCATCGACAATCTGCCCCTGTCGCTGATGGGGCGGCTTTTGGCGCCGGGCATGCGGCACCCCAGACCGCTAGCGCTGAGCTTGGACGTGCGAAACCGGGATTTCAGCGTCGAAGCGGTTTTGGAGCGGTTGACGGCCCTGCGCGCCGATCCGAGCGTGTCGGTGCGCATGGTCTATCTCGACTGTCGGGCGGACGTGCTTGTCGCGCGCTTCTCGGAGACGCGCCGCCGCCACCCTTTGGCCCCGGACGAAGATCCGGAGATCGGCGTCGTTCGAGAGTTGGACCTGTTGGCGACGCTGGCCGATCAGGCGGACACGTTGATCGACACCTCCAACCTGACGGTTCACGACTTGAAGGAGGAGGTCCTGCGCTGGTTTGGCCGGGATGGCGCCCTGTCCATCAGCGTCCATTCGTTCAGCTATAAGCGCGGCCTGCCGCGGGGTCTGGACCTGGTGTTCGATCTGCGGTTCCTGGCCAACCCCCATTGGGTCCCCGAACTGCGCGCCCGCACCGGACTTGACGGGGATGTGCGCAAACATATCACCGACGATCCGCGGTTTGCCGATTTTTTCGACCGGTGCAGCGGTCTGATCCTCTCCCTTTTGCCCGCCTATCGGGACGAGGGGCGCGCCCATCTGACCATTGGCCTGGGATGTACGGGCGGGCAACACCGCTCTGTTGCCGTCACGGAAATGCTGGCAGATGCCCTTGCGGCGCAGGGGTGGCGGGTGTCTAAACGGCATAGGGAATTGGATCGTCGCGCGCAGGGGACCAGCGGGCGGCACATACACCAAAGGCCAGGTGACATGGCCAACGGGGGTACTGCGGCGTGATCGGCATCGTCATCGTCGCCCATGGCGGGCTGGCCCAGGAATATCAGAAGGCGGTCGAGCATGTGATCGGCCCCCAAAGCGGCATTCGGGCCATCCCCGTCAGCGCCGCCTGCGACAGATCCGCCAAGGAGGATGAGATCTGCCGCGCCGCCGATGAGGTCGATGTGGGCGCGGGCGTGGTCATCGTGACGGACATCTTCGGCGGGTCGCCGTCCAACCTGTCCATGGGGGCCTGTGCCCCCCAGGACCGCGTCATCTTTTACGGCGTGAACTTGCCCGCATTGATCAAATTGGCACGGTCCCGTGCAAAACCCCTTGCCGAGGCCGTAGCCTTGGCGAAGGCCGCCGGAACGCGCTACATGGACGTAGCGGCCGGACCTGCAGCTTGAGACCACCTACGTCGCACCTGAAACGAGATAACCCTTGGGGAGGGGGTCATGGGGCGGCGGACATTGCACATCGTCAATGAAAAAGGGCTACATGCCAGGGCGTCGGCCAAATTCGTGGAATGTGCCGAAGGGTTCGATGCGCGGGCTGTGGTGCACAAAGACGGTCTTAAGGCGGGCGGCGACTCGATCATGGGCCTTTTGATGTTGGTGGCGGCGCGGGGCACCACCATAGACGTGGAAACCAGCGGGCCCGAGGCCGATGCGCTGCTGGAGGCCCTGACGGATCTTGTGGCCGACAAGTTTGGAGAGCCCATGTGAGCGATATCAGCTTCCCGCGACCGGACCGGCCTGCGACCCCCCTTGCGCCCACGGATGCGCAAGACGGGTCTGTGCCCGCGCCGGAATACGTTCCCTATGACCGCTCTAAGCTGTCTTATGCGGGCACGTTCACGGACCCGAAACGGGCCTTTCTCATCAAGACGATGGAGTGGCTGACGGGCAAAGCGCGGCTTTTGTACCTGATCCGCAAGTTCGAGCGCGAGGGCGTCGAGGAGGGGCAAGAGTTCTTCACCCATTCCCTGCGTGTCATGGGCATTCGGATCGACACGCCAGAGGCGCAGATCCAGCGCATCCCCAAGACGGGGCCCGTGGTCATCGTCGCCAACCACCCCCACGGGCTTGTTGACGGGATGGTCTTGGCGGAGCTGATCGGACGTGTGCGCACCGACTATAAAATCCTCACCCGGAGCCTTTTGACCGGCGTGCCCGAGATTGGGCAGTTCATGATCCCGGTCCCGTTTCCCCATGAGCAAGACGCCCAGGCCAAGTTTCTAGAGATGCGCCAACAATCCATGGCGCATCTGGCGCAGGGCGGTGTGGTGGTGTTGTTCCCGTCAGGCTCCGTCGCGGCGTCGGAGACGTGGTTCGGCCCCGCCATCGAGAAGGAATGGAACCCGTTCACGGCGAAGATGATCCGTCTGTCGGGGGCCACCGTTGTGCCGATCCATTTTGAGGGACGCAATTCGCGTGCCTATCAGATTGCCAACCTGATCTCCGCCACGTTGCGTCAGGGACTGCTCCTGCACGAGGTGGTCCACGCGTTGAACCGGCCGCAGGCGCCACAGGTGCGCGACGCGATCTTGCCCCAGGAATGGAAGCCCCATGCCAGTACCCCGTCAGAGTTCATGGCTTGGCTGCGGGATCGGACGTTGACCGGGCAGTCAGGGTAGCGGTCGGCGCTACCGCGTCGGGACCGGTGCGCCGTCGCCGCGATAATCGTAAAAGCCACGCTGGCTTTTGCGGCCCAGCCACCCGGCCTCCACATATTTCACAAGAAGGGGGCAGGGGCGATACTTGGTGTCCGCCAACCCATCGTGAAGGACGTTCATGATGGCAAGGCAGGTGTCCAACCCGATGAAATCCGCCAATTCCAGCGGCCCCATGGGGTGGTTCGCGCCCAACTTCATGGACGTGTCGATGGACGTGATCGTGCCGACCCCTTCATAGAGGGTATAGACGGCTTCATTGATCATCGGCATGAGGATCCGGTTGACGATGAAGGCTGGAAAATCCTCGGCCGTGGCGGCCTGTTTTCCAAGCCGATCAACCACTTGCTTGCAAGCGTTGAAGGTTTCCTCATCGGTGGCGATGCCGCGGATCAGTTCCACCAATTGCATGACGGGGACGGGGTTCATGAAGTGGAACCCCATAAATTTTTCGGGCCGGTCCGTCCGGCTGCCCAGGCGCGTGATCGAGATGGAGGACGTGTTCGACGTCAGGATCGTGTTCGGCTTCAGATGGGGGACAAGATCCTCGAAAATGGCTTGTTTGACGGTCTCACGCTCGGTCGCGGCCTCGATCACAAGGTCGCAGGTCGCACAATCGGTTAAGGTTAACGTGGTGCGAATGGCGGCCAAGGCCCGGTCCCGGTCGGCGGCGCTGATCTTGTCGCGGCTAACCTGGCGGTCCAGGTTTTTGGTGATGGCCTCGCGCGCGCGGTCCAGGGCGTCTTGGCTGACATCGGTGACAGTCACGTCATAGCCGGCAAGGGCGCAGACATGGGCGATGCCGTTGCCCATTTGACCCGCGCCCACGATGCCGATGCTGTCCACTTCCATGATGCGCCTCCGTGCCCGTCCGCGGGACCATAGCAGGGACGGGGCCTTTCACAAGATGACCCCCGAAGCGCAAAATTCGACGTGAATTTGCCCATCAACCAATGGGTAACGGCCGCGCATCTAGGGTGAGGGACCTCAGACCCAGCCGATTCGTGGTGCCCAAAGATGAGCTATGAAGGACAAGACGCCCCACTGGATTACTATCCATGCCGCTATGGGACGTCGAATACCGTGTTTCGGGGGCCAGAGACCGGCCTGGATGGGGCCTATACAGTCGTCCTTGGCGGGTCGGAAACCTATGGCCGCTTCGTGGAAGACCCGTTCTGTGATCGCACGGGTGAGCTGACGGGTCGAAAGGTCGTCAATCTGGGCGTGCAGAACGGATCCGTTGACGTTTTTGCCCAGGATATTGACCTGATGCCCGTGATCAACGGGGCCGAGATTGTGGTGGTTCAAGTCATGGGGGCGCACAATATCTCCAACCGGTTCTATTCGGTACACCCCCGTCGCAATGACCGCTTCCTCCGCCACTCCATCCTGATGGAGACGCTGTTCCCGGACATTGATTTCAGCGATTTTTCTTTCACACGCCATATGTTGAGCGCGCTGTGCCATGTTTCCCCGGATAAGTTCGCTCTGGTGGTGCAGGAATTGCGGGACGCGTGGGTTGCGCGGATGCGTCTGATGCTGTCCCGCATCCGGGGGCGCAAAGTCCTCCTGTGGATCGAGAACAGCAGTGCGGATGACCTTGGGGCGGAGCCGCTTTTTGTAACGTTGGAGATGTTGCAGAAGTTGGAGGGTCAGATCAACAAAGTCGTCCATTGTGACGTGCAGGCAGAGCAGGGCATCGACCACCTGGAGGGGATGCTGTTCGGCGAGACAGACCGGGAGGCGGCGCTGCGGTGCATGTCGGCCGCGGCCCATGACCATGTGGCCCACGATCTGGCACTGGCCCTGGGTCGACAGGATGGGCAGCGGCTAACCATAGAAAACGGCGCCCAAGGGCGCCGTCTCAAATCTGCGTAAAGGTCTGCCGGTTACAGCTTTTCGATCAGTTCCGGCACGGCGGTGAACAGGTCCGCGACCAAGCCGTAATCGGCCACTTGGAAGATGGGCGCCTCTTCATCGTTGTTGATCGCCACGATCACCTTGGAGTCTTTCATCCCGGCCAAGTGCTGGATCGCGCCGGAAATGCCGACCGCCACATACAAATCCGGGGCGACGACCTTACCGGTCTGGCCAACCTGCCAATCATTGGGGGCATAGCCGGAATCGACCGCCGCGCGGGACGCGCCCACGGCGGCGCCCAATTTGTCGGCCAGTTTCTCGATCAGGGCAAAGTCATCCTCGGACCCGACGCCGCGCCCACCGGACACGACCACGCCCGCCGACGTCAACTCGGGACGGTCACTTTCGGCGACCTTGTCCTCGACCCATTCGCTCAGGCCCGGATCGGCTGCGGCAGAGATTTTCTCCACCGTGGCGGAGCCGCCTTCACCTGCCGCATCGAAGGTCGAGGTGCGGATGGTCATCACCTTTGTGGCGTCGGACGATTTGACCGTTTGGATGGCGTTGCCCGCATAGATGGGCCGCTCAAAAGTGTCGCCGTCGACGACGCCGATCACTTCGGAGATGACCATGACGTCCAGAAGGGCGGCAACGCGCGGCACGATGTTCTTGGAGGCCGCGGTCGAGGGGGCGCAAATATGGGTGTAATCCCCGGCAAGCCCGGCGACCAAAGCGGCGACCGGTTCGGCCAAATCATGCCCGTGGGCCGCATCGGAACAGCAGAGCACTTTGGCGGCGCCGTCCAATGTCGCGGCGGCGTCGGCCGCACTTTGACACCCGTCGCCCGCACATAGGATCGTCACTTCGCCCAATTGCTTGGCCGCTGTTAGGGCCTTGGCGGTGGCGTCCACATTCAGGTCGCCGCCCGCCACTTCTGCGATCAGAAGAACTGCCATTACACCGCTCCCGCTTCTTTGAGTTTCGATACGAGTTCTTCGACCGACCCGACCATTTCCCCGGCTTTGCGGGCGTCAGGTTCGGCCGTCTTCACGATTTCCAACCGCGGGGTCACGTCGACGCCGAAGTCGGCGGCGGTCTTTTCGTCCAGCGGTTTCTTCTTTGCTTTCATGATGTTCGGCAAAGACGCATAGCGCGGCTCGTTCAGGCGAAGGTCGACGGTGACGATGGCCGGCATCTTCAACTTGATGGTCTGCAACCCCCCATCCACTTCACGGGTGACGGTGGCGCTATCGCCCTCGACCGACAGGTCGGACGCAAACGTGCCCTGGGACCAGCCCAGCAGCGCGGCCAGCATCTGACCGGTCGCATTCATGTCGTTGTCGATGGCCTGTTTGCCCGCCAGGACCAGGCCCGGTTGTTCTTCGTCGATGACGCCCTTGAGGATCTTGGCGACGGCCAACGGTTCGATATCGGTATGGACGTCGTCGGCGGCGATGACGAGGATCGCACGATCGGCCCCCATGGCCAGGGCGGTGCGCAACGTCTCCTGGGACTGTTTCACCCCGATGGAAACGGCGATCACTTCGGTCGCAATGCCCCCTTCCTTCAGACGGATCGCCTCTTCCACGGCGATTTCGTCGAACGGGTTCATGGACATCTTCACATTGGCAAGGTCAACGCCCGTTCCGTCGCCTTTGACGCGAACCTTCACATTGTAATCAATGACCCGCTTGACGGGCACGAGCACTTTCATCGCTCACATCCTCCTAACATTCTTCGACGCGGTGTTAGCGTAACGATCATGCGCCGGACAGGTGGAAAACGACAGGGTGATGCGTTCTGACGCAATGTCTTGGCGCCAAGGGCTCTTATCGGAAACGCGGCGGATCAGTCGCGATTGGCGCCCGGCACCCACAGCACGTCTGACTTGCCGTCATCGTTGGCGATGCGCGAGGCGACGAAGAACCAGTCAGACAGGCGGTTCAAGTATTTGACCGCGGCATCGTTCACGTCTTCATGGGCGGCGAGTTCGACCGACAACCGCTCCGCCCGGCGCGTGACCGTGCGGCAAAGGTGCAGATAGGCGGCAAGTGCGCTGCCACCCGGCAGGACAAAGCTGCGCAGCGGCTCAAGCGCGGCGTTCATGGCGTCGATCTCGGCCTCTAGCCGGTCCACTTGGGTCGGCGACATCCGCAGGGGCGGGTACTCCGCCTCGGAATCCTTGGCCATGTCCGGCCGGCATAGGTCGGCGCCCAGATCGAACAAGTCGTTCTGTATCATGCCTAATTTGCCATCCATCTCTCCGGTGGCATGGAGACGGGCAAGGCCGATGGTGGCGTTCACCTCATCAACGGTCCCATATGCCTCCACCCGGGGGGAGGTTTTGGGCACGCGGGCGCCGTTGCCCAGGGCGGTGGTGCCGGCGTCGCCGGTGCGCGTGTAGATCTTCGACAAAACGACCATGGTCAGTTCCCCCCTTGGGCGCGGAGCCAGACAAAGCCGACCAACAGAATGACGGCAACGAATTGAGCCAGCAGGCGCAGGCGCATGATGCGGTTTGCGTGTTTGCGGTTGAAGTCGCCGCCCTTTGCGAACCCGCCCACACCGATGAGCAAGATCACAAGCACCACCAAACAGGCGGCCGCGACGACGTAAAAGAGGGGATCATCTGCCATTCGTTTTCTTTCTGGTCACACGCCCTGTATGTAGGGGGCGGGCTTAGTTCTTCGACAAGATTTTGTCCAAAAACCGCGTTGGAAGACCGCGTTTGAGTGTTCCGGCGATGTGGGTGGGGATGGTCACGTAATAGCGGGGGCGGGGGCGCGGGGCCTCGATGGCGTGGATCAGCTTGGCGGTCACGGCGCTGGCGGGGCGTTCAAACGTGGCCACATCGTCTTTGTAGAGGCGCGGCATCATCGCCTCATACTCGGACCGGCGGGCGGAATTTTCCCAATCAATCCAACGCTCAAACTGAGCACGGGCGTTCGCGCGAAAGCGGCTGGTGATGGGGCCGGGTTCGATGAGGCTGACATGGATGCCGGTGCCCACCATTTCGAGCCGGAGGGTATCGGTCAGGCCTTCGAGGGCGAATTTGGTGGCATTGTAGCTGCCGCGCCAGGGCATGGCCGCAAAGCCCAGAACGGAGGAGTTTTGTACAATCCTGCCCTGTCCCTGGGCGCGCATGGTCCGGATCGTGCAACGGGTAAGCGTGTGCCAGCCGAAGAAATTGGCCTCAAAATTCTGGCGAAGGGCGTCGGTCGGCAGATCCTCTACGAGGCCGGGGATGGCATAGGCGCCGTTGTTGAAGAGAGCGTCGAGCGTGCCGCCGGTGGCATCGACCACCTCGGCATGGGCCCGCGTGATCGTGTCGGGCCGCTCATAGTCCAGTTCCGGCGCGTCGAACCCGTCGGCGCGAAGGCGGGCGCAATCTTCGGCCTTGCGGCAAGCCGCGAAGACGCGCCAGCCACGGGCGCGCAATGTGTGTGCCGCGTCGAGGCCGATGCCGCTTGAGGCCCCGGTGATTAAAATGCTGCGCTCTGCCATGTCTCAACAGGTGGTTTGGTTTCGCGGGCTGCATAGGGTTCGCGGACCCGAAACGCAAACGGGCGCATTTGACATGCGCCCGGCGGTTTGTCTGCGACTGTCGAGGGGGGTTAGCTCGGGGCGAGGAACCGCGCGGCCATGAAGCCCGTGCGACCGGACACCACGTCACGGATTTCGACCCAGCCATTGCGCTCCTCGCTCAGCCGTTCGGCCAGGGCCCCTTCGGTCATGCTGCCGACGACGGGGTTCGCTGTGGAGGGGCCTGCGCGCATGTTCACCCGAGACCCGGTCACGCGGAGCAGGTCATCGATTTCGGCGTTGGGGATCGCCGTGGCGGTCGGGCTGCTGCCGTTGGGTTGCACCAGGCTGACCACGGTTGGTTCCCCGATCAGGCGTGGGCGCCCAGTGCCGTCTTGGGGCCGTGGGGCGGAGGCTGCGATGGCGGCGGCGTTGGGCACCACGGCTTCGGTCAACGCGGCGCGGGTGACGACAGCGCCACCGTCCTCCTGGCCCGTGATGATTACGGGTGTCTCAAAGGACGCGCTGGCTGTTGTGGCGGGGGCGGGTGCGTCCACCTCACCTTCGGAGATAGCGACCGCGTCGCCGTCGCCCCAAATGACGAAACCAGCGTAGAGGGCGGCCGACAGCGCCACCGTAAGTCTAATCATTCCTCAATACCTCCCCAGGCAGGACAAGCAGATACTTATTACAAAATTCAACGGGAAACGACGCAATATGTTCCCCGCACCCCAACTGCTGATTCCGACATTAACACGAAATTCGAAATTCCTTTAGTCTGATGTTCTTGTATGCGTCAGACAGCCCCGGTACATCCGATGGCATGAGTGACCCGAACGACACGGATGATTTTGGCGGGATCGTGTCCGAACCGTTGCGCCGGGCCATTGGTGACCGGTATCTAACCTATGCATTGTCCACGATCATGCATCGTGCGCTGCCTGACGCGCGCGACGGGTTGAAGCCGGTGCACCGGCGCATCTTATACGCGATGCGTGAATTGCGGCTGGCGTCCAATGGCGGCTTTCGGAAATCGGCCAAAATCTCCGGCGATGTGATGGGCAATTATCATCCCCATGGGGACGCGGCGATTTATGACGCCATGGCCCGCCTCGCGCAGGATTTTGCAGTGCGCTATCCGCTGGTGGATGGGCAGGGGAATTTCGGTAATGTGGATGGCGATAATCCGGCGGCGTCCCGCTATACCGAAGCGCGGATGACGGCGGCGGCGGAGGCCCTGTTGGAGGGATTGGACGCCGATGCCGTCGATTTCCGCGATAACTATGATGGAACCCTTCAGGAACCCGTTGTTTTGCCAGCGTCTTTCCCCAATCTGCTGGCGAACGGCGCGGCCGGGATTGCCGTGGGTATGGCCACGAATATCCCGCCCCACAACTTGGATGAGTTGGTCGCCGCCTGCCTGCATCTGATCAAGGCGCCCAATGCACGGGACGAAACCCTAGTGGAGCATATCCCGGGCCCCGATTTCCCCACCGGCGGCATCATCGTGGAGCCGCGGGAGACCATCCTGGAGACGTACCGGACCGGGCGCGGCGCGTTTCGGTTGCGGGCACGGCACGGGGTCGAGGATTTGGGCAAGGGGCAGTGGCAGATCGTCGTCACCGAGATCCCCTATCAAGTGCAAAAATCCAAGCTGATCGAGAAGTTGGCCGAACTGATCCAAACGAAGAAAGTGCCCATCCTGGCCGATGTGCGCGACGAGAGTGCCGATGACATTCGGATCGTCCTGGAGCCCAAGTCGCGCAATGTGGGCCCGGATGTTTTGATGGGGACGTTGTTCAGACTTTCCGATTTGGAAACACGCTTTTCGCTTAACATGAACGTTTTGATCGATGGCGTGACGCCGAAGGTCTGTTCGTTGAAAGACGTGTTGCAGGCGTTCTTGGATCACCGCCGCGATGTCTTGCTGCGACGGTCCAAGCATCGGATGGCGAAGATCGACCACCGGTTGGAAGTGCTGGAAGGGTTCATCGTCGCGTATCTGAACCTGGACCGCGTGATCGACATCATCCGGTATGACGACGCCCCGAAAGAGGCGCTGATGCAGGAGCCGTGGGGGGAGGGGTATGAGCGGGCCGCCGACGAAGCGTCTTACCGGTCGCCCCTGCCATCAGATGCGGCGCCGTCCCTGACGGATGTCCAGGCCGAGGCGATTTTGAACATGCGGCTGCGTGCGCTCCGCCGGTTGGAGGAGTTGGCCCTGCTGAAAGAGCGGGACGCCTTGATGGAGGAACGGGCCGGTCTGGAAGATCTGTTGGAGAACGCAGAGGTCCAGTGGAAAGCCATCGCCGAGGAGTTGCGCGCGGTGCGCAAGCAGTTCGGCAAGGGCACCGAACTTGGACGCCGCAGGAGCGATTTTGCCGAGGCCGTGGACGTGGCCGATGTGCCGCTTGAGGCGATGATCGAGCGGGAGCCGATCACCGTCGTTTGTTCTGAAATGGGGTGGGTACGGGCCTTGTCCGGGCACCAGCCACTGGACAAAGAGTTGAAGTACAAGGACGGCGACGGGCCGAAATTCGTGTTCCACGCAGAGACGACGGACAAGCTGATCGTGTGGGGCAATGACGGGCGCGCGTTTACCCTTCAGGCGTCCAACCTGCCCGGTGGCCGCGGCATGGGAGAGCCGTTGCGCCTGATGGTGGACATCCCTCAAGAGACAGAGATTGTAGACCTTTTGATCCATGTGCCCGGGCGCAAACTGTTGCTGGCGTCCAGCGCGGGGGACGGGTTTGTGGTGCCCGAGGATGAGATGCTGGCATCGAAACGCGCGGGCAAACAGGTGTTGAACGTGAAGCCCGGCGTGGCGGCAAAGGCCCCGGTGGAGGTCATGGGCGACCATGTGGTCTGCGTGGGCGAGAACCGGAAGATGCTGGTGTTTCCGTTGGCGGAGTTGCCCGAGATGCCGAGGGGCAAGGGCGTGCGATTGCAGAAGTTCAAGGATGGCGGCCTGAGCGATGTGACCACCGTGACCTTGGCGGAGGGGCTGAAATGGGCCGACCCTGCCGGGCGCACCCGCCATGAGCCGGACTTGAGCGAGTGGGTTGGCGGTCGCGCCCAGGCGGGTCGGATGGCGCCCCGTGGATTTCCCCGCAACAACCGGTTCACCTGAGCCGTGGTCGGAACCGCGCTTGACCGCATGACGACGGAGGTTGCGGGCACCAAGGGTGCGCTGTTTTCGTTGGTGTTCAAGACGACCGCGCTGACGATTTTGACGCTGGGGGTCTATTCGTTCTGGGCGCGAACCCGGGTGCGGCGGTGGCTGTGGTCGTCGCTGCGCATTGGCGGGGCGCCCATGGAGTATGTGGGCCAACCCCTTGAGAAACTGATGGGGTTCGTCTTTGCGGCGGTGATCGTCGCGGTCTATCTGGGCCTGGTGGTGATGGTTCTGATCTTCGCGTCGCTCAACCTGTTCGAGACGCCGGAATACGGGTTCTATGCCGCCATCGTCTTGCTGGCCCCGGTCTATTGGTTCGCGCAGTATCGCGGGCTGCGGTACTTGCTGAACCACACGCGATGGCGGGGGATTGGCTTCTCGCTCGGCCCGGGGGCGTGGGGCTATGTCTGGCGTGCGGCCCTTTGGATGGTTCTCTCGATTGTGAGCGTCGGCTTGGCTTGGCCGCTGCGGACGTTGATCCTGTGGAAGTACCGGGCCGCGCGCGCGTTCTACGGGGACGACCATTTCCGTCTGGAGGCGCCGTTGGCCAAGCTTTACGGCGCGGCCGTGCCGTTGATCTGTGGCCTGTGGCTGAGCCTTGCGGTGGTTTATGCTGGCGCAACCCGGTCGGAGGATAGCCTTTGGATGCTGCCCATCCCCCTGGCGGTGATGGTGTTCGGGTGGATCTATTGGAAGGTGAATTCCTTCCGTATTCTTGCTTCGGGTCTGGGCTATGGCGGCGCGGCGGGGCTGCGCCTGTTTCCGAAGACGGGCACGGTGATCGGCATCCATCTAGGCGGCTGGGTCCTGGTCGGGTTGATCCTGTTTGTGGCCCTGATCGCGCTTTTGATTTCCACGGGTGTGTTGGTGGCCAATACGATCTTGAACGATTTGGAGGCGCAACTGACCGATGCGCCGGTCTACCTGCTGATCGGTTTGGGCGTGTTGACCTATCTGACGCTGTTTCTGGGACGGTCGGCCCTGCGCCTGGTGTTTGTGACCTTTCCGTTGATCCGCCATGTGGGCGAGACGCTGCAGATCACCGGCGCCGCCGAGGTGAACGCCGTCCGCCAAGGGGAACGGCACCACATGCACGACGCCGATGGCTTTGCAAACCTGTTCGATTTGGGATCCGGGATATGAGCATTTGGGAAAAGGCGGGCGGCGGCGCCCCTGCCGAACGTTCCGCCCCTGCGCCCCTGTTCGCCGACTATTTCGACGGGGAGCGGGCGTTGCGACAGCGGGTGTCGCTGATCCACGAGGATGGGGTGCGCGGGCGTGTCTTGCGCCTGAACCTGCCCGATGGGGGTGTGGTGCGATGGCCTGCGCGCCGGGTGCGCCGCCTGGCCGACCAAGTGGGGGCGGGGACGACGACGTTTGGCCTGTCCACCGGGGGGGAGGCGCGCCTGGTCACCACAGACAAAGCCGCCAAGGATTTGGTTCTGGCGCTGGATCCCAAAGCCGCCGGGCGCCTGCCGGGACCGGCCTTGGGTCGGCGCGCCTTGGTGGTGTCGGGCGCGGGGGTGGCGTGTATCGCGGCGTTGATCTTTGTTCTGCTGCCCGCGCTTGCGGGGGTGTTGGCGGGCCACATGGACCCCGAGGCGGAGCAGGCCATGGGCGACATCCATTACGACCAGACCCGCACGATGTTCGCATCCTTCGGCGGCCCTTTGCAGGAATGCCGCAATCCCGCCGGGCAGGCCGCCTTGGACGACATGACCGAACGGGTCGCGGAAGGGGTCGACTTGCCCTATGATCTGGTGGTGCGCGTGCTGGACGACAGCCGCAACCCGGCGCTCAACGCCTATGCCGTGGCGGGCGGGCGGATCACCTTCTTTCATTCCATGATCCTGGCCGCCGAAAGCCCCGACGAGATTGCCGCCGTCCTGGCCCATGAATTGGGGCATGTGGTTTACGACGATCCGGTGCGGCACATGTTGCAATCGGCGGCGGCCATGGCGGTCCTGTCGGTCCTGATCGGGGATGTCACCGGCGGTGGCCTGATCGGAGGGACGGCGGGGGCCGCGCTACAGTCCAGCTATTCGCGCACGGCCGAGGTGCGCGCCGACGCGTTTGCGCGTGACCAGTTGACGGCAGTGGGCCTGCCGCCCTCGGCCCTGGGGCGCATGTTTGAGCGGTTTCGCGACCGGTATGGGGACACCGAAGGCTTGGTCGCCCATTTCTCCACCCATCCGCAATTGGCAGACCGCATTGCCGCCGCGGGGGCGCGCGGCGACCCGGTTTCCGGTGCGCCCGCCCTGTCGGATCGCGCGTGGCAGGACCTGCGCGCAATTTGTGACTAGGGTGTATGGGGTGGCACGATGTTGGTCATTGCCTTTTAGCGCGTTGATATATCTGGGTTTCGGCGGGGCATCGGCACGCGCCGCCGGGTTTTCCGGTCAAGGGCGCTTGCCCGTCTGCGGGCCAGCCCGTATGTGGCCGACCACGTCCAAGGGGAGGCTTCCATGACTGACGCCATCAGCCGCCGCAGATTTAACAAACTGGGCGCGGCCAGCGCGGGTCTGGGCCTTGCGGGCTGTGCCACGCCGGATCCGCTGGAAGGCGATTTGCCCGATATGGGTGATTTCAATCTGGGCTTTGCCATCGTGGTGTCGAAGAATGCGCGGAAAATCCCGCCCTCGCGCGATGCAACGCCGGAGGCGTGGAAGGCCGTCATGACCTCGGAGCTTGAGCGGCGGTTTGGTCAATATGGCGGGCCGAAATCCTACCATATCGCCGTGAATATCGACGGCTACGCCCTGGCGCCGCCAGGGGTCCCCATTGTGTTGACGCCAAAATCCATTCTGGTCGTCAGCGCCAATATCTGGACGGCGGACCCGCAGGAAAAGATCGGCGGGCCGGAACAGATTTCGACCTTCGAAGGGGCTGACACGCTGTTGCTGGGATCGGGTTTGGTAAAGACCGCTGAGGAGCAGATGGAAACCCTGGCGCGCAACATGGCGGGGAAAATTCAGTCCTGGATGCGGCGCAACCCGACGTGGTTTGGACTGCCCGAACGCTAAGCGATGCGGGGCGCTTGCGTTTGCCTATCAGTCCCGTTAGACGGCGCGCGACACGGAATCTAGGGGGTCGTCGTGGCCCCCTTCGCAGCTAGGGGCCCATTATGGCGAAGGAAAAGTTTGAGCGTACGAAGCCGCATGTGAACATCGGCACGATTGGTCACGTTGACCATGGGAAGACGACGCTGACGGCGGCGATTACGAAGTATTTTGGG
>JBCBVM010000019.1:0-69946 GCA_039817645.1 Pseudomonadota bacterium | reverse complement strand
GTTCCGGCAAGAGGTCAGAAATTCAAGCATTTCACGCCTCCGCCGCGCGGCCCTTGAGGGCGATAATGCCCTTGGGACGGAACTGGATGAACAGAATGATGAACAAGATCATGTAGGTCTGGGCGGCCAAGGTGTTGGAGGGGTTCAACCACTCGATCCCCTTCTGCATGGAGCCCACGAGGGATGCGCCCAGAAGGGTGCCCCAGATGTTTCCGACACCCCCCACAACCACGGTCATGAAACTTTGCACGATATAGTCGGCGCCCATCTCGGACGTGACTTTGGCATAGAGCCCGATGGCCACCCCCGCGATCCCGGCGATGCCGGACCCGAAGCCAAAGGTCAGCATGTTGATCTTATCCGGGTTGATCCCCATGGACGCGGCCATGCGCGGGTTCTGAGTTACGGCGCGCACCTCCAGTCCTAGTCGGGTGCGGTTCATCACGAACAGGAACAGCGCCAGGAACAGCAGGGCGAGGACGAAAATGGCGATGCGGATGTAGCTGATCGAGACGACGTCGTTGAACACCAGCGACCCGTCCAGCCACCCAGGGGCCGTCAGGGGCCGGGCCTGGGTGCCGAAGATGTTCTTGGCCAATTGCTGCAACGCGATGGACACGCCGAACGTGGCCAGCAGGGTTTCCAATGGGCGGTGGTAGAGCCAGCGGATCACCAAACGCTCCATGGCGACGCCCGCGCTGAAGGTCACCGCGAAGGCCAAGGGGATCGCCAGCAGGATCGACAGGGTATGGTCAGGCACGAACAACTGCACCACATACCCGGTATAGGCGCCCATCATGATGAATTCGCCATGGGCCATGTTGATGACGCCCATGACCCCGAAGGTGATGGCAAGGCCAATCGCGGCGAGGAAATAGATGGACGCCAGCGACACTGCATCGAGGGCAAGGTCGGCGGTTTGGTTCAGCCCCAGCTTGGTCTCGATCCCATCCAGGACGGCTTGGGCGGCCTGGGCCACGGCGGGTGTGGCGCCGGTATAGGTCTCAAAGAAGACGTGGGACGCCACGGCCATTTGAATATCGCCCGCGGTGACATCGGGCGGGGCCAAGCCTTGGGACACCAAGGCCGCGTAGGCGTCGTCGCGCGCGGCTTGGCTGTCCATCTGGTGGACGGGACGGCCCGCGATCATGCCGTCCTGGATATTGGCCTCAAGCGTGGCTTTCTTGTCGGCGACGGTCAGTTTCCGCGGCGCAAGGTCGGCTTCGACCAGGGCCCCATAGGCAGCGGCTTCGGTCAAACCGTCGCCGGGCGTCAGGACCCGTGCGACACCGCTTTCTGGCAGATCCGGGGCCACTTGCAGCCGGGCCGCGACCAAGGGGTTCAGGGCGGCGCGCACATCGACGCCCAGATCGCCCGCGAAACTGTCTATGGCGGCGATGCGGGCGGCATCATCCCCGTCGTAGGAAATGGTGAGGATCCGCTCCAGCCGCGCTTTCCGGGCGCGCAGGCCCGCGTTCTCCTCGCTGTCGATGGCGTTGCGCAGGGCGGCCAAGTGACTTTCTTGGGGGTCCCGTTCGATGGCCTCTAGGGCGCTGAGGCGGGTGAAGACATCCGGGTCGCTAAGCGTGAATTGCACCAAAGCGGCGCCGATCATGCCGCGGATACCGGAATTGGGCTTCAGCTGCTTGTAATCCTCATCGGACACGTTCCCGATTTCCGCCCCATCGGCCACGTCGAAGATGCGAATGGTGTCGCGATCAATTTCTTCTGCGAAAACAAACAGACCCGTGTCTTCGTTAAACCACATCTCCTTGGCTTGCCACCGGGTCAGGACGCCCTGTGCCTCAACCAGGCCGGACGCGGCAAGTGCGTCGATGGCTGGGCCGATGGTCCGGCGGGAAGATTTTGCGATGATCTCCTGATGCTCCTGCAGCAGCACCTGGATAGGCGCGTCAGCTTGCTGTGCGCGGGCCGGGGTCAGCCCCAGGGCCAGAACGCAGACAAGGCAGGCGCGAAGGAGGGAGGTCATGGCAAAATCCGGGAAGTAGAAACCCGAGGCGCAGGGACGCGCCTCGGGCGAAGGTCTTGGGTCAGATCAGTAGTTGGATTCGATCTGGACGCAGGTCTCGGTCTCGGTGTTGTACATGCCGCAGCCCAGTTCGGCCCAGTCGGACTTGAGCACCACCGATTCTGGCAAGAAGTCGGTCCAAGCGTCGCCCGGCACCACGTCCGTCTCAGAGATGATGTCGAACTGACCGTCTTCCTGGATTTCGCCGATCAGAACCGGCTTGGCCAAGTGGTGGTTCGGCAGCATGACTGCGGTTCCGCCCGTCAGGTTCGGGAATTCCTGGCCGTACATGGCGGTGCGGACGGCGTCCACGTCGGTGGTGCCGGCGGCTTCGGCGGCGTTCACCCACATATTGAAGCCGATGTAATGGGCCTCCATCGGGTCATTGGTCACCCGCTCTTCGCCCATGCGCTCTTTCCACGCGGCGACCCATTCCTCATTCGCCTCGGTGTCGGCGGATTGGAAGTAGTTCCAGGCGGCCAGGTGACCCACAAGGTTCGTCGTGTCGAGGCCGGAGAGTTCCTCTTCGCCCACCGAGAAGGCAACGACGGGAATGTCATCGGCACTGATACCCGCAGCGGCGAGTTCTTTGTAGAAGCCCACATTGGCGTCGCCATTGATGGTGGAGATCACGCCGACTTTCTTGCCGTCCGCGCCCAGGGCCACCACGTCAGCGACGATCTTGGACCAGTCGGAATGGCCGAAGGGCGTGTAGTTGACGAAGATATCTTCGGCCGCGATGCCCTTCTGCTGCAAATAGCTTTCCAGGATGTTGTTCGTGGTCCTGGGGTAGACGTAGTCCGTGCCGAGCAGAGCGAATTTCTCGACGCCCAGTTCCTCCAGGAAGTAATCCGTCGCCGGGATCGCCTGCTGGTTCGGGGCAGCGCCGGTGTAGAAGACGTTCTTGGAGCTTTCTTCGCCCTCATACTGGACGGGGTAGAACAACAGGCCGTTCAACTCTTCGATCACAGGCAGGACCGATTTGCGCGACACAGAAGTCCAATTGCCGAAGATCACGTCAACTTCGTGTACGGTCAGCAACTCGCGCGCTTTCTCTGCGAACAAAGGCCAGTCGGACGCCGGGTCGACAACCACCGCTTCCAGCTGACACCCCAGAACCCCACCGGCGGTGTTTTGCTGTTCGATCAGCATCTCCATGGTGTCTTTGAGCGTCGTCTCGGAAATGGCCATGGTGCCCGAAAGGGAGTGCAGAACACCGACTTTGATTGGCGCGTCACAGGCCATGGCTGGCAGGGCAAGGCCCATCAAAACGGCGGTACTGGTGGCTAGAAGTTTTTTCGACATCGCATTCATCCTCTGCGCGTGGCGCGGGCGTCGATGCGGATGGGGGAATTCCCCCCAAATGCGGCCCACGCAATTCGTTGCGGCGTGCGGTGCTGCGCATGGTTTCTTGGCGCTTGTTTCCCACACATCCGAGCGGCCCCCCGTGGGCTCCGCGGTATCTAGAGCGAAGATTTTCGACACTCCGAGTCGGGATGGGCGGGAAATCGCTGCAATGCACGATTCTGCCCAATCTTTTGGCATATCCGCCCGGGACGCCCGTTCCAGGGGCGCAGTTGAGTTGGACCGACCAGAAAGATGGTCACAATCCCGGCATGTATCCCCGGTGAACCGCCCAGGAAGCGGGCAGACGACAGATGCCGCCTGCTTTGGGGTCTTGCCTTGGCCACGGGGGTTTGGGCTGGCCTCAGACCTCGGCGCCGATGGCGGCCAGGGCCGCGCGGGCCACGGTCAGGTCTTGGTCCGGGCTGCCGGAGCCGACACCGATCCCACCCAGCAGGACGCCGTCCAACCGGATCGGAAGGCCGCCGCCCAACCCGGTGACCGCGCCGTCGGTGGCCGCCGCAATGGCCGGGCGCACGGGTTCGGGGATGGCATCGCTGGGCGCCCCGATGGATGCGGCGGTCCGGGCCTTGGCGCGGGCGCTGCGCAGGCTAAGGAATTTGGCGCCGGTCATACGCAACTCGGCCAGGGTCTCTCCGCTGGCATCTACGATGGCGATACATTGGGGCTGGCCGATCTCCTCCGCCGTGGCCGTGGCGGCGCGCAGCATTTCCAAGCTGGCGGCATGGGTCAAGGTTTGGGTGGCTTTGGTCCAAGCGGTCATAGGGGCGACACGCCGTTGACGTTCAGGAACACCGAGTAGAGCGAGGTGGTGCCGCAAATGAACAGACGGTTCCGCTTAGGCCCGCCAAAGCAGACATTGCCCACCAGTTCCGGAATGTGGACTTTGCCGATCAACGTACCGTCGGGCGACAGGCAATGTACCCCATCCGCGGCCGACGACCATATGCGCCCGTCCGTGTCCAGCCGGAAGCCGTCGAACAGCCCAGCCGTGCAATCGGCGAAAACGTCGCCGCCACGCAGGCTGTTGTCCGGGGCAACCTTGTGTTTACGGATATGGGCGGGGCCGCCCGGCGTATGGGTGGCGCCGGTATCAGCGACATAGAGGTGGCTTTCATCCGGTGAGAATGCCAGGCCGTTGGGCTTGAGATAGTCATCGGCCACGCGGCTTATCTGGCCCGACGGGTCCACGCGATAGACGTGGCATCCTTCGATCTCTGGCGCGGCGCGATCGCCTTCGTAGTCCATCAGAATGCCATAGCTGGGATCGGTGAACCAAACGGACCCGTCCGACTTCACGACCACGTCGTTGGGGGAGTTCAGGCGTTTGCCCTGGTAGGTGTCGGCGATGACGCTGATCGTGCCGTCATGTTCCGTGCGGGTCACACGGCGGGTCAGGTGTTCGCAGGACACCAACCTGCCCTGCCGGTCCACGGTGTGGCCGTTGGAGTTGTTGGATGGCTGGCGGAAGGTGGACACGGAGCCGTCTGTCTCGTCCCAACGGAGGATGCGATTGTTGGGGATGTCGGACCACAGCAGATAGCGCCCGGCCGCGAACCAGACCGGCCCCTCGGACCAGCGGGCGCCAGTCCACAGGCGTTCAACCCGGGCGTGGCCCACGAAGCAGTCGTTGAAACTGGGATCAATGGCTTCGAAGCCGGTCCCGTCGATCACGCCGAACATGGGCGCCTCCTTCTTTGGTCTCTCCCAGACGGCGAACGCCCCAGCCAGGGGGCGGGCCTTGGTTGCCGGGATGGCTGGGGTCGTTGCCCCAGATCGCTTGGTAGGTATCGACCGCCATGCCGCGACGTTGCAACATCACAAACACCGCCAAAAGGGCGGGCCACCAGACGGCCAAGGCCAGCCACATCCACACGGGCGCGTTGGCTTTCCACAGGCCCAGCAGGATGGTGACCATGGCCAGGGCGATCACGCCATAGCCCAGCGACTTGTGCAACGCCTCGAACTTGCGCCGCCAGGGGGTCATGTCGTAATGGTGCCCATGGAGGGAACCGTCCGGCGCGGGCGCCGTCGGGCCGCCCTTACTGCCGCGAAAGAGGCCCAGCAGGATTTGCGCCACCACGCCCCCGATCACCCCATAGCCCAACCAGTTGTGCCAGGACATGGCCGACCAATCCGTCGGCAACACCAGCATCAGGCCCGCCAAGGTCAGCGCCGCGACAAAGGATTGCCCGATCCAATGGGTGCGCCACCAGGCCATGCTGTCCAATTCGCGGGGCCAGTCTTGGCCCGGCAGAACCTTGAAGAACCGCGCGATGATCACAGCAACCGGGGCCAGCACGCCCCAGGCCAACACCATCGCCCGCGCGTGCCAGGAGATGGCAAATCCCACCTCATGGGCGCGCGCGGCGTCGATGGGGCTGAGGAGCCACTCCCACATCAGCCCTTGACCGCACCGGCGGT
This sequence comes from Pseudomonadota bacterium, assembly GCA_039817645.1. Taxonomy (GTDB): domain Bacteria; phylum Pseudomonadota; class Alphaproteobacteria; order Rhodobacterales; family Rhodobacteraceae; genus Jannaschia. The sequence goes on along the minus strand of JBCBVM010000019.1, from coordinate 64,128 downwards.
CATCCCGGTGATGATCTGGCGGGAGGCGAAGAGGGTGAAGATGATCGGCGGGATCGCCAGCAGCATGCCAGTGGCCATGATGACCCCCCATTCCACGTTGAATTCGGACGTGTTGTTCACGATCAGGATCGGCACGGTCCGCGTGTCCCGGTCCGACAGGGCGGAGGCCAGCAGATACTCGTTCCAAGCAATGCGGAAGGTGAAGATGGCCGCCGCCGCAAGGCCGGGCTTGATCAGGGGAAGGACCACTTTGAAGAACACTTGGAACGGCCCTGCCCCATCCACGCGGGCCGCTTCCTCCAAGGACCGCGGCACCTGGACGATGAAACTTTGCAGGATCCAGATCACGAAGGGCAGGTTCATGGCCACATAGACCAGGATGATCCCGCTATGGGTGCCCGCCAGGCACACATCGCCCCGCCCCCCCATGGTTTCACGAATGTAGCCGCCGATCAGGCCATCCCGGTCGAGACAGAATTCGTTGTTCCAAAGACCGAACACCGGGACCAGAAGGACGGCGGGCGGCACCATACGCACCATCAGCGTCGTCAGGGACACCGTGTCCCGCCCCATGAAGCGGAACCGCACCAGCGCATAAGCCGCCATACAGCCGATCACGAGGGTCAGCATCGTCGAGATCAGCGCGATGATCAGTGAATTGATGAAGGCTCCGCCAAACTTGAGGGAGCAGAAGTCCAAGTGATCCGGCTCATAGGGCAGCACATCGCAAAGCGCCGTCTCGTAATTCTGGATCGTCGGCAGGAACAACAGGCCGGACGTGCCCGACAAGATATCCACATCCAGCTTGAACGAGTTCACGAACATCAAAATGACCGGGCCCACGGACATAAAGACCAGAAGGCCGATGACCGCGTAGAAGGCCGGGTTTTGCTTTTCGTATTTGGTGGACATTACCCTTCCTCCTCCACGGCGGCGCGGATGCGGGCGGCGCGGATTTCCTGCCAACGGTTGAAGGCGAACATGCCCAGGGTGAACAGCAGCAGCAGGATCAGCAGGTAGTTGGACATGGCGGCGGCGACGCCCAACTCTCGGAATTCGGTCGCGGTGCGACTGATGCGGAGCGCGAGGATCTCGGTGGACAGGCCCGGCCCGCCTTCGGTCATCACCAGGATCACTTCCAGCACTTTGAAGGCGTCGATCACCCGCAGAAGGGCGGTAACGATCAGGACCGGCATCATCAGCGGGATCTTGATATGGACGATCTGCTGCCAGCCCGTCGCCCCGTCGATGCGCGCGGCCTCAAGCGCGGACCGGGGCAAGGATTGCAGCGCCGCCAAAGACAGGATGAAAATGAACGGCGTCCATTGCCAGATATCCGCGATGATCACCGACAAAAGGGCATGGTTGCCCAGCCAATCCACCCGATCCAAACCGATACTGTCGAGGATCCGGTTAAACGTGCCCACCGTGGGGTGGTACATATACCGCCACATCAGGCCCACCACGACGGGCGCGATCATCATAGGCAGGATGAACAGCGTGCGCAGGACCGACATGCCCCGGATGTTTCGGTCCAGCAGCAGGGCAAGGCCCACGCCGATCACCATTTCGAACGTGACGACGAAAAACGCGAATTTGAGCGTGACGCCCAGGCTTTCGTGAAAGTTTGGATCGTTCCACAGGAAGATGTAGTTCCGCAGCCCCACAAACTCGGACTCGCCGATGGTCTGGCTTGGGTTCCAATCCCGAAAACTGCCCCAGATCATGTAAAGCAGCGGGTAGAACAGCGCGACGGCCATGATCACTGCCGCAGGCAGCAGGAACATATAAGGCGTCAGGCGATTGGTGCGCGCGATGGACATCGGCGATGCTCCGGTTCGGGAGGTCGGTCTGGCGCGCAAGTCACGCGCCGCAAGCGGTTGGGGGTCAGGGCGCGCGTCGGGCACGCGCCCTGTGGATGGGCACAGGCGGTGTGCCCATCCGGGGAGGCGCCCCGTTTACTGCCAGGTGTAGTAGCCGGCTTCTTCCATGACGGCTTTGGTCCGCTCGGCCACGCCGTCCAGCGCTTCCTGAATGTCGAGGCCTTCGGTCAGGACCTTGGACATGGTGGTGCCGATATCGGCATTGATCTTGCCCCAGACGGGGATGATCGGACGCCAGTCCGGGTCGGCATATTTCAGCGCCTCACCGAAGGTCGCAGAGAACGGATACTTTTCGTTCAAACCCGCATCTTCATAGGTGGAGAAGCGCGAGGGATTGCCGCCTTCCATGGCCACCATCAGGTCGCCCTCTTTGGAGGTGAGCCATTGCATCAACAGGAAGGCTGCTTCCTTGTTCTCGGCGTTGGCGGGAATGCCGATGCCGAAGCCGCCGGTCTGGCTGCCGCGGCGCACGCCTTCGGGGTGCAGCGTGTACCCGACTTTGCCGACGACTTGGCTGCGCTCTGGGTCCTCGAAACCGGGCATGAACGCGATGGAGTCCATGAACATGGCCGATTGACCGCTGGAGAAGGACGCCGCGGCCTCGCTTGGGCCAAAGCTGAGCGATCCTTCGGGGCCACAATCCACGATGGTCTTCAGCGCTTCGGCCGCGGCGACGCCTGCCTCGTTGTTGATGATGGGGGTCCATTGGTCGTCGAACACGCGACCGCCCAGGGGCGCCAGGTGCAGAAGGAATGCGTGACTGGCCTGGTGGCCCGATGCCGCGCGGGACGCCATGCCACCCATGCCGGGCTCAAGTTCCGGGATCTTGCAGGCCGCGTCCAGCAATTGCTCATAGGTTTCGGGCGCGGTCATGCCGTGCTTTTCGAAGATGTCCTTGCGATAGGCCAGGACGCTGGTCTCGGACCCGAAGGGAATACCAAACAGCGACCCCGTGGGACCAGGCAGATAGCCTTTGAAGCCCCCGGCCACGCCGATGTTCTGCACATACCCGTCGATCAGGTCTGCCGCGTCATAATTCGGGTCGGCCAGTTTGGGGTTCATGAAATACTTGGCCAAGTTTTCCAACTGGTCAGCAAACACATAGTCTGCCTTGGAAAACACCACGTAGGAAATGAGATCGTATTCCCCCTCATCCTGGGCCAATTCCAGGGTCTGACGCTCCCGCATCTTGAGGTACGGAAGCTGATCCACTTCGACCTCGATCCCGGTCTGTTTGGTGAATTCGGGCAGGACCTTCATCACCGCGTTATAGTGCGGGTGCGCGGGGAAGTTCACGATCAGGGTCGTGCCCGCATAGTCGGCGTAGGGCCCGCTGGCGTGGCCGTCCGCAAAGGACGCGGTCGCCACCAGGGCAGACGTCCCAAGCGCCAGGGTTATAGTCTTCAGTACGTTCATGGATGCATCCTCCCATTGGATGGAATTGGGCGGTTAAAGGGCCGCCTCGGTTTTGCGATCGAAGAGGTGAAGCCCCTTCGGATTGACCGCGAATGTCAGCCGCTGGCCCAGGGCCACCGGCGTTTCGGAATTCAGCTCCACCATCACTTTGGCGGGGCCGCATTTGCACAGCAGAACGGATTGCGCGCCCACATATTCGGACACCATCACGTCCAACGTCAGGGACGCATCCGCCGCGGCATGGGCGTCATAGGTCAGGTCCGATGGTCGAATGCCCAACGTCACCGCCTTGTCGCGATGCAGACGCGCGGCCTCGGCCCGGTCGCCATGCAAGCGCACCTGGAATCCATCGCCGTGGACAAAGACGGCGTCGTCTTGCTGCACGATGTCCCCATCCAGGAAGTTCATGGGCGGCATGCCCAGGAACCCTGCCACGAACTTGTTCACGGGGCGCTTAAACAGTTCTTCCGGTGTGCCCTGCTGCTGGATGTAGCCGCCATGCATGACGACGATCCGGTCTGCCAGGGTCATGGCCTCGATCTGGTCATGGGTCACATAGATCATGTTTTTCTGGACCCGCTGGCTCATCAACGCCAGTTCGGCGCGCATCTGCCCGCGCAATTTGGCGTCCAAGTTCGACAGCGGCTCATCGAACAAAAACAGCCCACTGTCCTTGGCCAAGGCGCGCGCCATGGCCACGCGCTGTCGCTGCCCCCCGGACAAGGCGCCAGGCTTGCGATGCAGGAAATCGGTCAGGCCGACAATCTCGGCCACATCCTTTACCTTCTTTTCGATCTCGGCCTTGGGCCGCCGTTGCAGGCGCAGCGCGAAAGAGATGTTCTTGGCCACGTCCATGTGGGGGTAAAGCGCATAGTCCTGGAACACCATCGCAAGGTCGCGGTCCTTGGGCTCCAACCGGCTGACGGGCTTGCCGCCAATATAGATCTCGCCTGCCGACACATCCTCAAGCCCGGCGATCATCCGCAGCGTCGTGGACTTTCCGCAGCCCGAGGGCCCCACCAGCACCGTGAACTCATTATCCGCCATTTCAAGCTCGATGCCGTGAAGCACTTCTACGTCGCCGTAACGCTTGACCAAGCTCTCCAATTGGATCGTTGGCATTCCGACCGCCTCCCCCTGTTACCGGTCACATTAGCAGCTGTGACCGGTAACACAACAACTTAGTTACGCCGCTCTGCAGCATTTGGTAATTCTATTTCTTTGGCGTGCTTTCGCGCAGGCTCAGCGTGACATCCACCTGCACATGTCGCGCCGCCATCTGGCCCGCGCCTTCGGCCAGAAGTTCTGCGATCAACTGCCCTGATTCTCGCCCGATCTGTTTGGGATCCACGGTGACGGTAGAGATGGAGGGCGCCGCAAAGCGGGACACCTCGAAATTGCCAAAGCCCGCCACCGCGATGTCACCTGGCACCGACTTGCCCATGGCCCGCAGCGCCGCCAGCGCCCCGAACGCGGGCGCATCTGATACGCAAAACAGGCAATCCACATCGCCGAACCGTGCCAACACATCGGGCACCGCCGCGGCGCCATCTTCGATGGACAGGGGCGGCTTGCCGTATTTCACCATGCGGTCCGACAGAAGCCCGGCAGCCTCCATCGCGTCCTGGAACCCCCGCCTGCGCGCCGCGCCGCGGGTCCAAGCGTCCTCCTCCTCCCCAAGGAAGACCACGTTGCGGTAGCCTTGCTGCAACAACGCGCCCGTCATCGCCGCCGACGCCTGTCGGTTGGAAAAGCCGATGGTGTGGCCGATAGGGGTTTCCGGCCGCTCCCACAGTTCGATCACGGGCACGTTGGCATCGCGCAGCAGGGCCATCGTCCGCTCTGAGTGGCCATCATAGGACAGCACAATCGCCTCGGGCCTGCGGCGCAACATGGTTTCCACCAACTGCTCCTCCCGCTCGGCGGAATAGTCCGTATGGCCCAGAAGGATTTGCTGCCCGATCTTCTCCAACTCCTCGGTGAGGGCCTGGACGGTTTCGGCAAAGTGCAAGTTGTTCAACGACGGCACCAACACCGCCACGAACCCCGACCGCTTGGTCGTCAGACTGCCCGCCATTTGGTCGGGCACATAGTTCATGTCGCGCACCACACGCAGGATCTTTTCCCGGGTCGCCTTGGACACCGGACTGTCCTGGCGCAAGGCGCGCGACACCGTCATCCGCGACACACCCGCCGCCCGCGCAACATCGCGCATCGTTACCGGAGCAGAGGGCTTTGAGGGATCGGGCAAGGGGCAGACCACGCGGAATGTTATCGGTCACATCATGCGCGGCCCCGCCGCCCCGATCAAGCCATGTCAGCGCAAGGGTCGGTGGGTCATGTGGTCTCTCCGACCACAAGGGCGGTGCCGACATCGACCTGTCGCAGGCCATGGCCGCCATGCCCGTCCAAAATATCATGCAGGATTTCAGCGACTTGCTGACCGATCTTGTGGGCATGCACCGTCACTGTCGTCAGCCGCGGGCAGGACACCGCCGCCACGTCGAAGGCGCCGAAACCCGTGATCGCCAGGTCGTCGGGCACCGACAGGCCCAGCCGTTGACAGGCGCTCAAGGCGCCAAATGCCACCGGATCCGACACGCAAAGCAGCGCATCAAACTGCGCGACCGCCCGTCCCAAACCTGCCACCGCCGCATCCCCCTGGGCCATGGACACAGGCGCCGGTCCCGCGTCCAGTTGGACCACGTGCGGCAGGTCCAATTCCGCGGCGGCGCGCAGGACACCGGCCTTCCGCTCCGCTCCGCGCACATCCGTGTCGCCCGACGTGCCCAAATAGGCCAAGCGCCGCCGCCCCGTCTGCACGACGTGGCGCACCACCCGCCCCATGGCCTCCGCGTTGGAGAAGCCCACGGCATGCCCCAATGGCCGCTCCGGCAGGGTCCACATTTCCACCACGGGCAAGCCACGCCCCCGCAGCAGCGCGCGCGCCTCGGCGGTGTGGTGCCCGCCCGTCAGGACCAACGCCTCTGGGTTGCGCGCCAGCAGTTGGCGCACCAGATCTTCCTCCCGCGCGGCGCTGTAGTTGGTACTGCCCAGCAGGACCTGCCGCCCCTGCCCCTCCATCGCGCGGGACAGGGACGCGAAGGTCTCGGCGAAATTCGCGTTGTTGATCGAGGGCAGCGTGACAGCCACAAAGCCACTCCGCTGGGTGCGAAAGGCCTGTGCGGTGGTGTCATAGACATAGCCCAGTTCATCGGCCTTACGCCGGACCCGGGCGCGCGTCTCCTCGCTGACGGTACGGTCGGCCCGAAGCGCGCGCGAAACCGTCATGGGCGACACCCCAAGGGCGCGCGCCACGTCGCGCATCGTGACCCGTGCGGTCATGCCCGGGCCCGCAATTTAGGGGGCAAACGCATGCGTTTGCGTCACGTGGTGGTGGATGCGCCCGTCGAAATGCGCTTCCACGATCTCTCCGGTGACATCGCGGGACTGCGCGCGGGCGGGGGCCGCCAATGCCCCCTCCATGGCCGCCGTGTCCGGGTAGGAAATCGCCAGGATCAGCGGAAACTCCGGCGCACCCGGGTCCCGGTCGTCCGAAAACATGACCCGCACATCCGTGGCCCCTGGAAACTGCGTCCAAAGCGGCACCAAACGGTCCAAGACGGCGGCGCGGAACGCAGCCTCTTGGCCGGGTTTCACGGTGCCTTCGAACAGGGCAAATCGTGTGATCATTGGGGCATTCCTTTCGCGCCTTGGAAGAACTCCATCACTGCCGCCTGGTCTTCGCCGCCCAGGCCCGCGGCGGTCAGCATGCGATGCACTTCGGTGCAAAGCGCGGTCATGGGCATCGATGTCCCCGTCTGTCGCGCCAAATCGTTCACCATGTTCAGATCCTTCACCATATTGTCGATCCGGCCCGTGCGGCGGTAATCCTTGGTCGCGTATCGCGGCAGGTATTCCTGCAACAGCGCGCTGTCGGCCCGTCCCCCTTTCAGGGCTTGGGGGATCTTCTCCGCATCGACACCTGCGTCCAGGGCCAGCTGCGTCGCCTCCGCCACGGCCAGGAAGCCCAGACCGCACAGCACTTGGTTGATCAGCTTGGTTGTCTGCCCTGCCCCGCTGGGACCCATATGGGTAAAGTTCGCGGCCACGTGTTTCAGCACCTGGTGGGCACGGGCCACGTCGTCTGCCTCCCCGCCGGCCATCAGGGTCAACTGCCCGATCAGGGCCTTTGGCGCCCCGCCTGACAGGGGGCTATCGACCCAGGCGAGGCCCGCCGCCTTGGCCCGCGCGGCCAGGTCCCGGGTGACGTCCGGCGCGATAGAGGACATATCGATGATCAGTGTCCCCGGCGCAGCACCCTCGGCGACGCCTTTGGCACCAAACACGGCTGCCTCCACGATGTGGGACGCGTTTAGGCTTGTGATCACAAAATCCACGCCCTCGGCTGCCGCCGCCGCAGATCCGCTTGCGACACCACCTTTGGCCACCAACTCGGCCACTTTCTCGGCGTCCAGATCGAAAACGTTAAGGTGGTTCCCCGTCTCTAACAGACGCGTGCCAATGGCCCCGCCCATGGCACCGGCCCCGATCAATGCAACTTTTTCAGACATTTGCAGCCCTTCCTTAAAGCGATGCCGTAATGCCGCCATCGACATAGAGCGTGTGACCATTGACGAAGCTCGACGCGGGCGACGACAGGAACACCGCCGCGCCCACCAACTCCTCCACTTGGCCCCAACGGCCTGCAGGGGTGCGTTTTTCCAACCAGGCCGAGAAATCGGCATCCGCCACCAGGGCCGCGTTCAAAGGCGTATCGAAGTAACCGGGCGCGATGGCATTGCATTGCAACCCATGCTTGGCCCAATCGGTCGCCATCCCTTTGGTCAGGTTGCCCACGGCCCCTTTCGTTGCGGTGTAGGGCGCGATACCGGGCCGGGCCAACGCCGTCTGCACGGACGCGATGTTGATGATCTTGCCAGCGCCGCGCCCAATCATGTGCCGCGCCACGGCTTGGCCCACATGGAACACACTGGCAACGTTGGTCTGCAAGAGCCGCTCAAAAGCGTCCGCTGGGAAGTTTTCCAACTCGGTCCGGTGCTGCATGCCTGCGTTATTGATCAGGATGTCGATGGGGCCCGTCTTCGCCTCGAACCCGTCGACGGCGGTGCGCACGGCCCCGTGGTCCGTCGCGTCAAAGGCAAGGGTGTGGACGGTGTGCCCGGCCCCCGCCAACACGTCCGCCGCCGCGGCAAGTTTGCCCCCGTCGCGCCCGTTCAGCACGATCTCCGCCCCGGCCTCGGCCAGACCCCGGGCCAAGGCAAAGCCAATCCCTTGGGAGGACCCGGTGATTAAGGCGCGTTGTCCCGCCAGTGAGAATAATGCTGTCATGGGGTCCTCCCTCGATGGCCCCGTTGACGGCGCCGCAAAAGTTACCGATAACATGTTACCGATAACACAGACTGTCAAGCGCGCCCGGCCCTCGGCCCAGCACCGGCCATAGGACGCCCTGCCCAAAGGTTCCGCCATGAAAGCCATCGTCGCCCACGCCGCCAAAGACCTCCGCATTGAAGAGCGGGAGGCGCCCAGCCCCGGCCCATCGGAGGTTCTGATCGAGATGGAGACGGGCGGCATCTGCGGGTCGGACCTGCACTATTACAACCACGGTGGGTTCGGCACGATCCGCCTGCGCGAACCGATGGTTCTGGGCCACGAAGTCGCCGGGCGCGTGGCCGCCATCGGCACCAGCGTGACCTCTATCCGTGTTGGGCAACGGGTGGCTGTCTCCCCCTCCCGGCCCTGCAACATGTGCAAATATTGCCTGGAAGGGCGGCACAATCACTGTCTCAACATGCGGTTCTACGGGTCTGCCATGCCGTTCCCGCATATTCAGGGCGCGTTCCAGCAGCATCTGGTCGCCGATGTTGCCCAATGCGCCGTCGCCGATGGGTTATCGGCAGGGGAGGCCGCAATGGCCGAACCCTTGGCCGTCGTCCTGCACGCCGCGCGGCAAGCGGGCGATCTGATGGGCAAGCGTGTGCTGGTCACCGGGTGCGGCCCCATCGGCCTGTTGGCCGTGTTGGTGGCGCGCCAGGCGGGCGCGGTGGAGATTGCGGCAACCGACATTACCGACTTCACGCTCCGGATGGCGCAAAGCGTGGGCGCGGATCACACCTATAACATGGCCCATGCGCCTGACGCCCTGTCGGCGTTCGCGGGCGACAAGGGCCATTTCGATGTCTTGTTCGAATGCAGCGGCGTGGCCTCTGCCGTGGCGGCCGCGGTGCCCGCCCTGCGCCCCGGCGCGACCCTGGTCCAACTCGGTCTCGGCGGTGACATGACACTGCCGTTGCAGGCGATGACGGCCAAGGAACTGGTCCTCAAAGGCTCCTTCCGGTTCCACGCGGAGTTCTTCACGGCGGTCGAGATGATGCGCGCGGGGCACCTGAATGTCGCGCCGCTGATCACACACACTTTGGGGGTGGACCGCGCGGTGGAGGCGTTTGATCTGGCGTCGGATCGGGGTCAAGCGATCAAAGTCCAGATTGCCTTCAACGCGGCTTAGGGTGCGCAGACAGGTCCGCGCACCCCGCTCACATCTCAGGCAAGTGCTGCGTCCACGGCGCGCTTGGCAACGACCGACACCAAATGGGCGCGGTACGCCGCGCTGGCATGGATGTCGCTCATCATCATGTCGGCCTCTACCGCCACGCCATCCACGGCCCCGGCTGAGAAGTTGGCCGACAGGGCGGATTCAAGTCCGCCATGGCGGAACACCCCATCCGACCCCGCGCCGGTCACCGCCACGCGGACGGATCCGCCGGTTTCGGCCACGAAGACACCGACCATGGCATAGCGCGATGCCGGGTTCGGGAACTTCGAATAGGCCGCGCGAGTGGGCACTGGGAAGCGGACGCCCGTCACGATCTCTCCGTCCTCCAGCGCCGTGGCGAACATGCCGTCGAAATAGTCGTCGGCCGCAATCTCCCGCCGGTCAGTGATGACCGTGGCATTCAGCGCCAGCACCGCGGACGGATAGTCCGCCGCCGGGTCGTTGTTCGCGATGGACCCGCCCAGCGTCCCCATGGCGCGCACCGCAGGGTCACCAATGCCACCCGCAAGGGCCGCAAGGCCGGGAATATGCTGACGCAGTTCCGCGCTGGCGGCCACATCGGCGTGCTTGGTGGCCGCACCGATGGTGACCGTGCCGGGACCAACCGTGACCCCCTGCATGCCCGCGACGTTGCGCACATCGACCAGGTCGCTGGGCGCAGCCAGGTGCTGCTTCATGGTTGGGATCAGGGTCTGACCGCCAGACAGGACGCGCCCATCCTCCGCGGCTGCCAGGGCCGCAACGGCCCCGGCCACAGACTCGGCCTTGTGATATTTTGTGGGATACATGGCTAAGCCTCCTTATTCCGCCGCCATGGGCGCTTTGACCATTTGCAGCGCATTCCAAACCGCTTGGGGCGTGGCAGGCATCTGCAGGTCGTTGGTACCGATGGCATCGGTGATCGCGTTGATCACGGCAGGCGGTGCGCCGATGGCCCCCGCTTCACCGCAGCCTTTGATGCCCAACGGGTTGTTGGGACAGACCGTGGTGTTGTGCTCGATGGTATAGAACGGCACGTCGGATGCGCGGGGCATGGTGTAATCCATGTAGGACCCCGTCACTAACTGGCCGTCATCATCATAGATGACCTGTTCAAGCATGGCCTGACCGATGCCCTGGGCCACACCACCGTGGACTTGGCCTTCGACGATCATCGGGTTGATGATGGTGCCGAAATCATCCGCGGCGGTGAACTGCACCACTTCGGTGACGCCGGTATCCGGGTCCACTTCCACTTCGGCGATATAGGTGCCGGACGGGAAAGTGAAGTTGACGGGGTCATAGAACGCCCCTTCCTTCAGGCCAGGCTCCATCCCTTCGGGCAGGTTGTGCGCCATGTAGGCGGACAGGCCGACCTCATGCCACGCCATGGACTTGTCGGTGCCCGCGACCTTCACCTCACCGCCTTCGATGACGATGTCATCCTCGGACGCCTCAAGGGTGTGGGCTGCGATCTTCTTCACCTTGGCCTCGACCTTGTCCATCGCCTTGACGATGGCCGACATGCCAACCGCGCCCGAGCGGGAGCCATAGGTCCCCATGCCGAACTGCACCTTGTCCGTGTCGCCATGGACGATGGACACGTTGTCGATGGGCACGCCAAACCGTTCCGCCACGATCTGCGCGAAGGTGGTTTCATGGCCCTGTCCATGGCTGTGGGAGCCGGTCAGCACCTCGATGGTGCCCACGGGGTTCACGCGCACTTCGGCGCTTTCCCACAGGCCGACGCCCGCACCCAGCGATCCCACGGCCGCCGAGGGCGCGATGCCGCACGCCTCAATGTAGCAGGAATAGCCGATCCCACGCAATTTACCGCGCGCCGCCGCCTCGGCCTTACGGGCCGGGAAGCCGGCCAGGTTCGCCGCCGCCTGGGCCTTGTCCAGGTTGCCGTCAAAATCGCCCGCATCGTAGGTCATGATGACTGGCGTCTCATGGGGGAAGGACTGGATGAAGTTGCGGCGCCGCAGTTCCGCCGGGTCTATGTTCAACTCCCGCGCGGCCGTCTCCAACATCCGTTCGATCAGATAGCACGCCTCGGGGCGGCCTGCCCCGCGATACGCATCCACCGGCACCGTGTTGGTGTAAATGCCCTTCACGCCGCAATACACATTCGAGATGTTGTACTGCCCCGACAAAAGCGTCGCGTAGAGATACGTGGGCACCGCCGACGAGAACAGCGACATGTAAGCGCCGAAATTGGCAATCGTGTCGACCTTGAAGCCGGTAATCTTGCCATTGGCGTCAAAGCCCATCTTCGCGGTCGAGATGTGGTCGCGGCCATGGGCGTCTGTCAGGAACGCCTCCGACCGGTCCGACGTCCACTTGACCGAACGGCCCGTTTTCATGGACGCCCAAAGGCACGTGATCTCTTCGGGGTAGATGTAGATCTTGGACCCGAACCCGCCGCCCACATCGGGCGCGATCACCCGCAGCTTATGCTCCGGCGCCACGTTGTAGAACGCCGACAGGACCAGACGCGCCACATGGGGGTTCTGGCTGGTGGTGTAGAGGGTGTAGTGATCCTCGGACGCGTCGAAGGTCGCCACGGCAGAGCGGGGCTCCATCGGATTGGGGCTCAGACGGTTGTTGGTGATCTCCAACTCGGTGATGTGGGTGGCGGCGGCCAGGCCCGCATCGGTCGCGGCCTCATCCCCGATTTCCCAGTCATACACCATGTTGCCCGGCGCGTTGTCGTGGATCTGGGGGGCGTTCCCCTCCATGGCCTTGTCGGCCATCGCCACGGCAGGCAGCACCTCGTAGGACACGTCCACGGCTTCGGCGGCCAGACGCGCCTGTGCTTGACTGTCTGCAATGACCACAGCCACCGCATCGCCCACATAGCGCACCTTCTCGGTGGCCAGGGCGGACCAGGCCCCCATGTTCATCGGGCTGCCATCCTTGGAGGTGATCGCCCAGCCACAAATGATGTTGCCAATGCCGTCGCCAGTCAACTGTGCCCCGTTCAGCACGGCAACCACGCCGTCCATCGCCTCGGCGGCGCTGGCGTCGATGCCGGTCACGCGGGCATGGGCATGGGGGCTGCGGACGAACGCGGCATAGGCCTGGTTCTCCATCCGGATGTCGTCAGTGTACTTGCCCTTGCCGGTGATGAAGCGCTTGTCTTCCTTGCGCGCCACGCGGGCGCCGATACCTTCGCTCATGTGTCTCTCCCTTATTCCGCAGCAGCCGGGACCGTCGACATATTGCTTGCCGCGTCCTCGATGGCCTTCACGATGTTATGGTAACCGGTGCACCGGCAGATATTGCCTTCCAATTCATGGCGGATCGCTTCGGACGTCAGGGCTTTGCCCTCGGCCTGATAGCGGTTCACCATGTCAATCCCGGCCATGATCATGCCCGGCGTGCAGAAGCCGCATTGCAGACCATGGTGCTGATTGAACGCCGCCTGCATCGGGTGCAGATCGCCACCGCTGGCGACGCCTTCGATGGTCGTCACCGCCGCGCCATCCTGGGCCGCGGCCAAGGTCGTGCAAGACTTCACCGCCTTGCCATCCACATGGACGACACACGCACCACACTGGCTCGTGTCACACCCCACATGGGTGCCCGTCAGGCGCAGATCCTCGCGCAGAAACTCGGATAGCAGCGTTGTGTCGGGAACCTCCCGCGTCACGGATTTCCCGTTCACCGTCATGGTGACACTTGTCATGATCTTCCTCCCATTGGCGGGCGCTGGCCCGCACCTCTCTTGAATCGAGCCAAAGCTCTTCACCTTTCCGTCAAGCTGACCGAACTGGCGCCAAAGGACTACGCGACCTTAGTCGCGTTGCGACGCTCTGCCCGCAATTGGTCCCGCAAACCCGTTTCTCCCAAAGCCTCTGATAAGGCGCCCAAACTCTGGAGGGAGTGGCAGGCGTGGAAGCTGTCCACATGGTCCAAAAGGGTCGCAACCCCCCCTGCCAAAGGCGCGAACCCGTCCCATCGCAGCAGGGGGTTCAGCCAGATCATTTGCCGCGCCGTGCGCGACAGGCGCGCGGCTTCCCGGTCCAGCAGATCCAGGCCCCCCCGCTCCAACCCATCCGTCACCAACAGAACCACCGCGCCAGGGCTGAGCACCCGCCGCGCCCACCGCTTGTTGAACGCCTCCAGCGCGGCACCAATCCGCGTGCCGCCCTCCCAATCGTTGGCCTCCTGCCCGATCGCGGTCAGGGCCACATCCGGGTCACTGGCATTCAGCGCACGCGACACATTGGTCAGGGCCGTCCCGAACGTGAACGCATGCACATGGCGCCAGGACCGCTGCGGCGCATGGGCCAGCGCATGGGCATAGCGCAGGACCAGCCGCGAATAGACCGACATGGACCCAGAGATATCACAGATCACCACCAGATCGGGGGGCCGCTGCACCGGCATCTTGCGGGCGATGCGGTCCATCTCTCCGCCCCGCCTCAGCGCGCGGCGCAGGCTGGCCCGCGCGTCGGGGCGCGGCCCGCTTGGATGGGGGCGGGTGCGCCGGGTGCGCAGCGGCTTCACCGGCAGATCCAGCGCGCGAATGGCCCGCTCAGCCTCGGCCAATTCCGACGTGCTCATCTGCTCAAAATCCATGCGCTTGAACACTTCGCGGTTGGACACCGTCAGGACGGCGTGTTCCACGATCTCCTCCCGCGGCGGCTGCGGACGCGGGGGACGATCCTCGCCCAACGCCTCTTCGGCCCGGCGCTTGGCGGCGCCGGGCGGCGGTGGCGGCGTTTCATCCTTCAGGCGCGGCGACATCATATGCATCAAACTGTCCAGGAATTCCGGGTCCCGCCAAAACATCGAGAACACTTGGTGAAAGATCTCGATATGCTCCGACCGGGAAATCAGAGTGGCCCGCAACACGTGGTAGAAATCCACCCGGTGGGAAAATCCCGCCGCCGTCACGGCTTCGATGGCCGTCTCCACTTGGGCCGTGCCGACTTTGACACCCGCCTTGCGCAACGCGCGGGTGAAATGGACGATGTTGTCCACCAACCGCCCATCGGGCGGCGGCAGGCTCACCCCTCGGCCCCGGCCAAGGCGCCCTTGGCCTCATCCAGCAGGCGGGTCGTTTCGGCCCCTGCGATCTTGGCGATATCGTCTTGGTATTTCAGCAAGGCGCCCACCGTATCCGTGATCATATCCGGCGACAGGGCCACCGCGTCCAACGCCACCAAGCAGCGCGCCCAATCGATGCTTTCTGCGACACCGGGCGATTTGAACAGATCTTGGCCCCGCAGCGACTGCACGAAGGCCACCACCTCTGCCGAGAGCGTCGCCGTCGCCTCGGGCACCCGCAGACGCAGGATGTCAAGCTCTCGGGTGAAACTCGGGTAGTCCACCCAATGGTACAAACAGCGGCGCTTCAGCGCGTCATGGACTTCGCGCGTGCGGTTGGACGTCAGAATGACCAGGGGCGGCTGATCCGCCTTCACGGTCCCAATCTCGGGGATGGTGACCTGGAAATCGGACAACACCTCAAGAAGGAATGCCTCGAACGGCTCGTCCGTCCGGTCCACCTCGTCGATCAGAAGGACCGGCGGCCCTTCGGCATGGGGCTCCAGCGCGTCCAGCAGGGGGCGCCGGATCAGGAAATCTTCCGAGAACAGCTCTTGCTGCAAGGCCCCGCGTTCGGCATGTCCGCTGGCCTCGGCCGTGCGGATGGCGATCATCTGGCCTGCAAAGTTCCATTCGTAAATCGCCGTCGCCGCGTCCAGCCCTTCATAGCATTGCAGCCGGATCAACTTGCGCCCCAATGCCGCCGAGATGGCCTTGGCGATCTCCGTCTTGCCGGTCCCGGCCTCGCCTTCCAGGAACAACGGCTTGCCCAGCGTCATGGCCAAATACGCCACTGTGCCCAGATCCCGCCCGCAGGCATAGTTCTGCGTGGCCAGCAGGGCAATCGTCTCATCAATGTTGTTTGGAACCGATCCCATCCTGCCCTCCGTGCGCGCTTGACCTACAGGCATATGGGCCCGCACGGACCCTGTCCATGGGGTCGCCGTGCCACCTTGGTCGCGGGCGCCCCTGCTTTAGCCCGCGCCCGCCCCCACCCGCGCCAACTGTCGCAGACACCGGCGCAGCACTTCGCGATTTTGGCGGGGGATCTGCGCCATGACGGCCCGATCGAACCGAAACGCGGCTTCCCGCAGATCGGCATAGACCACCTCCCCCTGCCGGGTCAGCGTCAGCCCCTCATGGCGCCGGTCATTGGGCACCGCGCGCCGCGACAGATACCGCCGCCGCTCTAGGCCCGATACAGCCCGGCTGACCTTCGTCTTATGGATCCGCGCGCGGGTGCAGATGTCCGTGGCCGTCATCGTCCCATTGCGCCCCAGATGAAATATCACCCGCCATTCCGTCTGAAGAAGACCGTACTTCCCCTTGTAATACTTCTGAAATTCCAAACTCGTCTCGCTTGCTGCCTGGTTGAGAAGGTAGGGCAGAAAGTCATCAAGGTCGAAGGTGTCGGAATTGGGCATAGTTTGGGATAGGGCATTGTTAGTTACAAAAGCAACTAATATCCCAACCCTCACCCCATGGGAGTATTCGTCATGAACAAGGTCTCTGCCCCACTTGGCCTCACCCGGGCCGCCAGCCCCGCCGGGGTCCATGCGGGCTATATGCCCGGCTTCGGCAACGACTTCGAAAGCGAGGCTTTGCCAGGCGCCCTGCCCCAAGGACGCAACAGCCCCCAAAAATGCGCCTATGGCCTTTACGGCGAACAACTCTCGGGCACGGCCTTCACCCATGTCCGGCCCGAACGGACCTGGTGCTATCGCATTCGCCCCTCTGTCAAACACTCCGGGCGCTACACCCGCATTGATCTGCCCCACTGGAAATCCGCACCCCATGTGCTGGGCGATGTCACGTCCCTGGGCCAATACCGCTGGGACCCGGTGCCCCATGCCGACCGTCCGCTGACCTGGTTGACGGGGATGCGCACCATGACCACAGCGGGGGATGTGAACACCCAAGTGGGCATGGCCAGCCACATCTACCTTGTGACCGAAAGCATGGAAGATGCTTATTTCTATTCCGCTGACAGTGAGATGCTGGTCGTCCCACAAGACGGCCAACTGCGGTTTTGCACCGAGTTGGGCGTGATCGACATCGGTCCGCAGGAAATCGCGATCTTGCCGCGCGGACTTCTGTACCGGGTGGAGGTGCTGGACGGGCCCTGCCGCGGCTTCGTCTGCGAAAACTATGGCCAGACGTTCGAACTGCCGGGCCGCGGCCCCATCGGCGCCAATTGCATGGCAAACCCACGGGATTTCAAAACCCCCGTCGCCGCGTTCGAGGACCGCGACGCGCCATCAACCGTCACCGTCAAATGGTGCGGACAGTTCCATGAAACCAAAATCGGGCACAGCCCCCTGGACGTGGTCGCCTGGCACGGCAACTACGCACCCTGCAAATACGATCTGACGACCTATTGCCCGGTGGGCGCCGTTTTGTTCGACCACCCCGACCCATCGATCTTCACGGTGCTCACCGCGCCTTCGGGCCAACCGGGCACGGCCAATATCGACTTCGTCCTGTTCCGCGAACGCTGGCTGGTGGCCGAAGACACGTTCCGCCCGCCCTGGTACCACAAGAACGTGATGTCCGAACAGATGGGCAACATCTACGGCCAGTACGACGCCAAGCCCAAGGGCTTTGTCCCCGGCGGCCTGTCGCTGCACAACATGATGCTGCCCCACGGCCCCGACAAAACGGCATTCGAAGGGGCCTCCAACGCCAATCTGGGCCCCGAGAAACTGGACAACACCATGTCCTTCATGTTCGAGACGCGCTTCCCCCAACACCTCACGGAATTCGCCGCATGTGAGGCGCCCCTCCAGGACGATTATATCGACTGCTGGGACAGCCTGGAGAAGATGTTCGACGGCACCCCAGGTCCGAAATGAGTGCGTTCTTCGCGTCCCTTGGCCCGTTTGGCTGGGTGGTCCTGGGCCTCGCATTCTTCGGCCTGCTGACGTTGCCGCGCGCACTGCGCGAAATGTGGCGTCGCCCGTGGAAGGCGGGCGATGGACGCGCCGACCGGCCCGACAGGGACGGGGACGCCTAAGATGACGCTTTTGCGCAGTTGGGTGCCGGGGGCCAACGACCCGGCCTGCCCGTTTCCCCTGAACAATCTGCCCTGCGGGGTGATCGACACGGGCGACCCGCGCACCGATTTTTGCGCCACCGCCATCGGGGATCAGGTCCTGAACCTGGCCCTGCTTGAAGAGGCGGGTCTGCTGCGCCCCAGAGTGTGGCGACAGCCGTCCGCGACCATGCCCCAGGGCACAATGCGCACCCATTGGAACGGCTTCATGGCCATGGCCGATTGGGATGCTTATCGCGCGGCCCTCACCGATCTTCTGGCGGAACACGGAAACCCGGCCCTGCGCGATGCGCCGGATCTGCGCGCCCAAGTCTTCGCGCCCCTTGCGCAGGCGCAGCTGACTTGGCCCGTCCGCATCGCCGAATATACCGACTTTTACGCAGGCCGGCACCACGCCACAAATGTGGGCACCATGTTCCGCGGGGCCGACAACGCCCTGCCACCGAATTGGCTGCATATGCCCATCGGGTATAATGGCCGCGCGTCTTCGGTGGTTCTGTCGGGCACGGATATCCGCCGCCCCTGGGGCCAAGTGAAGGGCCCGGACGAGGATGCACCCCGCTTCGCCCCCTCGGCCCGGTTCGACCTGGAGCTGGAGCTAGGGGCCGTTGTGGGCCGCGCCAGCCATGGCCCGCTGACCGTGGACCAGGCGGATGCCAACATCTTCGGCTATGTCCTGCTGAACGACTGGTCGGCGCGTGATATCCAGGCTTGGGAATATCAGCCCCTCGGCCCGTTCCAGGCCAAGGCCACCGCCACCACCATCAGCCCCTGGATCATCCCTGCCGCCGCATTGGGCTCGTTCCGCGTGCCGCCACCCGTCCGCGACGTGCCCCTGCTGCCCCATCTGCGCGACACGGGTCCCATGTTCTATGACATCGACCTGTCGGTGACGCTGAACGGCCACCGGATCGCCGCCACCAATGCGCGCGAACTCTCCTACTCAGCGGCCCAGCAACTGGCCCACCACAGCAGTTCGGGCTGCCCCATGCGTACCGGCGACCTGTTGGGCTCCGGCACGATCTCGGGCGCGGAGCGGGCGGAGCGTGGGTCCCTGCTGGAACTCTCCTGGGGTGGCAAAACCCCGCTGACCCTGCCCGACGGGACGACCCGCAGCTTTCTGGAAGACGGCGACCACCTTGCCCTCGGGGGTGCCGCGCGGGGCGACGGCTACCAGATCGGCTTCGGCCCTTGTGAGGGCACGCTGCTGCCTGCCCATGACGACCCATTCAAAGGATAAGACCATGGCCAAAGCCTTCGCCTCCCAGGGGGACCTTACCGAAAAGACCATCACCTTCGATGAGGTGGGCCGCGATCTCTGGGCGTTCACCGCCGAAGGCGACCCCAATTCCGGCGTCATCATCGGCGACCATAGCGTCATGGTCGTGGAGGCGCAGGCCACGCCCCGCTTGGCCCAGAAGGTCATCGACAAGGTCCGGTCCGTCACCGACAAACCCATCAGCCACCTGGTTTTAACCCATTACCACGCGGTCCGTGTCTTGGGCGCCTCGGCCTATGGGGCAGACCAGATCATCATGTCCGCCGCCGCCCGCGCCATGGAGGAGGAACGGGGCCAAGAGGATTGGGACAGCGAATTCCAACGCTTTCCCCGCCTGTTCGAAGGCCATGAAAGCATCCCCGGCCTGACCTATCCCACCACGACCTTCACCGACACCATTACGGTGTATCTGGGACGCCGCCGGGTCGACATCAAACATCTGGGCCGCGCCCATACCGCCGGCGACGCCGTGGTCCATGTCCCCGATGAGAACGTCATGTTCACCGGCGATATCGTCGAAGACCGCTCCGCCTGCTATTGCGGTGATGGGTATTTCGCCGATTGGGGCCGAACGCTGGACGCCATCAGGGCCCATGGCGTGGACGCCATCGCCCCCGGACGCGGCGGCGCACTGATGGGCCAGGACCGCGTCAATGCGGCCATCGAAAGCACACGGGATTTCGTGCAAAGCACCTACGCCCCCGCCGCCCGCGTCGCCGCCCGCGGCGGCACCCTGCGCGAGGCGTGGGATGCCGTCCGTGCCGTCTGTGACCCCAAATTCCAGGACTTCGCCATCTATGAGCATTGCTTGCCCTTCAACGTCGCCCGCGCCTTCGACGAGGCGCGCGGCATCGCCCATCCCCGCATCTGGACGGCCCAGCGGGACCTGGACATGTGGGCGGCCCTACAGGGATGACGGCGCCCTTCCGAACCCCACCCGCCCGCAGGATTGAGGGCGCGCTGACAAGGGGCCACGGCGCCCTTTGTGCCGGGCCCCATACGGAGGATGACCATGGTTGCCGCACGCTATAAAACGGTCTTCACGCTCTACCCCTATGCCCGCGTCGCCGACCAATCCGGCTCGCCCGTCCGCCACCCGGTGGTCATCGTGGGCGGTGGCCCGGTGGGCCTGGCGCTGGCGCTGGACCTTGGCCTGCGCGGGACCCCAGCCCTGGTCCTTGACGACCACGAAGGCGCGGGCGAAGGCAGCAAGGCCATCTGTTTTGCCAAACGCACCCTCGACATTGCCCACCGGTTGGGCGCCGCGCAGCCCATGGTGAACAAGGGCGTCGTCTGGAACGTGGGCCGCGTTTTCCACGGCGCGGGGCAGCTTTTCGAATTCAACCTTCTGCCCGAAGACGGCCACCGTCACCCCGCCTTCATCAATCTGCAACAGCCTTATTTTGAGAAGGCCCTCGTCGACCGCATCACCGCGGCCCAAGCCAAGGGCGCGCCCGTGGAGCTGCGTGGCGGCAACCGCGTGACGGCCCTTACGGACCATGGCGACCATGCGACCCTGGAGGTGGAAACACCCGACGGCCCTTACACGCTCCGGGCCGACCACGTGGTCGCGTGCGACGGGGCCCGGTCCCCGGTCCGGCAGATGCTCGGGCTCAGTTTCGAAGGCCGCGTGTTCGAGGACAATTTCCTCATCGCCGATGTGCGCATGACCGCCGATTTCCCGACGGAACGATGGTTCTGGTTCCAGCCGCCTTTCACCCAGGCGCAATCCGCGCTGCTCCATAAACAGCCCGACAATGTGTGGCGCATCGACTTTCAACTGGGCTGGGACATCGACCGCCAGGCCGAGTTGCAGGAGGACCGCATCCGCGCCCGCGTGGATGCCATGCTGTCGTCCCAGACCGGGACCGTGCCCGATTACGAGTTGGTTTGGACGTCCATCTACACCTTCCAATGCCGCCGGATGGAGCGGTTCCGCCACGGTCGGGTGTTCTTTGCCGGGGACAGCGCGCACCAAGTGTCACCATTCGGCGCGCGCGGGGCCAATTCCGGCGTCCAAGATGCGGAGAATTTGGCCTGGAAACTGGACCTCGTGTGCAGGGGCGTGGCGGCGCCGTCCCTTCTGGACAGCTATGGGCCGGAGCGGGTCCACGCCGCCGATGAAAACATCCTCAACGCGTCCCGCGCCACGGATTTCATGACGCCCAAGACGGCGTTCAGCCAGCAATTGCGCGATGCGGTGCTGCATTTGGCGGGCAAACATGCCTTCGCGCGGCCCCTGGTGAATTCCGGCCGTTTGTCGGTGCCGTGTACCTATGACGGGCTGCCCGGTTTCGGGCCCGACGCGCCCGGCCTGCCCCCCGGCACCCGGCCGGGCGCCGCCTGCCCCGACGCGCCTTTGGGCCATGGCTTCCTGTTAGACCGTTTGGGCGGCGCGTTCATCCTTCTGGCCATCGGTCCCGTTGAGGCAACCCCGGTCTGTGCCCATGGCGTCACCGCATCGGTCGTCCCTGTGCCAGCGCCATCGCGCCCCCTGCGGGCCAGATACCTGGGCGATCGGCCCGCCGCGATCTACCTTGTGCGCCCTGACCAACATGTCGTGGCCCGCTGGACGGCATTCGATGCGGACCAAATCGCCGACGTCCTGGGCGCAAGCCTCGGGTTGGAGATCTGAGATGACCCTAAACCTGGACCCGAACCTGCCTGACCCTGACGGGTTCTACGATGCCCTTCTTCGCGCCCATGCGGGCCGCACCGAAGCGGAAAGCGCCGCCTTCACCCTGCGCCTTCTTTTGATCCTGGCCAACCACATCGGCGACCCTGCCATCCTGGGCGCCGCCATCGACGCCGCCGACTGAGCGGGACGGCCGGGACCCAGACCCCGTGGCAGGGGTCGCGCCCCGGAAGACAGACACTTTTGCACCCTGGGCGCGGCGGCAAGGGTCGGAATTGAGGTATTTATGGCCAGATGACATCAGGGCGGCGAGTCTTCCGGCGACGGGGGCTAGGGCGCGGGCCTTTGGGGCGGTGCCCTGGCGCGCGGCAGGTGGGGTTGGCAGGATCGCGGTGCGGGTCGATATGTCTTCGTGGATCGAGGGCGGCGGATGGTGTGGGCCGGGCCCACCGACATCGCCGTCGTGGGCGCCCTTTGCCGCCGCAGGGGGCAATCCATCCGCGCCGCCATATGCTGGCCACTTCTGTCTCCGACCCGGCGACCGCGACCCCGTTGCGCCGGGTCATTGACCCTTTGCGCCTGCGCCACCTCCGCCCTTGCGCGGGCCTTGCGTCTTTATGGTCAGGTGTCGTCTGTGGACGCTACGCCGCAGGTTTCCGCGCCAGCCCGATATAGAGGACCAGTTTCAGCGGCAGCGGGCCGAACACCAGGTCGAAGCGACGGTTGACGCCACGGGGGCCCAGGCCCGTCTCCGGCCCCGGCTCCAGACCTGCGGCGCTGAGCGCCCCGTGCAACTCCGCCGGTGTGATGAACATCTCAGGATCATGGGTGCCTCGGGGCAGAAGGCGCAGGACGTCCTCGGCCACGGTGATCGTTGCCAGGCGCGCGATGGGGTTGCGGTTGATCGTGTCATAGAGGAACGCGCCGCCGGGTTTGAGCACCCGCGCCACCTCCGCCAGGACCTGGGGCAGGTCGGCCACATGCTCCAACACATCCACGCAGACCACATGGTCGAACGCACCATCGCCGTAGGGCAAGGCCTCGCCCACGCCCACGTCGTACCGGATGTCGAACCCACCACGTGCTGCATGGGCCCGGGCGGCGGCCACGGCCTCGACCGCCGGATCGATCCCGGTGACCTGCGCGCCTTTGGCGGCCAACGCCTCCGCCATGAAGCCCCCGGCACAGCCCAAGTCCAACACCCGCTTGCCCGTCCAGTCCATGTGGCGGTCGAAGAAAGCCAAGCGCCCCGGCACCAGGTTCTTCAGCGTGCGCACCCATCGCAGGTCATCTGACCACCACTGCGCGGCCACGTCGTCATAGATCGTCAAATCGTTGCGCAGCCGTTCAGCCATCGCCCCGCCCCCGCATCGGGTTGGGCATGACATAGGGCACGCGCCGTTGATAGGCCGCGAACCGGTGGCCATAAATTTTGGCAAACCGTCGCTCCTTCAGGCGCGGGGCCAACAGGCAGTAGGCGGTAAAACACACTGCCAGCGCCAATTGGTCCGGCGTCCACACAGGCACAGTCCACAGCGTCAGCGCGAAGGCCACATAGATCGGCTGCCGGATCACCCGGAACAGTCCGGTCTGCGGCATGTCCGGAAATTTGGGCTTGGCGTTCTGCGCCAGCGACATCCAGCCGAGCGCGCCCGATTGCACCTCTGCGCCGGCATCATAGCTGGCCTTGATCAGCAACAGCCAGGACGCGCCGTATGCCGCGCAGATGAGCGCGAAGGCCACGCCCTCGGCCCGCCACCAGACGATCCCGCTTGGGGTCCAGAGGACAAACAGGGCCAGCAATTGCAGGGATGCGATGATGGCATAGGTCGTGGTCCCCAAGGTCTGGCCGTGGGGCGCGGGGGCCAAGCGGGCCAAAACGGCGCGCCCCTTGGACGACAGGAGAAGGGAATGGGCCAGCGGGAACTGCACGATCAACGCCGCATTGGCCAGTGCCGCCCAGGGCCAGGGGACGGCGCCCAAGCTTTCGGACAGGCCGAAGAACATCGCCCCGATCATCGCCAAGACCGCGCAGGCAAAGACCCCGTGGCACAGCGCGCCATACCCGTAGGCCAGCGCGATCCGCCCCGCGCCGGGCGGCGGCCGCAGCGCCCCTTTAATAAGGTCCATCAACCGGGTGAACTGAGGGTCGGAGGAGTGTGACATACCCGCGGACATAGCGTCTGGGCCCCCATGTCCAGGCCGTGCCGCCTTCTGTCGCAGGATCACCGCAGGCTGTCCAAGCGCGCCGCATCCACCCGCAGGCGCACGCCCAGCGTCCCGCCTTCGGCCAGAACGGGCCCTTTGCGCAGTGCCACCTCGACCGAGCGGATGGCCGCGTATGCCGCACAGGCGCCCACGATCCGCGTCATCAACCGCTCCTGCGTGTGGTAGGGGCCATCCCGCGCCAGCCGGTCGATCTCCGCGATCAGCGGGTCATAATCGAACACGCGATCCATGCCATCCGTGTCGATCAATACTAGGCTCTCGTCGATCTCCAGCACGAGGTCCAGCAGATGCCGGTCTGGTACGACGTCCCCGGGGCCGTAGGTCCCGATCTCAGTGATCAGGGGGAGATCGGCCAGTTCCACAACGCTGGTTGGACGCCGGGGCTCAACGGGTTGGGTCATGGGGGTCCACCTCAGTCTCTTGGGCCAAACGTACCAGTTCCCGGGTCAGCCGCTTCTTGTACCGCCGCTGACGCCGCCGCGCCTTGGCCGCCGTGGCCCGCCAGCCCGCGCGCTTATCGGCCACGATCTCATCCAGATCATCGGCCACTTCGACGCGCCGCGCATCGGACGGGGACGTGCGTTTCATGGGCGCCGCGCCTTGCCGCGCCAGCGCAGCGACGCCGCGTTCAACTGGTGCAGATCCGCGCGCCCCGCAATGATCGCCTCGCACAGGGCCAGGGCCGTCGCCGCCTGGGCCGCCGTCAGGTTCCGATGGGCCGGGCGCGCGATACGGTCGTACCAAACGCCACCCGCCACATTGTCCAACACGATGCGCTGAAAGCAATGGTCGTGAACAACGGGCCAGCCCCGGGCGCGGGCCAGGCCGGGCATCACATTCCGCGTCAGGTGCAGATACCGCGCCACCGCATCCTGCCCCTGGGGGCGAAACATCTCCAATTGCTGAGCCAATGGCGCCTCCTTGGTGGACAGAAAAGTAACTCTCAAAGGCCGCCGCGCACCCCGTCACACGGTCGCACCCCGTAGCCTTCAAAACTCCCCCACCCCGGCGCGGATTGTCCGCATTTCCGCCCCAGTTGCCGCCCATCGTTTCCACAACGCAACCCACTGGGGGCCCGCCCATGAAACCCATCGCTTTGGCCGCCTTGGTCACCTCCCTCGGCCTTTCGGCCCAGGCCGCCGATTTTCAGCGCATCGCATCCGAGGCGGCGTTCCGCACAGTCGTCGCCGACCGCACCCTGGTGGACAAATTCGGCGACACGCTGCTGTTCGCGACCAATGGCGGGATCGCCGGCAACCGAGACGCGTTTTCCCTCACCGGAGGCTGGGTCTGGAACGACGGCGCCCTCTGCCACCGCACCCGGCTCAACGGTTTGGTGATCGAGGTCGACTGCAAACACGTCTACTACCGGGCCGATATGGTCCTGCTGCTGGAGGCGCGTGGCCGCTCCACCCAAGAGGCCTGGCGCTTCCGCTAACCCGTTGCCTTGTCCCGGCCTTTGGGGAACCATAGCCCCCAGGCAACGGGGCACGTATCCATGGCAAACGAAGACTGGGACAAAGCTGTCCGGCGGATTGAAGAAGCGCGGGCGGAGGAGGCGATAGACCTCCACTTAGTCGGCCTAGGGATCGACAGCCTTCCCGAAGGCATCGCGGACCTGCACAGCCTGCAAACCCTCAACCTCGACGGCACAAAGGTCACCGACCTCGGCGCCCTCTCGGGCCTGCACAGCCTGCAATACCTCAACCTCATCGCCACAAAGGTCACCGACCTAGGCCCCCTCTCGGGCCTGCACAGCATGGGATACCTCTACCTCAACCACACACAGGTCACCGACCTCGCTCCCCTTGCCGGCTTGCACAGCCTGCGAACCCTCGACCTCGACAGCGCAAAAGTCACCGACCTCGGTCCCCTTTCGGGCCTGCAAAGCCTGCACGTCCTCAACCTCAACGACACTGAGGTCACCGACCTGCGCCCTATCCTCACAACGGGTCTAGCCACAAAGCATCCAGACATTAACGACAAGCTCGCGGTCTCGTTTTCAGCAACTCCTGCCTGCAATGACCCCGTCATCGCCGCAATGGCGAAGATTGAAGACGACGCGGATCGTCTCCAAGCCCTCCTCGCCCATCTCCGCACCCTCCCGTCTTGGCCGGAACCTTTGACGCCACACTGGACAGATGGCGCTGGCGCGTCCGCGTCGGACCCCCTGGCGATCAAGACGACCGAACGACAGATTGCCTTCCTTTTGGAACATGCCGCCGTGTCCCAAATCGCGGCCAAGGATACCGCCAGCCAGATCCGCTTCGCCCTCCACGACGTCCCAGCTACCGACGGGAACAAAATGCCCGCCGTGTTGGAGAGTATGGCGAACGTCGCCAGGATCCTCGACCGGCTCGGCGACCGGGACGCGCTGACCGAGGATGATCTCAAGGCACAAATCGCCGATTTGGAAGCCACCATCGCGGACCTCACGACAAAACTCAGCGACGCGGAACAGGCAAAGAAGGCCGCCGAAGCCTTAGCCAAAGCGAACGGCTTCTGGGCAGAGTATCGCAGCAGCGTTGCCAAAGCATCTGGCGTCGCAACAGTGGCCGCCACCTTCGGTCTTGTCACGGTCGCCTGTCCATCGGCCATGATTTACTTCCTGGGCATTGACCACCCGGCTGTTCAGGCTCTTCTGACGATTCTCGGCAAGCTGCCCAAAACGGCCTCCTAGGTGCCTCGCGATCACCAGGCGCGCACCGGCATTGCGGCACGGCAGATACCCTCTCCAAACCCGCATTTCACGTTGTACAAATTGTACAAAGGGCCCGCTGAGCCTGGTGCAATTTGTACAAAAACCGTTCAGCCGTCGAAATCGTAGCCGAAGCGGGCCACGTCCTCGGCGCAGATATCGGCCACGCGCGCGCGGGACGCGGCGTCGTAATAGTCGCGCCAATCGCGGGCGCGCTTGGACTGGTTCACTACCGGCATTTTCGGGGTGAACCCCAACAGAGCGGCGAAGGGTTTCAGATCCTCCTCCAGATGCTCCAACCGCATAAAGATCGGCGCACAACCGCCTGATACATATGATATCGCCGAGGAATTACGAAAGCTCTGCGCGACCAAGTCATCCGCCAAAAACATGGCGAATGGTAGCCGTTTCGCACGCTCCACCGCAGGATGATCGAAAGTCTGATCCTGCAGCCAGTGGTAGTAACTGACCATGCGGTCCCAGGGATTGCGTACCAATGTCACGGGGCGAAGCCCATCGAGGACGGCATCGGGCACCAACCCCCGAACATCCCCTAAAGTCGAGTGTTTCCAAAGTCTTCCAGCTGTTTTGGCCCCTTTCAACCGCCCCCTGCGCAGGCGCGCCTTGGGGGTGTCACCGATCAGAATGTCATCTGCCATGGCCCGCTCCTCCAGGGCCAGAGCCATGGCCGTTCCGCCAGTTTTCGGAATATGAACAAAGACATAGCCCCGTCCGGGTGAGATGATCATGCCGCCGCCCGCTCCCCTCGGAAGGCAATGACGGAGCCTGCCAACGCGATCAGTACGAGGCCAAAAAGACCAATGGGACCCGTGACTTGCCCCAAGACCAACCATCCGAACAAGGCCGAGAACCCCAGGACTGAGAACTCAAAAACCGACGCCAAGGACGCCTCCGCCAGCAAATATCCCTGCGTTAACAACACCACAGCGACCAATGACCCGACCGCTTGCAGCGCGATAAAGCCCCAAACCTGCCCGGACGGCGCGACCCACCCGCGGGACAGAAAACTGTCCCCCGGCCCCATCAGCACAATGCCCACCACGCCCCAGATGGCCAAAAACCCAAAGATGCCAAGGGTCAAGGCCAAGGGGTCCTCCTGCCCGCACCACTCCCGCGTGGCGATGGCCGCGATGCCATAGAACGCCCCCGCGGCCACGGGAACAAAACTGACCCACGCGACCTGTGCCGGGTCGGGCGACAGCACCAAAAGGACGCCCAAGAACCCCAAGGCCACGGCCATGATCAGCACGGGCCCCACGCGCAAGCCAAACAGAACCCCTGAAAACACCAGGATCCAAAGGGGTGCGGTAAACAACCCCGCCGCGGCCTGCGCTACGGGCATGAACCCGAGGGAGCCGAAATAGATGATCATCGCCGTGGAATTCAACGCCGACCGCCCAAGCAGCCCCGGCCAGTTCACCACCCGCAACCGCCGCCCAATCGCCAACAAAAACAGGCCCGCAAGCGCAAACATCATGAAGGAGCGCAGCAGATGAAACGTCCAAAGGCTCGACGTCTCTGCGATCACCGAGACGTATTGGTCGATGAACCCGATGATGGCCATCCCCGCCAGGATCGACCCCGCCGCCGCCAATGGTCTGTTTTGCATCTGGTGCTTGTCCTCGCCCCACGCCTCGGCGCAGTATCCGTGGCCAAGGGGCGGCATGCAATGGGGAGGACGGGCATGGGGTGGCTATCGGATGAGACGGGGTTGGAAAAGGGCCCGGCCAATCATGTGCCGCTGACACCGCTCAGCCATTTGAGTCGTGCCGCGCAGATCTGGCCAGACCGGGAGGCGCTGATTTATCACGCCCAGCGTTGGACTTACGCGCAATACCATGGCCGGGTTACGCGGCAAGCTGCGATGCTGGCCGGGCTGGGCGTGACGCCGGGCGACGTGGTGGCCACACTGATGCCGAACATCCCCGCGCAGGTAGAGGCAAGCTTTGGCGTGCCCGCCTGTGGGGCCGTTTTGAACACGATCAACACCCGGTTGGACGTGGACACGGTGCGCTACATCCTGGATCACGGAGAGGCGAAGGTTCTGATTGTGGACACGCAGTTCTTGGAATTGGCCGAGGCCGCCGTGGCCGGCGCCGATGCGCCGCCTCAGATCATCGAAGTGCCCGACGACCATGCAGGGTTTCCCGCGTCGGGGCGCCATCCGCTTTATGAAGATTTGCTGGCCAAAGCCGATCCCAGCTTCCAATGGATCATGCCCCAGGATGAGTGGGAGAGCCTGTCGCTCAACTACACCTCTGGCACGACGGGGCGGCCCAAGGGTGTGGTCTATCATCACCGGGGCGCCTACCTGATCACCATGGGCACGGTCGTGTCCTGGCGCATGGTCCTGTACCCAAAGTTGCTGGTGATTGTGCCGCTGTTCCATTGCAACGGCTGGTGTCATTCCTGGATGATGCCTTTGGTGGGCGGCACGGTCGTCTGCCTGCGGGATGTTACGGCGACGGCGATCTTCCAGGCGTTGTCCTATGAGGGCGTGACCCATTTCGGCGGCGCGCCAATCGTTCTGAACATGCTGGTCAATTCCCTGGAAGAAGACCGTCTGCCCTTTGACCAGAACGTCGAGGTCTATACCGCAGGCGCCCCGCCCCCGGCCGCGACCTTGGCCAAAATGGCCGCGCTTGGGTTCAACGTCACCCATGTGTACGGCCTGACGGAGACCTATGGCCATGTGGTCGAAAACGTCTGGCAGCCGGGCGATTGGGACGACCTGGATGCCGATGCCCAAGCCGCCCTGAAGGCCCGCCAAGGGGTGGCCTATCCGATGATGGAAGGGGTGGATGTGTTCGACGACCAACACCACCCCATCCCCGCGGACGGCAAAACCCAAGGGGAGATTGCCATGCGCGGCAATGCCGTCATGAAAGGCTACCTCAAGAACCCGGACGCCACCGCCGAGGCGTTCGCGGGCGGGTGGTTCCGATCGGGCGACATCGCGGTCAAGCACCCCGATGGCTATATCCAGATCGCGGACCGGGCGAAGGACATCATCATCTCTGGCGGGGAAAACGTCTCCTCCGTCGAGGTGGAGGGCGTGTTGATGCACCATGAGGCCGTGGATTTATGCGCCGTCGTCGCCAAGCCGGACGACAAATGGGGCGAAGTGCCCTGCGCCTTTGTGGAGCTGAAATCCGGGGCGGAGGTCACGGACTCGGACCTGATCGCGTTCACTCGCCAGACCCTTGCAGGGTTCAAAACGCCGAAGGTAGTGATCTTTGGCCCCTTGCCCAAAACCTCCACAGGGAAGATACAGAAGTTCGTTCTGCGAGATCGCGCGAAAAGCCTTTGATTGAGGTCTAGATGACCACTGCCCTAGATGGCCTCGACCGGCTGGAGGCTCCGGCGCTGTGGCGCCCCGAAAAAGGGGCGCAGCGGCAGGAGGTCTATGTTTCTATCGGGAACGCGGAACTGGTGATCCAAAGCCGCGCCGGGGAGCCTCTGAGCCATTGGTCCTTGCCCGCGCTGGTCCGCCGAAACCCGGGCGCGACCCCTGCGCTTTATGCGCCCGCCAAACGCGCCGGGGAGGAGTTGGAGATTGCCGAGCCGGAGATGATCGACGCATTGGCGCGGGTGATGGATGCGGTGGACAAGGGGCGACAACGTCCTGGACGCTTGCGCCGTGTTCTGACGGGCCTTACCGCAGGCTTTGCCTTGGGACTTGGCCTGATTTGGCTGCCGGGCGCCCTGCGCGACCACGCGGCCAATGTGATCCCCGCCGCGAAACGGGCAGAGATTGGCCAGATGATGCTGGCGGAACTGACGCTGTTGACCGGTCCGCCTTGCGAAACCATCACGGGGCGTGAAGCGCTGTCGACCCTGCGCGACCGGTTGTTTCCGACGACGCCGGTTCGCCTGGAGGTGTTGCGCGACCTGCCGGAGGCGGCGCTGTTGCTGCCTGGGGGCCTGATGGTTCTGTCTGATACCGTTTTGGTGACCCAGGACGACCCAGACGTGGCGGGGGGGCACCTGTTGGCCGCCATGGAGGCGGCAGCTGAGAATCCGCCATTGCAATCGTTCCTGTCTGGCGTGCGGGCGACCGATCTGATGCGCATCTTGGCTTCGGGCCAAGTGCCACCACGGACAGTCACGGCGCATATGGAACGCCTGTTGCTGGCCCCCCCGGATGTGCCTGTGGCCGAGGTCCTCCGCTCTCGCTTCAACGGGGCGCGCCTGGCCTGGTCCCCCTATGCGGAGGCGGTGGGCCTGCCCTTGGGGGAAGAAACACCGTCGGACATGGCGCCCGCCCTGGACGATTCCACCTGGCAAGTCCTTCGCGGGATCTGCGACGCGTGAACTGACGCCCGCTTATGGGTCTGGGGCGACCTTGGGCTGCGACGGACGCACCAGGGCCATGCCCAAAAGCATCAGCAATCCCGCGACCAAGATGGCGGCGGGGTACCGTTCCCCCAGAAGGGTGGCAGACCAAAAGATGCCGAAGCCTGTGGTCAAATAGGCCGTTTGACTGGCAAAGACCGCCCCCGCCTGAGACACCAACCAAAGAAAGCCAAGGTAGATGAGGGTATGCCCGACGGAAATGACGAGGATGCCCGCCGACCCTGCCCACCTGCCCGGCTGAAACAGGGAAAGGTCCTGGCCGGTCGCCCGAGCAAGGGTGAAAGACACCGGAACCATGATCAGCGCCGCGCCAAGATAGGCCCGGGCAGGCGTCAAACCGGCCAGCCCCCGTGCGGCGATCCGCGTCGCGTTAAGCGCGTAGCAAAGGGGTGCCAGCAGCGCCACGGCGATGGCCAAGGGCGCGCCGCCAGACACCTGGTCCCGCGTGAGCGCGATCAGCGCGACTGCCACCACGCCACATGCCAGACCCAGTATGCGCGGCCCGGTGGCCGTCTCTCGCCCCGCGACGACGCCCATGGGCAACGCCATGATCGGGATCGTGGATATGAGGATCGCCATAAGACCCGCAGGCAAATGGGCCACGGCCGCATAACTTGCGAAGTTGGGGATAAGCGTGCCAAGAATAGCGATCTGCAGGCAGATGCCCCAAGCCGCCGCCCCGCGGGGCAAGCGCGTTCCGCGCCCCAAAACCAAAATCCCCACAACACAAAGGGTGATGATGGCCTGCCAAGTCAGAATGGCGAAGGGCTGAAACCCGTCTTCCACAACGATCTTGTTGAGGGGCTGCATCAAGCCCCACCCCGCCCCAAATACAAGCAATGCCCCGACATACAGAGGACGTTGCTGCGTCATTCCGGATGGCATTGGCTCAGACGCCCGCCCACGCGCACGGCGGTCACGTGTCTGGCAAGGCCCGTGCTATCGTCGGTCTCCACGAAGAGGCCAGACAGCGTGGCCTCCCCGCCCGCGGGTTCGAACCGGTCTTTCGACATACCGGTTACAAAGCGGCGGAGGGGTTCGGCCTTTTGCATCCCGATGACGCTATCATAATCGCCGCACATGCCCGCGTCGGTTTGGTAGGCCGTGCCGCCCGGCAGGATGCACGCATCCGCCGTCGGAACATGGGTATGCGTCCCGACCACGACCGAGGCGCGGCCATCGCAGAAATGCCCCATGGCCATCTTTTCTGACGTGGCCTCGCAATGGATATCCACCAGGATTGCGGCGACCGACTTTCCCAGGGGATGGGACGTCAAAATCTTGTCGATGGGGGCGAACGGGTCGTCATATTGGCGCGACATGAAAACGCGACCAAGGACTTGGGCCACCAGAAGCTTCCGCCCTTGGATGTCGTATATCCGCGCGCCTGCGCCGGGCGCGGACTTCGCATAGTTGATGGGGCGCAGGATCCGACTGTCCGCTTGGATGCCCTGCATCATGTCCTTCTGATCGAATGCGTGGTCGCCCAGTGTGATCACATCGGCACCGGCATCGAGCAGGTCCTTTGCCTGCGCAGTGTTGAGGCCACGCCCGGAGGAGGCATTCTCTCCGTTGACCACCACGGCGTCCAACCGCCAATCGGCGCGAAGTGTTGGCAGGCGTTCCGTCACGGCCCGTCGACCGGACCGGCCCATCACATCCCCTAGAAATAGAAGTCGCATGCCTTGGGGTTACGCGCCTGTAAAGCCATCTGCAATGGGACCGGACGCCTTCGACATCGCCCGCCCCCTGTTGCCCCGCATTCTCAACCCTTCACCGCGCCTGCCGTCAGGCCCGACACGATCTGCCTTTGGAAAATCATCACCAGCAGGAAAAGCGGCGCGGTGATGGACACGGCGGCTGCCACGGCTTCGACTTGGTCGGTGGTCGTCGTCTCTCGGTTGAAGTAGCCCGCAATGGCCGGGACCATCGTTTGGTTGGACGCATCCAGCAGAAGGGACGTCACGAGGAAGTCATTATAGGCCAGCAAAAAACTGAACAGTCCGGTTGTGATGACGCCCGGCCACATGACGGGCATGATCACCCAGCGAAACGCTTGAAAATGCGTACACCCATCCACCCGGGCACTTTCATCGAGATCCACAGGGATGTTCTGAAAGAAGCTGCGCAGCATCCAGATGGTGAAGGGTTGGTTGATGGAGACGAGGACTGCAATCACCGCCAGCGGCTGTCCGTAAAGTGTCGGGGCGTTTTCACCCAGGATCGGCGACAGAAGCTCTGCCGAGTTGATGAAGACCGGCAGGTAGCCCGCCACTAGGACCGAATGGGGCAGAGCCCGGAAAATGAGCGCGATGATCAAGATCCAGAATGCCAGCGTGGAGCCGGACCGCGCCAGCCCGTAGCCAGCCAGGGTTCCGACCGTCAGCGACACCGTGACCACGCCAAACGTCACGATCATGGAGTTTCGGAAGTTCTCATAAAAGGCATTCTCGACCCAGACGGCTTCGTAGTGCTGCGTCGTCATGCCGATTATGGGGCGCCCCAGCGGCCCGAGGAGGCTTTCCAACGGGCCCGCCAGAAGCGGCACGACGAAAAAGAGGCCGAGTACCGCAAGGATCGCGAAGCCCAAGGCGATCACCGCCCAGGAGAAGATTTTCTGCAGCGTCCCGTCGCCCGCCGCCATGGGCATCAGCCAAAGCGTGGCCGCTTTGATGGACATCCACGCAACACCGACGAACAGGATAATGTCCACGATGCTGATACCGCTGCCGTCGGACAGGGTCCGGGGGCCCGTTATGACTTCCCATGCGCTGGAGGAGAAAGCGTCCACGGGTGACTTGAAGGACATGAACAAAACCCAGAGCAGCGGGAACGCGGCAAGAAAGAGCCACACCAACAAAAACGCATTTGATGCAAGCTTCAGCGATGTGGGTTGCCGCATGGCACGGGGGATCGAAGCATCGGACATGGATCAGGTCCCCTTATGGTCGCGCCAGGTGCGCTTGAGCGGTGCCGCCAAAAGGATCACCACCCCGATCATCGTGAGCATCGCAGAGGCAGAGGCGGAAGACACGGCGCGGTTCCCGGCATCATCTGGCGTCAGGTAGTCATAGGTCAGATACTGCAACGTGATCCGATGACTTTGGGAGGAGAAGCCGATCACCTCTTCAAACGCCCTGTAAGCATCCATCAAGTGGATCAGCGTTATGAAAATGATCAGCGGCATCAAATGCGGGATCACCACGAATTTCAGCCGCTCCCACCGGGAAGCGCCGTCAATGATGGCGGACTCCAACGTATCCTGGTTCACGGTTTGCAGCCCCGCATAGAAGATGACGAAGGCGAACGGCGCGACGTGCCACACACGGTAGAACATCATCAGAAATTCAATGGCCCACCCGTTTGCAGCGACGCTGAGATCGGTTGCAAACAACGCCTCTAGCCAGACTGTCACGATCCCGTCGCCATAGAACAGCCATCGGATCGACAGGGCGCCGATCACCGGCGTGATTATGAACGGCAAGAGAGAAATGAAGATCACAGGCCCTTTGACGGCCCGTGTGGCGTTGTTGACGACCACCGCAATGGCAAGGCCCACGATCAGAACCAAAGGCAGCGTGAAAAGCGTGAAGGTCAACGTGAACCGCAACGCTTTCCAGAAGTCGATCCGCAAGATCTCTGCCAGGTCAAAACTGCTTATGGCGCGGGTAAAGCGATCACCGCCCAGCACGTTGGCGTAGGAAGACAACCCCACCCATTCGGTGACCGTGATCACCTGCCCGTCATCGTCCAGCACCGGGACAGTCTTCACCTCGGTCGTGCAGGTCTGCTGCAAGAAGCCAGCAGTGCAGGTCTCGATCTCCCGCGTTTCAAAGACGGGGTTCGTGACTTGGAAGGAGTTCAGGAACACCGTGATCAGCGGGGCCGCAATGAAGAGCAGCATCAAAAAGATGGATGGCCCCACAAACATGGCAAATGTCTTGAATTTCATGGCATGCCCCCCGGCGGACCGATGTCTTTTGTAAGCGTTGCATACGTAGTCACTCGGTGTCACGAATTTTGTGCAAACGACCGGCGCTGCGTCGGTCAGCGGTCACCGATCACTCCGCCGCGGCCCTGTCGGAGGCGGCGGTGGCCCCTTCATCCTCCGGCAAGATCAACGTCAGGATGATGGCTGATAAACCCGCCAAGGTGATCGGCGTCGCAATCACTTGGCGCAAGACCTGCGGCAAATGCTGGGTCGCGTCCGGCACCAGCGTCACGCCCAAGCCCAGCCCAAAGGAGATCGCCATGATGTAGACGGAGCGGCGCGTCATCTCTTGGGTCGAAAGGATGCGAATGCCAGCGACCGCGATCGTGCCAAACAGAACCAGCGTCGCCCCGCCCAGCACCGGTTTCGGGATCAAAAGGAACAGCGACCCGATGACGGGGAAAAAGCCCAGGATGACAAGGATGCCCGCGATGAACAGCCCCACATGGCGGCTGGCCACGCCGGTCATTTGGATCACGCCATTGTTCTGGGAAAAGGTCGTGTTGGGGAACGTGGAAAACATCGCCGCGATGCCCGAATTGATACCGTCCGCCAGGATGCCGCCCTTGATCCGCTTCAGGTAGACCGGCCCTTCTAGCGGTTGTCCAGAGATCACGGAATTCGCGGTCAGATCGCCACTGGTCTCAATCGCGGTCACCAAGAAGATGAAGGCAATCGGCAGAAAGAGGAGGAGGTCGAAATCGAGGCCAAACCGGAACGGGACAGGCAGAGCAAAGACGGGCGCGCTGCCCAGGGAACTTGCGTCGACTTGTCCAAGGATGAGGGCCAGCACGAAACCCACGCCCAGCCCGATCATAATAGCAGAGATGCGCAGCATGGGGCCGCCGTAGAAGGTCATCGCCAGGATTGTGATCACAACAATGCTGCCCATCAACAGATTGACGGGCAAGCCCAGATTTTCGCCCGCCGTCGCGCCGCCAGCAAAATCCGTGAAGCCCACTTTGACGAGGCTGAGGCCGATGACAGTGATCACAATGCCAGTGACCGTGGGGGTGATGACCTTGCGCAACTTGTCCACGAACTGGCTCAAAATGACCTCGACCAGGCACCCCGCAAGGCAAAGGCCGAACAGCATGGCCAAGATATCCTCAGGCGTGCCGCCAGCGCCCTTTACGGCAAACCCCGCCGCCAAAAGCGCGCCCAAGAACGCAAAACTGGTGCCTTGCAGGCTGAGCAAACCGGACCCGACTGGCCCGATGGTGCGACACTGGATGAAGGTGGACACGCCGGAGACGAAAAGCGCCATCGCCACCAAGTAAGGGATCAGCGGACCAAGTTCGAGGACACCGCCGATGATCAGCGTTGGCGTCACAATCCCCACGAGCGAGGCGAGGATATGCTGCACCGCCGCCAACGCACTGGCCCCGGGTGGGGGCACATCGTCGAGGCCGTAGATTAGGGTCGTTTCGGGGGATTTGGCCATGGCGGGCTCACTTTCTTCTGCGGGCCCCGTATGTGCGCAGCCCCTTCCCATCGTCTGAACTTGGCGGGATTTCGCGGGACGAGGGACGACTTTCGTCCGTCGGGGGCCGCGCTTGCGAGACTGCCCAATCCTTAGGCATATTCTCGGTCCCCTGCCCCTTGCGCGACCATTGGTACAACGGAGGCGAGCCCCCGGGGTCAGACGCCGGTGATGCGCCAGCCGACCGTCTGTGACGTACAGACGGGGTCAAGGACATGGTGCGTATGCCGCAGCCGCCCGTTGCGCATTTGGCAAGTCTGCGGTTTCACGGCCCTGACAAACGAAAAAAGGGCGGCACAACGGCCGCCCTTGTTGGTCATTGGTCGAAGGATTACTCCAACAGGCCTGCTTCCTCGGCGGCGGCGGTGTAGGCCTCCTCCACGGCGGCAAGCGTTTCTTCAGCCGTCCGTGCGCCTGTGAAGAACGCCGGCAGCTCGTTGCCCAAGGCAGTGTGCATCAGGCCCATCTGCGACGTGGACGGGTAGCTGACGGGCGCAGGGTCTGCCGTCGCGGTGGCGATGGCGCCTTGCGACATCTCGGTCGGCTCATACCCGGCGACCAACCAGATTGCGTCGTCATTGTTGGCCTGGACCGTCTCGGTGTCCAACCCTTCCATGGCAACGCGGAAGGCCGCGTCGGCTTCCTCATCCGAGATATTCTTGGCCACGACGATACCGTCCCACCAAAGTGTGGTCGCGGGCGCGCCCCCGTCCATTGCCAAAGGTGCCGCAGCCGAGCCGACTTTCCCCACGACTTGGCTTTCGGCCTCGTCGTTCATGGCCGCCCCGCGGGACGCCCAGAGGTTAGCCATGGCGATTTTGCCCTGCTGGAACTGCTGCTGCACATAGGTGCTGTCGGATACCAGGTATTCCGGATCCATGTATTCCGTCAGCGCCTTCATCATCTCCAACGCCTTTACGCCCGCGTCCGTGTTGACGGTGGGGGCGCTGGCGTCGTCGTAGAAGTCGCCGCCGAAGCCGAGGAACATGTTGTTGAAGTCCTGCGCGATGTTCCAGCCGGACTTCATGGTGGCGCCGATCGGGTATTCCACAACGCCTGCCTCTTGGATGGCGGCGGCGACCTCCAGCATCTCGTCATAGGTGGTTGGCACCTCAAGGCCCAACTCCTCAAAGATGTCGGAGCGGTACATCAGATGCTGGGTGTTCACCATCATCGCCACGGCCATGACGTCGCCGTTGATGCGGATCAGTTGGTTGGGGCTCAGGTTCTCGCCATACTTTTCCACCAGATCGTCCAGCGGCCGGATGGTCCCTTCGTTGAGGAGCGGCGTGATCGTGCCGTTGGACACCCCACCCAACTGATACAGCGATGGGCTGGCGGCAAACGCCGCAGGCTGTTTCGTGCGGAACTCTTGATCCAGTTCGGCTTCCACGTTGCCACATTCCGCCATCGCGTCGGTGACGGCTTTCCATGCCTCGAACCCGGCACTGAGCGATTTGACCGGCACTTCGTTCTGGAACGAGCAGGCCAAGGCCGCGCTCGAAGCTGAGACGGCAAATACGCCGGCAAGCGCAATTTTCTTGATCAGCATTCGGTTCTCTCCCTGTCGATTGCTGTGGGGCGCGGGTTTCCCGCTGCCTTCTGTCTGCAACATGCGATGCAGCGTCTCGGGTTTCCAGT
The DNA here is from genome assembly GCA_039817645.1 of Pseudomonadota bacterium. Classification (GTDB taxonomy): domain Bacteria; phylum Pseudomonadota; class Alphaproteobacteria; order Rhodobacterales; family Rhodobacteraceae; genus Jannaschia. The sequence goes on along the minus strand of JBCBVM010000019.1, from coordinate 25,833 downwards.
GCCAAAAAGGCTTCTCTTTCTCCCGCATTCGGCTACAGATGCACGTCGTGCATACGAATGCAAAGACGCTAGCCGCGGGATATGTGCCCGCGCAAGGGAAAAGACGAGGCCCCCATGTCAGACTTTCGCGCCGCCGTTCGCACCGGGTTGGCCGCTCTTCTTTGTGACGGGGCGGACAGCCAGGGCATCCTGGCACCGGATGTCGTGTGGGACATGATGGCCCCGGTCGAACAGGTTGCCGGTCACTCTGCGATCCTCACGGACGTGATCGAGCCGCTGCGCGCCGCCCTGGACCGTCCGCACAGGCGCGATGAGATTGTGATCGGCGGCACCAATGTGCGCGAGGCGGGCGGCACGTGGGTCGCAACTGTGAGCCATATTGTGGGCACCCATGTGGGTCCCCTCTGGGGGGTGGCCCCGTCCGGTCACCTGGCGTTTCTGAGGGTCGGAGAGTTTCATCGCCTGAACGCGGCCGGGCACATCGTGCAAAGCCGGATCATCATGGATCTGCCAGACTTGATGCACCAGGCCGGGCGGCAGCCCTTTCCCGAACGCTTGGGCACGGAGATCCTGTTTCCCGGCCCCGCGACCCATGACGGTGTCTGTCCACCGCCCGCGGGCGGTGATGAAAGTTTGGATATCGTCCAACGCATGCTGGGCGACCTGCACACCTATGACCCGAAAACCGGCGCCTCCCAGGGGCAAACCGGGGATGGGGGCACGTGGTCCGATGACATGCTGTGGTACGGGCCTGGCGGCATCGGGTCGAATTTCCGCTGGGACGGATTTGTGAGTGACCACCGAGCAGCGTTCCTTCGGGCTTTCCCGGATCGCAAGGGCGGGAACCATTATTGCCGGATCGGCGATGGTGCGTATGCCGCCGTCTCTGGCTGGCCCTCAATGACCATGACCCATGCGGCCGATTACCTTGGCCTTCCTGCGACGGGAAAGCCGCTGACGCTGCGGGTGATGGACTTCTACCGATGCGCCAATGGGCGGATCGCCGAAAACTGGGTCCTGTTGGACTATGTCCATTTGGCTCAGCAGATGGGGCATGACATCTTGCGGTAGACCGGCGGGGTTGCGGTTTCCTCCCGCCCCTTCTGGGGACGGTCATTCCAGCGGCAGTTTCCAATCGCAACACGGACTTCACAAATGCCTTGCCCACGCGGGCGGCGGGGACGGGCTCATGCCCGGGGAACATGGCGCCAAAGCGCGGGACGGATGTCTCCAAAAGGCCCGGCCTGATCGCGTTTATCCGCAATCCGTGCGGCAATTCCCTTGCGGCGGCGCGGACAAACCCCGCCAGCGCCCCATTGGCGGTCGCGGCGGCGCTGCCATGGCGGATCGGATCCCGATCCAACACACCGCTTGTCAGCGTGAAGGACCCGCCATCCAGAACATGGGACATGCCTTAGCGGAACAAGTTGATCTGACCCAGAACCTTACTGTTGAGCCCCTTGCGCATCTCTGCCTCGAACATGGTGAGGCGCGGGCCGAAATGCACCTCGCCCGCGCAACAGACCACCCCGTGAATGGCGCCGCCGAGCCGACTGGCCTGATACATCTCAGCGCGGCTGTCACGATCTGTGAAATCCGCCCTAAGGGTCCCTTGCGTAAGGCCAACGGGGATAAGATCACGATGGTGCGCCAACGCCGCGGAGGCAGCGAGGCCCACGTCACCGGTTGCCCCCACAATCAGGATCCGCATGGGGACTTGCCCTCAAGCGTATCGTAGAGGCGCAGCTTCTCCTCCAACTCGGCCTCGCACCGATCCACCTCTGCGCGCCTGTTGCGCAGTCTGCCACGATGACCTTCCAGCACGGCCCGTCGCCCGGCGATGGTCGCATCGCCGTGGCGGTAAAGCGCCGCAAAGGCCGTCATCTCGGACAGGGGCATCCCGGTCTGGCGCAGCAGAGGCAAAAGCCCCATCATCCCTGAATATCACCCGGCACGCGTCGTTGCCAGTCTGTCCCGCGCGGCAGCTTGGGCGACACGCCCTTCCGTTCGTAATAGCGGATCGTGTCGGGGCTGAGCCCGCTCCGCTCCGCCGCGTCTCCGATCCGAATGGGGGCCTCCAACTTTGGCCGTGTCAGCGTCCCACGGGGTTGGAGAGGCTCCACGTCAAGGGCCCACGGGCGCGAAAACGAAGCGTGCCGCGCCGCACCATACACTACGGCGACCACCTACCCGTTGCGCGACCGCGTCGGGCGGCGTATGCCCCAACCGAGACAGGAGGGTCCCATGGCGGTTGCAGTTTTCATCGATGGCGAAGCGGGCACGACGGGTTTGCAGATCCGCGACAGACTGTCCGCGCGCGATGATGTCCGCCTGATCCAAGTGCCGGACGCACAGCGCAAGGACCCGGCAGCCCGGCGGGACGCCTTCGCGCAGGCCGATATCGGGATCTTGTGCTTGCCCGATGACGCGGCCCGCGAGGCGGTCCTTTTGGCCGGTGACACCCGCTTGATCGACGCGTCCACGGCCCATCGTGTGGCCGCAGACTGGACGTATGGGATGCCGGAACTGCCCGGTCAGCGCGTTAGAATTGCCAACGCGACACGGGTGGCGAATGTGGGATGCTACGCAACCGGCGCCATTGCGATGCTCCGGCCCCTTGTGGACGCAGAGGTCGTGCCGCCGGACCACGGTGTCACGCTGACGGGCGTGTCCGGCTATTCTGGCGGTGGCAAAGCGATGATAGCGGCGTTCGAAGCGGGCACGACACCCGCCCATTACCTGTATGCCACAGGGCAAACGCACAAACACCTGCCCGAGATTATGGCCCACGGACGGCTGACCCGGAAACCTCTGTTTCAACCGGCCGTCGGGAATTTTGCCCAAGGAATGGTCGTGCAATTGCACCTTCACGCGGACTTGCTGCCCGGAGAGGTGGCCGGTCAGGCCCGGATCGAGGCCGCGTTACGGACGTTCTATGAGGGCGACCCCTTCGTGTCCGTGGCTTTGGCCGAGGATCGCATTGCCCCCGAAGCGCTGAACGGTACAAATAACCTGCGTCTCTCGGTATTGGGTGATGGCGCAGGCTGCGTCACGGTTACGGCCGTCTTGGACAATCTGGGCAAAGGGGCGTCCGGCACCGCAGTGCAGAATCTGAACCTGATGATCGGCGCACCCGAAACGACCGGATTGGCTAACGCCACGGATTTGCGCGTCGCCGTCTGAAGTGACCTAGGGTCACGTGCAAGAATTGGGGCAAACTTGCCCCTAACGGCCAAATTTTCGAGCAATTCGTCAAGTTTGCGGCAGAAGATACCCCGGTAAAGACCGTTTGGCGCCCAATTCTCGTCAGACGAAGTCGGCAAAAACCCGCTTGTCCCGAAACAAACGGTGTTGAAATGTCTGCCCAAAAATTCACTGCCCTCGCCACCATCGCATGCCTCCTTCTGCCCCAGGCCGCGATGGCCCAAAAATTTGTCTCTGCCACCGAAGACACGGCAACGACCCAGGCGCCAATCGTCACGACAGCACCTGTCCTGGCCAGCGCGGTCCTGGAAGACGATCCAGAGGCTCTGCCCTTGACCTATCATGAGCGTCCCGACCCCGATGTGTGGGCCGCCACGCCTGGCCCTGAAGGAAACCGTGGCGAATGCACCGGCAGCGCCACTTTCGACGTCGCCGTCAGCGGTTGCGTCAACAATTAAGCGCCCCCTTTCGGTCGCCGAAAAACCTGCGGTGCCACACCACATAACCCATCACCTTAGGATGGCCCTGGTGTGCTTCGTCGGATCGGCACCCGAACGATTTGGCTGACCCTCCCGAAATGCGGGATGGTCATCGCCGACAGTCGCGTTTGACTTATTAGGGGTCGCCGCGATCACCATTTTGACGGGATGGGTCTCACAACACCTTTCGCGGGTGTTGTGAGACCCGGTCCTGACCCTTTTCACCAGCCAGGCGACCATCGCGTCGGTGTCAAGTCATTCACCGTATGCTCGGATGACTGTTGGCAAGAACCGGACCATCACACCGTCAGCCGGGTCTGGCGCGCAGCCTTCTTGCCATATTATGGCCACAAGAGGTGCGCTCGAAATGTTTCGTCGGAAACCGAACGTTAAGACCTCGCTGCCAGAAAGGACGGGCCGCCCTATCCGCTTTCTCTGGTGTCCCCCGTGACTGACCTTACGCCTTCGCCCATGTCGTCTCTTCCCGGACGGCGCCTGACCCAACCGCAAAAGGTGGCTGTAATTGTCCGCCTTCTTGCAGGCGGCGGGGTGGACCCGGGTTTGCGCGACCTGCCCCAGGATCAACAGCGCCGTATCGTGAACGAAATGACGCGGTTACGCTTCGTGGATCGTCAGACCCTGGCGGAGACGGTGGCCGAATTCGCGGCGGAACTCGACAATATCGGCCTGCACTTTCCCCGCGATGTGCCACATATCGTTGGCGCCTTGTCAGATCAGCTCTCTCTGGACCTGGTGGAACAGTTGCTGGCGGAGTCGGGACAGGAACCGGGCGCCTTGGGCGACTCCGCTTGGGAAATGATCGCGGGGTTGGAGCCATCCGCCCTGGGGGAGCTTCTGGCCGGTGAAACCGACGAGGTTGCGGCGATCCTGTTGTCGAAACTACCCGCAAAGGCAGCAGCCGACCTGTTGGCGACGCTAGAGCCGGACCGGTCAGAGGCAATTGCCGTTGCGTTCGGACGAACCGAAGAGGTTTCCCCATCAGCGGTCTCTCGCATCGGGGCAGCCCTCGGCCGTCAGTCGGCTTCCCGGACGGCGCAGGCGTTCGGGTCCGATGCCGCCAGTCGAATTGGAGATATTCTGAACTCCGCCACGTCCGCGCTCCGCGGGACCATGCTCGCCAAGTTGGAGAAGACCGACCCCGAATTCGCCAAACGTATCCGTGGCAGCATCTTCAGCTACGAGGGCATCCCTAGCCGCGTTGATCCGCGGGACGTGCCAAAGATCATGCGCGGCCTGGACGGGTCCACCTTGACGGTGGCGATTGCCGGCGCACCCAAGGAATTGGCCGAAGTGGGCGAGTTCATCCTGGGGTCGATCTCCAGCCGCTTGGCCGACCAACTGAAAGAAGAGATGGAGGAATTGGGCACCGTCACCAGCGAGGCCGCAGAAGACGCCATGGCCGCCATCGCAAGCGCCGTGAGAGAGCTAGAGGCGGAGGGCGAAATCACTTTGCTGGCACCCGAAGCGCCCCCGACGGAGCCCTAAGACGTGGGTGTGCGGGACTTGCGGCGATCCAAAGCAATCCGTCTGGGTGGGCCCGACGTGTTACGTCTTCCTCGCGACAAGAACAGATTTCCAAAGACCCACCCGAGCGACGCGCCGTGCCGTGTTCAGCAGCATAGGATCAGCCTGCTCCCATACCCCCAAGACGCAGGCACCGGTCCGAAGCAACGACTTGGATTGCACCTCGACCGTCCGGATTTCTTCTTAGCCTGGTTGGAAGACGGCGGCGAATGTGCAGACGCACGCAATGCCTGTGCCTGTGTTCATCAGCGGACCCTGCGGCCCGCCGGCGTGAGAACCTGACCGCGGAGCGGCGTCTCGCATCAGTCAAAAAAAGCCCTATATTTCCCGTATGGTATTGGAATTTCGAGATCACGGCATCTACTGCCCATCCGGCGACTTCTTCATCGACCCTTGGCGCCCCGTCGACCGAGCCCTCATCACCCATGGCCACGCAGATCACGCGCGCCCGGGTCACAGGGCCTACTTGGCCACCCCCGCCGCCGCGCCGGTCATGCGGCACCGCTTGGGTGAAATCATCGTGGAAACGCTTGCCTTCGGGAAAACGCAACGCGTCGGCGATGCCACAGTGTCATTCCACCCGGCAGGCCACGTTCCAGGCAGTGCGCAGATCAGGGTGGAACACCGCGGGGAAGTTTGGGTCGTCTCCGGCGACTATAAGACCACGCCGGACACCCTGTCCGAGCCATGGGAGCCTGTGAAATGTCACGCGTTCATCACGGAGTGTACGTTTGGCCTGCCCGTGTTCGACTGGCAAGACGACGCAACGTTGGCGGCTGAACTTAACGCTTGGTGGGCGGCTTGCAGTGCATTCGGCAAACACGCGGCCATTGGCGCGTACTCTCTTGGCAAAGCACAGCGCGTCATGACCATGGTCGACCCATCCATAGGCCCGATCCTGACCCACGGCGCGGTCGAAAACACCAATGTCGTGTTGCGCGCCCAAGGCGTGCCGTTGCCCAAGACCGTCAGAGTGACGCCAGACTTAGACGTCAAATCCTATTCCGGCGCGCTGATCGTCGCGCCGCCATCCGCGTTGGCCTCGGCCTGGTTGCGGCGGTTTGGGCCGGTGTCCACAGGGATCGCGTCCGGTTGGATGGCCCTGCGCGGTGTCCGTCGCCGGAGAGCGGCGGACCGCGGCTTCGTGATAAGTGACCACGCCGATTGGAAGGGTCTAAACGCCGCCATCTTAGAAACTGGCGCGGAACGGATCTTTGCAACCCACGGGTATACGGCGACGTTCCGGCAGTGGTTGGAGACGCAGGGCTACGATGCGGCCATCGTCCAAACCGAGTTTGAGGGCGAAGCATTGGACCAGGCGGAGCCGGAAGAGGCCGTGGCATGACACCTCTGACGTGGCGCGATCGTGTCCTGTCTGCGGGTGCACGCCGGTTCGTCCGTCCGCTTCTTGCCCTGCCGATCCCTTGGACGCTTCACCGCGCAGGGTTCGACCTGTTCGCCCCACGTCCTTTGCGGCGACGGCACATTCGTGAACGTCACCAGACGTTTGGCGGCGTCCCCTGCCTTGTGACCGAGGGGACTGGACAGGGCGCGCCCCTCCTTTGGGTCCATGGGGGTGGGTTTGTCATGGGCTCCGCCAAGGCCTATCGCAACTTGGCCCATGCGTTCGCCCAGGTTACGGGGCGGCGTGTGATCATGCCCGACTACCGACTGGCCCCAGAACATCCCTATCCTGCGGGCGTTGATGATGTGGTCGCGGTTGCGGGGGCACTCCATGGTCAAGGCCCATACGTTTTGGGCGGGGACAGTGCGGGGGGAACGCTGGCCCTTTCGTCTTTGGCAAAGCTGGTGGGGCGGGGCCAGGCACCCGCGCGCCTTGTGCTGATTTGCCCTGCCACCAATTTGGACTCTGCCCGTCCCATACCCCCGCATCGGGAGATGGTTTTGCCTGTCCCACTGCTGCGCCGTGTTGTGGCGGCCTACCTGGGTGCGGCGGATCCCAGAGACCCCAATGTGTCCCCCTTGCATGCGCAATATAAGGGAACGCCGCCGACCCTTATCCAATGCGCCCGCGGGGAGATCTTGGAGGGCGACAGCGATGCCGTGGCCACGCGCATGGCCGCAGCGGGCGTGGCCGTGACGGTACAGAAATCAGACGGGGTGCCCCATGTTTGGCACCTCTTCGCGGGTTATTCGCCCGAGGCGGATCGGGCGGTGGCGCGCATCGCGGCCTTCTTGGACGAAGACACACCTGCCGCACAGGTCGCATCGTGAAACGGTTTGCCGATGTCTTCACCGCGCTTGACCAGACCACAAAGACCAGCGTCAAAACGGCCGCCTTGGCACGCTATTTCCAGGACGCCCCCGATGATGACAAGCTGTGGACCATCGCGCTTCTGTCTGGGCGGCGCCCCAAGCGGACGGTCACCACGACCTTGCTGGCCGAATGGGCGGCGGCCAAGGCGGATGTGCCGGATTGGCTGTTCCGCGCGTCCTACGATGTGGTTGGGGATTTGGCCGAGACGATCCATCTCATCCTACCGCCGCCACGCCAGGAAACCGAGCGCAGTCTCAGTGCCTGGATTGGAACATTGCGGGGCTTGGCCAAGGCCGACGAAGCGGCAAAGCGTTCGGCGGTGGAGGCCGCCTGGGACAGCTTGGCAGGGCCGCAACGCTTTGTGTTCAACAAACTCATCACGGGGGGCTTCCGCGTGGGGGTCAGTCAAAAGCTGATGACGCGCGCGTTGGCTCAGGCAACGGGCCTGCCAGAGGCGGAATTGGCCCATCGGCTGATGGGAAAGTGGACGCCGGACGAAACCAGTTTCCATACGCTGATCGAAGCACCCGACCCAGAAGCCAACCTCAGCCGCCCCTACCCTTTCTGCTTGGCCCACGGGGTGGAAGGCGAAGTCAGCGACCTGGGGCCCGCCGAAGGCTGGCTTGCGGAATGGAAATGGGACGGCATCCGCGGACAGCTGATCCGGCGCGGCGGGCAACATCACCTGTGGTCCCGGGGCGAAGAACTGATTACCGAACGGTTCCCTGAATTTGCCCGCACGTTGGATATGCTGCCCGATGGTGTCGTTTTGGACGGGGAGATTTTGGCCTGGGATATGGCAACCGACCGGCCCCAGGGGTTCAACGCCTTACAACCCCGGATCGGACGCAAGACCGTTCCAAAGAAGCTTCTGACAGAGGCACCTGTAATGCTCTACGCCTATGACCTGTTGGAGGAGGCCGGCACCGATTTGCGTGCGCTGCCATTCTTTGACCGGCGGGCGCGGCTGGAGGAGTTGATGCGCGATCTGCCACCGGAAGCGCCGCTGCGCTTGTCGCCGTTGGCGCCCTTCGACACCTGGGACAGCTTGGCCCAGACGCGGGACGCGGCGCGCGACGCCAATGCCGAAGGGTTGATGCTGAAACGAAAAACCTCGGCCTACCATGTGGGACGCAAGAAGGGCGATTGGTGGAAATGGAAACTGGACCCCCTGACCGTTGATGCCGTGATGATCTATGCCCAAGCGGGCCATGGACGCCGCGCAAACCTGTACACGGATTTCACCTTCGCGGTCCGCCAGGGCAACGACCTTGTCCCCTTCACCAAGGCCTATTCCGGGCTGACCGATGCGGAGTTTCGGAAGATCACGGCTTGGGTCCGCAAGAACACGCTTGAACGCTTCGGCCCCGTTCGGCGTGTGCCACCCGTTCAGGTGTTTGAGATTGGGTTTGAGGGCATCCAAAAATCCACACGTCACAAGTCCGGCATCGCCTTGCGCTTCCCTCGGATGTTGCGATGGCGCCAGGACAAGCCATTGGACGAGATCAACAGCCATGAAGATTTGCTCGAGATGCTGGCGCAATACGGCTGAGCGGGTTTTCACGCAGCTTTCAGATGAGCCCACCGCCGGGCGCGCAAATATGGTATGATCACCCCCTACCACAGCGCAGGAGGACACGATGATCGAGAAGCAAGTCGCCCAGTATCAAGCCAACGTATTGCACGACCTGATGGGCCCCAAGGCGGAGGCGGAGGCCGCCAAACGCGCCACGACAGAGCGCAAGGCGGGAAACACCGAAGAGGCCCGGAATTGGGATCAGATCCGCGCCATCCTCCGAGAGCGCCGCGCGCCGGTGCAAGGCTAGTCTCTGGGCGTCAAGACGCCGCGCGAAGGGGCTGACCGCGCCCCTCGCGCCAGGCGCGGCACGCGTCGCCAAACGCCTCGAAAAGCGGTCGAGACACCGGATCATCGGCCGCATTATATTCGGGATGCCATTGCACCGCGAGGCAGAAACCTTGTGCCCCGTCGATCCAGATCGCCTCTGGCGTGTCATCGGGGGCCCATCCGTCCACACGGACACGCGGCCCCGCCTCCAGAATGCCTTGGCCGTGCAACGTGTTGGTCATGACGACGTCCGATCCCATCAATGCCGCGAAGGGTCCGTCGGGCGAAAAGCGGACTTCGTGGCGCAAGGCGAACTTCTCCGCCAATGTGCCGTCGGGCGGCATCCGGTGGTTCATTCTGCCGGGCAAGTCCCGGATTTCTGGATGCAGGGTTGACCCCATCGCCACGGCGACTTCCTGAAAGCCACGGCAGATCCCCAGGACGGGCTGCCCCCGCTCAATCGCGGCGCGGATCAAGGGCAAGGCCACGGCATCACGGGCCCGGTCAAAGGCGCCATGGGCCTCCGTCTCTGGGTGGCCATACTCCTCTGGGTGGACGTTGGGGCGCCCGCCCGTGAACAGAAAGCCGTCGAACACGTCCAGCAATTCATCCACCCGGGTCACGTTGGGACAGGCTGGGAAGGTCAACGGCATCGCGTCAGACACTTGGGCAATGGCATCGCTGTTCATGCTGCCATTGGCGTGCGCCGGGTATTCATCATTGATCAGGTAGTGGTTGCTGATGATGCCAACGACCGGGCGCATTTCCATCTCCTTGCGATTTTGAGCGGTATATCGCGCAAGCGCCCCCTGGCAAAGCCTCGCGGCGGCAGAGCGGCCCTTGCGCTGGCGCACAGTGGCGCGATTGCCTAAGTGATAGACCATGTTGGACCTTAGGGATGAAGATTTCCTCACCAATCCTGGCCCGCACTTGGCCCGCATGCGCGCCGAAGGACCGCTGGCCCATGTCCGCCTTCCCCTGATTGGGCCCAGTTGGCTGACCACGACGGATGCCGCGACCCGCGCGTTGCTCAAGGATGCCGAACGATTTGACCGGGATCCCAAGACGTCCACGGGCAAGTCCATGGTGCAAACCTATTGGTGGCTGCCCCGGCGGGTCCAACCGCTTATGGAAGGGTTGATCCTTAAGGACGGGGCGGAGCATCGGCGTTTGCGGGGCTTGGTCAGCCAGGCCTTTGCGCGTTCCAACATGGAAGCCTTGCGGCCCGCCATTGCGTCCCGCGCAGATGCCTTACTGGATAAGATCGACCCCACCGCACCCGTGGACCTTGTGCCGGCCTTCACCAAACAGCTTCCGTTCGAGGTGATCTGCGATCTGATGGGCTTTGCGGCTGCGGACATGCCCTACTTGAAACGTGCCTTGGCACCGCTTTCGGGCGCGGGGTCCGCCATTGGGATCATGTGGTCGCTGTCGCGATTGGGGGGCCTGTTGCGGTTCATGCGGCGCGCGTTTGAAACGGCACGTCAGTCCCCGCGCCCGGGCCTTTTGACGGAATTGGTGCACGCGCGGGACGGAACGGACCAATTGTCGGACGATGAATTGCTGGCCATGGTCATGATCCTCTTCATTGCCGGGCATGAAACGACAGTGCATTTGCTCAATGACTGTCTGTTAACTCTGATCGACCGGCCGGAGATGCGCGGCAGCATCCTGGCAAACCGCGATGCCATGGCCCTGTTCATAGAGGAGGCGATGCGCCACTGGACGCCCGTCATGTTGACGAAGTTTCACTTCGCACGGCAAGATATTGAATTCATGGGAGTACCCTTATCCAAAGGCACGCGGGTCGGGGCGTTCTTGTTGGCGGCGAACCACGATCCCGCGCGCATCTCGGACCCTGGGTTCCGGGCGGACCGCCGACCGAACCCCCATTTGGGGTTCGGCCATGGACCGCATGTCTGCTTGGGTATGCAATTGGCGCGGATTGAGGCGTCGGTCGCCCTGGAGCGATTGCTGCTGCGGTTCCCGGACGTCTGCTTGCAAGGGTCTCCGCCGCGGTGGTTGCGCCGGGTCGGCCTGCGGGGACCGGAATCCTTAACGGTTCACCTGATCCCGCCCGCGCGCACGGCATGACGGACCACTGGACCGCTCAGGCTTCCCCTTCGAACTTGGCCGCCGCGATGCCGAAAAGGCCCGCCTCGGCATCGTTGTCCGAGGTGTCGCCGGTCACGCCCACGGCGCCGATCACATTGCCCTTCGCGTCACGCACCAGGATGCCGCCCGGCACAGGCACGACGGCCCCGCCAAAGACACCGTTCACGGCGGCCATGAAGTAGGCCTGCGCCTCTGCCCTGGCCATTTGTGCCGCACCACCCATGCCGAGCATTATCGCGCCGTAAGCCTTGCCGTGCGCTATGGCAAAGCGCCCGGCAGAAGCGCCGTCCTGGCGCTCGAACGCTTTGACATGGCCCCCTGCATCCAAAACGATGACCGACAGGGGTTTCAGCTCCATCTCCGCGGCCTTCTCCAAGGTCTTGCGAATGATGGTCCGTGCTCTGTTCGTTGTAATCTCAGCCATGGACGGCTCCCTTTTATACCTTTGGCGCTGTTGTGTGCGGCGCCGCCTGCATCTGCGGTCTTGGCTCAGCCTGCCTTCAATTGTTGACGGCGGGCGTGCAACACAGGCTCGGTATAGCCCGACGGCTGCTCTCTCCCGCGGAAGACCAGGTCCTGTGCCGCCTGATACGCCACCCCGTCGAAGGCGGGCGCCATGGGCCGATACCCTGGCTCGTTCGCGTTTTGGGCATCAACCTTCGCGGCCATCTTCTGCAATGCGGCCTCCACTTGATCGGGAGAGATGACGCCGTGGTGCAACCAGTTCGCCAGCGCCTGGGAGGAGATACGACAGGTCGCCCGATCCTCCATAAGCCCAACATCATTCATGTCTGGCACCTTGGAGCACCCCACGCCCATATCCACCCAACGGACAACATAGCCCAAGATGCCCTGGGCGTTATTCTCGACTTCCGCTGTTACTTCTGCGCTGGAAAGATTGCGCCCTTCCAGAACAGGGATCGACAACAAATCGTCTAGGGTTCCCCGCGGGCCTGCATCCCGAAGCTGCGCCTGCCGGTCCAAAACGTTCACATGATGATAGTGGGTTGCGTGCAACGTAGCAGCGGTTGGCGAAGGAACCCAGGCGCAGGTGGCGCCCGCCGTCGGATGCCCGATCTTCTGGTCCAGCATGGCAGCCATTTGGTCGGGCATGGCCCACATGCCTTTGCCGATCTGCGCCCGCCCTTTCAGCCCGCAGGCCAAGCCGATATCCACGTTCCGATCTTCGTAGGCGGCAATCCAGGCCGTGGCCTTCATGTCCCCTTTTGGCAGCATTGGCCCCGCTTCCATGGAGGTATGAATCTCGTCGCCTGTGCGATCCAAGAAGCCGGTATTGATGAAAGCGACGCGGGATTTGGCGGCCCGAATACATTCCTTTAGATTGGCCGAGGTTCGCCGTTCCTCATCCATGATACCGAGTTTGACTGTGTTGGCGGGCAGGCTCAGCATACGCTCCACCCGCGTGAAGATCTCATCGGCAAAGGCCACTTCGTGGGGGCCATGCATCTTCGGCTTAACCACGTAAACGGATCCGTGGAGGGAGTTTCCGCCATCGCGCCGCAGGTCATGCATGGCAATGAGGGTCGTAATGGCTGCGTCCATCAAGCCCTCGGGAATTTCTGAGCCGTCCTCCAGCAAGATCGCCGGGTTGGTCATGAGGTGCCCGACATTTCGGATGAGCATCAGGGCCCGCCCCTTATGGGTCAGCTTGTGACCATCGGGCGCGGTGAAGCTCACATCCTGGTTGAGAACACGGGTAAAGGTCTTGGCACCTTTTTGGACCTCGGTCGCCAAGTCGCCCTTCATCAGGCCAAGCCAGTTGGCATAGGCCGCAACCTTATCTTCGGCATCGACACACGCGACGGAATCCTCGCAATCCATGATCGCGGAAAGCGCGCTTTCGAGCTGAATGTCGGCAATCCCCGCAGTGTCCTGCGCGCCAATGCGGTTGGTCGGATCAATGACGATATCGATCAGAAGGCCGTTCACGCGCAAGAAAACTTCGGAAAGGCCGTTGGGGCCGTCATTGTGCCCCGCAAATTGGGACGGGTCGTCAAGGGTTGGCTTTAAGGTGCCGTCCGCGACCGTCAAAGCCGCGACATCAGACCAAGACCCTTCGGCCAAGGGCGCCACCTGATCCAGATGCGCACGCCCCCACGCAATGACCCGTGCACCACGTTCTGCATCATAATCCCCGCCAGTGGGCGCGTCCCCCAAGGCATCGGTCCCGTAGAGCGCGTCATAAAGGCTCCCCCACCGGGCATTGGCGGCGTTCAACGCGTAGCGCGCGTTGGTGATGGGCACGACCAACTGAGGACCGGGCACGGACGCAATCTCCGGGTCGACATTCTGCGTATCGATCTCAAAGTCCGGTCCCTCTGAAACAAGGTAGCCGATGCGTTCGAGAAAGGCGCGGTATTCTGACGCGTCATGGGGACGACCTGCCCGTTCCCGGTGCCAGGCATCGATCTTCGCCTGCATGTCCGCGCGGGTCGCCAGCAAGGCCGCGTTCTTCGGGGCGAGGTCCTCAACAAGATCCGCAAAGCCTTGCCAAAACGACGACGCCGCAACTCCCGTTCCCGGAAGCGCCTGATCCTCAACAAAGTTTGCCAAAATCGTATCGACCTGAAGGCCGGCCTTCGTCACGCGCATGGAGGATCTCCGAACGGTTGAAATGATATGAATGTACGACGGTATACAATTGCCATGACGCCGATTAGCGCGGAAGTTTCCGATCGGCAACAGGTGCGGGTTGGTATGCTTAGCAACGCTGTGTTTAGCGGCACGCGATGCGGCTTTGCGCGTCAGAAGGCCCGAAAAACAGTCGGGTGATCAACCCACGTTGCCGCCGGTCTTTGCGCGCCTGCATCTGTCGGAGCAGTACTTCACCTCATCCCAGACCTTCGCCCATTTTTTGCGCCACGTGAACGGCAGGCCGCAGGAGGCACAGGTCTTGCTGGGCAGGTCCGATTTCTTACGCATCTTCGCCATCAGAGGTCCATTTCCTGCTGCCGCGTGTCTTTGGCCCGCTTGCGCCGTCCCGTTTGCGCCATGCCCGATTTGCGCGACCCGTGCTTTGCGGCGACTTCGTCCGCTGCCTCCCGAAACCCGGGCGTGCGCCGATGGGCATATACCCTGTCGCGCGCCAAACGGGCCGCTTCGGCCACATCGACCAAAGGTGCGGGGTAATCGACAGGGGTATCGGCCGTCCAAGGCTCTTGAAGAGTGGCGTCCGGCAAATGCGCGATCTCTGGCACCCACCTTCGCGTGAAGATGCCATCCGGATCTTGATCTTTGCCCTGCTTGATCGGGTTGTAGATGCGCAGCGTATTGATACCCGTCACGCCCGACTGCATTTGCGCCTGACTGTAGTGGATGCCCGGCGCATAATCCGTCCACAGGCGGGCTAGCACCGGCGCACTGTCCCGCCAATCAATCCAAAGATGATATGACGCCACGCATTGCACCATCGCCCGCATGCGAAAGTTGAGCCAGCCGGTCGCCCGGGCCGAACGCATGCAGGCATCCACAAAGGGGATGCCCGTTTGGCCCTGTGCCCAAGCTTCCAAGTGCCGCGCAGCCGTCGGATCTTCGGCAACGGTTGGGCGAAGATCGGCAAAGGCAGGGTGCATGGGTTTGCGGTCAAGATCTGGGAAGTCTTCCAACTTTTGGGTGAAATGGTCGCGCCACGCCAGGCGAGAGATGAAGCTGCGCAAGGATCCGGTCCAACCGTCGCGGGTTCCCTTCACCTCCGTCATGCGGGCCATGGCGGCTTGCTGCGCCTCCCGTGGGCTTAGGGTCCCCCACGCCAAATGCGCCGACAGGCGCGAACAGGCCCATTCCCCCGCAAGCGGCGAGGACATGTCTGACCGGTACGTCCGCCCCCTGTCAGTCAGGAATGACCCGAGGAGGCCGAGCGCCTGGCGCCGTCCCCCCGGCTGCCGCTCCGGGCATGGATCAGGAGAAAGCCCAAGGACCGTCGCGTCGGGCAAAGGTCCAGGGTCCAAGACGGGACCGTGCAGTTTGGCCGGTCTGTCGCGTTGTGGTTGGCGCATGAAACGCTCGCGCTTGGCGGCCCAGCCGTCGCGACTTTGCAGGCGGCGGATGACCCCATCGGCGGGCACTTGGTCCCACGCGACATCATGGTGCCGCGCCCAGGCCGCGACGCGTTTGTCCCGGTCCCAAGACCAGCGAAGACCTGTTTCTTCATGGCTGATCAGGCGGTGAATGGGCGTGACTTGGCGCAACGCTTCAAGAACGCTCGTCGCTTCTCCGACACGGATCAGGAGCGGGGCCCCAAGCGCACGGAGATCCTCCCGCAACTCCGTCAGACACTCGGACACAAAATCCCATTGCCGCGCGGAGGCGTCCGGCTGCGCCCACATCTCCGGCTCCGCGATGTAAAGCGGGATGACGGGCCCGGTAACGCAGGTCAACGCGGGGTGATCTTGCACCCGCAAGTCGCGTTTGAACCAAAGAACGGTGACGGGGCCAGCCATGGTCACAGAGGTAGGCGGCACGGCCCTGGGTCAAGGGCGGCGTACAGGCGCGGGCGGACGGGCCTGGCGAATAGTCTTCCCGAAGACTATTCCCCCACGCGCCCGCTTGCCGCCCCCCGCTCCGCGCCCTACTCCTTTTGCCAAAGGAGATCCGCCCATGCGTGACGCCGCCCCCGAACAATCCCAGCAGAAGATTTACCTCAAAGACTATGCACCTGTGCCGGTGACGGTCACCCATGTGGATTTGCATTTCACTTTGGACCCGCACGCCACGCGGGTCCAATCCCGGCTCAGCTGTCAAAGGCAAGGCCCGGGCGACATGGTCTTGCATGGCGAGGGGCTGAAGACGCTGGCCGTGCGACTGGATGGGGCAGAAATCACGCCAGAATTTGACGGCAACACCCTTGTTCTAAGGGATGCACCGGACAGCTTCCTTCTTGAAACAGAGGTCGAGATTGCCCCGGAAGCCAATAAGGCGCTTTCAGGTCTGTATATGTCGAATGGTATGTATTGCACTCAATGCGAGGCGGAGGGGTTCCGCCGCATCACCTGGATGCTGGACCGCCCCGATGTCATGGCCACGTATGATGTTCAGATCGACAGCGATTTGCCGGTGCTGCTGTCCAATGGCGACCCCGTCGCACGTGGCACGTGGCATGACCCATGGCCCAAGCCCACCTATTTATTCGCGCTTGTGGCGGGTGATCTGGTGGCCACCTCTGAGGCGTTCACGACGTCGGAAGGGCGCGATGTCACGCTGAACATCTGGGTCCGACCGGGAGATGAGGATCGGACGGCCTATGCCCTCGATAGCCTCAAACGCTCGATGGTGTGGGATGAGAAGACCTATGGCCGCGCCTATGACCTCTCGGTCTTTAACATCGTGGCGGTGGATGACTTCAACATGGGCGCCATGGAGAACAAAGGGCTCAACATCTTCAACAGCCGCTATGTGCTTGCCTCGCCCGAGACCGCGACCGATGCGGACTACGCCAATATCGAGCGGATTGTGGCCCATGAGTATTTCCACAATTGGACCGGAAACCGCATTACATGCCGCGACTGGTTCCAACTTTGCCTGAAGGAAGGGCTTACGGTGTTCCGTGACCAACAGTTTAGCCAAGATGAACGCTCCGCCGCAGTGCAACGCATTGGCGACGTGCTCGCCCTGCGCGCGCGCCAGTTCCGCGAAGATGCCGGGCCGCTGGCCCACCCTGTGCGACCCGAGAGCTTTGTGGAGATCAATAATTTCTACACGTCAACGATCTACGAAAAAGGCGCGGAGGTCATTGGCATGCTCCGCACCCTCATCGGCGCGGACGCCTACAACGCGGGCTGTCAGCTGTACTTTGATCGGCACGACGGCCACGCGGCAACCATCGAGGATTGGCTGGCCTGCTTTGCGGATGTGACAGGCCGTGACCTGACCCAGTTTCAGCTATGGTATGCACAGGCAGGCACCCCGACGGTCGCAGTCAAAGAAAGCTTCAACAACGGCACGTATCAGATTGATGTAGAACAGGATCTACAACCGACACCGCAGCAGCCGGGAAAGGAGCCGATGGTGATCCCCCTGGCGTTCGGCTTGCTGGATGCCCACGGAAATGAAGTCCAGCCCACCCAGGTCCATGAGATGTCGGCACCCAAGGACAGCCTGACCTTTGATCTGCCGGACCGGCCCGTCTTGTCGATGCTGCGCGGCTTCTCTGCCCCGGTTATCCTACAGTTCGACCAATCTGATGCCGACCGGTTGGTCCTGCTGGCCCATGACACCGACCCGTTTAACCGATGGGAAGCGGCGCGCACCCTGGCCAAGTCTCGCTTGGTCCGCGCGTTGACGGACGGCGTCGAATACGACGAGGCTTGGCTAATTGCAGTCGCTAAATTGGCCACAGATCAGACGGCGGATCCCGCCTTCCGCGCACTGTCCTTGGCCCTGCCGTCCGAAGACGATCTGGCCCAGACCTTGCACCAAATGGCTGTCGTCCCTGACCCAGACGCGATCTACGCCGCCCGGGATCAGGCGGCCCGTGCCATCGCCTCCCACCTTGGCGCCCACGTTCCGCGGTTGCGTCAGGAGATGGCCGTGCCAGGCCCCTATTCCCCGACCGCCGCAGACGCGGGCAAACGCGCCTTCGATGCAAGTCTTCTGCGGCTCGAAACCCTGTTAGACGAAGGCCACGCGGCGCGTACGGCCTATGCGCAAGCGAACAACATGACCACCCGCATGGCGGCATTCAGCGCTCTACTGCAAGCTGGGGACCCCGATGTGGCCGCCACCTTTGAGGCCGACTGGCGCCATGATCGCCTGGTCATGGACAAATGGTTCATGGCTCAGGTCGCCCACGCAAAACCGTCCCAGGCCGTGGATGTCGCAATCCGACTGACAGACCATCCTGACTTCGACATGGACAACCCCAACCGCTTTCGGTCCGTGATCGGTGGCTTGACCGCTGGCAACCCCGCAGGCTTCCACGCTGCGGACGGGCGCGGCTATCGGTTCCTGGGCGACTGGCTCCTTAAACTTGACGCCTCCAACCCCCAAACCACGGCCCGCATGTCCACCGCCTTCGAAACATGGCGCCGCTACGATGCGGACCGCCAAGCCATGATCCAGTCTCAGCTGAACCGCCTCCGGGCCGAGGACATCAGCCGCGACCTTTCAGAAATGGTTGCACGGATGCTGGGTGCATAGGGGCAGAAGGCGCATACGGCGCTTGTCTTACAGCCGCGCGATTGGACCAGTTTCGGTCTGTTTCATATGGGCGGGGTTCCGGCGTATCGCCACCCCCAAAGGAGTGGTGGTCAGTCGGGCATCCGGAACCGAGCAGCGCCAAGCGAAAAGCCGTCAATGATATCCGACTGGCGACGCGCAAACAGTCCTTGGCGGAGGAGAAAACCAGCATCGTGCTGGACGGTTTGACGATGGGACAGACGTGGCCGCGCAAAACCGGACCGCGTGCTTAGACGTAGGCAACCGTTTCGGTAGAATGGCCGTCCTTGGCGTTGTCCCTCTCGTCCGGAAACTGGCCCGTGCCCTTCCTGCGACGGATTGCGAAACCGAGACGGACCATCCCGCAATGCAACGCCCCCTTGCGCGGCCCTGCGATCGACGAGATGCGCCTGTGATGCCCGTCGGCATCCTCAATGTATAGAAACTATGCGTCGCCGTCCCGATGCACTTCAGCAGTGTCGTGCGCGCAAATCTCTTGCAGCCGTGCGCCAGTGAACACGCCCAAGCGTATTCCCCGCTTATGGATGTACTTACGCGACAGCCAATCGACCGAGTGGAGATCAATCGCGCGTGTTCCTACGAGACAGGCTTGCGCCCGCCTCCGCTCGCTCTGTGCGGCGCAGGACTTTGCCATGCGCGCGGTCAGATGTGGACATTTTGCTCGCGAGTATATCCGTGCTGTCCTTCGCTTTTTCGGCCCTGAGTGCGGCACCGGCCGACGAAAGCAGAACGGATCCTGCGTGAAAGGGCCGACGTGGGCTCACATTTTCATGGATGTGGTTGATCGCCACGTCGCGCGTGATCGCCACGACGCTGGCTCAATGATCTACGATGAAATGGAGGCGAGTACCGGAATCGAACCGGTGTACACGGATTTGCAATCCAGTGTATTTCGTTACAAAAACAGATGCTTAGGGTCAAAAAAGTATCAGGACAGTTGTCGAACAATAAACGAACCTGATACCCGTGTTTTGGTAGGCTCAAAACCATGAGTGGCATGGCATTGATCTGGGCCGCGAATGTCAAAGGACTGAAACCTGCCGCCAAGATTGTGCTGATCCAACTAGCGGACTTCCACAACAAAGAAACTGGACAGTGCAATCCGAGCGCACAGCGGTTGGCGGACGAATGCGAGATGGGCCGCGCAACGCTGTTCCGGCACATGACCACGTTGGAAGAATGCGGCCTTGTCACGCGCCATGCCCGTGGTGATGGCGATGGTGGGCGCGGGTCCAATCAGTATGAGTTGCACCTCGATATTACCCTTGGGCCGAGCGCACGTCCGAAGGATGGGGGCAGTGGTAAAAACGGGGTTGAGTCCCAAAATGAGACGGGGGGAAACGTCACAAAAATGCGGAGGAAAAGTCCCAAGGGTGAGACGGGGGTAGTCTCAAATCGGGACAGTAACCTTACCATTGAACCTAAGAAAGAACCGCCTTCGCGCGGGCGCGAGGCGGGGGAGGCTAAGAAGATTTTGGCGTCGTATCCGCCTGACCGGTTGCGAGGAAAAGCCACCTGCCTTGCCCAGATCGAAGAGGCCGTGAAGGAAGGGATTGCACCGGAGGATTTGCTGCAGGCCGTGCGCTCCTACGCCACCGACAGCGCAGGTTTCACCCGCTCCAAGGTCTGCTTTTCCGACAACTGGTTTCAGTCCCGGCGCTGGCAGGGATACCTCGAGAAGCAGGCGGAAGACCGAGAGAAGGCAGAGGCTTTGCAGGCCGATCACCACGCGCGGCTGGCCTGCTGGATCAGTGATCGCAACCCAATGTGCAAACACATCACTGCGCCCCAAGTGACCGCATTGCTCGCCTCAAACCTGGTAACACAGGCGCAACTCCAAGCCGCAGGCCTGAAATCATGACCGCAACCGATCCCACCAAAGAGCAAACAGCAAGGCGACCCATGTCATACGCTGGCGCTGCTGACACGGGACCTTGCGAGGGGCGGCAAGCCTCCCCTTCGAACCCCGCCGGCGCGGGCAAAGCCCCCGCCAAAGAGCCGCTGACCGAGACCTTCGTCTTCCGCTGCACCGCGGCAGAGAAGGCTCAGTTGCGCGCCAAGGCCGATGCCGCCGGCGTGCCTGCAGCGACCCTGCTGCGTGAGGCGCTTGGTCTGACCGAAGCCCGCCGTCGCAAGCCCATTCCTCGCGTTGATCCGGCGCTCGTGCTGGCTGTTGGGCGCATCGGCGGCAACCTCAACCAGATCGCCCGCTGGCTGAACCGTGCCATGCTCGCGAGCCGCGTTGATCTCGACGCGCTAACCGTTGCCCGTCGCCTGCTGACCATCGAACGCCAGCTTGCCCAGATCGTCGAGGCCGCACGCCGATGCTGATCAAGTTCTTCCGCAACGGCAAAGGCGCGGGCGCTGGTCCGGTTGGCTACCTTGTCGCGGACAAGGTGCTTGCCTACGACGGCAAGCGCGACCTGATCCGCGATGCAGACGGCCAACCGATGACGGTCACACGCGAGCCTTTGCCAGAGGTCTTACGCGGCAATCCCGACCGCACCGAGGCCCTGATCGACGCCAGCCGCCACCAGTGGACCTACCGCGCGGGCGTGATCAGCTTTGCCGCCACCGATGCCCCGACCGAGGAGCAGCAGGCCGAGGTCATGGACGGTTTCGAGCGGCTGGCCTTCGCGGGGCTGGACCCTGAGCAATATGACGTGCTCTGGGTCCGACATACCCACGAAGACCGCGTCGAGCTCCACTTCTGCACACCGCGCTTGGAGCTGACCTCGGGCCGAAGCCTCAACATCGCGCCGCCCGGCTATCAGAACGCCTTTGACAGTTTGCGGGATGTCATGAACCAACGCCACGGCTGGGCCGATCCGATGGAGTTGGAACGCACCCAAGAGGTCCGCGACACCATCGAGACCCCAACCCGCGCACAAGGTCGCGACGAGCTGCACGCGTGGCTGCAAGACCAGATCAGCGTCGGTCTGATCACCGACCGCGCCAGCATGGTCGACGGTCTCGCCGACGCAGGCTTCGACCTGCCTCGCGTTGGCAAAGCCTACCTGACCGCCCAAGACCCCGACACCGGCGAGCGCTGGCGTTTGAAAGGAGAGATTTTCCATGAAAACTGGCAAGCCGACCCGGCTGAGCGAGAAGCTGAACGCGGAACTGGACACGATCCGGCAGGACTACGCCGCCTCGATGGCATCCCAGCTGGAGAGCTTCAGGAGCGATTTGAACACCATTGCGACCAACGCGCAGCGTACAATCGAGACCGATACCCGCAGCTTTCTGCGTCAGAACAAGAGCTGGCTGACGATCTCGCCCTGGCTGATCACGGGGACGTTCTTGGCGGGGATCGTCTCGATGATGGCCGCGAGCTTGCTCTGGACGCTGATACTGGCCAGTTCGGAACTGAGGGACTTGGGCCTGACCCGGATCGACAGGGAGGACGGGACCTGGCTGGTGCTGGATCCGACCAAGACACGCCTGAGGACCTGCACGCTGGGCGGCAGATCGGTGACCTGCATCAAGGTCGAGGAGAATTAGATGACGACACCCCTGACAGCCTTGGAACGAGACTTGCTCGCCTGCGTCGAGCGGTTGGTGACGGTCTCAGAGGTCTCAGCAAAGGAATTGAGCGGGTTAGAAGCACGCTCGACGACCAAGATGCAGAGCCAGATGGATGGATTGGCCGCCTGCGTGTCGGTGCTCATTCAATCGCAAACAGCGTCCGTGGCTGCGTTGCACGGCTTGCTGAACGAGGGGCAGAGCTACGGGAATCTGCGCACGCAACTCGAGAGCAGCTTGAAATTAGTGAAAGCCGCCGAAGAGAGGTTGAGACAGAGCTAGAGACGCGGGAGGTCGAGATGGATCGAGGGCTGACGCATTGAGCCGCGATAAAAGCCGTTGCGGGTGTTGGGATAGGAAACGTTTTGGGATAGGAAACGCCAACCTTAAAGGCTCATCGAGTCCGATGCATTCACGGAGAGTTGACATTTATCTGAAAGTGAATTAATTCAATATCAGATAAATATGAGGTGCGACATGCATGGACGTGAGGAGGAGAGGGGTCAGCTGAAGCGGAAGTTGCTCGCTGGCGTCTCAATCAATATGCCTGCGCCAAGACGCATTGGTAAAACTTGGACCATTAATCGTTTGGCGGGTGATCTAAAAAAGGATGGCTGGGTTGCGATAGAGGTGGACGTTGAGGGTGTCGATACGCAGGAAGAATTTTCTAAGCGGCTTTGTAAGGCCGTTGAGGCCCAGCTCAGTCGGCAAGATCGCTTCAAATCACACCTTAGCCAGCGGTTTCAAAATTTGATTGGAGGAGATTGGTCGGGCAGCGCAATTGATGCCTTAGGCAAGATGGACGCAATCGAATTTCTGGAGGTGCTGATCTCATCTCTGAACGAAAGCGAAGAAAAGTCAGCAATTCTAATTGACGAAATTGCCTACTTTTTCTTGAAATGTGCCGAAAGGGACCAGGAAGAGGCCTACAAGTTCGCATACAGTTTAAGAAGGATTCAGCAAGGCAGCAGGAACGTCCGTTGGGTGCTTACGGGGTCAATTGGGTTGAATATCGTCGCAAAACGGTACGGCCTAGCAGGGGCATTTGTCGACTTCGAGACTTTCATGTTGCAACCATTTACCAAACGTGAAGCTCGATCCTTTCTCAGAGACCCGATCGTTCAATCGCAAATCAACCATATCTTCGATTCTACTGACGAAGATTTTGACAAAATGTTTGATGAACTTGGGTGGCTTGCTCCGTACTATCTAAAGCTAGTAGCGAACGAAACGAAGCCATTAGAGTTCGATCAAGATCGTCAAATTGCAGTCGCAACTTTTGAGGATTTTAGCGAAGCGTTCGACCGGCTGTTGCAGCCGGGTCGGGACACGGAATTCTGTGTTTGGAGAGGGCACATTGAAAAGAACCTTGCTTCAACCGATCAGGGTCTCGCATTCAAGATGCTCGACCTACTATCGAAAGACAGAGATGGTGAGGCTATGGATACGATATTGGCCATGGCTCCTATGGCTGAAATGGAGACGGGCCGGAAGCAGGTCAAACAAATTCTTGCGATACTGCTAAATGATGGTTTGCTCCGCCTCACCGACGGTCGGTACCAATTTCAGTCTGGTCTAGTACGGCGCTATTGGAAAGAGTATGAGGCTGAGTAAAAGCTGATGGAAAATATTTATCATTATAATCAGGCAGGTAGTGACGATGATATTGTTCAGTCATTCATAGCCAGACACGATGTTCTGGATGCTCTAGCTAGACGATTATCGAGCGTTGAAGACGATAGTGTTGCTGTCCATCATGTCTTGATCGGCAGCCGTGGAATGGGAAAAACATCACTCCTGAGGCGCTTAGCTGTGGAGGTTGATCGCGACCCTAAATTATCCAAGCGGTTTGTGGCGCTTAGATTTCGTGAAGAACAATATAATGTCCTTAACCTTGCTTCGTTCTGGCGAAACTGTATGGAATCATTGGCAGAATGGGCGGAAAAAAGTGGACTTGATAAACTTGCCGACAGGTTGGATGAAATAGCATCGGGAAATCACTGTCAGGATGACGATACCGCCGAGGAGTGCTTTGAGGCGGAGATGGTCGCGTTGGACAGAAGAGCAGTGTTGTTGGTTGATAACTTGGACACAATTCTTTCCGCGCTCTCTAAAGAGTCAAACTGGAAGCTGCGGCGAGTGCTTCAGTCTAAAATGGGGCCGATTGTAGTTGGTGCCGCAAGTCAACCACTCAAAGCCACAGCTAATCGTGACGCGGCCTTTTACGAGTTTTTCCAACCGCACTATCTGATTCCTCTAGATTTGGCTGAAACTCGTGCTTGTATGCTGACCCTTGCGAGCCGACGTGGCCCCAAAGGAAAATCGGTACAATTTGTTGTCCGAAACCAACCTGAGCGCTTGCAGACACTTCACGCTTTGACGGGTGGCAACCCGCGGGTCATATCGCTGATTTACCGTCTTTTGGAGTCGTCTGATACCCATGAAGTGATGTCAGATTTGAATGCGCTACTTGATGACGTAACGCCTTATTACAAGCATAAGATTGAAGAATACTCGTCAACGCATCAGCGAGCCGTGATCGATGCAATATCACTTAACTGGGACCCGATCACAACCGGCGATCTATCCCAAATCACGGGCATCAAAAGCACCACTATTTCACCGATATTAGTCAAGCTACGTAAAGACGGGATGATCGAAAACGTTGACGTTTCTGGTTCGTATGCAGGCCACCAAATTGTCGAAAGATTTTTCAACATTTGGTATTTGATGAGACACGGTACGCGGCGAACCAAGCAAAAGATGCGCTGGCTTGTAGGCTTTCTTACAAGCTTCTACTCTCCAAAGGAATTGATGCAGCTATCAAGCAAATTTGACAGCAAGAAAGGCTTGGATAATCCAGCTCATCCAGAATATGCGCTAGCACTCCGTGAAGCTCTCGCGTGTGAAGGCCATTCTTTTGATGGGTCACTCCGTCTGACTCATATGAATGAATGGGCAAAGGGGGAAGCGGATGTCAACTTTGCTGGGGAGTTGGAAAAGTCTGACGAGAATTCAATTCCGGATCTCTTTAGGCCAGTCTGGGAGGCCGAAAAAGCTGGCCAAAATAGGGAAATTCTATCTGAGATAAACAAGTTGCCAACTGCGTTTGATGAACTTGAGCGAGTGGCAGATAAAGAATTTGTTGGGCGACTTCTTAATATTAAGGGCGGCGCCTTTCTCGGCTTGAAGGATTATAAGGCTGCGCTAGAGACTTTTGATGCGCTGATCGCACGTTACGGTAGCGATAAAGCAGGCGACGTGCGCGGTCGGGCAGTTGCCGCAATGCTCAACAAGGGCCTCGCCCTCGACGAGAGCGGTGACCTTGAGGCTTCGCTGGCAACCTATGACGCGCTGGTCGAGCGCTATGGTGGCGATGAAGAAGGCGACGTTCGTGGGACCGCAGCGGGAGCAATGTTAAGAAAGGGCTTCGCCCTCGAGAAGAGCGGCGACCTTGAGGCTGCGCTGGCGACCTTTGACGCTCTGATCGAGCGCTATGCTGGCGATCAGGCAGACAGCGTGCGCGAAGCGGCAGCAAGGGCGATGCAGTTTAAGGGCCTCGCCCTCGACAAGAGCGGCGACCTTGAGGCTGCGCTGGCGACCTTTGACGCTCTGATCGAGCGCTATGCTGGCGATCAGGCAGACAG
>JBCBVM010000018.1:0-70246 GCA_039817645.1 Pseudomonadota bacterium | reverse complement strand
GCCCTCCACGATGAACAGCTCGGTCCCGTCCCGCGCGGATTGGGAGCAATCGACCAGTTTGCCGGGCAGGCGCAGCTTCTTGGTGGCGGATTTGCGGGCGGTCTCTTTTTCTTGGCGGCGGCGCAGGCGTTCTTCGGCGCGCAGCACCAGGAAGTCGAGGATTGCGCCCGCCGCTTTGGTGTCAGAGGCGAGCCAGGTGTCGAACCGGTCGCGCACGGCGACTTCGACGAACTTGGCGGCCGCCTCGGTCGACAGGCGGTCCTTGGTTTGGCCCACGAAAGCGGGTTCGCGGATGAAGCAGGAGACGAGGGCGCAGCCGCCGGACATCAGATCGTCGCGGGTGATCTGCGCGGCCTTCTTGTTGTTCGCCAACTCTCCGTAGGCCTTGATGCCCTTGAGGATCGCCGCCCAGAAGCCGGTGACGTGGGTGCCGCCTTCGGGCGTGGGCACGGTGTTACAATAGGATTGCAGGAACCCGTCGCGGGACGGGGTCCAGTTGATGGCCCATTCGACCTTGCCCGGTTCCCCGAACTTTTCCTGAAACTCGACCGTGCCCGCAAACGCGGTGTCGGCATAGGTGGTGGCGGTGCCCAACGTCTCGGTCAGGTAGTCGGAGAGGCCGCCGGGGAAGTGGAAGGACGCCTGTGTCGGCGTGGTGCCATCGTCGATTTCGGACTTCCAGCGGATTTCCACGCCCGAGAAAAGATAGGCCTTGGACCGGATGGATTTGAAAAGGCGCGCAGGTTTGAGCACCTGGGCGCCGAAAATCTCTGGGTCGGCATGGAAGGTGACGGTGGTGCCCCGGCGGTTGGGCGCGGCGCCGACCTTTTCCACGGGGCCAAGGGGGTGCCCGCGGGAGAAGCGCTGTTCATACACCTCGCGGTCGCGGGCCACTTGCACGACCATACTGTCCGACAGGGCGTTCACGACCGACGCGCCGACACCATGCAACCCGCCCGAGGTTTGGTAGGCCTTGCCGGAGAATTTGCCGCCTGCGTGCAACGTGCACAAGATGACCTCTAGCGCGGATTTGTCGGGGAATTTGGGGTGCGGATCGATGGGGATGCCGCGGCCATTGTCGCGCACGGTGCAGGCGCCATCGGCGTGCAATTCCACCTCGATCCGATTGGCATGGCCCGCCACAGCCTCGTCCATGGAGTTGTCCAGCACTTCGGCCACCATATGGTGTAGGGCCCGCTCATCGGTGCCGCCGATATACATCCCGGGACGCTTGCGCACCGGCTCCAACCCCTCCAGCACTTCGATGGAGGAGGCATCATAGGTTTGCGGGGCGTCCGCGCCGCTCAGAAGGTCGTCGGCCATTTCGCTGCTCTATCTTGTATGATTGGGTCGCACGATAGGCCATATGCTGGGACGGGGGAAGCCTTGGGCGCAGGTTATCCCCAGCGGAGTTCCCGCGCCATGGCAATTCCAGCGAAGCCGCCAACGGGGGTGGCAGGACACCCTGCGCCGATGACCGACGGGCCATCAGGACGCCCAGCCTGTTGTTTGTTTGTCGTGGAAGGCGCGCGCCGACGGCAGGACTTGGCTGGGTATCTTGCACGCCGCCCAGCCATCGCTGCCCACCCGCTGTGCCGGACGCCCAGAACCCGATGCGGATCGTCGGGCGCGCAGGGGGCCAGATTTGGGGAACC
Organism: Pseudomonadota bacterium; assembly: GCA_039817645.1. Lineage (GTDB taxonomy): Bacteria > Pseudomonadota > Alphaproteobacteria > Rhodobacterales > Rhodobacteraceae > Jannaschia. The sequence continues at coordinate 68,591 of JBCBVM010000018.1, read as the reverse complement.
CTAGTATGTCTTCACCCCACGGCGGGGCGCGCGGGCGTGTGAAGATCGGATCGAATTGCCGCGCACGGCGCCATACCTCAGATCGGTTTGACGTGACTGTGGGTCCGGGGTAGCTCACCCGGGGATGTGATTTCGTGAGAGGCGTTGATGGCGCGGATACTCTTGACCGGCGGCGCGGGGTATATCGGCTCCCATACCTATGTCGCGCTGATCGAGGCCGGGTATGAGGTCACCATTCTGGACAACTTTTCGAACTCGGACCCGAGCGTTCTGGATCGATTGGAGAGGTTGACCGGACGGCCTGTGGATCTGGCCTCTGGGTCAGTTTTGGACGAGGCCTTTCTGGCGGATGTCTTCGCCACCAGGTCCATTGACGGGGTGGTCCATTTCGCGGCGCGCAAGGCCGTGGGCGAGAGCGTGCAAAAGCCGCTGGACTACTTCGAGACGAATATCGGCGGGCTTTTGAAGCTGACGCAGGCCATGAAGGCCGCCGGGGTGTGGCGGATTGTGTTTTCGTCCACCGCCACCGTCTATGGAGAGCCGGAGGTCTTTCCCCTGACCGAAGATCTGCCTCTCAGCCACACCTCGCCCTATGCGTTTACCAAACTGACTTGTGAGCAGATCTTGCACCAGGCCGCCCAAGCCGATCCATGGGCCGTGGGCGTCTTGCGCTACTTCAACCCAGTGGGGGCCCATCCAAGCGGCCTGATCGGCGAAGACCCCCGCGGCATTCCGGACAATTTGATGCCCTATATCGCGAAGGTGGCCCTGGGCGAGTTGCCGGAATTGCAGGTGTTTGGCGACGACTATGACACGCCGGATGGGACGTGTTGGCGCGACTACATTCACGTCATGGATCTGGCGCAAGCTCACGTGCAGTCCCTGGGCGCGTTGATGGATGGGACGGGCCATGTGTTGAACATCGGCACCGGGCGGCCGATCTCGGTTCTGGAAATGCACGAGGCCTATCAGGGCGTTGTGGGCCGTGCGTTGCCCCACCGGATCGCCCCGCGGCGACCCGGAGACGTGCCGCGCCTTTACGCGGACCCGACCCGCGCGCGCGAGGTCCTTGGGTTCGAAGCACGGTTCACGCTGGAACAGATGTGCGGCGACAGCTGGAACTGGGTTCAGGCCCAGGCGCGAAACTGGGGCGCCAACGACTGAGCTTGGGACGTATTCAGGGGTGCGACGACCGCTGAGAGAACCGGATCGCACATGGTCTGCGGCGTGCCGGGCGCGACCGCAGGCAAGGTGTGATAGGGTTTGGTGCCCGGGTGGCTCTGCTTTGCCGTCTCGAAGTCTCGACTTTCTTAGGCATTCAGAGCTTGGTGCCCGCCTTTCGTTCGCCGCAGGCTCTATGCCTGATCGGCACTCGCCAGGACGCGGCCCGGATTGGCCAAGCGGTCGCGGACACGCGGTGCACGGGCGCCGATCCTGAGTGCCGCCGCGGTGTCGTGAAAGCGGGCCAATCGGGGCGGGGTTAGCGGGCTTCCGCAGCCTCGATGGCGGGGCGGAGCGTATCTTCGATGACAGAGGTGGTGATCGGCCCGGCAAAGCGCAGCATGACTGTCCCGTCGCCCGCCACAACAAACGTTTCAGGCACACCGTAAAGTCCCCAATCGATGCCCGTTCGGGCGGTGGGGTCGGCGCCTATGGCGGCGAAGGGGTCCCCCAACTCTTGCAGGAAGGCAAGTGCGTCATCGGGGGCATCCCGGTAATTCACGCCATAGACCGGCAAGTCTTCTGCGAGCGCTTCCAATTGGGGGTGTTCGACGCGGCAGGGCACGCACCAGGAGGCCCAGAAATTCACCAATTTCACCTCTCCGTCGCGCAACATTTCCGGTGCCAGGGGGGGCTTGCCCGGCAGGTCCGTGAGCGTCAATTCCGGCGCAGTTCGGCCGATCATCGTGGACGGGAGGGCGTCCGGGCTTTCCCGGAACAGGCCGGAGAGGAAGAAACCGCCGAGCAGGGCAAACAGCGCCACGGGGAGGAGGGCCACCCACTTCATTCGCCATGCTCCTCCAACGCGCGGCGGGCGGCGCGGGCAGACAGGATGGACCCCACGATCAGCCCCACCAACAGAAGGGCGGACAAGCCGTAGGCAAGGAGGATGTCGAAGGCGTATTTGCCCAGGTCGATCATGCCAGTCTCTCTTTGAGTGCGAGGGCGTGAAGGCGGCGACGGCGGATCTCCGTCCGGGTGCGCAACAGCACAAGGGCCACGAAAAGCGCGACAAACCCGGCAAGGGTCACCACAAGGGGAAGCCAGAAGACATCTGACACATTCTCTTCCTGGTCGAGAGACAGGGACGCACCTTGGTGGAGGCCCTGGTTCCAGAACTGCGCGGCATAGCGGCTGATCACGGCGAAAACACTGCCGACGAGGCACAGGATTGACGTCAAATCGGCGGCTTGATCCGGGGTCTCAATGGCGGACCAGAGGGCGATGTAGCCCAGGTAAAAAAGCCCTAGAATCAAGAAGCTGGTCAGTCGAGGGTCCCATTCCCAATAGGTGCCCCACATGGGTTTCCCCCAGATGGCGCCCGTCAGCAACGCCACGACGGTCATGATCAGGCCGATGGGGGCCGCGGCCCGTGCGGCAAGTGCGCTGACATGGTGGCGGCGGATGATCCAGATGAGCGATGTCACCAGCATCATGAACCAGGCGTTGATTGCGATGAAGGCTGAAGGGACGTGAATGTAGATGATCTTGACAGAATGGCCCATGCGGAAGTCTTCGGGGGTGAAAAAAAATCCCCAAATCAGACCGATAGCGCAAAGCACGGTGGCCAGGCCCCAGGCCCAGGGTTGGACGACGGCGGTCCAGGCCATGAAACGGCGCGGGTTGGCATATTCCCAGATCGACATGGCACCTTCCTATGTTTGGGGGGCCGTCTGAGCAAGCAGGCTCACGCGCCAGTGATCGGTGCAGAATGTCGCAATGGGCGCTGACGACGGTGTTGCGCGTCTTTCCGGAGCCAGTTTAGTGCGTTCTATCCCTCTGTTTTATAATGGATATGGGCAGCTTGTCGGCGATGGCGCGCGCGATGTCCTCGGCCGGGAAGGGAGGTGGCGCGGTGGCAGGGGGCGCGCTGCGTGGACTTTTCTTGGGATGCGGTGCGCGCCACAGGCCCGCGGGGGAAGGCCGCCGTGTTAGGATCTTTCGTGCAAATCTGGGAAGGGCAAATCGTGTTCGGATTGGCCGAGGGTCGTGACGGAGCCCGCAGGTGAGCGTGGCGTGACTGCGTCGGGGCCCCGGCGCGACGTCCGCGCCTTAGCGGAGGTTCACGCGAAGGGCGGCGGCGCTGGCGAAGGGGAGGAGCGCAATGCAGCCCAAAGTGATCCCACCGAGCAGGGCCAGGGGGGTGCCGACGGGCAATCCCTCCGCCCCGCGGCGGGTCACTTCGGCCCCGAAGATCAGCGTTGGGATGTAGAGGGGCAGCACCAAAAGCGACAAGAGCAGCGAACCGCGTTTCAACCCCACCGTAAGCGCGGCGGCGAAAGTGCCGATCCAGGACAAAGCGGGCGTCCCGATCAGCAGCGAGAGGACGAGCCAGGGAAGGGCCGCGCCGGGCAGGAACAGCAAGAGCGACAAGAGGGGTGCGGCCAAGGTCAGGGGCAGGCCCGTGGTGATCCAATGGGCGAGGGCTTTGGTGCTGGCCACCATCTCCAGTGGTAGTGGTGCCGTGGCCAGGAGGTCGAGGGAGCCGTCTTCGGCGTCGAGGGCGAAGAGACGGTCCAGGGACAGCAGGCACCCCAGCAGCGCGCCAAGCCAGAGGATGCCGGGCGCAATGGGGGCCAAGCGGTCGGTCTGCGGGCCCACGGCGAGGGGCACCAAGGTCGTGACAATGAGAAAGAAGCCCAGGCCCAGCCCGAACCCGCCCCCGGCGCGGATCGCCAGCCGAAGATCCCGGATCAGCAGCGCGGCCATGGGACCTCGGGGCGGGGGGGAATTTTCTTCGGGAAGAAAATTAGCCCGGGATGGCGGATGGCGGTGTATTTGTCGGACGGTGGAATGAGGTATTTTTGGCCAGATGACGCAGGCGAGTGCGCCAGGATTGCGAGGGCCGGGCGTTTTTGGACGGCTTGGGGCGAGGTCATTCCACAGCCTCGGCGAAGGGGTCGTCCGTTGTGTCGTCGGTGTCGCGACCGGTGGCGAATGGGGTGATGTCGAGGGTTAGGGCGTCAAGGCCGAGGTCGATATGGGTGGCGATGATCGCACTGCCGCCGGAGATCAGGTGGGTTCGGATCGCGGCGGCGAAGCGGGCCACGTTCTGGGCATCCAGCGACACTGTGGGTTCATCAAGCAGCCAGATCGGGCGACCGGTGAGCAGAAGCCGGGCGAGGCCCGTGCGGCGTTTCTGGCCCGCCGACAGGTCCGCCGTCCGGCGGGCGGCCAGGGGCCCGAGGTCGAAGGCAGCCACAGCCTGGGTGTAGGCGGCGTCGCCTGTCCCGAAGATCTGCGCCCAGAAGGTCAGGTTCTCGGCCACGGTCAGTTGCGCCTTCAGCCCGTCGGTATGGGCGGCATAGGCCATGGCGTCTTGCGGGGCGGAGATCTGACCCGCCGACGTTTGCGTGAGCCCGGCGAGGCTGCGCAGCAATGTGGTTTTGCCCGCCCCGTTGGGCCCGCGCAGGATCAGGGCCTGCCCCGCGGGCACGGCAAAGCCGACATCGCGGAGGATGCGGCGATCCCCCCGGTGGCAAGAAAGGGCAGTGACGGTCAGGTCCATGGGGCGGGTGTAGCCTGTATTTTTCCAAACTCGAAGCAGGTTTTCGCCAGATATGGGCCCAAGACACTGAAAAGGAAGCGCTTCTGAGCTGTGCCGCGCGATGTGGGATGGTATCGCCCTGTGTCTTTGCCGTTTTGGGGCGGGCTGGTCGTGACAAATTTTCGCATTTGCATACCACGGTATACCCTTGAAACGAAGCGGGGCATGGGGCAAGGCAAAGGAAAGACCGCCACCCCCTAGGAGGAAGCTCGAATGACCGTGCAAGTTGGAACCGATACCGCCAAGACGCGCCGCACCCTGAGCGTGGGCGCACACTCCGTCAGCTACTATTCCATTGCCGCCGCCACCGAGGCGGGGTTGGGCGACTTCTCCCGACTGCCTGCGGCGCTGAAGGTCGTGTTGGAAAACATGCTGCGGTTCGAAGATGGGGGGCGCACGGTCAGCGTGGAGGACGTGAAGGCCTTTGCCGTCTGGGCCGAGAAGGGTGGCAAGAACCCCATCGAGATTGCGTACCGCCCCGCGCGCGTATTGATGCAAGACTTTACCGGCGTTCCGGCGGTGGTGGACCTGGCGGCCATGCGCGACGGGATCAAGGCGTTGGGCGGGGATGCCCAGAAGATCAACCCGCTGAACCCCGTGGATCTGGTCATCGACCATTCGGTCATGATCGATGAATTTGGCAACCCGCGCGCATTCCAGATGAATGTGGACCGCGAATATGAGCGCAACATGGAACGGTATCAGTTCCTGAAATGGGGCCAGACGGCGTTCGACAATTTCCGTGTGGTGCCGCCCGGGACCGGCATTTGCCATCAGGTGAACCTGGAATATCTGGCGCAGACCGTGTGGACAGATGAGGATCAGAACGGGGAGGTTGTGGCCTATCCCGATACCTTGGTGGGCACGGACAGTCACACGACCATGGTCAATGGCGCGGCCGTTCTGGGCTGGGGCGTGGGTGGCATCGAGGCCGAGGCGGCCATGTTGGGCCAGCCGATTTCGATGTTGATCCCCGAAGTGATCGGGTTTGAGTTGACGGGCGCCATGGTGGAAGGGACGACCGGCACGGATCTGGTGCTGAAGGTTGTCGAGATGCTGCGCGAGAAGGGCGTTGTCGGCAAATTCGTGGAGTTCTACGGGGCGGGCCTGGATGTGCTGCCCCTGGCGGATCGGGCGACGATTGCGAATATGGCGCCGGAATACGGGGCGACCTGCGGGTTCTTTCCCATCGATGCAGAGACGCTCCGCTATCTGAAGACCACGGGCCGCGACATGGATCGTATCGCCTTGGTGGAGGCCTATGCCAAGGAGAATGGTTTCTGGCGGGATGCGGATTATGCGCCGGTCTATACCGATACGCTGACGCTGGATATGGGCACAATCGTGCCTGCCATTTCCGGGCCGAAGCGGCCGCAGGATTACATCGCGCTGGACAATGCGGCGTCGGCGTTCAGCACGTATGTCAATGGGTTGCGGTCCGGCGGTGACGCGTCGGCCAAGGCCGAAGTGCGGTGGGAGGGGGAAGGCGGCGCCCCGGAGCCGGTCGACATTCCAGGCGACACGGGCAGCCACAAGCGCGGCTTCGTCGCCGGTGGAGAGGCCGATCGCGCGCAGTTGCATGACGGATCCATCGTGATCGCGTCGATCACGTCCTGCACCAACACGTCGAACCCCTATGTGATGATCGGCGCCGGATTGGTGGCGCGCAAGGCCCGTGCATTGGGCCTGAACCGCAAACCCTGGGTGAAGACGTCGCTGGCGCCGGGATCGCAGGTGGTGTCGGCCTATCTGGAGGCCGCGAACCTTCAGGAGGACTTGGATGCCATCGGGTTCAACTTGGTGGGCTATGGCTGCACGACGTGCATCGGCAATTCCGGGCCGCTGGCCCCCGAAGTGTCGAAGACGATCAATGACAGTGATCTGATCGCCACCTCCGTCCTGTCGGGCAACCGTAATTTCGAGGGCCGGATTTCGCCGGATGTGCGCGCCAACTACCTGGCGTCGCCGCCGCTGGTGGTGGCCTACGCGCTGGTGGGGGACATGAATGTGGACATTACGAAGGAACCGCTGGGCCAAGACAAGGACGGCCGCGACGTGTACCTGAGAGACATCTGGCCCACCCAGCATGAGGTGGCCGAGCTGGTCGAGGCGACTGTCACCCGCGAAGCGTTCCAGGAGAAATACGCCGACGTCTTCAAAGGGGACGACAAGTGGCAGGGCGTCGACGTTCCCCAGCAGGAGACCTATGATTGGCCGGCCACGTCCACCTATGTCCAGAACCCGCCCTATTTCCAGGATATGGACCCCCAGCCCGGTCAGATCGAAGACGTGGTCGGCGCGCGTGTCCTGGCCGTCTTGGGCGATATGATCACCACCGACCACATCAGCCCGGCCGGGTCCTTCAAGGAGACCAGCCCCGCCGGTCAATACCTGACCGAGCGGCAGGTCCCCGTGCGGGAGTTCAATTCCTACGGCTCGCGACGTGGCAACCATGAGATCATGATGCGCGGAACCTTCGCCAATATCCGCATCAAGAACGAGATGCTGGACGGGGTCGAGGGCGGCTACACCAAAGGGCCGGACGGGCAGAAGACGTCCATCTACGACGCGGCCATGGCGTGGCAGGCGCAGGGCGTGCCGCTGGTGATCTTCGGCGGTGAGCAATATGGCGCCGGGTCCTCGCGCGACTGGGCGGCCAAGGGCACGGCGCTGTTGGGGGTGAAGGCGGTGATCGCCGAGAGCTTTGAGCGCATCCACCGGTCGAACTTGGTGGGGATGGGGGTCATCCCATTCGAGTTTACCGGGGGCGACAGCCGCAAGTCCCTCGGCCTGACCGGCGAAGAGGAGGTCACAATCGAGGGTCTGGGCGACGTCCAACCCCTGCAGGAGATCGACGCCACCATCAAGATGGCCGATGGGTCCGAGACGGTCGTGACGCTGAAGTGCCGGATCGATACGGAAGTAGAGATCGACTACATCAAGAACGGGGGCGTGTTGCATTACGTCCTGCGTAACTTGGCGGCCGCCTGACCCAATCGCGCCCGCCCAGACGCTCTTCGGGGCCCCGAGACCGGTTGGTTTCGGGGCCCTTTTCTTGGCCACGGCCTGCTTTGTGGTACGACAAATCCCCTCCTTTGCTAAGGAGCAATCGGGGCCAACTTGGTCTGCGCAAAGCTGGATCCGCGTAAGGGTTGGGGGGCTCCCCGCTCTGGGGACGGTATCGGGCGGTGTCTGAGCCACGCGGCCAGCCTGCTGATTGGGTTGGGACGTTGCCGTGCAGCCTCAGCAGACGCCGTCCGGCGGTTGTCCGTCGAGGGTGCCAGAGATCGTGCCGTGGACATGGCCGTCTTGACGCGCCGGGCAATGGGGCTGGGCAGGGGAAAGGGGTGTCGTATAGGGTGCCGGCCATGGATCAGGCGATTTCGGTTGTTCTGGGTCAAAAGTCTTCGAGAAGACTTTTGGGCCCGCAGAGTTTTCAAGAAAACTCTGCCGTGTGTGGCGGATGAGGGGGTTTCCTGATCTGCCACCGCTTTGGCTATTTGCGACGATGGCGGTGTCCTGGGGCTTGGGCCGGGCGGTGCCGGTCTTGTCGCTGGGGGGCGCGGGGCAGGCCATTGGTGGCTTGCTGATCGCGGCGGGGGTGGCGTTGGTCCTGTGGTCGGCGCTGTGGTTTTGGCGAAAGAAGACGCCCATTGAGCCGCACCATGACGCCAAAGCCCTGATCGTCGAGGGACCCTATCGCGTGTCGCGCAACCCGATCTATCTGGCGCTGGTCGTCATCGCCCTGGGCTATGGGTTGCGGCAGCCGACGGTGCTGGCGCTGCTGCCTGTACCCGTCTTGTGGTGGGTGCTGGATCGCCGATTTGCCGCGGTGGAGGAGGCAGTCTTGCGCGCCGCTTTCGGCGCCGAGGCGGATGCGTATCTGGCGCGCACCCGCCGGTGGCTTTGACGCATCACCCAAAGGGCGCTGACAAAATGGTGAATAGCGTCGGACGGGGCGCACCGCTACATGTGCATTGCCCCTGACGGAGTCCCCTATGCGCCTTTCGCTGTCCGCCCTTGCCCTGTGCCTCGCACCCCTGATCGCCCACGCCGATCCTGTGGTGGTGGAGCTTTATACATCGCAGGGCTGTTCCTCGTGCCCGCCAGCGGACGCGATGCTGGGCGAGTTGACCGCGCGGGAGGATGTGATCGCGCTGTCGATGCATGTGGATTATTGGGATTGGATTGGCTGGGAAGATACGTTCGGGTCCGGCGCCTTTTCGGAACGACAGCGGGCCTATGCCGCCGCCGTGGGGTCGAGCGTGGTGTACACGCCGCAATTCATCATCGACGGGGCCGAGCAGGTGGCGGGGCCATCGGGGATGAAGCTGGCGGAGATGATCGACCGAAGCCGTGCGGGCAAGGGCGATGTTTTGATCGCGACCGGGCGCACCGTGGCCGTGCCGGAGACTGGGATGGCGGGTCAGTTGATCTTGGTGACCGTGGAGCCGGAGGCCACGGTGAAGATCATGCGCGGCGAGAATGCGGGCCGAGAGATTACGTACCATAACATTGTGCGGGCCTGGGACGTGGTCGCCAACCTGGACGGGAGCGCCATGAACCTGCCCCTGCCCGCGCCGGTGGAGGGCATGCGGCAAGTGGTGCTGGCACAGGCGGTCAAGGATGGGAAGCCGGGGCGGATCCTCGGCGCCGTGGCTCTCGACTGAGACCCGGGCGGGGGCCTCAGCGGCGCCCGAGGCAGCGCATCAACAGCTTTTTGGCGTGGAAAATGCGTGTCTTGACGGTGCCTTGGGGGATGCCCTCGATCTCGCTGATGTCGTCATAGGTCAGGTCCTCGAAGAAGGCGAGGCGCATGACGGTCAGGTGGTCGGGCTTGAGCTTGGCCAGGCAGGCGCGCACCCGTTCGGCATCGCTGGCGGCCAGGGCCACGGCCTCGGGGTTGGGGGCGGGGTCGCTGACGTCGGGCACCTCCTCGACGGGTGAGATGCGGGTCGCTTTGCGCTGTTGATCCACCAGCTTGTTGCGCGCGATCGTGTAAAGCCAAGTCTTCACCGAGGAGCGTCCGCCGAAGCGTTTGGCCGTGCGCCAGACGTCGAGCATGGCGTCTTGGACGCAGTCGGCGGCCAATTGCCCATCGGCCCCGCGGCCCCGCAGGAATGCAAATAGGCCATCGTGGTGCAGGGTATAAAACGCCTGCATCGCGGCCTTATCTTCGGCCGCGATTTTCCGCAGTAGGTCTGTGTCCCGTTCGCTGTCGCGCACTCGCTGGTCTCGCCCGCGCCAAAGTTCCTCGCCGGAGATGTCTTTGCCTCGGCGGTGTTTTGGGTGCAAGCGTCGTCGCCAATTTGACGATCATGGTTGTGTTCTTGCCGATGGGGTGGCGCGCTAGATGAGGGCCCAGTTGCCGGACAGGAGTGCGGCAAGGGCGATGGCGGCGTTGGCGACCATATGCGACAGGATCGCGTCTTCCACCCGGCCCTGGGGCCGCAGGGCGAGCCACGCAAAGACCAGCCCGGCCAGGGCCGCCGCCAGCCAGCGGTCGTGGAGGATGGCAAAGGCCGCCGTACTGATGGCAACGCCAAGCAGAATGAAGGGCCATGTGCGTTTGGGGATGAGCCGGTCGAGGAGGTAGGAGCGGAAGAACAACTCCTCGATCACCGGGACGAGGATTGCGGTGCCGATGATGCGCGCGGCGATCCAGATGGTCAGGGCCACGCCGCCGAGGCCCGCCAGGGCGATTTGCAGGCCCTGGGCGGCGTCGGGGTCTTGGGCCGGTGTCGTCGCGATCCAGGCCAACCCGATGGCCAGGCCGGTGCCCAGAGCCACCGTGTCGACGCGCGGGGAGAGCCGGGCCAAGGCGCGGTGGAAGACCCAAAGCGCCCCCACCATGAGCGCCACCCGGAGCGGATAGGCCAGCGCGGGGTGCTGAAAAAACGTGGACGCCAAGAGGGCCGAGAACATGAACACCGCAAAAGGCAGGATGCGCGCCACGTTCCAATCTTGGCTCAGGGGCGGCAGGGCAGGTGCCGGTGCGGCGGGGCCAGTGGTGGCGGGGCGGCGTTGGAACCAGGGGATCATGTGCAGCACAGCCATGAGGCCCAGGGACAGGACAGAAAACATCAGCCAGCCCGCGTGGGAATGGAACCCTTCGACCGCCAGTGTGGGCGAGACGTTGACCCCCAACCAGATCAAGAGGGCGATGCGTGTCACATTCAGGGCCCAGGAGATGGCCAGGGCCAAAGGCAGCATGGCCAAGACGCGGCCCACCCTGATTTGGCGCCAGAAGATGAGCGTGTAGCCCAACAGAAAGACTGTGATCAGGACAAAGCCTTCGATCCCCGAGCAGCTTTGGTTCACGCGCACAAAGAAGTCGCCTTGGCCCAGGATGTAGTCCGGTGCGTTCTGTTCCAGGGTCAGCCCGATCAGGTGCGACGCCCAGACCACAGCGTCGAAGGTGACGCTGCGCACGGCGTCCATATGCCAAAGCGGGAAGAGGAGATCGCCCAGTTCCGGCAAGAAGAGCCCCGCTAGAAGCAGGGGCGCGAGGAGACCGGCCCCGTGTTTGAAAGTCTGGCCCCAAACGGACCAGGGTGCCAAGAGCCGCAGGGCGCCTGCGGCCAGGGTCATGGTGCCCAGGGCCCAGCTTGTGACGCCGATCAGGAGCGTGGTGTCGCCTGGGCTGTTATGGGCCACCAGGGCTGGGCCGATGATGAGGGCCGTGCCAATGGTCAGCAGGAGGGTCGCGGGGCCGATTGAGGCACTGCCGCGCGCGGCCTGCAGGAGGGACGCACAGCGGGAGGGGCGGCCCATGCAATAGACGCCGAAAATGGCGATCAGCGCGATGCCCCGTTCAGCAGTATGTTTGGAGAATTCACAGAATTTCCAGGACGCGACGCCGCTGCACCCCTCGCGGTAGAGGTAATAGAACACGAGGTTCACCAGCGCGAGGCCCGCCACCGTGATAAGGGCCGCGGCAATGACCCGGGTGAGGCTGTGCGGGACGCGATCTTCGAGGGGGAGCTGAGCCATGGCGAGGGGTGTCCGACGGGCGGGGATTAAGGCGGCGGCGGTCGTGTTGTGGCCCAGAGGCGATGCCGCCGGGCCACAAGAGATTTGTTGCAGGGCTTCAGGACGCGCGGCGGCGGCGTTCCCAAACCAACAGCACAGTGGCCGCCACAGCAGCCAGGGCTGCGGTGCCTTCCAGCGCGCTGATTTCCGGCACGTTGGTGGCCGGGGTCAGGATCGCCAGGTTTGCCAACGCGGACGAAGCCGTCGCAAGCAGGGCTGCCGAAGCGATTGCCAGCTTTTTCATGGAAAACTCCTCTTTCGAGTTCAAATGGACCACGGTGCATCTGTTCCGTGGCAAAGACGTCCGGCCAGATGCCGACCGAACGACAACCGGTGCGACCGGACGGCCGCACCGACTGTTCTTAGACAAATACGAAGTCGTCCGAGCCGCACAGACAGTCGAAACTTTCGAAGTCGACGGCCAGGATGAAGGGCTGAGAATTCGCATCCGTGACTGGGTTCGGATCGAGGATCACACCGATAACGTCGCCCACGCCGGCCTGGAACCCATCGCCATTGGCCAGGGCCTGGGCGACAAGGATGTCCACATTGGCGTCGTCGCCGAAAATTGGATCGATGTCAGATTGGAAGTCGGTGTCGAAGCCGTCCGTAAATTCCCAGATAGCCCGCTGAACTTCCCATCCGGTGAACCCCTGGTCCTCGAAGTTCTGGTTCAGCATCCAATTGATGATGTCCATGTTGTCGGCGGCTGTCTCGCCGTTGGCAATACCAACCTGATTGGCGTTGAACAGGTCCGCTGGGGCTTCGTCGAGGCTGTAGATGTCGGCGGTGAGGAGGCTTGCTGTTGCAAAACTTTCGGCAGCATCGGCCGGATCTAGGATGCTCAGGCAGTAGGCCTGTTCGAACACCACACCGTCAAACCGCACATCCCCAGTGCCCGAGACTTTGATGTCGAACCCTGCATCGCTGTCGAAGGGCGCAACCCCGTCGGCGCGGACTTGGTAGGTCACGGTGCCGGATGGCAGGCTTTGCTCAAACGAGGCGAGCGAGTTGGCGTCGCCGCAGAAGGTGACTTGGAACCGTTCAGAGGTTGAGTCCATGCCGTCGGAAATGGTGTAGGTGAAGTTGGCGGTGCTGGCCTCGCCGATGTCGAGGAAGGCGAAGGCGGCCTCTCCATCGACTTCCAGCTTGCCGTCCACCAGCGTGACCACGACATTGTTGCTCAGGGTCAGTGGGACGCCGTCGGTAATGGCCAGCCCGTTGATTTCGGTGATGGTCAGCGTGTCGCCATTGGCGTCGCTGTCATTGCCCAACAGGTCGATGACGACCACGTCATCGGCGCAGGTCTTGGCCTGGTCGGGCAAGGTTTCGGGGCCGTCATTGGCCACCTCAAGCCCCACATCATTGTCGGGGGTGTCTTGGCCGGGCAGCACATCGATGCCGGTGATTTGGAAGACGCCGCCACCAAGGTCGGTGGCGTCGCTGTCGATGGCGTCATCCATGCCCGCGTCTGGGGCCACCAGTGATTTGGTGCCGCCATAGGTGAACTGAACGCTGTAGGTGCCCGCCACCAGACCGGTGAAGCTGTACTCACCGTTGCTGGTCGTGACGACGGTGTCGCCTGTCGGGGTGCCATCGGGGCCGATGAGGGAAACGGTCACCCGTTCCACCCCCGGTTCGGCATCATCGACCGCGTTGCGGTTGTCGTCACAGAATACCCGGCCCGAGAGGGAGCCGAGATCTTCGACCACGCCCGCGTCCACGTCTTTGGTTTCTTCGCCCGCAACCACGGTAACGGTGTCGCTGCGCCCGGTCGCGTCCACGTCGCTGTCGACGGTGTCGTCGTTGCCTGCGTTCTGGGCCACGAAGGATTTGGACTGGGCGGCGCTGTCTTCGAACACGACGTAGTAGTCGCCCGCGTCCAGACCGGTGAAGATGTAGTCGCCCGTGCTGTCGGTGGTGGTCGTCGCCACTTGGACGCCCGCCGCGGTGAAGAGGGTGACCGTTTTGCCGATCACGTCGGCATCGGTGCTGTCGTCCACGGCATTGCGGTTTTCGTCACAGAAGTAGGTGCCGGACAGGGCGCCGGGTTCGGGTGCCGCGTCCTTCAGGCCGATATCGACGGTGGTTTCGCTGTCTGCGGTGACGGTGATGACATCGGACAGGCCATCGGCGTTCACATCGCTGTCGATGGTGTCGTCCGATCCGGCGTCCTGGATCGTAAATTCCGTGCCATCGGGGGCCACGCCCATGACGCGGTAGTCGCCAACGGGAATGCCGTCGAACGTATAGCTGCCATCGGGTTTGGTGATGGTGGTTGCCACCACATCGCCCGTGGCGGCGTCCACAAGCTTGACGATGACCGCGTCCTTTGGTGGCTCGCTGGTTCGGACAACCTCGTCCTGGCCTTCCAGGTCGATCTTGTCGATGCGCACGAATTCGTGGCCGTTGCCCCACGCCTCAAGCGAGAGGTCATCGCCGTTGGTCAGGGCGACGTCTTTGATCACGTAGGTGGAGAAGCCGCCATTGTTGGAGCCTGCCCCATCTGTTTGGGCATCCAGACGGATCGCCTCGACCAAGTTGCCGTTGACGTTGACTTTGATGGTGGATTTGCCATCGGTTTCGTCCTGGACGCGGATTTTCAGGTCATAGACCCCGTCCTTGCCATCAAACGTCTTGCACAGCGCGCCGTCAGAGCCCGCGCACCAAAGCTTCACCAACTCTCCGTTGGAGGCTTGGCTGCCGGAGACGGTTTGGAAGCCGTAGCCGTACATATCTTCGGCTTCGATGGTGTAGTCGCAGCCAGGAATGACTTCGGTGGTGCCGTTGATGCCGTCACAATCCAGGTCGCAGAAGACAGTGCCGGTGATCGTGCCCGACGCCTCTTTGTCGCCCGCATCCAGGCATTTGTAGTCCACCCAGTTGCCGCGCACATTGCACGCGCCATAAAGGGTCAGCTCGGTCCCCGGCTCCGGGGTGGAGAAGCCGTGCCCGTTGTAGAAGGTGAAGTAGTCGTCATTGGTGCCTTCCTGCTCGATCTCGATCAGGACGTACCAATTGCCATCGGTGTCGCAGGCCCAGAAGTATTTCTCGGCATAGATCTGGCCGCCATTGCCCAACTCGCCCTGGTCCCCCTCGATGGAGGCGTGCTGACCGGAATGGTCACGGGCGCGGTCGTAGCAGTCGCCGGACAGGAACGGGTCATTGTCGGTGACCGTGATGCAGACATCGGCGGAAGATGGCATCGTGAAACTGTCGCCACGGTTCAGGTTGCCATCGCCATCCCGCAACAATTCTTGTTCCGAAAAAGCGGTAAACTCGTACGTTTGCGCAGACATTATTTCCCCTTCAGCAATACCTTGCTTGCAGAATTTTCGTGGCGCAGTCCTTGTGAAATTGAGGACGGCCAAAAAAAGTTGTTGTTAAAAAACAGCGACAAACGCGCCGCTCATACCCCCGGTGAAACCACAAAAACGTCTAAAAAACGCTTCATATCTGGTCGTTTTGCGTCGGGGATCACGATCGCGTCAACGATTCGTTGGGGAACAGTTTGTTTGCGACGCGGTTGGCAATGCGTATTTTGACCTTGGGTCAACTGCGCTGAATATCGCTGCTTTGATCTGCCAAGCGGTCAAAAAACCGCCGATCCGCCAGGGGCTTGACGATGTAGTTAGGGGCGCGGGCGCGGTATGTGTTGTGACAGGGCTGCCCTAGAATGGCGGCAGTCGCGCGCTGCAACCGAAAAATACGTGAACGTGAACCCCTTAACGCGGGCTGAAACCAAAAATTTCCGCGCGTTAAGGGGTGTGTTCTGTTTCAGATGAAACCTATTCGGCCCTAGAGACCCATGCAGTTGGCGTAGAACGTGGTGGTCGCCGGCCAGTCGGAGAAGACGCCTTCGACGCCCACATCCTGGGCCAGGACATGCAGCAGATCGAAATAGACACCGTCATTGGTGGTCACGTCTTCGATGGATTGGAAGTACCAGCCGCCGCCGCCGGACAGGGGGCCCGAACGCTCCAGCGTCCAGGTGATGATGTTGAGCCCGGCTGCTTTGGCTTCGGTCGCCCAGGTGGACGGGACGATATTGCCCGCGTCATCGGCGGTGACCAAAACCCATGTCGGGGGGGCGATGTATTGCACGCCCATATCGGCATAGGTCGACAGCGCCTCGGGCCAGGTGGCAGGGTCCATGGGGTCCCACCCGTCGATGTCGTAATGGTCCACAAGATAGACGGCCTGGGCGCCGAACTCCGGCTCATTCTCGATCCAGTACTGGACATCTTCCAGGTTGAAGCTTTGGGCCCAGACCCGGGACGGGTCGATGCCTGCCGCCTTGTATTCGTCGATCAGCTTCTGAGCATAGTCCTGTTGGCTGAAGCCGTTATGCGGCATGTCCACGGCGGGCGACTTCAGCTCTGGCGTGAAATCGGCGCCAAGTGCGTCGAAGAGGGCGATTGACTTGGCATGGGTCATCAACGTGGTGCCATCGACGAAAAGATCGGTGCGCCAATCGGCCGTGCCGCCCAGATATGCCTCCGCCGTGGTGGCGGATTTGTCGGATGCGTCCATCTTGGGCAGAAGCGTCTTGAACTCCGCCAGTGTGATTTCCGAGGTGCGGCATTCCGCAGTGGCATCGTCTTCTCCGCTGGCGGCCGTGAACGGCGTCACGCAAGTGTCCGCCAGATCGGAGGTCAGAATGTCGGTCGTCGTGTGCAGGTCGTTCTGGGCGTGGCGACAGACCAGTTCGTGATCTTCGGTGAAGGTCACGTCGCATTCCAGGATCCCGGCCCCCATCTGCGCGGCGGCGACATTCGATTCTACGGTATGTTCGGGATACATCAGCGGGGCGCCGCGGTGGCCGATGGAAAAGGCGCTCCGCTCGGGCGTTTGACCGATGCACGCCATAAGTTGCTCCTTGAGCGGGCTGTCGGTCATCTGGTTGATCAGAAAGGCAGGACGGGTGCCATAGGTCAGCGCCGACCCGGCCGCGTGGCCATCGGCCAAGACGGGCATGCCACAACTGGCCACCAGGATCGCAGTGAGGGAACGAGGTACCATGTTTTCTCTCCTTGTCAGAAACATCGCCGGACAGGAGGAGAAGACAGTAACGGAAAGCTAACCGTTAAGTGATTGTTTTGCGAAGGGGGCGCCATGGGCAGGATTGCGCTGACGTCGGGAACCCGCGCTGTCGAAGGGACGGCGCATCGACCGACATTGAGGGCGGTTTTCTGCGCTGCCAGTCCCGTTGGCCGGGACGGCGCGCGGGGTCACATGAAGCCCAGTTCCAATCGCGCTTCGTCGGACATCATCTCCATGCCCCAGGGCGGCTCCCACGTGAGGTCCACATCGACGGTTTTCACGCCCGGAACGCTTGATACCGCATCGGCGACCCAGCCTGGCATTTCGCCCGCGACCGGGCAGCCGGGGGCCGTGAGGGTCATTATGACGTTCACGTCATTCTCCCCCGAGATGTCGATGGTGTAGACCAGACCCAGATCAAAGATATTTACGGGGATTTCAGGGTCGAAGACAGAGCGGCACGCGTCCACGACCGCCTCATGGAGCGGATGGTCCGTTGTGGACGGACGGATCAACGGCGCCCCTTCCATGGGCCCGTCGGTCCCTTGCGGCGTGAGATCGGATGTCATCGGACGCTCCCTCTGGATAGCGGGGGCGGTGCCCCGGCATACTTGACGAAATACATAAGGATTGCGGCGGGCGGGGTAAACCCCACGCCGCGCTATCGGTCGAACACCAGGCGCGCGGCTTCTGTGCGGTTGTTAATGCCAAGTTTGCGATAGGCCTTGGTGGTATATTCCGCGACCGTGTGCGGGCTGATGCCGCAGAGGCGCGCGACTTCTTTGCGAGGCAGGCCCTGGGCTTGAAGGTAGATCACCTCCCTCTCTCTCGGGCTCAGGCCGGACAGTCGCTGCGACGCGGGCGCCAGAAGGCGCTGCCGGAATTGGTCGCCCATGGCGGCGTCCTGGGGGTGCGCCTCCACCTCCTCCAGGCGGCGATGTACGACCAGACAGAAAAACCGAATGGCTTCGAAATGGGGGAAGATCTGATCCAAGAACGCGGCGCGATCCAGGCCGGTGCCCAAGTTGAACCCCCCGAACCGACCCGAGGACTCGAGCCGCATGGGCACGGCCAGGCCACTGCGGAACCCGTGGGCTTCGGCGGCGCGGATGAACGCCTTCTCGTCCTCGGCCAGGTAGGGGTAGTCGTCCAGAAAGGCGACGCCGGTCTTGGTGATGTCGTAGCTGGAACAGCACCATTCCAAGAACGGGTCATCGGCGGCGGCCTGGGACTTGTGAATCTCTGGATGGGTGCTGAGGACGCGGATGTCTTTGCGCGCGGCGTCGCTGGACAGGTGCATGGCCACCGGCAAGCCCGCTTTGGCCAGGGCCGCCACGCAGGCGCGCCAAACCTGCGGTGTATCGGCAAGATGTTCAATCTCGGCGCATGTGGTCAAAAGGGCCTTCATACGAAACCTATGCCAGACAATCCCCCCCAAGCGAAGGGAGTGGTTCTTGATCGGTTTTCGCTTAGCCTGTCGCGGATTTGACGTAAGTCTTTAAGCGAAGACCATTTTAGGGGAAGGAACGGGATGATTTTCTCGGGTCGGGGCGCGCTGGTGAGTGGCGCGCCCCTGCGCCGTCTTGGCCTTTGCCAGCGACCCATGCTACCGCCCCGCGACGGGGTTTTGGAGAGGACGGGTCCGCATGTCACACGAGGTCGCCTTCACGCTTGAGGGGACGGATGGGCGCGCCCGGACAGGGCGTTTGTCGACGCCGCGTGGGGACATTCGGACGCCTGCCTTCATGCCTGTGGGCACCGCCGCGACGGTCAAAGCCATGCTGCCTGAGTCCGTGCGGGACACCGGGGCCGATATCCTGTTGGGCAATACCTATCACCTGATGCTGCGTCCCACGGCGGAGCGGATCGCGGAATTGGGCGGCCTGCATCACTTCATGAATTGGGAGCGGCCGATCCTGACCGATTCCGGTGGGTTTCAGGTCATGTCCCTGGCCGGATTGCGCAAACTGACCGAAGCGGGGGTGACGTTCAAAAGCCATATCGACGGGTCCAAACACGTCCTGTCGCCGGAGCGATCCATGGAGATCCAGCGGTTGCTCGGCTCGGACATTGTGATGTGCTTTGACGAATGTCCTGCCTTGCCCGCCGACCGGACACGCATCGCCCAGAGCATGGAGCTTTCGATGCGGTGGGCCGCCCGGTCCAAGGCGGCCTTTGGGGATCGGCCCGGCCATGCGCTCTTTGGCATCCAACAGGGCGGCCTGGAGGAAGATCTGCGCCGAGACAGCGCGGAAGCCCTCAAGGAGATCGGGTTCCACGGCTATGCCGTGGGCGGCCTCGCCGTGGGAGAGGGGCAGGAGGCCATGTTCGCCTGTCTGGACCACGCGCCGCAGCATCTGCCCGTGGACAAGCCGCGTTACCTGATGGGGGTGGGCAAGCCGGACGACATCGTCGGTGCCGTGGCGCGCGGTATCGATATGATGGATTGCGTCCTGCCGTCGCGGTCGGGACGCACGGGCCAAGCGTTCACGCGGCACGGGGTCGTTAACATCCGCAACGCGCGCCATGCCAATGACCCACGCCCCTTGGATGAAACCTGCGACTGTCCGGCCTGTCGCGGCTATAGCCGGGCCTATCTGCACCATGTGACCCGGTCGAAAGAGATTATCGGATCCATGCTGATGACCTGGCATAACCTGCAGTATTATCAGGATATCATGGCCGGAATGCGGGCAGCCATTGCCGCGGGCACGTTCGATGCGTGGCAGGCCAAGTTCCATGGGGACCGCGCGCAGGGCGATATCGACCCGCTGTAGGCGGCGCGTCTCAGTTGATGCGAAGCGGCTGATCCAGGATCAAGACAGGGGGCGGCAGCGGTTTGAGCATCAGTGTGGCCGCGCGGATTTTCACGCCCGTCGTCGGTTCCAGGATGAAGCCGTCATAACAGGCATGGCGCATCATCCGCTCTCCGGACATGCGCATCTGGGCCAAGTGGACCATGCGCGCACCGGCGGCGATCTGCATCCGCTGCGGCTGACCATCGGGGCCGGTGCAATAGGCGGCGACAATGTCTTGCATCAGGCGGGTAGCGGTGATGCCCACGAATTTCACCTTCGCCTTTTTGGCGTTCAGCGTGCCCGACATGCGGGAGTCGAAATGCCGAAACGCCACCTTGTCCGGGCCCGCTTTGCGCACCGCGAAATCAGGTGCGTGTTCCAGCGCATCCAGGAACGTGCCATTGTCGGAATAATGGATAAGCGCGTTGGCCAGGAAAGAGAACGCCACGTCCGACAGCCAATCGCCCACTTCGCCTTCCACGATGCTGGTCTCGGCCTCATGCCGCGCCTGGGCACGGGCCAGAATGGCCGCGCGACGCTCAGAACGGATTGGGTCTCTCATGCGTGTGGCCTGCATCGCGGCTCTCTACAACAAACACTCGTTAACCTTGTTTTCGTGGTTAATTGTGGTGTGCATTTGACCGAGGCGGGGCAGGGCCACCTGTCATCTCGTGGTCGTAGAAAGATGTTCAGGAACAATGTTTTGCGGGGTGTGTCGCCCCGTCCCACGTCGGGGTAAAATGGCGCGTTTGGGCCGCTGGGGTTTCGCGGATCAACACAGTGTCACGAGAATCGGTCCATTGTTGGAAACGGCGCTCCGACGTTCACCTGAGCGCGACCTGCGGCGGCAAAACCGCCTTTTGTGCAGGATTGCGAGGCCGATGATGACAATTGGTCGTAAACCCTGTGTCGGAGCGCCGCGAAACGACGGCGCGCCCCTTGTCAGCCATCGCTCTGGCGGTCAGAGTGTCCCGCGAAACGACGGGGGCAATCCCCGCACATTGACGCGAAGATCGAGCGTCCCCACTTGAAGGACCTGAACGGAAGGTCCTCACGCTGCCGAATGCGGGGCAGGGGGCCTTTGCGAAAAAGGATATACTGATGACACGTTCCATTCATCCCGTCCTGCCATTGCGCGACATCGTTGTGTTCCCTCACATGGTTGTTCCGCTGTTCGTTGGACGCGAAAAATCTGTGCGCGCCTTGGAAGAGGTGATGCAAGACGACAAGCAAATCCTGCTTAGCTCACAGGTCGATCCTGCCACCGATGAGCCCGATGCCGACGGCATTTACCGGGTGGGTGTGTTGGCCAATGTGCTGCAATTGCTGAAACTGCCCGATGGGACGGTCAAAGTGCTTGTGGAAGGGCGGGCTCGCGTGAAGATCACGCAGTTCGTCGACAACCCCCGGTTTTTCGAGGCGGAGGCCGTGCGGCTGGACGAAGCCGATGGTGACAACGCGACGATTGACGCGCTGATGCGGTCGGTGGCCGAGGAGTTCGAGCGCTACGCCAAGGTCAAGAAGAACATCCCCGAAGAGGCGCTGTCGACCGTCGCCGAAGCGCAGGACCCTGCGAAACTGGTGGATCTTGTGTCCGGTCACCTAGGGATCGAAGTCGGCCAAAAGCAGGAGCTTTTGGAGATGCTGGTCGTGTCCGAGCGCCTGGAGAAGGTGTTTGGCATGATGCAGGGCGAAATGTCTGTCTTGCAGGTCGAAAAACGCATCAAATCCCGCGTGAAGTCCCAGATGGAGCGGACGCAACGCGAATATTACCTGAATGAGCAGATGAAGGCCATTCAGAAGGAATTGGGCGACGGTGAGGATGGCGCGAACGAGGCCGATGAACTGGCCAAACGCATCGAAGAGACCAAACTGTCCAAAGAAGCGCGCGAGAAGGCCGATACGGAGCTGAAAAAGCTGCGGAATATGTCGCCCATGTCTGCCGAGGCAACGGTGGTGCGCAACTACCTTGATTGGATGCTGTCGATCCCGTGGGGCACCAAATCACGGGTGAAAAAGAACATCAACAAAGCCCAGGAAGTCCTTGATAAGGATCACTATGGCCTGGAAAAGGTGAAGGAGCGGATTGTCGAATACCTTGCCGTACAAGCCCGCTCTGCAAAGCTGAAGGGCCCGATCTTGTGCCTTGTCGGACCGCCCGGTGTGGGTAAAACGTCCCTGGGCAAATCGGTCGCCAAAGCCACCGGTCGGGAATTCATCCGTATCTCTTTGGGCGGTGTGCGGGACGAATCCGAGATCCGGGGCCACCGGCGAACCTATATCGGGTCCATGCCCGGGAAAATCATCCAGGCGCTCAAGAAGGCGAAGACGACGAACCCTCTGATCCTGCTCGATGAGATCGACAAGATGGGTCAGGATTTCCGTGGCGACCCCGCGTCCGCCATGTTGGAGGTCTTGGACCCGGAGCAGAATGGCACCTTCGTGGATCACTATATGGAAGTCGAATACGACCTCTCGAACGTGATGTTTCTGACCACCGCCAACTCCTACAACATGCCGGGGCCCTTGTTGGACCGGATGGAGATCATCTCGCTTGCGGGCTACACCGAGGATGAGAAGGTGGAGATCGCCAAGCAACACCTGCTGCCCAAGCAAGTGAAGGCCCATGGCCTGCGCAAAGGGGAGTTTGACGTGTCCGATGCCGTTCTCCAGGAAATGGTGCGCACCTACACCCGCGAAGCGGGCGTGCGGAACATGGAGCGGGAATTGGCGAAGCTGGCCCGGAAAGCCGTGACGCAAATCGTTGGCAAGAAAGCGAAGACCGTGTCGGTCACGCTGGACAACCTGGACGACTTCTTGGGCGTCAAAAAGTTCCGCTACGGTCTGGCCGAAGATGCGGACCAGATCGGCGTCGTCACCGGTTTGGCCTACACGTCCGTGGGCGGTGATCTGCTGCATATCGAAGCGCTGAGATTGCCGGGCAAAGGTCGGATGAAGACAACGGGCAAGCTGGGCGACGTAATGAAGGAGTCCATCGACGCCGCCAGCAGCTATGTACGCTCCATCGCGCCGGAAATCGGGGTGAAGCCGCCGAAGTTCGACCAGATGGACATCCACGTGCACGTGCCCGACGGGGCCACCCCGAAGGACGGTCCGTCGGCGGGTCTGGCCATGGTCACGTCCATTGTGTCGGTCCTGACGGGCCTGCCGGTGAAGCGCGATATCGCCATGACCGGGGAAGTCTCGCTGCGCGGCAATGCCATGCCCATCGGCGGCCTGAAAGAAAAGCTGTTGGCCGCACTGCGCGGGGGCATCAAGACCGTGATCATCCCCCAAGAGAACGAAAAGGACTTGGCCGAACTGCCCGACAACGTGAAGAACGGGTTGGACATCATCCCCGTGGAACACGTGTCCGAAGTGCTGAAGCTGGCCCTGATCGGCGCCCCTGAACCCATCGAATGGGATGAGGCCGCCGAGGAGGCCGCCGCCCTGGCGGCGTCGCAGAAGGGCGACGGGGCATCCGGCGCGGTGGCCCATTAAGGCGCTGCTGCGATCACGGGAGGAGACGGCATCAAGGGCGCCCCACCGGGCGCCCTTTTTGCAAAACCCACGGCGGGAATGGCCCCTTGCAGAGTGCGATGGCTTGGGCTATCCGACCGGCCCAGGGGTGATTAGCTCAGTGGTAGAGCGCTTCGTTCACATCGAAGATGTCAGGAGTTCGAATCTCTTATCACCCACCATCAAAAGCGCATCCATCCGGGTGCGCTTTTGTCCTTGCATGGGGCCGTGTGCGGCCCAAAGCGGGAGGCAATGGGATGGACCCGGAGGTCTACATTCTGCGCCACGGCGAAACCGTTTGGAACGTCGAAGGGCGCATGCAGGGTCGCCAGGATTCCCCACTGACGCCCTTGGGCCGGGTGCAGGCCGCGCGGCAAGGTGCGATCTTGCGGCGCCACGGTGTGTCGGGCTTGCCCTGTCTGGCCTCGCCCCTTGGGCGCGCGTCGCTGACCGCACGTCTTGCGGGTCTTTCGGCCACCCCCGATGCGCGCCTGGCCGAGATCTGCATGGGCCAATGGGAGGGGCAGTTGCGGCGCGACCTAACCGACGCGCCCGGCCTGGTGTGGAAGTTTGATGCGCCAGGGGGGGAGGGGTTGCGCGCCGTGCAAGACCGCCTTCGGGGCGTGCTGGCCGTGCTAACGGGCCCCGCGATTTTGGTAACCCACGGCGTGCTGTCCATCGCGCTGCGCGCCCAGTTGCGCGGCATTGGGCACGAAGACTGGGACGCCCTGACCGACCCCCAAGGCGTCGTTCACCACGTTGTCGGGGGGCAGGAAAAACTGCTCCGGTAAGGGAAGGGGCCGCCCCTTCCAACCGCCCTGGCCCGCAGCATCTTGAACCCGAAACCGTGCCGGGCTATTGCGCGCGGGACGGGTGGTTAGCTCAGTTGGTAGAGCGTTTCGTTTACACCGAAAATGTCGGGGGTTCGAGCCCCTCACCACCCACCATCTTCCTGGTATGACGGCCCAACGGATCGCCGCTTCAGTGGCGCCGATAGAGCACGCGATTCAGATCATCTTGATCGAACCGCAACGAAATCGGATCGAACCCCCGCTCCAGCAGCCATAGCGCGCGGTCATCGTCTTCCGTTCCATGCGCGACCGGCATTTCCAGGAACGCCGCCATCTCTAGCGTGGCTTGCGCGCCGCGAAGCGTCTCAACAGTGGGGGCAGCATCGGCAAACACCACGCAATCCATGGAAACGCCGGAAAACCCTTTATCGCGCAATAAAGGGTCCAGTCGCCGCTGCACCTGTTGGTTGCCCAACTGATCCGCAGCAGCGCCGCCGGGGTCACTGGACAGGGCGACGTCCACGCCATCTTGGTCGCCAATCAGCGCGGTCAGCACGGTAAACCGGGTCCGCGGCAGTTGCAGCCAGTGGGACCAGCGTGGCCGCGATGCGGTTTCTAGCGCAGCAAGGTCTGCCGCCAAAGTCTCCGCCCGGTTCGGCATCGGCTCCACAAATATCGCGTGTCCGGCACCATTGTCTCGATAAAGGCGGGCGGCCGTCGCGCCGATGGACCCGATATGCAGAACCGTCATCCCCCGGAGGGTACGAAGGCGCCGATGCAGATAGCGAAGTGTCTTCACGTGCGCGCCCGCAACGCAGGCAGGCCGATGCCGGTGGCCTCAAACCCGCCATCGACGGCCAAACGCTGTCCCGTGACGAAGCTGGCCTTATCGGAGCACAGCCACGCAATGGCCTCGGCGATCTCCGTCTCATGGCCGTAACGGTTGAGCGGGATGGCGTCGTGATAGGCGTCGATGATGTCTTGTGTGTGCACGGCCATGGCCAGTTTCGTCCGCACCGGACCCGGACAGACGCAATTCACGCGGATCCCGAATTCGCCCAGCTCCACCGCCTGTTGTTGCGTCAGATGGACGACCCCCGCCTTGGACGTGCCGTAGGCGACCCGCAGGGTCGAGGCACGCAGGGCGCTGATGGACGCGATGTTGACGACGGCCCCCCGCGTGTCCTTCAGGCTGTCGGTGAAGGCCTGTGTCATCAGAAAGACACCATCCAAATTGGTTTCCATCACGGCGCGCCAGCGCGCGAATGTGGTGTCCTCGATGGGGCCGAAATCGGCGAGGCCGGCGTTGTTCACCAACGCGTCGATGGCGCCGATGTCGCGCTGGACCTGATCACGCAAGGCCTCCACCTCAGCCGGTTTGCCGATATCCACTGCCACAGGCAGAACATTGTCCAACGGGGCCGCCGCCCGCTGCAGGGCGGGGCCGTCCTTGTCGACCATCACGACGCGCATGCCTTCCCGCAGGAACGTCTCTGTCGTGGCCAGGCCGATGCCCCGCGCCGCGCCCGTGACCAATGCCGTCTTCATTCCGCCTCCGTCTTTGGTCTTTGGTAACAGGTGCCCGCACAGGGGGCCAGATGCCCCGCCGCACAGCATCGGAGGTGGCCGCAACGCGCCCGCGTTATAGGAACGGGCCCTTGGCGGAATTTCCCACGATTGCGTCTTGACGGGGCCGGGCGCCTTGGGTACCTCGCGTGCATTGCGCGGTTGTAGCTCAGTTGGTTAGAGTACCGGCCTGTCACGCCGGGGGTCGCGGGTTCGAGTCCCGTCAACCGCGCCACTTTCCCCTCGGACAATTCCACGCCCCATTTTGAGGCGTATCGCCGTTGACGCGCCCGCGCATGTGCCTGTCAGACCATTCAGGGGCCGCGCCCAACGACCTCGTTCAGCCCCGCGTCTTTCCAGCCAATCGCGGCAACATCGCCGAGAAGTCCCGGCCCAGGCCATCCTCGACCTCCACGAAACGCGCATATTCTTCCGCGGCGGCGGCCCCCATGGGCGTGGCCGCGTCCACAGCCTCCGCCGCGTGTTGGCTCAGGCGCAAATCCTTCAGCATTAATTCCGCCGCGAAACCCGGAACGTAGTCATTATCCGCGGGTGAGGCGGGTCCAATGCCCGGCGCCGGGCAATACGCATTCATCGACCAGTTATACCCCGACGACGTGGAAACGACGTCGAACATCGCCTGCCGCGCCAACCCCAACTTGTCTGCCAAAGCAAAGGCTTCGCAGGTGGCGATCATCGTCGCGCCCAGGATCATGTTGTTGCAGATTTTGGCGGCTTGCCCATTGCCCGCCGGGCCGCAATGGACCGTCTTGCCGCCCATCACATCCAGGATCGGGGCGGCCAGGGCCAGGGCCCGATCCGGCCCGCCGACCATGAAGGTCAGCGTGCCCGCCTCCGCGCCACCAATGCCCCCCGACACGGGCGCATCCAAGGCGGCCAGCCCCGCGGCCTCCGCCTGTGCGGCCACGGCACGCGCACTGTCCACATCCACGGTGGAGCAATCGAGCAGCACCGCACCCAACGCCATGGCCGGGACGGCGGCGCCTGCAACATGCCGCAGGATTTTTCCGTCCGGCAACATCGTGATGACCAAAGCGACCCCCGCCACAGCCTCTTCCACGGACGCCGCCAGCGCGATGCCATCCGGCGCTGCCACTGTGTCGAACCCGGTCACCTCGTGCCCCGCGGCGATCAAGTTGCGGGCCATGGGCGCGCCCATGTTTCCAAGGCCGATGAAGGCGATTTTCATGGGGGGCTCTCCAGGGTCAGGGGGCTGTCCACCAGGGGCATCAGCATTTGAGACACGGTCACCGGCGGCACCTCGGCCGGTCCCGCATGGCGCCAGTTCGGCCGACGATCCTTGTCGATGATCTGGGCCCGGATCCCTTCGACAAAGTCGCTGTGTGCCAACGCGCGATAGGTGAAGCGATACTCCATGGCGAGGGCGTGTTCGATGCTGGGATCATCGCCCAGACGGTGCAAAATCTCGACCGCACAGGCCATGGACAGGGGGCTGCCCGCACCAAGTCCCTTCTGCGCGGCGTCCGCCATGGGGCCGCGTGCCCCCGCCAAAGCCCGGGCAATATCCCCCAGCGTTTGACCCGAGAAAACCGCGTCAATCTCTGCCTGCCACTGGGCCAGGGACGCTTCCGGTGCAGGTGCGGCCGCATCCTCCACATGGCTCACATCCCCGCTTTCACACAAGGCACGCTTCAGCGCGTCCCAGCCCTTTGGCACGTAATAGTCCGCGAACCCGGCATAAATTGCATCCCCAGGCCCCATTCGATGGCCGGTTGTGCCCAAAAACTCCCCCAGGCGTCCCGGCGCCCGCGCCAGCAGAAGGGACCCGCCCACATCCGGCACCAATCCAATGGCGCATTCCGGCATGGCGATCCGGCTGGTGTCGTCAACAATCCGGTGGGACCCATGGCAGCCCACACCGACACCGCCACCCATGGTGAAGCCATGCAAGAAGGTCACAACCGGCTTTGGGAAATGGAACAGCTTGGCATTCATACGGTACTCATCCGCCCAAAAGCGCTGGCCATAGGCGAAATCCCCGCGGGTGCCTGCTGCATGCATCTCCGCAATATCGCCGCCGGCGCAAAAGGCGCGCCCCTCCGCGCCATCGATCATCAGAAGGTGAACCTCATCATCCAACCGCCACCGATCCAACGCTGTCTCGATCTCCAGGCACATTTCCCAGGTGAGCGCATTCAGTGCCGCCGGCCGGTTCAAAGTGATGCAGCCTGCGCGCCCTTCCTTGCGAATACGAATATCCGTCATGCCCGTCGCGCCGTCCCATCAGACCCGCGCGGCGCACCCCCAATGTCATCTGGCCCTAAATACCTCTGGGGAGCGCGAGGGGCAAAGCCCCTCGCCCCGGTCGGAGCGACGCAGTCGATTCGACACAGGCCCGTCATGCCGCCAACAGACTGCGCGCCACGATCAGCCGCATGATCTCATTCGTCCCTTCCAGGATTTGATGCACCCGCAAGTCGCGCGACAGCTTCTCGATCCCGTAATCGGCCAAATACCCGTACCCACCATGCAGTTGCAGGCATCCATCCACCACGCGACTGCCGGTTTCGGTCACCATCTTTTTGGCCATGGCACAGAATTTGGTGGCCTCTGGCGCGCCTGTATCCAGCATCCATGCCGCTTGCCGAAGGAACACGCGGGCGGCCTGCAGCTCTATCTCCATTTCAGCCAGGCGGAACTGCGTGTTCTGGAACTCCGACAGGGCTTGGCCGAAGGCTTTGCGCGCGCGCACGTAAGACACGGTCTGGTCCAACGCTTGCTGTGCCGCGCCCAGGGAACAGGCTGCGATGTTCAACCGGCCTCCGTCCAAACCTGCCATGGCATAGGCAAACCCACGCCCTTCTTCGCCCAACAGGTTCTCCAACGGCGTCGGGCAATCGTCGAACTGCACTTGCCGTGTGGGTTGGGACCGCCAGCCCATCTTGTCTTCCAGCCCCCCAAACGACAGCCCCTCGGCCCCGTCCTCCACCACCAAGGCAGAGATGCCCTTGGGCCCCCCATCACCCGTTCGCGCCATCACGATATAAGCATCGGAATACCCCCCACCAGAGATGAAGGCTTTGGTCCCCGTCAAGCGATAGGCATCGTTCGTCTTCACCGCGCGGGTCTTCAACGCCGCCGCGTCAGACCCACTCCCCGGTTCGGTCAGGCAGTAAGAATAAAACGTCTCACAGGTCAGCGCCCGGGGCAGGGTCCGCGCCTTCAGATCGTCCGACCCGAACCCGTCGATCATGCGGGCACACATATTGTGGATCGACAGGAAGGCCGCGACCGACGGGCAGGCCATGGACAACGCCTCAAACACCAACGTCGCATCCAGTCGCGACAGACCGGCCCCACCGCTGTCTTCGGACACATACAGCCCGCCAAAGCCTAACTGCGCCAGTTTCGGCCAAAGGTCTTTGGGGATCTCGCCTGCCTTCTCCCAGGTCTGGGCATGGGGTGCGATCTCCGCCTGGCCCACGTCCTTGGCCATGTCGAAGATGGCCTGGCTTTCCTCAGACAGTGCAAAGTCCATGGGGCGGCCCTCCCAGACCGGAAATGAACAGATGTTCAATTATCCTGCTTCCCGCTCCTTTGGCAAGCCTGGTGCGACGCTACGGGGCCTGCGTCACGTCATACCCATAGAGCCAATCATACTTGCGCAAAAGAAGGCTGGGCAGCGTCAGCCCGGCCAAGCGCAGGGCCAGATGCGCACCCCGGCGCGGGACGCCAGCCAAATGGTAGCTGCGGGCATTGGCGGCGGCGGCGGCCAGCGCGCGGGTCACGCGCGGCTTGCGTGCGGCCACAAACCGCTCTGGCGTGTCCAGGTGCCGGGCCACCAGCCACGCATCTTCCAACGCCAGGTTCGCGCCTTGGGCCAGGAAGGGCAGGGTGGGGTGGGCGGCGTCCCCGATCAGGGTACACCCGTCCCGGTGCCACTCGGGCGTCACGCCGTGATCCATCAGGCCCCAAAGGTTGACCGCCTCGACCTTGGCCAATTCACGCTGCATCGCTGGCGCGAAATCCGCGAAGGCCGCGCGCAGGTTTGCGGGGTCGTCCCGTTGCGACCAGGAGGCGTCGGACCAGGACTCCCGCTCCTGCACGGCGACGATGTTCAGATATGTCCCGTCCCGCAGGGGATAGCAGACAATGTGCCGCCCGGGCGCGGTGTGGACCTGCGCCTCATGGGGCCAGTCCCGGACGCGCACGATCGCCCGCCATGCCACTTGACCGGTGAAGCGCGCCTCGTGATGTGCCGCCACGTGGCGACGCGACGGCCCGCGCGCCCCATCGGCCCCGATAATGCGCGGCGCGTCCAGGTGGGCGCCCGATGCCAGGGTCACCTGCCCCGGGGCAAGACCGGCGACGACCTGCCCCAGGCGCAATCGCACGCGGGCGGCGGGCAGGGCCGCGGCCAAGGCGTCGATCAGATCGGCCCTGTGGACCAGCAGGAAATCGGGGCCAAGGGGCATGCGCACCAGGGACCGCCCCGTCAGCCCGTCACAGATTTTAACCGCTGTATTGGCAAGGCCCGGCACGTCCACGCGCAGATCCCGTAGGACGCGCATGCCGTTGGGCGCGATTTGCACGCCCGCCCCGACCTCGGTCAGGGCAGGGGCCTGCTCAATCACCGTCACGTCCCGCGCGGTCCGCCCACAGGCGATGGCGGCGGCCAAACCACCGATCCCCGCGCCTAAGATCGTGACGCGCTCAGTCGTCGCGATGCACCTTCTCGCGCCGCTCATGCCGTTCCTGGGCCTCAAGCGACATGGTCGCAATGGGACGCGCATCTAGGCGCTTGAGCGAAATGGGCTCTCCGGTCACTTCGCAGTAGCCGTATTCGCCCTCGTCGATCCGCCGCATCGCGCTGTCGATCTTGGCGATCAACTTCCGCTGGCGGTCCCGCGTGCGCAATTCCAGCGCACGATCGGTTTCTTCAGAGGCCCTGTCAGCGATATCCGGAATGTTCCGAGCCGCGTCTTGCAGGCCTTCCAGTGTGGTGGCCGTCTCCTCCAAGAGGTCTGCTTTCCATGCGAGCAATTTGCGGCGGAAATACTCCGTCTGGCGCTCGTTCATGAAGGGCTCGTCCTCGGCGGGGATGTAGTCGTTCGGAAGAAAGGTCTCAGCTTTCATTCTGCGCTCCCTCTCGCCTGGATCTAAACATGGGCGAACCGTCTCGCCCCGTTGAAAAATCAGGCGTGTGTGGGGGCGGACTACATCACGACGCACGGCTTGTCACGCCCTTCTGGGCCATTGGTTGCGCTATCGTGACCAAGTGCTAGGTACGGGCAAGACAGACGCGCAGACGGGGACAATCATGCGGTTTGAAGGCACCAAAGACTACGTGGCGACCGATGATTTGCAGGTGGCCGTGAACGCGGCCATCACCCTGCAACGCCCCCTTCTGGTGAAGGGGGAACCGGGGACCGGCAAGACCGAATTGGCGCGTCAGGTGGCCACGTCGCTGGACGTGCCGATGTTGGAATGGGCGGTCAAGTCCACGACCCGCGCGCAACAGGGCCTTTACGAATACGACGCCGTCTCGCGCCTGCGCGACAGCCAGCTGGGTGACGCGCGCGTGCACGACATCTCGAACTACATCCGGCGGGGCAAACTCTGGCAGGCTTTCGATGCGGATGAACGGGTGGTTCTGCTGATCGATGAGATTGACAAAGCCGATATCGAGTTTCCCAACGACCTTCTTCAGGAACTCGATAAGATGGAGTTTTTCGTCTACGAGACTGGGGAGGCTGTGCGGGCCAAACACCGGCCCATCGTCATCATCACATCGAACAACGAAAAAGAACTGCCGGACGCCTTTCTGCGCCGTTGCTTCTTCCATTACATCCGCTTCCCAGAGATGGAGACGCTGAAACGCATCGTCGAAGTCCACCACCCGGGCATCAAGGAACAGCTTTTGACAGCGGCCCTGACCCGTTTCTACGCCATCCGCGACCAGCAGGGCCTGAAGAAGAAACCCTCAACGTCCGAAGTGCTCGATTGGCTCAAGCTCCTTCTGGCCGAAGATCTGGCGGCCGAGGACCTGCAAGGGGAGGCGACGTCGGCCCTACCCAAACTCCACGGCGCGCTTTTGAAGAACGAGGCGGATGTCCACTTGTTCGAACGCCTGGCCTTCATGGCGCGGGGACAACGCTGACCCGCCCATTGTTGCGGCCCGCACTTCGCACTATCAGCGCGCCATCCAAAGAAGGGGCAGGCCATGCCGCATTTTCTGAACACCAAGGACAGTGATTTCGAGGCTCATTTTAGCGCGCTCCTGACCATGAAGCGCGAAGATTCGCCCGAGGTGGATGACATCGTCGCCGGGATCATCGCCGATGTGCGCGCCCGCGGCGATGCCGCCGTTTGCGCGCTGACGGAACAGTTCGACCACTTGGCCCTGCAACCCGAAACCCTGCGCTTCACCGAGACGGAGATTGCCACCGCCGTGGCCTCCGTCGGCGCGCCGGAGCGGGCCGCCCTGCAAACGGCTGCCACCCGGATCAAGGCTTATCACGCGCGCCAACTGCCCGAGGATGCCGCTTGGGAAGACGAGAGCGGCGCGCATTTAGGCTGGCGCTGGACCCCGGTCAGCGCGGCGGGACTGTATGTGCCTGGGGGCCTGGCGTCTTACCCGTCCAGCGTGTTGATGAACGCAATCCCGGCCCGCGTGGCCGGGGTCGAGCGTTTGGTGATGTGCGTGCCCACGCCCAGCGGCATCGTGAACCCCTTGGTCCTGGCCGCCGCGCATCTGTCCGGCGTGACCGAGATTTATCGCATCGGGGGGGCCCAGGCCGTGGCTGCCATGGCTTACGGCACCGACACCATTGCCCCGGTCGACAAGATCACCGGCCCCGGCAATGCCTTCGTCGCCGCCGCCAAGCGCCGCGTGTTCGGCCGCGTCGGTATCGACATGATTGCGGGTCCGTCGGAAATTTTGGTGATCGCAGACGGGGACAACGACCCCGATTGGATCGCCGTCGACCTGCTGAGCCAGGCGGAACATGACGAAAGCGCCCAATCCATCCTGATCACCGATGATGCGGATTTTGGCGCGGCCGTGGCCCAAGCCGTGAAGGCCCGGCTAGAGACGCTGATCCGTCGCGATATCGCAGGCCCGTCATGGCAGAATTTCGGCGCGATCATCGTCGCGCGCGACATGGCGCAGGCGGCGGCGTTGTCGAACCGCATTGCGCCCGAACATCTGGAATTGGCGGTGGCGGACCCCGATGCCTTGTCCGCGCGGATCACCCATGCGGGGGCGATCTTCCTGGGCCAATGGACGCCCGAGGCCATTGGCGATTATGTGGGCGGGCCCAACCACGTTCTGCCCACGGCGCGGTCCGCGCGCTTCTCGTCGGGGCTGTCGGTGTTGGATTTCATGAAGCGCACCACGTTGGCGCGGATGACCCCCGAAAGCCTGCGTGCCATAGGCCCCGCGGCTGTGACCCTCGCCACGTCTGAATCGCTCGAGGCCCACGGCCTCAGCGTGCAGGCGCGGCTGGATCGCTTGAACTCCTGATCCGGGCGGCGGGGCCACGGCGCCCTAGGACCTTGGCCCCGCCGCGCGACCCCGCTACACGTCAGGCCATGACGCACCGCATCGCCCATATCGAAATCGACGACACCGGCCTGCCGACGCCCACGCCCGAGATTGCGCAGGAACGCGCCGTGGCCATCTTCGACCTGCTCGAAGACAACTCCCTGAAGCTGCTGGCCGATGGCGCGCCGGATGGGCCCTATGACGTCCTGCTCGCCATTCGAGAGCGGCGCTTGGTCTTCGACATGTCGACGGAGGCGGGAAAAGCAGGGGAAATCCATCTGAGCCTCGGCCCGTTTCGCCAAGTGGTGAAGGACTACTATCAGATCTGCGAAAGCTATTTCGACGCGGTCAAAAAGTTGCCGCCAAGTCAGATCGAGGCCATCGATATGGCGCGGCGCGGTATCCACAATGAAGGCGCGCGCATCCTGCAGGAGCGGTTGGAGGGCAAAGCGGAGATCGATATCGACACGGCCCGGCGCCTTTTTACCCTCATTTGCGTGCTGCATTTCGGGGGTTAAGGGTGGGGGACAATCCGCAATCCGTCCTGTTCTGCTGCGACCACAATGCCGTCCGCTCTCCCATGGCCGAAGGGCTGATGAAGAAACTGCACGGGATGGACATCTATGTGCAATCGGCGGGCGTGAAGAACGATATCGAAATCGACGGCTTTGCCATTGCCGTGTGTGATGAGCTTGGGGTGGAGTTGAGCCGCCACCGCACGCGGTCTTTTGACGAAATGCAGGAATGGGGCGACGACCTAGAGGGGTTCGACCTGATTGTCGCCTTGTCGCCCGCGTCCCAACGGGCCGCGCTGGAATTGGCGCGCCATGCCCATATCGATGTGGAATATTGGCCTATCATGGACCCCACGGGCCTTGGCGAAAGCCGCGACGCCAAACTGGGCAGCTATCGCATCACCCGCGATCAGATCATGCAGCGTCTGAAGGACCGTTTCGGGCGCGGGGCCGCGTGACGGTGCGCGTCGCGCGCCTGGTTGGGGCGGATGTCGCGCCCCACCTTGGGGCGTTGGCGCAACTGCGAATTGCCGTCTTTCGCGACTGGCCTTACCTTTATGAAGGCGATTTGACGTTTGAACGGTCCTACCTGGAGGCGTATCGCAAGCCCGGCGCGTTGATCGTGGGCGCCTTCGACGGCGACGACATGGTGGGCGCGGCGACGGCGGCCCGCATGGAAGATCACGCCGAAGATTTTGCCGCCGCCTTCGACGGGGAGGATTTGACCAATATCTACTATCTGGCGGAATCGGTCCTGCTGCCGGCGTATCGCGGCAAGGGGTTGGGCCATCGGTTCTTTGACCTTCGGGAGGCGGAGGCGCGGGCCGAAGGGCGCAGCCGTGCGGTCTTTTGTTCTGTCAGCCGACCGCACGACCATCCCGCGCGCCCTGAAACCGCACGCACCCATGACGCGTTTTGGCGCGGGCGGGGGTATGCGCCCCTGCCAGGCCGCGTGGCGACGTTTGCCTGGCGCGACGTGGGGGACGCGGCCGAGACGCGCAAATCGCTGCAATTCTGGGGCAAGACCCTAGAGGCGCGCGCGCCGTGATCGTGGCCGCCGCAGCCTATTCGTTGGACCCCGTGACCCATTGGGCGGCGTGGGAGGCAAAGGTCGCAAGCTGGGTTGCCCGGGCCCAGGCGGATTTGCTGGTGTTCCCGGAATATGGCGCCATGGAGTTGGCCCACCTGGACGGTGCGGACGTGTCAGGCAGTCTCGAAGCGTCGCTTTGGGCCGCCGCGCGCCACGGCCCATCCGCGCAAAAGGTGTGGGGCGACCTGGCCAAGCACCACGAATGTCATATCCTGGCACCTTCCGGCCCCTGGGACACCGGCGGTGCCCGGCCCGTGAACCGCGCGTGGCTTCATGGACCACAAGGCACCCTAGGCTTCCAAGACAAGGCCATGATGACCCGGTTTGAGGACGAGGTCTGGACGGTCAGCCCCGGCCAGGGTCAGACCCTGTTCGAGATCGACGGCCTGCGGGTGGGCGTGCTGATCTGCTATGACGCCGAATTTCCCGCGCTGGCCGCCGCCCATTGGGACCAAGGCGCGGATGCGCTTTTGGTGCCGTCCTGCACCGACAGTCTGGTGGGCTTTACCCGCGTCCAGGTGGGCGTCCGCGCGCGCGCGTTGGAGGGGCAAGGCGTCGTGGCGCAGGCCGTCACCGTGGGGGCGTGCCCCTGGTCCCCGGCCATGGACGAAAACCACGGACATGCCGGGATCTATGGCCCGCCCGACCTGGGGTTTCCCGATACCGGGATCCTGGCAGAGGGCGATATGAACAGGTCCGGCTGGGTCCGCGCCGCCATCGACCCCGCCGCGATCGCAACCGTCCGCGCGGACGGTCAGGTCCTCAACCACCGCCACCGCGCCTTGGCCCGGGCTGCCGCCAAACGCAGGCGCTGAGCCCTAGCCCATTCGCCCCAAGGTCACGCAAGTGTCCCCATAGATGCGCTGATCCAACAGGGTCACACTGTCCGGCAGGTGCGGTGCTCGCGCCTCCTCCCAGACCAGAAGGGCGCCGCGCGACAGCCAGCCTTGGGCCACCAAGATCGGCACCGCCACTTCGCCCAGACCCTTGCCGTAGGGCGGGTCCAGGAACAGCAGGTCATGGGCTGGCCCCGGTGCCGCCCCCAACTTGCGGACATTGCGCGCAACCACGCGGGCGGGCGCCTGCAGCATCTCGATGTTCTGGCGCAAAACGCCCAGGGCTGTGCGCCCATTCTCGATGAATGTCGCGTCTTGCGCGCCGCGGCTTAGCGCCTCCAGCCCAAGTGCGCCGGTCCCGGCAAACACATCCAACACCCGCGCATTGGTCACCGGGTCCCCATGGGCGTTGATCAGCAGGTTGAAGATACTTTCGCGCACCCGGTCCGTGGTGGGCCGCAGATGGGCCGCCACGTCGCCTTTGCCGACGGAGGCCAGACGCCGTCCGCGCCATTGTCCGCCAATGATCCTCATAGAAGGGACTTCAGAGCCACCTCTGCATCCGCCACGGACGCGGGGGCAGGGGACCGGCCCGCCTCGATCAGGCGTTTGCCCACCATGTAGGCGCGCGGGTCGTTCATGGCATCGACGGCCAGCAGTCTTTGCCCTGCGTAGTACCAATGGGACCGCCCGTCGCCTTGGCGCACGACCACCCGGTCGTACCCGGTGTTCAGCCCGGCAATCTGAAGCTTCACATCATACTGGTCCGACCAAAACCAGGGCTTGGCGCCATAGGGTGTGTCCTGCCCCAGGACATTGCGCGCAACCGCCTGGGCCTGGTCAATGGCATGGGGCACCGACTCCAGACGCACGCGCCCGTCGCCATGGGGGAAGGAACAGCAATCCCCCGCGGCCCAAATGTCCGGGGCGGATGTCTGGCCCAGGGCGTCCACCGCGATCCCGTTGTCGAGGGTGAGGCCCGCAGCCTCGGCCAAGTCCGTGTTAGGCAGGATGCCAATGCCACAGACGACCGCGTCGACGTCCAATCGGGTGCCGTCGGCCAGCTCCGCGCCGGTGACCCGATCCTGTCCGGTCAGGCGCGCCAGCCTTGCGCCCAAACGGATGTCCACACCTTGGCTTCGATGAAGTGCGGCAAACCAGTCCGCCGTCTCTGGGCACGACACGCGCGCCAGAAGCCGCTCCTCCGCCTCCAGCACGGTCACGCGCATACCCCGCTTGCGCGCCACTGCCGCGGCCTCCAACCCGATATACCCGCCGCCCACGACCAAAAGATGGGCGCCGTCCTGGAACGCGGGTTCCATCCCGTCGATATCGGCCAGGGTGCGCACCGCGAACACACCGGGCAGATCGCCGCCCAACGTCGCCGGCAACCGCCGCGGGGTGGAGCCTGTGGCCAAGATCAGCGTGTCCCAGGCCTCGGTGCCCCCGCCATGGGTCAGGGTCCGCGCGGCGGGGTCGATGGCGATCACTTTGGTGGACAGTCGCAGGTCCACCCCCTGGTCGGCGTAGAAACCCTCGGGGCGCAGATACAACCGTTCGCGCGCCATGTCGCCCAGCAGATAGGCTTTGGACAGGGGGGGGCGTTGATAGGGGAGATAGGGCTCCTCCCCCCAAAGGGTCAGGCGGTTCTGGTAGCCTTCTTTGCGCAGGGTCTCCACCAGGGTGGCCCCGGCTTGCCCGGCTCCGACAATCGCAATGTGCTCCATGCTCCGTCTCCCTGGTCGCCCCGTCGCGGCAGGCCTATATGCCCAGATACGAAACTTCAAACGCGAGGACGCGACATGACCATTGCCACCGGCGACCGCCTGCCCGAGGCCAATTTGATCCGCTTGGGGGCCGAGGGCCCGGAGGCGGTGTCCCTCTCCGATGTGGCCGCGGGCAAGACCATCGCCATCTTCGCCGTCCCTGGCGCCTTCACGGGCGTTTGCACCACGGCCCATGTGCCCAGCTTCATCCGCACCAAAGATGATTTCGCGGCCAAAGGTGTGGACACGATTGTCTGCGTGGCCGTTAACGACCCTTTCGTGATGGATGCCTGGGGCAAGGCGACGGGGGCTTCGGATGCGGGCCTGCACATGCTGGGCGATGCGGATGGCGCGTTCACCAAGGCCATCGGCATGGATTTCGATGCGCCGCCCGCTGGGCTGATCGGACGGTCCAAGCGCTATGCGATGGTGGTCGAGGATGGCGTGGTCAAAACCCTCCATGTGGAAGAGAGCCCGGGCGTTTGCGAAACCTCCGCCGGGGAAAGCCTGCTGGCCACCCTCTGATCCGGGCCGGGGTGGCATGGGCCTAACCGGGCGCCGGATGTGCTTTGGGCGATGGTAGAGCTTCCTGCCATCGCCCTGTCCGTGCGACAGCCCTGGGCCTGGGCCATCCTTCACGCGGGCAAGGATATCGAAAATCGGTCGGCCTATTCTGTCAAAGCGGGCGGAATGGTCTGCGGGCCCATCGCGGTTCACGCGGCATCGGGCATGACGCGGAAGGAATATGACTGGGCCGTGTGGCGCATGGCCCAGGACGGCGTTTCGGTCCCGCCGCCCGCTGATCTGCCCCGCGCAGCTATTTTAGGCGTCGTGGAGGTTATCGATTTCGTGACGTCAAGCGACAGTCCGTGGTTCGGCGGCCCGGTCGGGCTTTGCCTGCGGAACCCCGTGGCCTGCGACCCGATCCCGGCGAAAGGCGCGCGCGGGTATTTCGCGTGGTCCCCGGACGCCGCTGGCCTGGCCGCACCCATGCCCTGGATGCGTCGTTGGGGCGGCGCGGAAGGTGGGTTGTTCGGTGATCTGCCCGCGGGTTTTGCCCAGGCCCCGGCAAAGCCCTTTGGCCGCCGTCACCCGCGCCGGGTGGACAAATAAAGGCTGGTCTCTGATCGGCTGACGCCGTCGATCCGTCGGATCCGGTTGAGGGTTTTGTCCAGCGCCTCCAAGGTCTCGGCGCCCAATTCCACCACAAGGTCCCAGCGGCCATGGGTCGAATGCACGGCCTCCACTTCGGGCATATGGGCCACTTGGTGGGACACCCGTGCCGCACCTGTCCCTTCGATTTCGATCGACATGATCCCGCGCACCGGGTGGGGGTCCACATCGCCTTTCAGCACGGCGCGATAGCCCAGGATTTCGCCCGCCTGCGTCAGCTTGTCCATCCGCGCGCGAATGGTGGCCCGCGTGACGCCATGGGTGACGGCAAGGTCGGAGATAGAGGCCCGTCCATCCGCGTGGAGAGAGGCCAAAAGGGCGCGATCAAGACTGTCCATTTTGTACAGTGCTACTGCACAAACTGCGAAAGGGGTAGGGTCAATTTGTACAATCTTGCCCCTTCGCCTTGCCGCGACGATGGGCTTTGATGCCACCAAGCAAAGACGAGGCCCCCATGACCCACTCCATTTCTCTGATCGGCGCACCGGTTCAAATCGGTGCCGGACGCGGCGGGTGCCTGATGGGGCCGGACGCCCTGCGCACGGCCGGTATCGATCGCGCGCTGGCGGATTTAGGCCACTCGGTGAGTGACTTAGGGAACCTTGTGGCAGACGTGCCCAAGGTGCCGGCACACCCAAACCCGGCCATTCACCACTTGGCCGAAAGCGCTGGATGGGTTGCGGCCCTCCACGCCTCGGGTGCGGCGCTGGCGCCCGAAGATGTCCCCATCTTCATGGGCGGCGACCACCTTATGGCTGCGGGGACCGTCCCCGCCATGGCCGCCCGCGCCGCAGATCAGGGCAAGCCGCTCTTTGTTTTGTGGCTGGATGCCCATTCCGACATCCACACCTTGGACAGCACCGAAAGCGGGAACCTGCATGGGACGCCCGTCGCCTATTACACGGGTTTGGCGGGGTTTTCCCCGTATTTCCCCGACCCGCCCGCCTTGGTGGAGCCTGGACGGATATGTATGCTGGGCCTCCGCTCCGTCGATCCGTTTGAGAAAGCGGCGCTCAGCCGGGCGGGCATCCAAGTGGCCGACATGCGGGCCATTGATGAGCATGGGATCGCCGCGCCCCTTCGGACCTTTCTGGACCGTGTGGAGGATGCGGGGGGCGCCTTGCATGTCAGTTTGGACGTGGATTTCCTGGACCCCGACATCGCGCCCGCCGTCGGCACCACTGTCCCCGGCGGGGCCACATTCCGCGAAGCGCATCTGGTGATGGAAACCCTTTTCGACCGCGGCCTTGTCACGTCCCTCGATGTGGCGGAACTGAACCCCGCCCTTGATATCCAGGGTCGCACCGCCCGCCTGATGGTGGACTTGGTCGCGTCCCTCTTTGGCAAATCGGTCCTTGACCGCCCAACTCGGAGTTAAGCGATGATGCATGTGGACCTGTCCCCGTCACGCCTGGCCATGGTGCCCTTTGTGTCCGTCGAACACATGATGCGGATCGTCAATGACGCCGGGGTGCGGCCCACCATTGCAGCCATTGCAGACCGGATCGAAGCGGATTTCCTGAGGTGGGAGGCGTTTGACAAGACGCCGCGCATTCCGGCGCATTCCCCCGATGGGGTCATTGAGTTGATGCCCACCTCCGACGGGGAGTTCTATGGCTTCAAGTTCGTGAACTGCCATCCGAAAAACACCCGCACGGGTCAGCAGACAGTGGTCGCCTTTGGCGTGTTGGCGGATGTGGCTTCGGGCTATCCGGTGCTGTTGTCTGAAATGACGATCCTGACCGCGCTGAGGACAGCGGCCATGTCGGTTACGGCGGCAAAGTATCTGGCGCCAAAAGGGTCAGACGTGATGGCGGTCATTGGCAACGGGGCACAGTGTGAGTTCCAATGCCTTGCGTTCCAGCATGTCCTGGGCGTCTCCGAAGTGCGACTGTTCGACGTTGATCCCTTGGCCACGGCCAAAGCGGCCCGCAATCTGGTGGGAAGCGGCTTGCGCGTGGTCACATGCCGCACGGCGGAGGCGGCCATTAAAGGCGCGCAGATCATCACGACATGCACCGCGGACAAAAGGCAGGCCACGGTTTTGTCGGACAATATGGTCGGGGCGGGCGTGCATCTGAACGCCATCGGCGGGGACTGTCCCGGCAAGACGGAGTTGCACCGCGACATCCTGCTGCGGTCGGACATCTTTGTGGAATACCCGCCGCAGACCCGGGTGGAGGGCGAGATCCAGCAACTGGCCTGCGACCATCCGGTGACGGAGCTTTGGCGGGTCTTCGCGGGTGAGGCGCCGGGCCGGATATCGCGGGATCAGATCACGCTTTTCGATTCCGTGGGATTTGCGACCGAAGACTTCAGCGCGCTTCGGCACATCCACCGCGCCGCCTTGGACAGCGGGCATTACACCAACTTGGACATGTTGGCGGACCCTGATGACCCGCGCGACCTGTTCGGTATGGTCATGCGCGCGTCTTGATCCGAGGCCCTGGACTTAACTTTCGCTGAGCGCGACTTTCATGTCCTTGACCTGATAGATCACCTCTCCATCGGCCTCGACGATGCCATCGGCCACCCCCATGGTCAGGCGGCGCGTCTGGAGGGCCTTCGTGAAATCCACCTTGTAGGTCAGCATCTTACGATCTGGCCGAACCATGCCCGTCAATTTCACTTCGCCCACACCAAGGGCATAGCCGCGCCCCTGCCAGCCGCGCCAGCCAAGGTTGAACCCGGTCAACTGCCACAACCCATCCAGGCCCAGGCAGCCTGGCATGATCGGGTTGCCGGGAAAGTGACAGTCAAAGAACCAAAGGTCGGGCGTGATATCGAACTCTGCGCGTACATGCCCTTTGCCATGGGGCCCACCGTCTTCGGAGATGTCGGTGATGCGGTCCATCATCAGCATCGGTGGCTCGGGCAACTGTGCGTTCCCCGGGCCAAACAACTCTCCGCGCGCGCATGTCAGCAACGCGTCACGGTCAAAACTGGTCGGATACTGCCCCATAATGCCCCCTCGGTCAGGTTTCGGTTCCCTATCACCCGTTGTTTCAGACCCGCAACCCTGGGTGCGCGCCACACTGCTTTGAGCCAAATGCGCGATTCACATTGAACATTTGGGGGCAGTGGCCCTATATCTATGTGGATGACGACAAAGACGAATACGCCCCATGATCGTGGATTGGCCTGGTTGGCCAAGGCCTCCGTGCGCCCCACCCGGCAACGGGTGGCCTTGGCGTCATTACTTGTGGGCGACGGACGCGACCGGCACGTCACCGCAGAATGGCTCCATGAGGCGGCGCGACAGACCGGGGACAAAGTGTCCCTTGCGACGGTCTATAACACGCTTCGCGCCTTTTCCGAGGCGGGCCTGGTTCAGGAAATCACCGTGGACGGGACGGGATCTTACTTTGACACCCGCCTTGATGACCACCCGCACTTCTATTGGGAAGACGAGGCGAAGCTGACGGATGCCGGGCACGAAGCGCTGGAGATCCGCAACTTGCCCGACGCGCCAGAGGGCATGGAAATCGCCAAGGTGGATGTCGTGATCCGCTTGCGGCCAAAGACCTGAACCTGTCGCGCCTTTACGGACACCATTATGTGCAACAGGGTCTGCCCGACGGCTGTGGGACACGGGCCTGTCGCCCCCGATAATCATCACTTGAATTTCCTAACGAATGCGCCCAAGTAGGCGCATCCGCCGCAACGCGGCACGTAAACAGGAGAGACCATGGCCAAGGAAGAGCTTCTTGAATTCCCCGGCGTCGTGAAGGAACTCTTGCCAAATGCGACATTCCGGGTCGAGCTCGAGAACGGCCATGAGATCATCGCACATACGGCAGGGAAAATGCGCAAGAACCGGATCCGCGTGTTGGCGGGCGATAAGGTTCAGGTGGAAATGACGCCCTATGACCTGACCAAAGGTCGGATCAATTACCGCTTTAAGTAGGGCGGGGGTTACCCCGCCTTTGCACCAGGAAAGCCCGCAGTTGATCCTCGGCTCCGGGTCGCCCCGGCGCCGGGACTTGCTGGCTCAACTGGGCCTTGTCCCCGCGGATGTCCGCCCCCCCGACATAGATGAGACCCCGCGTCCGGCGGAGTTGCCGCGACCCTATTGTGAGCGGATCACCGCGGCAAAGGTCGCCGCCGTAGACGCCGCCCCGGACGACATCGTTCTTTGCGCGGACACCACCGTTGCGGTGGGCCGCCGGATTTTGGGCAAACCCAGCGACGCCCAGGAAGCCGCGGCGTTCTTGGCAATGCTGTCGGGGCGCCGCCACCGGGTCATCACCTGCGTCGCCGTCCGACGGCATGGGCGGGTTTGGACCAGAACGTCGCAATCCACGGTTCGTTTCAAGGCCCTGTCAGCGTTGGAAATCAACGGGTACCTGACGACGGAGGATTGGCGCGGCAAGGCCGGCGGCTATGCCATCCAGGGCCCGGCAGGTGCGTTCGTCGCCTGGATGGAGGGCAGCTATTCCGGGATCATGGGCTTGCCAGTTTATGAAACGGCCAACCTTCTGCGCGCGGCCGGGTTGGAGGTGTGGTCGTGAAGGGCACGCAGATCATCCTTGGTGACCATGTGGGCCAAGACGGCACGGCGCGCGCGGCGGCGGCCCTGCTGGAGGACGGCCGCTTGGTCGATCTTTTGATCAATGCAGGCGATGACACGCCGGTGCCCGGCACTGTCTTTCGCGCCGTTTGTGACAGGCCGGTCAAAGGGCAGGGCGGCATGTTCTTGAAATTGGGCGAGGGGCGCACGGGCTTTCACCGCAATGCCAAGGGGCTGGCCCCCGGACAGACCCTGCTGGTGCAGGTCACGGGCTACGCAGAGCCGGGCAAGGCCATTCCCGTGACAGACCGCGTGCTTTTCAAAAGCCGGTATTGCATCGTCACGCCAAACGCGCCGGGCGTGAATGCGGCACGCTCTCTGACGGACGAGGAGGACCGCGACCGGCTGTTGGAGATCGCCCATGAGACGGTCCCGGACCGGGGCGGACATGGTGTGATCCTGCGGAGCGCCTGTGACGGCCTAGACGCCGAAGACCTGGCCGAAGACCTGGACGCCACTTGGAGCGCGGCCACATCCGTCCTGCAAGATGACGGCACGGGGCCGGAGCGTTTGCTGGACGGCCCGGATGCGCAGACCTTGGCATGGCGCGACTGGCCCGACGCACCGATCAGCGAAAGCTGGGACCAAGCGGCAGACTTGATCGAAACGCTGCGGACGCCGCAAATTCCGCTCGGCCAGGCATCCGCCTATATCGAACCGACCCGAGCCTTCGTTGCCGTGGACGTGAATACGCCGGACGGCGGTGCCGGGGGTCTGCGGGCCAACTTGGCCCTTGCCGCCGATCTTCCGCGTCAGCTGCGTCTGCGCGGCCTTGGCGGTCAAATCGTCCTGGACGTCGCACCGATGCCAAAGAAGGATCGCCGCACCTTCGAGGCGGCCTTGCGCTCCGCCTGCCGGAGCAACGCCGTGGAAACGTCCTTGATTGGCTGGACCCCGCTGGGCCATTTTGAGCTGACCCGCCGCCGCGAACGCCGCCCGCTGGAGCATCTGTTGTGACCTGCCCGATTTGTCAGAAAGAGACGGCGCCCAAATACCGGCCCTTCTGTTCGAAACGCTGCGCGGATGTGGATTTGGGCAAGTGGCTCAACGGATCCTATTCCGTGCCGTCATCCGATCCTGAGGACGCGCAAGATGCTGTGGAAGAGGCGGAAAAGGAACGCGACCGCCCTTCGCGCCCGAACTGACATTTTTGATCTGGACACCCTGGGCCCCTTCGCCTATCCGACGGCCACCCTGACGGGTACACCCCGTCTCCGGCGCCCGGGTAGCTCAGGGGTAGAGCAGCGGATTGAAAATCCGCGTGTCGGTGGTTCGATTCCGCCCCCGGGCACCACATAAGTCTTTCAAAATAACATTATTTCCGAACGCGGGAAGGCGTCCTAGTCGCCGTAGCCTCGTCTTCGTCGCGCGATTTTGCGCGTTCGCGGACGCCCAGGATTGCAAAAGCGGTGCACGAAGCAACGCCTTATCTGGACGTAAACCCCTCCGGGGCAAAGACCAAATCAAACAGAGCCCGCCAAAGCGCGCGATCAAAAATAGGTCCACCCACTTCCGGCCCATCTGAGTGTTCACTTTGCCTTCGGGAATATTAACGAATTCTTAAGAGGCGGCCCCTAGCGTACCCCAACCTTTGACCGGCAGGGGTAAGGCAATGCACATTCTGTTACTCGAGGATGATCCGGCTTTGCGTTTCGCTTTGACCGAAGTGTTGGAAGACGGCAAGCATATGGTCCACGTTGCCGCCAACATCGCGGAAGCTGCAAAACTGATAGAGATTGAGCGTTTCGATCTTCTTTTGCTGGACCTTATGATCGGCGATGATCTTTCAACGCAAATCGCGGATCTTGCAGGATATCGCCTGCCGCAAGCAGAGATTATCTATCTCACGGGGAGCAATCGATTTCCGAACGGAGAACTCTTCGAGTTGTCTCGAAACGCGTCGTGGGTCCTGCGCAAACCAGTCGAC
Organism: Pseudomonadota bacterium; assembly: GCA_039817645.1. Classification (GTDB taxonomy): domain Bacteria; phylum Pseudomonadota; class Alphaproteobacteria; order Rhodobacterales; family Rhodobacteraceae; genus Jannaschia. Next base: position 23,669 of record JBCBVM010000018.1, on the reverse strand, counting down.
TTTTTCGAACTCAAAGCCATGGTCGCACATACGCGCCAGCACCCTGCGGACAAGGGCACGGCGTCGGCATTGCCCTTCGCGTATCAGGAGGCGTGTTCATGAGAAAACTGGTCCGGTTCTGCCTCCTGAGTACACTCCTTTGGAGCGCGTCGCCCGGCGCCGCGGATCAACGGGTCCTCACAGTTGTGGCCGACGAATGGCCCCCGTTCTCGGGGGAAAACCTGCCAAACAGAGGGATATCGCTAGACGTCATCTCTGCTGTCCTCACCCGCGCGGGGTACGAGGTGCAGACATCCGTTCTTCCATGGGCCCGCATTATGAGCATGGCGTCAGAAGATAAGGTCGAGATTGTCGGCAGCTTGTTCTATGACCCCGCGATGACAGACCATGTGACCTACGCGGAGCCGTTTTTTTCGACGGATGTGCGGCTGGTTGCACCGACCGGATCAGCCATCGAATACACCAGCGTTGAAGACCTGAAACGCTACTCCATCGCTGTTGGGGCAGGCTTTCTTTACCAAGATGAATTCGACCAAGCTGATTACCTCAATAAGATTGAAGTGACGACGACCCTGCAAGGCATGCGCATGGTCGCGGCCGGTCGGGTGGACCTGACTTTGGACAGCGAGGATGTGGTCAACTACACCCTTCGCCATGATGACCCGTCCCTTGCGGCCGAAATCGCCCTGACGCCGGGTGTTCTGGCGTCGCAGGACATCCATATGGCCGTCGGAAACACGATCGAAGGCCGCCAGACGATCATTGCGGATTTCAACCGTGTCTTGGACGAGATGCGGGCGGATGGATCCCTTGATCAACTGCTGGCCGCACATACGGGCGAGTGAACACAAACTGGGTCAAACGGGCCTTTGGGGACCCGCTCGGCCAGCGTTTGGTGGTCTATTCGCTTTTGATTAGCACCGTTCTTTCGACAATCGCGGCAGGCATCCAACTGAACCAGAGTTACCAACGCCAACGCAATGACGTCTCAGCAATTTTCGATCAGATCGAGGAGGCATTGGCCTCGCCTCTCGAAAAAGCATTGTGGAAGTATGATTTCGGTCAAGTGGATGTCATTCTCGACGGGATATTTGCGAACGATGCCGTTGCAACCCTGACGCTGGACATACCATCGGGCAAGACGTGGACGCGGGGGGACGGCGCGGATTTCGATCTCGAAAAGGTCTACCCCCTTGTTCACAATGACTCTGGTGACAACCAGATCGTCGTCGGCGAACTCACGGCCTTTCTGTCACTCGACGAAGTGAACAGTTTGGTTTGGGCGCAATTCTGGACACTTTTTGCGTCGAACCTGGTCAAGGCATATATCAGCGCGACTTTGATGCTGATCCTCTTTCATGTCTTGGTCACCCGGCACCTCAAAGCGATCACGCGGTTCCTCGGGCGCGCCGATGCAGATTCGGCAACACGCGCGCTCCGACTTGACCGGCACGACCGCGAGGTGCTCGATGATCTGGACAATATCACAGCCGCGCTCAACCAATACCGGCACGGGCTGGCGGAAAAGGTGTCTGACCTGCGATCTGAGATCGTGGTGCGAAAACAGGCAGAGGCAGAGGCGCAGAAAGCATTCGAAGTCCGAAAGGCGTTTCTGGCGAATATGAGCCACGAAGTTCGGACACCCCTCAACGCCATCATCGGCCTGTTCCAACTGATCCAAATGTCGGACGTGCCGGAGAGACAGAAAAAGCAGGCCCAGGTTGGCCTCAACGCGTCGCACCACCTTTTGGCAGAGCTTGTGAACGTGTTGGAGATTTCCAGGATGGAAGCCGATGCCGTTCAAATCAATGTGCAGAAAGAGGAGCTAAAGCCCCTTACGGAGCAATGGCTGCAAACGGCCGTCGCCACCCGTCACCGTCTTGATAAGCCCATCGACGTGTCTCTGCGCGTTGATGACGATGTGCCAGAATTTTGGAACCTCGACGCAAGACGCGTCACTCAAATTGTGAATAACCTGACCGACAATGCGCTCAAATTCACGGATGAGGGGAAAGTCGATATTGAGGTCAGCGTCGGGGGCACAGAAGGCCGGGACAGTTTGAACACCCTCGACATTGTCATATCGGACACGGGGCGCGGCATCGCGGACCATCAACGCGACACGATCTTCGACCGGTTCATCCAAATCGACAGTAGCGAGACGCGGGACAATGGCGGGTCCGGGCTTGGCCTCACCATCAGCCGAGAGTTGGCGGAGCTTATGGGCGCATCGCTCTGCATCAATCGGCTGCACACACAAAGTTGTTACTCCACAGCGTTTACGCTACGTTTGGCCCCTTAGCATTCATAAGGTCGCGCAAAAAATGCCAGGCAGGAAAAGGGTCCTACTCGTCGAAGACGACGTTTTTACGCGGTTCATGATGAAAGAGATTATCGACACGCTCGGCGTGGACGTCGATATCGCCGTAAATGGGAGCGAAGGGTGCGATCAGATCAAACGTCGGCCCAATGATTACGGGGTGGTTTTGATGGACATCCACATGCCGAAATTATCAGGCGTCGATGCCACCCGCATTATCCGCGCCGAACCTAACGATCCACCGCGCAATGTGGCGATCATCGCCGTGACCGCCGATGAACATTATCACGATCCTTTAGTCGTCAGCAAATACGGTATGGACGGCTATATCGTAAAGCCAATCACCGCAGGTGAACTTCTGGGACTTGTTGATCAGTATTGTACCGCGGACTGATTGTTGACGCTGGGATAGCTCCTTTTCCCGCAGGGGTTTGGGCCAAGCGTATCTCAATTCAGCACAGATGCGGCAGGCCTGCCGCGAAGCACAACCGTGAACGCCATGTCCCCGCCGGAGCGCCTCTGGTGGAGGAGGGGGCCAGATCAGCCCCGGCCTTGACCGTGTGTCCCCGCGCGGGGTGCTGACACCGATCGTGTGTCTTCAAGACGGGTGCGACGGACGGCTGCGCCAGGACGTGCCCGCCAAGACGTTGGGCCGCAACAACACGCCGAACCACAACAAGACAGGAAGGGCCACGATGGCGCCCACCGGCCCCCACAGCCATAGGCCGAACACAATCGCCAGAAACACCGCCAATGGGCTAAGCCGCAGGCGTTGCCCAACCACCAAGGGTGTGACGAACTGCGCCTCCACCATGTTGATCGTCAAGAATGCCAGCGGCGGCAAAAGCGACATCGGCCCCGAAAATTGCAGCACACCGGCGATCAGCAGGCCGCCCGCCACAAGGATAGGCCCAAGGTACAGGATGAAGTTCAGCAGACCCGCAGCCAATCCCCACAAGGGCGCATAGTCCACCCCGATGGCCATCAGAGCCACGGTCGTGACAACGCCCAGCCCGGTATTCACCAAGGCCACTGCGCCGAAATAGCGCGCGACCGACCGGTCGGCCCGCTTCAACTGGCTCTCCAAGGTGCCGGCCGCGGCATAAAGTTCGTCGCGCGTCAGGACAAAGAAAAACAGCGTGCCCATAAAGATGAACACCTGTGCCGCGAAGTTCGGTGCAAGCCACAACGCATCGGTCATCGACGGAATGCTGCCTTGCGGCTCAAGCGCCTCCGCGCCGACGGAATCTTCGATCTCCTTGCTGATGCTCTCGATGCCGCGCATCAGGTTTGCGGTCATCGCGATCCATTCGGTGGCCGCGGCCTTAAGCCGGGGCAACTGCTCGGCCAGCGTCGTCAGCAGGGGGTCAACAATCATCGCAAGCGCGCCGATGAACGCCATCGTCAGCAACAGCAAAACACCGGCGATCACGACCCGCGGGACGCCAAATGATGTCAACCGGTCGGCTACGGGCGACACGACCACGCCCAAAACCAGGGCGAACACCAACGGCGCGGCAATCGGTTTGGCGAAGTGCAATGCCGCCGTGACGATGATCATCGTCACGATCAGCACCATGACACGGGCCGCCTGCTCACTCAGCGCTGTGCGCAGCATGGACGGGTCAGACTTGCAAGGACGGGGGCGCGTCAGAACGCGCCGTGGTGTTTTGCAGCGTCTCTGTCGCTGCGGCGTGCGCCTTGTGCAACTCCTCCTGCAACGCGTCCTGCGCCGACCGCATCATCGCATCGCGATGGGCCCCCAGCAATTCATCCTCGCGCTTGGTGGATGGCAACATCGCACCAACCAGCGCCCCAAGACCAAGGGCAAGGGCGCCAACGGCCAACGGTTGCTCATCCATAAAGGTGCGCGACCGCCGGGCGAGCTTGGCTGCCTTGGCCTCGACCCGTTCCTGGGCCTGCAACGCTGTCTGCCGTGCCTGCAGCACACGCTTGCGCGCGTGTCGGGGAAGTTTGTCCAATCCGTGGTCCATGGCGGCGCGCATGCGCGACGCGGACAATGATACGTCTGACATACCGGTCATCTCCTGTTTCAGGGTCGTGTCGGCCTCTGCCACCCGCGCATCGAAACCTTCCATGGCTTGATGGGGTGGCACGGCTGTGGGGGTGGCGGTGCCTTGGTCCGGGCGTTTGCCCGTCCCGGTAAGGAGCAGGCCGATACCCGCACCCACCAGCGCAAAGGCCGCAGGGTTTTGGCGCGCGGCATCCCAAGTCTGGCGCCCGATCTCTCCGCCGTAACTCTGCGCCATGGCCGAGATTTGGGCCGAGGCGCGTTCCGGATCCGCCGCATCGGTCAACGCGTCCAGGGATCGGGACAAGGCGGCACGGTCCCGTGCGACCTGTGCTTCGATTTTGGGAACGTCAGGCATGGGTCGCCTCCTTGATCGCGTCCATGTCGCGCGCCAGGTTCTCGGCGGTGCGTGTTGGATGCAGGGCATCGGCGCTCAGCCGGGCCTTGCCGCCCAAGGCGAAGGCGATGGCGATGACAAGCAAGCCGCCACCCACCAGCGTTGCGGCGACCCCCAGCGATAGACCAGTTTCCGCGATGTAGCCGACCAACGCGGTGGCCAAAACGTTCAGCGCGACCAACGTCAGAAGTGCGGCAATCCCGAAAAAGATCAGGCCAGTGCCCGCGCGGGACAGGTTGCGCGCCATCTCTGCCTTGGCCAGCGCCAGTTCGCCCTGCATCAGCGATGACAAGTGGCGCAAGGTCGACACAAGATGACTTGGCGCATCGCGAAGATCAGAGTCCTGCATCGTCTTGCTCCTCGCTTCTGGGCTGTGCCGCGCCCATTGCCCGGTTCTGCGGTGCGGCCCACGGATCGTCCGCGCCCACCGGTGCCGGGCGACCCTCCGGGTCCCGTGCCTTCAGAAAGCGTGTGGCAGCCACACCCAAAAGCGCCGCCCCGGCAACGAACAAGACCGGATTTTCGCGGGCAAAGGTGTTGACGCTGTTCAGCGATGTGCGGATGTCCGTCGTACGCAAATTCTGTGCCAAGCCTTCGATGCGGTCGGCCACATGCTGTACCGCCTCGGCCTGGATGCTGCCCGGATGCAATGCGCCGGCGGCTGCGTTTGCCGCATCCGCTGTGCTTTGAACGTGGTCGGCGGCGTGGTCGCGCGCGGCTTCGGCATGGTGGTGCGCGTGATCCTCGGCTGCACTTTTGACCTGTTGGCCAAGGTCAGCGGCAGCATCCCGCGCCTGTCGTCCCAGGTCCGATGTCTCGGTCATGGTAGATTTCCTCATCGATGGGTGTTGAAAAACGCAAGGGGCCGAACCGAAAACGGCTCGGGCCCAAGCGCTCAGATGCGTTTGCTGATCGCCAAACCGATCAACAGGCCGATCCCCGCGGCACCAGCCAGGGCTAGGCCAGGGTTCTCCCGCACAAATGTGCTGGACTGCCTGCCAAGCCGCTCCAACTCGTCGGATCCTTGGGACACGGCTTTGTCAAAACTGTCCTGCGCCTGTTCGACCAAGTCATTGACCTGTGCCGCGGCGGCGTCTTTCAGGGATGCCGCGTTCGGCTCCTCGGTCGGGCCTTCGTGCAGGCCATTCGGTGTCATGGTGTCAGTCATCATGTCTCTCCTTCGCGTAGGGTGGTGGCGGTTTCAGTCAGCTGCGGATGGCGCGGAAGACGAGCGATACGACAAACAAAACGATGAAGACGAAGAACAAGATTTGTGCGATCCCGGCGGACGCGCCTGCGATACCGCCAAACCAGAGGGCAGCCGCGATCAGTGCGACGACAAGAAATGTGATGGCCCAGCCAAGCATTGGAATTCTCCTCTTCCGGTTGCAAGCGCCACTCTTTGGCGCGATCTGGAAAAGGAACGCGACGCCGCCGCAGAAAGTTCCAATTGTCTACAATCGCCGACAGACCCATCGCGCAAAGACTCGCCCGTTCCTTTGGGAAAATGACGTCCCCCGAGTGCCTTATGCGGCGCGGGGCGCCACAGCCCCAAGGACGCAGGCACCGCGATATCTAGAAAGAGAAATCTGCCGGAGCTATCATGCGCCGATGCGGCCAGTTCAACTCTGGGACGTGTCATGTGATCAAACGTCCGGGCCCCAAATCGGTCTTGGGACTGGTTCTTGGCGGAGGCGGTGGGATTCGAACCCACGAGACGGTCTCCCGCCTGCCGGTTTTCAAGACCGGTGCCTTCGACCACTCGGCCACACCTCCGCGTCTCGGACCTTGGCTAATCTGTTCGCGGCAAGAAGGAAAGCGTCATAAACCTGTTACACCCGCCCCATACGCGCCAACGAACGGCAGGCGGGGGCTTTGATGAAGGTATTTTTGAACGGGCTGGGGCGCATCGGGAAACTGGTGCTGCGGGATTTGATCGATCGGCCCAACGGGATCGAGCTGGTCGGCGTCAATGACGGCACCGGCGACGCCGCCCAACATGCGCTTCTGCTCGAATTCGACTCCGTCCACGGGCGTTTCGGCACGTCCGTCACCGCAGACGGCGACACCATCCATGTGGGCGACCTGGCCCTGCCATTCAGCGCCCACCGCCGGATCGAGGATTTGCCCCTGGACGGGGTGGATGCCGTCATCGACTGCACCGGCGTGTTTAAGACGGGCGCCAAGGTGCAACCCTATTTCGACGCAGGCGTGGGCCGCGTCCTGGTCTCCGCCCCGGTCAAAGATGGCGGGGCTTTGAACCTGGTCTACGGCGTGAACCACGACCTCTATGACGGGTCGCAACGCCTGATCACCGCCGCGTCTTGCACGACCAACTGCTTGGCGCCCATTGTGAAAGTATTGCGTGAAGATATCGGCATAAACCACGGGTCTTTCACGACAATCCATGACGTCACCAACACGCAGACCATGGTAGACCGCCCGCATAAGGACCCGCGCCGGGCGCGGTCGGCCCTGTTGAACTTGATCCCGACGACCACGGGGTCGGCCAAGGCCATCATGCAAATTTTCCCGGATCTGGAGGGGCGCTTGATGGGGCATGCCGTGCGCGTTCCCCTGCTCAACGCGTCCCTGACGGATTGCGCGTTCGAAATGGCGCGCGCGGTGACAGTGGAGGAGGTGAACAGCCTGTTCCACAAGGCCGCCGCTGGGGACATGAAGGGCATCCTCGGCATCGAGGACCGCCCCCTGGTCAGCATCGACTACCTGAATGATCCCCGCTCCAGCATCATCGACGGCCCGTCCACGGTCGTCGTGCAAGGAACCCACCTGAAGATCTATGCCTGGTACGACAACGAATATGGCTACGCCCTGCGTCTGGCGGATATCGCGCGGATGGTGGCCAAAGGGTGAGCACGCTGCGCGGATACGCGGCCGTCACGGCGGCCTATTGGGCCTTCATGTTGACCGATGGCGCGCTGCGCATGCTTGTTCTGCTGCATTTCCACGCCCTTGGCTTCACGCCGGTCCAGTTGGCCTGGCTGTTCGTTCTCTATGAAATCGCGGGCGTCGTCACGAACCTGACCGCGGGCTGGTTGGCGGCGCGTTTTGGCCTCGCCCTGACGCTCTACTTGGGCCTCGGGCTGCAGATTGTGGCCCTTTTGGTCCTGTCGCAACTGGACCCGGGCTGGGCGATCACGGTGTCCGTCATCTTCGTGATGCTGGTGCAGGGCGCGTCCGGCGTGGCCAAGGACCTGTCGAAGACCGCGTCGAAATCGGCGGTGAAGCTGCTGGCGCCCGAAGGCCAGGGGCTTTTCCGCTGGGTCGCCGTGCTGACCGGGTCCAAGAATGCCGTCAAAGGGCTGGGCTTCTTCGTGGGCGCAGCACTTTTGGCGGGGTTGGGGTTCGCACCCGCACTTTGGCTGATGGCGGTCTGTTTGGCGGCGATCCTGGTGGCGGTCCTGGTCTTCATGCCGCGCGACCTGTCGGCCAAGAATAAGGGCGCAAAGTTCCGCCAGATGTTCAGCCGGGACCCCCGCATCAACTGGCTGTCGGCGGCGCGGTTGTTCCTGTTTGGCGCCCGCGATGTGTGGTTCGTGGTGGCCTTGCCGATCTGGTTGACCGCCTACCTTTGGGACGGCACCGCCGAGGGGCGAGAGGCCGCGTTCTTCGCCACCGGCGGGTTCATGGCCCTTTGGATCATTGCGTATGGTGCGGTCCAGGCCAGCGCGCCCAAGATCCTGGGCACGGGCGATGCGACCAAAGCCTTTGGGTGGGTTTTGGGCTTGGCCGTCATCCCGGCCATGCTTGCCGCGCTTTTGTGGCTTGGGCCCACGGCGGCGTGGCCTGTTCTGACGGGGCTGATGGTGTTTGGGGCGGTGTTCGCGGTGAACTCCTCCCTCCATTCCTTCCTGGTGCTCGACTACGCGCGCAGCGCGGATGTCACCATGGATGTGGGCTTTTACTACATGGCCAATGCCGGCGGGCGCCTTTTGGGCACGATCCTGTCGGGCATCTGCTTTCAACTGGGCGGGCTGCCCTTGTCGCTTGCGGTGTCGGCCGGGCTCCTCCTGGTGTCGGCGGTCATGGTCCGGCGCATCCCGGCGGCGCCCGCCCTGGCCTGATTGCCCTTCACATTCCCGTGGCCGGGGCAGGGGCCACGCTTGTGTTGCGCGGCCATCCAGGGCAGGACACCTGCACCCTGTCCCGTAAGGCTGACATAATGCTGGATGCCGCCGCCCGCCGCTTGATCGACCCGCCGTTGAACCGGGCCGGACAGGTTTTGGCCGCGCGGGGAATCACGGCCAACACCGTGACGCTGGTGGGGTTGGGCGCCGGTCTGGTGGCCGCGCTGGTCATCGCCTTGGGCGCGCCGGGCTTGGCGCTTCTTCCGCTGGTGGCGTCGCGTCTGGCCGATGGGCTGGACGGGGCCGTCGCCCGCGCGTCGGGCACCACGGATTTCGGCGGCTATTTGGACATTTGGGCGGATTTCCTGTTCTACGGCGCGATCCCTTTCGCCTTTGCCCTGCTGGACCCGGTCAACGCCGTCGCCGCCGCCTTCCTCCTGCTCAGCTTCTATGTGAATGGGACGTCCTTCTTGGGCTACGCCATCATGGCCGAAAAACGCGGGATCTCGACATCGGCCCAGGGCCAGAAATCCCTCTACTATTCCGCTGGCCTGCTGGAGGGGACGGAGACGATTGCCTTCTTCCTCCTCCTCTGCCTGCTGCCCCACTGGTTTGTGCCCTTGGCCTATGCCTTCGGCGCCCTTTGCTTTGTGACCGCCACGGCCCGTGTGCTCAACGCCCGTCACATCCTATCCGACTAAGGAGATTCCATGCGACTGCCCTTGATTGCCGCGCTGACGGCCTTTGCCCTGCCCGCCATTGCCGGGCCTGACCCCACGGACTGGCCCGCCGTCGAGGCAGAGGCGCAGGGGCAAACCGTCTATTGGCACGCCTGGGGCGGGTCCACGACCACCAACGATTTCATCGCCTGGATCGGCGACCAGGCCGCGGCCAAAGGGGTCACGCTGGAACATGTGAAACTGGCCGACACCGCCGATGCCGTGGGCCTTGTCCTGACCGAAAAGCAGGCTGGCAAGACCGAGGGCGGATCCGTCGATCTGATCTGGATCAACGGCGCCAATTTCGCCTCCATGAAGGACCAAGACTTGCTGTTCGGCCCCTTCGCCGACGCCCTGCCGAATTGGCAATTCGTGGATGTGGACGGCAAGACCGTCACCACCGATTTCACCGTCCCCACCGACGGCTTTGAGAGCCCCTGGGCCATGGCGCAGGTCGTCTTCATCTATGACAGTGAGCGGGTGCCCGCGCCGCCCGCCTCTGCCCAAGCGCTCCGGGATTGGATCCTCGCCAATCCCGGCCGCTTCACGTTCCCCCAGCCGCCGGACTTTCTGGGCACGACCTTCCTGAAACAAATGCTCATCGACATGGTCGACGACCCCGCCGTCCTGCAAGCGCCCGTGGGCGACACCTACGCAGACGTGACGGCGCCCCTGTGGGCATTCATGGATCAGATCACCCCCGCCCTCTGGCGCCAGGGCCGGGCCTATCCGCAGACCGGGCCGCGCCAACTGCAACTGATGAATGACGGCGAAGTCGACATCGCCATCAGTTTTTCCCCGGGGGAAGCGACCGCCGCGATCGCCAATTACGAACTGCCCTCCACCGCGCGCACATATGTGTTCGACAAGGGCACCCTGGGCAACGCGTCCTTCGTGGCCATCCCCTTCAACGCCAATGCCAAGGCGGGCGCCATGGTCATCGCCGATCTGCTGCTGTCGCCCCAGGCGCAACTGCGCGCGCAGACGCCGGACATCTTGGGCTATGGCACGGTGCTGGATATGGACAAATTGCCCGCCGATGCCCGGGCAGGCTTTGACGCGCTCGATCTGGGCGTCGCCACGCTCAGCCCCGCCGAACTGGGCCAAGCCCTGGCCGAGCCGCATCCAAGTTGGGCCGATCGCCTCTCCGCCGATTGGGTCGCCCGCTACGGCGTCGCCAACTGACGTGCTGCGCCCCCTGCCGCTGATCACGGCGCTGGTCCTGGCGGGACCGGTCCTGTTCGGCGTGTTCGGCACCATTCTGCCCGCGTTCGGGGTCGGCCAACCGGCGGGGCAGGGCGCCCCCTTGGCGCAGGTCATCGCATGGCCCGGTCTCGCCTCGGCCTTGCGCCTGTCGGTGACCACGGGCGTGCTGTCGACGGTCGGCGCCCTGGCCATCGCCACGCTGATCCTGGCCGGTTGGCATGGCACCGCGTCTTTCCGGGTGATCGAGCGGTTGCTGTCCCCTTTGCTGGCCGTGCCCCACGCGGCGGCGGCCCTGGGTCTGGCGTTCCTGATCGCGCCGTCGGGCTGGGTCCTGCGCGTGCCTGCCTTGGCCCTGGGCTGGGACGTGCCGCCGGACCTGTTGATCCTCCAGGACCCCTGGGGCCTGTCGCTGACGGCGGGGTTGATTGCCAAAGAACTGCCGTTCCTTCTGCTGATGATGCTGGCCAGCTTGCCCCAAACCCAGGCCCCCGCGTGCCTGCGTGTGGCGCAATCCTTGGGCGCGGGGCGGGTCGCGGGGTGGCTGAAGGCGGTCTTCCCCAGCATCTATACCCAGGTGCGCCTGCCGGTCATGGTGGTGCTGGTCTACGGCATGACCAATGTGGACGTGGCAACCATCCTTGGCCCCAACACGCCGCCCACCCTGTCCGTTCAGGTCACCCGCTGGATGATGGACCCGGACTTGGCCCTGCGTGCCACGGCGGCGGCAGGCGCCTTGGTGCAGATGGGCGCCGTCATCGCCGTTCTTTTCCTGTGGACCTGGGCCGAAAGGGGTGCCGCCCGCCTGGGCCGCCGCTGGATCTGGTCGGGTCTTGGCCTGCCCGAACGGCTCAGCCGGGCCCTGGGCCTGACATTCGCCATCCTCTCCGCCACCGCCGTCCTTGCGGGCATCGCTGCCCTGGCCGTCTGGTCCTTGGCCGCCCGCTGGCAATTCCCCGCCCTTCTGCCGGAGGCCCCAAGCCTGCGGGCCTGGACCCGCTTTGGCCCCGAAATGCTGTCGGTGGCGGGCGACACCCTGCTGATCGCGGGCGTGGCCACCTTGGTCGCCCTGATCCTGGTGATCGGCTGTCTGGAGGCCGAGCACCGCTTCGGCCTGACCACCGGCCAACGCGCGCTTTGGCTGCTTTACCTGCCCCTGTTGATCCCCCAAGTGGCCTTCTTGCCGGGCCTGCAATTCCTGCCGGTCTGGGCGGGCGCGGGCCCCGGCCTGACCCTGGTGATCCTGGGCCATGTGATCTTTGTGGTGCCCTATGTCTTCCTGTCGCTCTCCGGCCCGTTCCGGGCCTGGGACACGCGTTACGCCAAAGTCTCCGCAGGGCTGGGCGCGTCCCCCGACCGCACCCTGTGGCGCCTCCGCTTGCCCATGTTGCTGGCGCCTGCGCTGACCGCCGCTGCCGTGGGGGTCGCGGTGTCGGTGGGGCAATACCTGCCCACGCTTCTGCTGGGCGGGGGCCGCGTTTCCACATTGGCGACCGAGGCGGTGGCCCTGGCCGCAGGGGGCGACCGCCGCGCCATCGGCGTTTGGGGCCTGGGGCAGACTTTGGCCGCGCTGTTGCCCTTCGCCGCGGCCCTTCTGCTGCCAGCCTTGGTGTATCGCAACCGCCGGGGCCTTCGCCATGGATAGGGGCCTGCGCCTGCAAGACGTCCGCCTGTCCAAGGACGCAACTCCGCTTCTGGCGCTTGACGCAAAGATCGCGCCGGGCGACGTGTTGACCCTCATGGGGCCCAGCGGGTCCGGCAAATCCACGCTTTTGTCCTACGTCATGGGGGATCTGCCCCCGGCCTTCGCCGCGACCGGGGCGGTTCGGCTTGACGGGCATGACATCTTGACCCTGCCCACGGACAAACGGCGCATCAGCATCCTGTACCAGGACCCGCTTCTGTTCCCGCATTTGGACGTGGCCACGAACCTGGCCTTCGGTCTGCCCCGCACCGTCCCCCGGGCCAAGCGACGCGCCATGGTCGACGCCGCCCTCGCCGATGTGGACTTGGACGGGTTCGGCCCCCGTGACCCCGCGTCGCTGTCTGGTGGACAGGCCGCGCGCGTCGCACTGATGCGCGTTCTGTTGGCCGGCCCGGCGGCGGTCCTACTGGATGAGCCGTTCTCCAAACTCGACGCCAATCTGCGCGACCGAATGCGCAGCTTGGTCTTCGACCGCGTCCGCGACGCCGCCATCCCCGCGCTTCTGGTCACCCATGACGAAGACGATGCCCGCGCCGCGGGGGGGCAGGTCATTCGGCTGTGACACGCCACGAAAAAGGGCGCCCCAAACGGGACGCCCAAACCCGATCTCTGCGGATCGATTAGTCTTCTGCGGGCGCGTCTGCTGCCTCGGCCCCGGTGTCCTCGTCCTCGTCATCATCCGATCCGGCCGAGCGGAGGCCCGACGGGGCCGAGATGTTGGCGATCACGAAATCCCGGTCGATCGTCGGCTTCGCACCGGCGGGCAGGGTCACCGACGCGATCGTGATCGTGTCGCCCACTTCCAGGGTGCTCACATCCACCGAGATCGACTCGGGGATGTCGCCAGCCGTCACGCGCAGTTCCACCTCGGGGCGGACCATGTTCAACACGCCGCCTTTCTTCAGACCCGGCGACACGTCTTCCCCTTCCACCACAACGGGGATGAACAGGTTCACCTTGGACGTGCGGCGCAGGCGCATCAGGTCCAAATGGGTGGGCAAATCCTTGACCACATCGCGCTGCACGTCGCGGCAGATCACGCGCACGTCGTCTTGCCCTTCGACCTTCAGGTTCCAAAGGCGGGCAAGGAAGCGCCCTTCGCGCAGCTTTTTCAGCAGCTCGTTAAACGGGATTTCAATGGGTTGTGGGTCTTCACCGCCGCCATAGACGACGCCAGGCACCATCCCATTGCGGCGTGATTGACGAGCGGCCCCCTTGCCTGTCCCCGTCCGGGCATGAGCCACGAGATCTGGAATCTCACCAGCCATGTTAATTCTCCAGTCTATCTTTGGGGGCCAGCCTCCAAGGGTGTCCGGCCCGGGTTGAAGGCCGCCGTTTAGACAGCGTGGGGGGCCATGGCAAGGGGGTTTCTTGGGGCAAATCACAGCACCGCCGCGGCTTGTGGTCGGGCCATTTGCACCCACCAGATATGGCCACCCGATGGCGTCTTGCAGCCGGGCGTCACGGTCCGGCATGACCCGTCCCTGACGGGTGGGGGCGGGCGGTCTGGTCTGCGTTAAAAGGTTAAAATCTCTGTAAGCCTATGTAGAATAGAAGAAAAACCGTGATTTCCCCGCGGGGAAAGACCGCATTTTCCCCGGCCATTCCCCTTGTCGAAGAATTGCGCCCCCTGCGCCAAAGGTCTATGCCGCGTCTGGGGATAAAGGGAACCCGATCATGGCGACAGACGACCCAGAAACGCTGGTCTCCACCGAATGGTTGGCGGCGCGGCTGACCTCACCGGACCTGCGCCTGTTGGACGCGTCTTGGTATTTGCCCGACGCTGGGCGGGACCCGTTCGAGGAATATGGCGCGGCCCATATCCCCGGCGCGCGCTTTGTGGCGCTGGACGATGTCAGCGACGGGCGTTCCGCCTTGCCGCACATGGCCCCCCCGTTGGAGAAGTTCATGTCCCGCATGCGCCGCTTGGGCGTGGGCGACGGGCACACGGTCGTCATCTATGACGGCGCCGGGCTGTTCTCGGCGGCACGGCTTTGGTGGCTGTTCCGGGTGTTCGGCCAGACGGCTGCGGTGCTGGATGGCGGCTTGCCCAAATGGCGGGCCGAAGGGCGCCCGGTGACCGCCGCCCCGCCACAGATCAAAGATCGGCACATGACCGTCACCCCCCGGCCCGAGCTTCTGCGCGATGTGACCGAAGTGGCGCAGATGGCCAAACTTGGCCGGGCGCAGATCGTCGATGCCCGCGCCGCCCCCCGCTTTCGCGGCGAGGTGGAGGAGCCGCGCCCCGGCCTGCGCGCGGGTCACATTCCCGGCGCGCGCAACGTGCCCTATGGCGACCTTTTGACCGAAGCGGGGACCATGAAAGACGCCGACGCCCTGCGCGACGTGTTCGAGGGGGCGGGCGTGACCCTGTCACAGCCCGTTATCACGTCCTGCGGGTCGGGCGTGACGGCGGCCATCCTGAACTTGGCCCTGGCGCGTTTGGGGCATGGGGATCACAGCCTTTATGACGGGTCGTGGGCAGAATGGGGCATGTATCCCGACTTGAAAATCGCAACCGGAGAGGCCTGATGTTCAACGCCCTGCACCCCCAAGCCCCTGACAAGATCCTGGCCCTCATGGCCGCTTACCGCGCTGACCCGCGTGCGGACAAAGTCGACCTGGGCGTGGGCGTCTACAAGGACGCCACCGGCCAGACCCCGGTCATGCGCGCCGTCAAGGCCGCCGAACGGCGCTTGGTCGAAGAACAGGACACCAAGGTCTACACCGGCTTGGCGGGGGACCCCGCGTTTTCCGGCGCGATGACTGATCTGCTGTTGGGGCCGGACGCGCCCAAGGACCGATTGGCCGCCGTGGCCACACCCGGCGGAACGGGGGCCATCCGGCAGGGGTTGGAGCTGATCCGCCTTGCCACGCCCGACGCGCGGGTCTGGCTGTCGACGCCCACATGGCCGAACCACCCGGCCATAGTGTCGTATCTGGGTCTGCAATCGCTGCCGTATCGCTATTTCGACGCCCAAAGTGGCGGCGTCGACGGGACGGGCATGATGGAGGATTTGGCGGAGGTTCGTGCGGGCGATGCCGTCCTCCTCCATGGGTGCTGTCACAATCCCACAGGCGCCAATCTGACGCTGGCGCAGTGGAAAGACGTGGCCGACCTGTTGGTGGCCAAGGGTGCGGTGCCGTTCATCGACATTGCCTACCAGGGCTTTGGCGACGGGTTGGAGGCGGACGCGGCGGGCCTGCGCCTGATCGTGGACACCGTGCCAGAGGCGATGATCGCGGCGTCCTGTTCGAAGAATTTCGGCATCTATCGGGAACGGACCGGCGTGTTGATCGCCTTGGCTGCACGGGCAGAGCAGGTGAACGTGACCCAAGGGGCCATGGCGGCGCTCAACCGGTTGAACTTCAGCTTCCCGCCGGACCATGGGGCGCGCGTCGTCTCGACGATCTTGACCGACGCGGCCTTGCGCGCCGATTGGGAGGCGGAGTTGGAAGATGTGCGCACCGGCATGCTGCACCTACGAGAGGCTTTGGCGACCGCGCTGCGGGACCGCACCGGGTCCGACCGGTTCGGCTTCCTTGGGGCCC
This sequence comes from Pseudomonadota bacterium, assembly GCA_039817645.1. Taxonomy (GTDB): domain Bacteria; phylum Pseudomonadota; class Alphaproteobacteria; order Rhodobacterales; family Rhodobacteraceae; genus Jannaschia. Next base: position 7,653 of record JBCBVM010000018.1, on the reverse strand, counting down.
ATCGCGGCATGTTTTCTTTGCTGGGGGCCACGCCGGCGCAGGTGGAGGTTATCCGGAAGGATCACGGCATCTACATGGTGGGCGACAGCCGCATGAACATCGCGGGCCTGAACCACCGGACGATCCCGCAATTGGCCGATGCGGTGGTGGCGGCAGGGATGTAAGATGCAGGTCACGGGGCTGGACCATTTGGTCCTGACGGTTGCCGACCCGGAGGCGAGTGCCGCCTGGTACGGCCGGACCTTGGGCACCCAAACCCAGGCGTTCACGGCCACCGATGGCAGCCTGCGCCTGGCCCTGAGCTTCGGGGCGCAGAAGATCAACCTGCACCCGGCGGACGCGCCGTTCGCGCCCCATGCCGCCCACCCGAAACCGGGCACCGCGGATTTGTGCTTTCTGTCGGAGGCGCCGCCGCAGGCGTGGATCGACCATCTGACCGGATTGGGCGTCGAGGTCCTGGAAGGCCCCGTGCCGCGCACGGGCGCCACGGGGCCGATCCTGTCGGTGTACCTGCGCGACCCCGATGGCAACCTGTTGGAGATTGCCAAACAGGTCTAGCGGGGCCTAAAGCGTTTCGCGAAAAACCTGAGGCACCAGATTTTTGCGAAACGCAGCAACATCAATGCCTTGTTGAGACGTTTTTCGCCAAACCTATTTCAGGTTTAGCGAAAACCGCTGTCGGCGGTGGCCTTGGCGCGCAGCATCCCCATCAGGGTTTCCAGGTCCGATAGGTTGCGCGCGTTTTGAAGGCGTCCATCCTCGTCAAATTCCCCTTGGGCGGCGCCCACCAGGACCTCGGGCCCTTGCAGGACATCCGCGCGGAACGGGTGCAGGGACAGGCGCAGGGCGTATTGCGCCCGCTCGCCCCCGGCGCGGCCCGCCGTTGCCGACAGGATCGCCACCGGCTTTTGATCCCAGGGAGCGCCCTGGGTGCGGCTGACCCAATCCAGCGCGTTCTTCAACACGCCAGAGATGCCCTTGTTGTATTCCGGCGTCGCCACCAGCACGGCAGGGGCGGCCTTGATCTGGTCGGCTAGGGCCTGCACCTCGGCGGGGATGCCCTCCGCCTCCTCCAGGTCGCCATCATAGAGGGGAAAGCGCAGGTTCCCCTCCTCGAAGGGGCCCCCATAGAGGCGCGCGGCCTCTCGCATCAGTTTCCGGTTGAGGGAGGCCGCCCGGAGCGAGCCGCAGAGACCCAGAAGTGTGGACATGGGGCACCTTTCGCGTTTTGAGTTCCCTCGAATGATAAGGGAGAACGCGGGCGTGACCAGACATGGCGGGAAAATCCTTGCGGATCAGTTGGCGATCCAGGGGGTTCGGCGGGTGTTCTCTGTGCCCGGAGAAAGCTTTCTGGCGGCCCTGGACGGCCTGTACGACAGCGGGATCGCCAATATCGTTTGTCGGCAGGAGGGGGGCGCGGCCATGATGGCGGAGGCCACGGCCAAGCTGACCGGGCAGCCGGGTGTTCTGTTCGTGACCCGAGGACCGGGGGCGACCAATGCCAGTGCGGGTCTGCATGTGGCGCGGCAGGATTCCACGCCGATGGTCTGTTTCGTGGGGCAGATCGCCCGTGCCCACCGGGACCGGGAGGCATTTCAGGAGGTGGATTACCGCGCCCTGTTTGGCGGATTGGTGAAATGGGTGGCCGAGGTGGACCAGGTGGAGCGGTTGCCGGAATATATCGCCCGTGCCTTTTCCGTCGCGCAATCGGGCCGACCTGGGCCGGTCGTGCTGGCCCTGCCGGAAGACATGCTTTCGGCCTTTGCCGAGGTGCCGGACCGGCCGGTGGTGTCCGTGCCGACACCAGGGGTGCCGCAGGACCTGACCGCGACTATCCTTGAGCCGCTGCGCCTGGCCCAAGACCCGTTGGTTGTGGTGGGCGGGAGCGGGTGGTCGCAAGCCGCGGCGGACGCGTTGGCCGCCTGGGCGGAGCGGCACGGCCTGCCCGTGGCCGCCGCGTTCCGGCGGCAGGACTATATCGACAATGCCTCTGCCAGCTATGTGGGGGACTTGAATGTGGGGCCCAACCCCAAGTTGATGGCCCATTTGAAACGCGCGGATCTGATCCTGGCCCTGGGCACGCGGTTGGGGGATATCGCCACCGGCGGCTACACCGTATTGGACCCCGTCCAGGATCAGCCGCCCCTGATCCATGTGCACCCGGACCCCGCGGAGTTGAACCGCGTTTGGCCCGCGGCCATTCCGGTTGTGGCCCCTGCGGCGGATGTGGTGCAGGCCTTGGCCGCGTCCGACGCGCCCCTGCCGGGATGGCACGCCCAGACGGCGCAGGCGCGGGCGGCCTATCTGGACTGGACCGCGCCGCAAGACACCCCGGGGGCGGTCAAGCTTGAACAGGTGATCGCGCATCTGGACGCGGTTTTGCCCGACGATGCGATCATCACCAATGGGGCGGGCAATTATGCCGCGTTTCTGCACCGCTACTTTCGCTGGCGGCGGTTCGGCACGCAGCTTGCGCCCACCTCCGGCTCCATGGGGTATGGGGTGCCCGCGTCCATCGCGGCATCGTTGGAGCATCCGGGTCGCACCGTGGTGTGCCTGGCGGGGGACGGGTGCTTTCAGATGACCTGCAACGAGCTGTCGACTGCGGTCCAACATGGCGCGCATCCCATCATCATCATCGCCAATAACGGGCGGTATGGCACCATCCGCATGCATCAAGAGAGGCAGTACCCCGGGCGCGTGTCGGGCACGGACCTGGCCAACCCGGATTTCGTCGCGCTGGCGCGGGCCTATGGCGGGCATGGCTGGCGCGTGACGGCCCAGGCGGATTTCGCCCCAGCCCTGCGCGCGGCGCGGGCGGCGGGGGCGTTGTCTGTGATCGAGGTGGTGTTGGACGCGGACATGCTGTCCACGGGGGCGTCGCTGTCGGACATGGCGTCGGCTGCGTGCTAGGGGTCGCGCCGAAACCTTGGATCGCTGGGATTCCTTCGTGACGTGATCTGGGATTCATCCTGTTCGGGAGGAGGGAGCACGTCGTCACCTTTGCCAGATGCGCTTCGGATGCGGTTTCAGAAGTTGACTAAGAAGGGTTAAGCGGTCGCGCGGCCGCGTTGCGCCCGAAGCTTTCACGGGCCGTTGGAGCGCGTTCGGATCTGTCGATCCGACGGACTGGGCGGGCCAGTGCAGCCCCTGCCAAATTCGCCCCAAAGGCCAAGGCAAGCGTGATCTGCACCGGTCCGTCTTTGCGGAGATTACTGCGCAAGACGGCGACATCGCGATGCTTGACCTGGCGCCTGCCCTGCGTGGTGCGACCGGCGTCCGGGCCCACCCAAACGCGATGGGTAAGTTTCTTCGCACGCTCGGTTAGAAAAAAAGTCGCTGGTTGCTCCCGAACGCCGCCGAGCCAAAGTAAGGCAACAGCGCGAGGATGGGTTCAGGCATCGTATCCCAGCGGTGTCAGCGCAGCCCGAAAATGTTGTCTTCATTGACGAAACTTCGGCGAAGACAAAGCTGGCACGATTGCGCGGATGGGCGGCCTTTCCGGGTCGTCTGGCTATGGATGCACCGGTCGGGCCGTGGGGGACACAGACATTCATAGCGGGACCCACCGCCGATGCCATGATCGCGCCATGGGTCATCAAGGGCGCAATGGACGGTCCCGCGTTCGCGGCTTATGTCGGGCAAGGGCGGATCCCTGAACCGGTGCCGGGAACCGTCGTCATTCCGGATAGCCTCGCCACACATAAGAACGCTGCCGCTGCCAACGCGATGCCGGGTGCCGGGTGCGGGTTCCTCTTCCGGCCACCACACAGCCCGGACCGTAACCCTATCGAGATGGCTTTCTCCAAGCTCAAACCCCATCCCAGATGGATCGGCGCACGCATTTTTGCCGATATGTTCGATGCTGTCGCAGAGATCTGCGACCTGTCTTCCCCTCAAGACTGCTGGAACGACGTCAAAGCTGCCGGATATGTCTCAAGTTCATGGCGGAATGCTTTAGGCGTCGCGCGCATCCGGATCGTCGGTGCCGTCCCGCTGGGCCACCATCATGCTGAGCGCGTCGGCCACGATCTTGGTCTCGGCGCCACCGGTCACGCCGCCGATCCCCACGCGGCGGCCCACGCGCCACCACATGCCGGGCACCCAGGCCCGGCCCAGGGGGGCCTTTAGGCGGATCAGGAACCCGTTGGACGGCTTGAAGGAAAAGAGGGCCCGGTCCACGGACGCGATCTGGTCGAGGGGGGCGATGGCGGTGCCGTCTTCCTGGTGGAGGCCGCGGTCGTCCAACACCAACCCCTGGGCGGAGCCGCGCCAGCCGCGCTGTGCCATCACCAGGGCCACCACGCCAAACGCGCAGAGGAACACTTGCCACCCCGCATGGGCCGGCGGATAGGCCACGCCGATATAGATCAGCAGCCCGCCCAACAAAAGCTGGACGCCCAGTCCGAACAGGCGGCGCGGGGCGGAGGGGCGCAGGATATGGATCGGGTCCGACATGGCCGGGACCTACCGCCGCGCAGGCCAGGGCACAATGCGGGAGTGGCGCATTGGGCCGCGCTACCGCCTGCGGCGGCGTTTGCTGGTGCTGATGTTGAAAGTAACGTCGGGCAGGGTCACTGTCTTGGACAGGTGGGGGAAGCCGTCGCTGGCGTGGGGGATGGCGTTGGCGGCCACGAAATGTTCCTGAAAGCGCGGCGCGATGGCGGTTTCGATCTTGGTGATGCGGCCCACCAGCCCTTCGATCCGCCGCCGTTCGGCGCCGGAACACAGGGCCATGCGCGCACCATGGCCGGCGGCGTTGCCCGCCGAGGTGACCTTGTCGAGCGGCGCATCGGGGATCATGCCCAGCACCATGGCGTGGCGCGGAGAGATATGGGCGCCGAAGGCCCCGGCCAGGGTGACCCGGTCCACATGGTCCACACCTGCCTCGTCCATCAGCAATCGCGCACCGGCATAAAGCGCGGACTTCGCCAGTTGGATCGCGCGGATGTCGCCCTGGGTCACGCAGATCTGCCGGGTGCCGTCGTCCCACAGCAGATAGGCATGGGTCCGCCCCTCGGGGATGCAGCGCGCGGACCCGGTTTGCGCCGCCGATCCGATCAAGCCGCCCGCATCCAGCAGACCGGCCAAGCGCATCTCGGCCACGGCTTCGATGATGCCGGACCCGCAGATGCCGGTGACGCCCGTGCCCTGGATGGCCGCGTCAAAGCCCGGCGCGTCCGACCAGATGTCGGAGCCGATGACGCGGAAGCGGGGGGTCTTGGTGACGGGGTCGATCTCCACCCGCTCGATGGCGCCGGGGGCGGCGCGTTGCCCGGCACTGATCTGTGCGCCCTCAAACGCGGGGCCGGTGGGGGAGGAGCAGGCGAGGACACCGTCGCGATTGCCCAGAAGGATTTCCGCATTGGTGCCCACATCCACCACCAAAGTCAGGTCGTCGGATTGGTCCGGCGCCTCGGACAGGGCGACGGCGGCGGCATCGGCGCCCACGTGGCCCGCGATGCAGGGCAAGATGTAGCCCTGGGCGTTCGGGGCCAACCCGCCGAGGCCCAAATCGCGCAGGGGCAGGGAGACGGCGTCGGAGGTGGCGAGGGCAAAGGGGGATTGGCCCAACTCCACCGGGTCGATGCCCAGCAACAGGTGGTGCATGACCGGGTTGCAGACGATGACCGCTTCGACGATGTCCGTGGCGGGCTGTCCCGCCTGCGCGGCAAGGTCCGTGGCCAAGTCGCACAAGCTGGCCTGGACATCGCGGGTCATCTCGGCGGCGCCGCCGGGGTTCATCATGCCGTAGCTGACCCGGCTCATCAGGTCTTCGCCAGAGCGGATTTGGGGGTTCATGCGACCGTCGGACACGAGGACCTCACCGCTGGCCAAGTCGCACAGATGAGCCGCTATGGTGGTGGAGCCGAGGTCGACGGCCAGGCCCAGCAACGGCGCCTCGCGCAGGCCGGGGTATAGGGCGACGACCTGGTGCGTGTCATGGTTGACGGCGACGGTGACGGCCCATTTGCCCGCGCGCAGAACGGGCTGGAGGCCGGTGAGGATCGGCAGCGGAAGGGACAGGCCCGAAAGGCCCCATTGGGCGGAAAGGGCCTGGTGCAATCGCTCCGCATCGCCGGAGGGGGCGTCCATGTCCGGCGCCTCCACCTGGACGAAATGAAGGCGCGTGACCGGGTCCAGGGTGATGTGGCGGGCAGTGGCGGCTTTGCGGACGACCTGCTTGTGGACCTGGCTTTCGGGGGGGACGTCGATGACGACGTCCCCTTGGACCGTGGCTTGGCAGCCGAGGCGGCGGCCCGGCTTTAGGCCGCGTTTGTCGTCATAGCGCGCCTCGACGGCGTTGAACGGGGACAGGGCGTCGCGCGCAACCGTGAGCCCGTGTTTGGCAAAGCTGCCGTCGCCCGGTTGCACCTGGCATTTGGAGCAGATGCCGCGCCCGCCGCAGACCGAGTCCAAGTCGACGCCCAACTGCCGTGCCGCCGTGAGCACGGGGGTGCCCGCCGGGAATTGGCCGCGTTTGCCGGACGGCATAAAGATCACCGTCGGATCAGACATGGCTGGCCCTGTGCCGCGGAGGAAAATCGTTCTTGAACGATTTTGGACCGGAATAGTCTTCGAGAAGACTATTCTGTGCAGGTGTTACACCAGGACACGGATGGGGCCGGGGCGGCAGATGATGATGAACTGATCGCTTGCCTCCACCAAGTGGAACCCGCGCCTGCGCACTTCCAATTCGAACCGGTGCAGCCCAATCTTGCGGATCACATCGGCCCGCGCCCGCCGGACCACGCCGCCCGTCTGCGCGGCTTTGGCGGAGAAGATCTGGCGGAGCCAGTCGTCGTTGGAGGGAGAAAGCGGTCGCGCCATGCCCTGTGTTTTGCCGCGCCATGTTTAACATTGGATTAAGCCCGCCTGCGCCCACCGCGGCGCCCACCGCGCCCGCCCCCCGCGGCTTGGGCGGCCCGGGCCGCATCGGGGAAGGGCGTGCCGTCCGCCACCGCCGCCGCGACCTTGGAGAACCCGATCCATTTCCCGCCATTGGCGTCATGGTTCATGAGCATGTCGGCGGCGCGGATCGCCTCCATCTCTTGGGCGCGGATGGGGTTCATGATGGCAGAGGTCATGCCCGCGCCGATGGCCATGGGCAAAAACGCGCCGTTGATGCCATGGCGGTTGGGCAAGCCAAAGCTGATGTTCGAGGCCCCGCACGTTGTATTCACGCCCAGTTCGTCGCGTAAGCGCCGCACGAGGGTGAAAACCTGCGCGCCCGCGGTGGCCATGGCGCCGATGGGCATGACCAGGGGGTCCACCACGATGTCATGGGCCGGGATGCCAAAATCCGCCGCCCGCTCCACGATCTTTCTGGCAACGGCAAAGCGAATGTCGGGGTCTTCGCTGATGCCTGTGTCATCGTTGGAGATGGCGACCACGGGCACGTTGTACTTCTTGACCAAGGGCAAGACGATCTCCAGCCGCTCCTCCTCTCCGGTGACGGAGTTGAGGAGGGGGCGGCCCTCGGCCATTTCCAACCCGGTTTGCAGGGCGCCGGGGACCGAGCTGTCGATGCAGAGCGGGACATCGACGGTCTTGGAACCTGGTTGGTCGGCAAGGACAATGCGCCCGTGGGGGATGGATGGCTGTGGCTTGACGCGCGCGCGGGCAATCTGGCCGACCATTTGCGTCGATTGG